>JBEIOV010000015.1:0-90061 GCA_040377375.1 Hylemonella sp.
CAGCGCGAAGAGGTCATCGGCACGGCCGAGATCCGCACCGTGTTCGTGGCCACCAAGATCGGCACGATCGCGGGCTGCATGGTCACGGCCGGCGTGGTGCGCCGCGATGCGCGTTTCCGCCTGCTGCGCGAGAACGTGGTCATCTACACGGGCGAGCTGGACACGCTCAAGCGCTTCAAGGACGACGTGCGCGAGGTCAAGGAAGGCTTCGAGTGCGGTATCAAGCTCAAGAATTACAACGACATCGCCGTGGGCGACCAGCTGGAATTCTTCGAGGTCAAGGAAATTGCCCGTACCCTCTGATTTTGCATGGCCGCGAAAAAGTCAACCACACCCAACCGCAGCTTCAAGGTTGCCGATCAGATCCAGCGCGATCTGACGGAGTTGATCGCGCGCGAGGTGAAGGACCCGCGCGTGGGAGTGGGCATGGTCACGATCCAGGCGGTGGAAGTCACGCCGGACTATGCCCACGCCAAGGTGTTTTTCAGCGTGCTGCTGGGCGATCCGCAGGCCACGCAGGATGCCCTGAACCAGGCCGCCGGCTTCCTGCGCAGTGGCCTGTTCAAGCGCCTGCACATTCACACCGTGCCAACGCTGCATTTCCAGTTCGACCGCACCCCGGAGCGGGCGGCCGACATGAATGCCCTGATTGCCAAGGCGGTTTCCTCGCGGGCGAAGGACGACTAGCCATGAACGCGCCTCGCACACGGGTGCAACGGCGCCCTGTGCATGGGGTGTTGTTGCTCGACAAACCGCTGGGACTGTCCAGCAACAACGCTTTGCAGAAGGCGAAATGGCTGCTGCGCGCGGAAAAGGCGGGCCATACCGGCACGCTTGATCCGCTGGCCACCGGCGTCTTGCCCCTGTGCTTTGGCGCGGCCACCAAGTTCAGCCAGCTGCACCTGGATGCCGACAAGACCTACGAGGCCGTGGCCCGTCTGGGCGTGAAGACAAGCACGGGCGACGCCGAGGGCGAGGTGCTGCAGGAGCGGCCAGTGAACGTGAGCGAGGCCGACATTGCCCGGGTGGCGCGCCAGTTCACCGGCGTGATCCGGCAGGTGCCGCCCATGTACAGCGCGCTCAAGAAGGACGGCAAGGCGCTGTATGAATATGCACGTGCCGGCCTGGAAGTCGAGCGGGATGAGCGCGAAGTCACGATTCACGAATTGAAAATCTCCCCGGCCCTCGAAAACAGGGCGCAGCAAGCTATTAAAATGATAGTGACTTGCAGCAAGGGCACCTATATCCGCACGCTGGCCGAGGACATCGGCGAGGTGCTGGGGTGCGGCGCGCACCTGACGGCCCTGCGCCGCACGGCCACCGGCCCTTTTGAGCTGGCGCAATGCGTGACGCTCGATGCGCTGGCGGCCATGACGGAGGATGAGCGTCTGGCGTGCCTGAGGCCGGTGGAGTCGCTGCTGGGCGATCATGCGGTTGTCACGCTGGACAGTGAGAATGCAGGTCGGTTTCTCAGTGGCGTTCGTCGCCGCGGGAGCTGGCCTGATGCAGAAGCAGTCGCCGTATTTGGCCCTTTCGCGGGCTCAGGTCAGGCGACGCGGACTTTGCTGGGTACCGCCCATGTGAAGGCCGGTGAATTGATACCAAGCCGGCTGTTGAGCCCGCTTGAGATTGGCCCATCTCAAGCGCAACAGGCGATGCCGGAACAGATTAAAGAAAGTGAATCATGAGCATTAAACAAATCCGCAATATCGCCATCATCGCCCACGTCGACCACGGCAAGACCACCATGGTCGACCAATTGCTGCGCCAGTCCGGCACCTTTGCCGAGCACGAGAAAGTGGTCGACACCGTGATGGACAACAACGCCATCGAAAAAGAGCGTGGCATCACGATCCTGGCCAAGAACTGCGCCGTGACCTGGGAAGGCACGCACATCAACATCGTCGACACCCCCGGTCACGCCGACTTCGGCGGCGAGGTGGAACGCGCCTTGAGCATGGTCGATGGCGTGGTGCTGCTGATTGACGCGCAGGAAGGCCCCATGCCGCAGACCCGCTTTGTGACCAAGAAGGCGCTGGCCCTGGGCCTCAAGCCCATCCTGGTGGTGAACAAGGTGGACAAGCCCGGCGCGCGCCCCGACTTCGTGGTCAACGCCGCTTTCGATTTGTTCGACAAGCTCGGCGCCACCGATGAACAGCTGGATTTCCCCGTGGTCTACGCCTCGGGCATCAACGGCTGGTCGTCGCTGGAAGAGGGCGCGCCGGGCGAGCAATGGGGTCCCGACATGTCGGCCCTGTTCAACACCGTGCTCAAGCATGTGCCGGCCCAGCAGGGAGACCCCGCGGCGCCGCTGCAGCTGCAAATTTCCGCGCTCGACTTTTCGACTTTCGTGGGACGCATCGGTGTCGGTCGCATCAGCCAGGGCACGATCAAGCCCATGATGGACGTGGTGGTGATGGAGGGCCCGGACGGCAAGGCCGTCAAGGGCCGGATCAACCAGGTGCTGACCTTCCAGGGGCTGGAACGCGTGCAGGCCACGGAAGCCGGTCCCGGCGAAATCGTGCTGATCAACGGCCTGACGGACATCGGCATTGGCGTGACCATTACCGACCCGACCAACCCGGCGCCGCTGCCCATGCTCAAGGTCGATGAACCGACCCTGACCATGAACTTCTGCGTCAACACCAGCCCGCTGGCCGGCCGCGAGGGCAAGTTCGTCACCAGCCGCCAGATCTGGGACCGCCTGCAAAAGGAACTGCAGCACAACGTGGCCCTGCGCGTCAAGGAAACCGACGAAGAAGGCATCTTTGAGGTCATGGGTCGCGGCGAACTGCACTTGACTATTCTGCTGGAGAACATGCGTCGCGAAGGTTTTGAACTGGCGGTCAGCAAGCCGCGCGTCGTGTACAAGGATGTGGACGGCGTGCGCCACGAGCCCATCGAACTGGTGACCGCCGACATCGAGGAAACCCATCAGGGCGGCGTGATGCAGGCCTTGGGCGAACGCAAGGGCGACCTGGTGAACATGGAATCGGACGGCCGTGGCCGCGTGCGCCTGGAATACCGCATCCCGGCGCGCGGCCTGATCGGTTTCACCAACGAATTCCTGAACCTGACGCGTGGCTCCGGCCTGATTTCCAACATCTTCGACAGCTACGAGCCGCACAAGGGCGAGATCGGCGGACGCAAAAACGGCGTGCTGATCTCCATGGACGCCGGTGAAATCTTCACCTACGCGCTGGGCAAGCTGGACGACCGCGGCCGCATGTTCGTCAAGGCCAATGATCCGGTGTACGAAGGCATGATTGTCGGCATCCACAGCCGCGACAACGACCTCGTGGTGAATGCCACGCGCACCAAGCAGCTGACCAACTTCCGCGTTTCCGGCAAGGAAGACGCGATCAAGATCACGCCCCCGATTGAACTCACGCTGGAGTACGGTGTGGAGTTCATCGAGGACGACGAGCTGGTTGAAATCACGCCCAAGAGCGTTCGGCTGCGCAAGCGCTACCTGACAGAGGGCGAGCGCAAGCGCGCTGGCCGCTAATCCCTGTAACATGGACGCGGGCGTTTCGTCCCGGTATTGAGTCGGGATCCAAGGCGGGCTGCATGGCCCGCTTTTTTATGTGAACCATGAAACCAAGCCACAGCCAGGCCGTTCTTGTGATGGTGGCGGTGACCCTGATGTGGTCCACCGCCGGCGTCGTCACGCGCCATCTGGAGTCCGCCCGCAGTTTTGAGGTGACCTTCTGGCGCAGCTTTTTCACGCTGCTGTCGCTGCTGATCATCCTGCCCCTGTTTCAGGGGCGCCCAGTGTGGCGCGAGATTCGCCGGGGCAGCGCCGCCCAGTGGCTGTCGGGCGTGTGCTGGAGCGTGATGTTCACCGCCTTCATGCTGGCCCTCACCCTCACCAGCGTGGCCAATGTGCTGCTGACCATGGCGCTGGGGCCGCTGTTCACGGCACTGGTGGCGCGGCTTGCCATTGGCCACCACATCCCGGCGCGCACCTGGCTGGCCATTGTGGTCGCCGGGGCGGGAATCTCCTTCATGTACGGCGCCCAGGCGTCCGGCGGGCAGCTCATGGGAACCTTGGTGACGCTGTGCGTTCCGCTGGCGGCCGCCATGAACTGGACCGTGGTCCAGCACGCCCAGGCGCAGGGCCGCGGTGTCGATCTGGTGCCCTCGGTGCTGCTGGGTGCCGCGATCTCCACCCTCATCACGCTGCCGCTGGCCTACCCGTTTCACGCCACGCCGCATGACATCGGCCTGCTGGCCTTGCTGGGCCTGTTTCAGCTGGCCATTCCCTGTACCCTGGCCGTGATGTGTGCCCGCGTCCTCAAGGCACCCGAAGTGTCTTTGCTGGCCTTGCTGGAGATCGTGTTCGGAATCGTGCTGGCGTGGCTGGGAGCCAACGAAGTGCCCGGCCCGCGGGTCCTGGCCGGTGGTGCCATGGTCGTTGGTGCGCTGGTCGTGAATGAATGGATTGGATGGAAGCAAAGAAGATGAGTCATGCACTGGATGTGAACTGCGACGAAGTGGTGGTCGAAATCAGGGGCCGGCTCGGCTGCATTACCCTGAGCCGGCCGCGCGCGCTCAACGCCCTGTCATTGCCAATGATCCGCGCGCTCGCCGCCTACCTGCTGGCCTGGCGGGATGACGAACGAATCCAGGCGGTGGCGATACGTGGCAGCAGCAAGGCGGGCCCCACCGGCGGCGAAGTGGCGCCCTTCGGCGGGTTCTGCGCGGGCGGCGACATCCGCTTTTTCCACCAGGCGGTGCTGGCTGCCGATGCCGAACTCGAGGACTTCTTCACCGAGGAATACACGCTCAACCACCTGATCCACAGCTACCCCAAGCCCTATATCGCCTTCATGGACGGCATCGTCATGGGCGGCGGCATGGGTCTGTGCCAGGGCGGTGCCCTGGCAGACCCTGCGGGTGAACATGAAGGCGCGGGCCGGGTAGCCCCGTCCGCGCGTGCCCGGGGCGCAAGGCTGCGCATCGTGACACCGCGCACGAAAATGGCCATGCCCGAGACCAATATCGGCCTGTTTCCCGACGTGGGTGGCGGTTATTTCCTGAGCCGCTGCCCGGGCCGCAGCGGCGAGTGGCTGGCGCTCACGGGCGAGGCGATCGGCGCCGGGCAGGCGCTGGCACTGGGCCTGGCCGACGCCTGCTTCGAGGCAGCCAGCCTGGGCCCGGCGTGGGATGCGCTGGGCCGGCTGCAGACGCTGGACGAGGCCTCCCTGCAGCGTTGGGTTGCTACATATTTGATAGCTGACTACGCCCATGATGCGGGGGCTGGAGCTGAAATCGACCACTATTTTTCGCTGGAATCGGTGTCGGACATCATTCATGCGCTGGAAGCGGCGCCGTCCGATTGGGCCCGCCAGACGGCGGCCACCTTGCGCCAGCGTTCCCCTTTGATGCTGCATGTGACGCTGGAGCAGATCCGGCGCGCCCGCCGGATGTCGCTGGCCGACGATCTGCGCATGGAGCGCGACATCGTGCGTCACTGCTTCAGCAGCCGGCACCTGGGCCGTTTCGGCCCGGCCACGGAAACCATGGAGGGCATCCGCGCCCTGGTGGTGGACAAGGACCAGACTCCGAAGTGGAATCCGGCACGCATTGAAGAGGTCACGCCGCGGATGGTGGCGCCGTTCTTCGTCTCGCCGTGGCCGGCGCATGCCCACCCCTTGCGCGACCTGCGCTGAAGCCGGCCCGCTCAGAGCTGCCGGTAAACCGCCTCGGCCAGCTTCATGAGGCCCTCGCGCGGCAGCCTACCCGTTAGCGCATAACCGAATCCATGGTCCACCCAGTAAAAGCCGGGCACCGGCCCGTCCGCTGAAAAACGAAAGGCGGTTTCGCCCTTGCCGGCATCCCGGGCCTTGCCGCTGAGCGCACCCAGATACAGGGTGATGCGTTCCCCCGCGGCGTTCTGGAACATGAACTGCGCGCGCGCGCCCTCGTCACCCGGCAACTGGCGGCCGCCAAGCAACTCGAAACCTTGCGCCGACAAATTGGGTACCTTGAGCGGCTTGCCCACGCATTTGGACAGCCACTGAACCAGATGATCCTGCTGGGCTGCAGTGACTTCCACTGGATGGCGCAGCTCCGGCGTGTAGATCGCGTGCGCGAGCGCGGCCTGGTGGATGAATTCCCGGCTGGGCTGGTGGGCCCTGGACAGGGTCTGGGCTCCCGTCATCTGCCATTGCCCGTGCGACAGCCAGCCCAGGCAGAAGGTCAGCATGACGCCAGCCGCGATGCCGCCCCAGCGCCCCCATTGATCGAGCTGCTGCCAGGCGCTGGCGGCGCGCTGCGTTGCCGCCAGCAGCGAGGGCGGCATGGTTTCGTGCAGCACCTGGCTGTGCAGGCCTTGCAGGCTGTCCCGTTGCTGGCGCCAGGCACTGAGCGTGGCCGTTGCCGCGGCATCATCCGCCAGCCGCGCCTGGAGCGCTTGGCGTTCAGCCTCGGACAGCCGCCCGTCCAGCAGGGCGTGCAGTTCTTCCTCGGTGATGGGCGTGGTGGCTTGCGGGTCCATGGTTTTGCTCGGGGTTTTCATTTCATTCGGCGCAGCAGCGGGGTATCACCCTGACTTGACGAGGCCGGCGCGCGTGGAAAAGCAGGCCGGTCGCCTGCGCCGTCCATCAGTTCGCGCAGGCGGCTGCGTGCCCGTGACAAACGGGACATCACCGTGCCAATGGGAACGCCGGTGACCTGGGCCACCGCTTCGTAAGACAGGTCTTCCATGCTGACCAGCAGCAGCACCGCCCGCTGTTCATCGGGCAGGCGCATGAGGCAGCGCTGCAGGTCCAGGACGCAGTCCTGTGCCGCGTCCGGGGCGATCAGCTGGTGCGCCACGTCATCCACATCCACCAGGGTCGCCGCCGCGCTCTGGCGGACCGCGCGGCGAACCTGGCTGACAAAGAGGTTGTGCATCAGCGTGAACAGCCAGGCCCGCAGGTCCGTGCCGGCCAGCCACAAGCGCCATTTGGAGCAGGCACGCTCCAGGGTGTCCTGCACCAGATCGTCCGCGACCCAGGCGTCCCCCGTCAGCGCCCGCGCATAGCGTCGCAGACTGGGGATGTGGTCGATGAGGGGCTGGCGATTCATGGCGGCTTGTCGGCCTGGGCGCTGGGCTGCCGGACCGGGCCGGCCAGCGGTCGGCCTCAGGGCTTGGCGGCTTGCCAGACTTTGTTGAAACCGTCGCCGGTCTTGTCGCCGGGTTTCATGTCCTTGGCCCAGTAATACAGCGGTTTGCCTTTCTGCGCCCACTGCTTTTTGCCATCGTCGCGGGTAATGATGCTGAAGTCACCGCTTGCCTTGTCCATGTCGGCGGCCATCAAGGGCGGCCAGTTGGTGGCGCAGGGGCCATTGCAGGTGGACTTGCCGCTGCCGGCGGTGTCGCGGTCATAGGTATAGAGCGTCATGCCGTTCGGCCCGGTCAGCACGCCATCGGCCGCTTTGACGGGCACATCCGCCATCGAAGCACAGCCGCCCAGCATGGCGGCGGACAGGGCGAGGATCTGGACCGTGCGGCGAGCACGGAAAGCCGTTAATTTCATGGTTTTCTCCTGTTGGATGCAGCACAAAAGCGTGTGCAACCGGATAAACACCAAAAGGCCGGGGTTTATTCCATGCCGTGAGGAAAATAGTTAGCGATTGCGGTCTTTCATGGCGCGTTCCACCTCGCGCTTGCCTTCGCGGTCCTTGATGGTGTCGCGCTTATCGTGTTCGGCCTTGCCCTTGGCCAGGGCGATGTCACACTTCACCTTGCCGGTTTTCCAGTGCAGGTTCAGCGGCACCAGGGTATAGCCTTTTTGCTCGACCTTGCCGATGAGCCGCTTGATTTCTTCCTTGTGCAGCAACAGCTTCTTGGTGCGCACGGCATCCGGGTTGATGTGGGTCGATGCGGTCTTGAGGGGATTGATCTGGCAGCCGATCAGATACAGCTCGCCGTCGCGGATCACCACATAACCATCGGTGAGCTGGACCTTGCCCTCGCGCAGGGCCTTGATCTCCCAACCCTGGAGCACCATGCCGGCCTCGAAGCGTTCCTCGAAGAAATAATTGAAGGCGGCCTTCTTGTTGTCGGCAATGCGGGAGGAGGTATCGGGTTTTTTGGCCATGAGCATCAGTTGGGGGCACACGGCAAACTTACAATTGCCGCTGGTTTGGCGTGTGCCAACCCTGCATTCTATGAAAACTGTTCACAAGTCCGTCCTGATCTGGTACAGCCCGGAGGAAATGTACGCCCTTGTCACGGGCGTGGACGACTATCCGAAGTTCCTTCCCTGGTGCGATCATGCCAAAACGCTGGCCGCGCACGCCGCCGGCATGACCGCCGAAATCGGCATTTCCTTCAGTGGCATCCGCCAGACCTTCACCACCTGCAACGAGCACCTGCCGGGGCGGCAGGTCGCCATGCGGCTGGTCAAGGGCCCGTTTTCCAGGCTCGATGGGCAATGGAATTTCCTGCCGCTGGGGGATGGCGCCCAGCGTGCGTGCCGGGTCGAATTCAGGCTCCACTATGGCTTTGACAATGCCACCCTGGGCCGGCTGGTGGGGCCGGTCTTTGACAAGATCGCCGGCAGCCTGGTGGATGCCTTTGTCAAGCGGGCCGCGCAGGTCTATGGGGAATGACATGAGCATTCAGGTGACCGTGGTTTACTCGGCCGCTCCCCGGCACGTCAGTGAAATCCAGCTCACGCTGGCCGATGGCAGCCGTGTCGAGGCGGCGCTACGCGCCAGCGGCATGCTGGAGGCGTTTCCCGACTTGCGTCTTGAATCGGCCGTGGTGGGCGTGTGGGGCCGCAAGGCCGCCCTGGACCAAGCCCTGCGGGACCATGACCGGGTGGAAATCTACCGGCCGCTCAAGGTCGACCCCAAGGTGGCGCGCCGGGAGCGTTTTGCAAAGCAGGGGGCCCGAAGCGCCGGGCTGTTTGCCAGGAAGCGGGCCGGCGGCAAGGCCGGCTACTAGGGCCCGTTCGCACTTGCAAAAATAGTGTGCACAGGTCCTAGGGGCGGCTGCCCCCGCGCCGTCTATTGGCAGTCCGTGTCGATGATGGACTGGATGCGCTGCGATTCGGCCAGGCGGCTGGCGTCATCAAGAAACTCGCGCTCGCCTTTGGCGTTGGTGCGGGAAATGCGCATGCCGGAATCAAGATTGGCCTTGGCTCGTTTGCCGCGCTCGCAATTCTCGGCTTTCGCCTTGGCAATCTTTTCCTCTTCGGCCTTGCGCTTGGCGGCGTCGGCTTCCGTGGCTTGTTTTTTCTTCTCGAGAAGGTCCTTGTCAACCCCGCTCAGCCTGGGGGCGCTGGCACCGGCTTGCGGCGCCGGCGCCGCATCGGAAACCGTGCCCCGGCCGGCAGGCCGCTTGAGGATGTTTTTCTCGGGAATGTCGGCCGGTGGCGCACGGTCGCTGAACACCTTGTGTCCGTCCTTGTCCACCCACTGCCATTGCGCCGCCACGGACAGCGAGAACACACAGGCCAGCGCCGCGAAAAGAATGCGAATGAGGTTCATGTGTGGAGTTTAGCGCCGTGGCAGGGCGATTTCGAAGGAGGCGCTGCCATTCGGCGGTTTTGTGTATCCGTTTGTCAGGGCCGTTTCGCACGCTTTGCCAGTGTCAATGGCTGGCCTCGGGTGCGAATTTAGCTCGCGGGTACAATCTTTCTTTTGGAGCTTTGATATGCGCCTTCTCGGAAAAGCGCTCACCTTCGACGATGTGTTGCTGGTGCCAGCGTTCTCCCAAGTCCTGCCCAAGGACACCTCACTTGCGACCCGTTTTTCCCGCAACATTGCCTTGAATCTGCCGCTGGTGTCCGCCGCCATGGATACCGTGACGGAAGCCCGGCTGGCCATCGCCATTGCGCAGGAGGGCGGTATCGGCATCGTTCACAAGAACCTCACGCCCCAGCAGCAGGCGGCCGAAGTGGCCAAGGTCAAACGCTATGAATCGGGCGTGCTGCGCGACCCGGTGGTCATCACCCCGGAACACACGGTCTATCAGGTCATGGCCTTGTCGGAGCAGCTGGGCGTATCCGGATTCCCCGTTTGCGACGGCGGCAAGGTGGTGGGCATTGTCACCGGCCGCGATTTGCGCTTTGAGACGCGCTACGAAATCCCGGTGAGCCAGATCATGACGCCGCGCGAGAAACTCATCACGGTGCCCGATGGAACGACGCTGCTGGAAGCCAAGGCCTTGCTGAACAAGTACAAGCTCGAGCGCCTGCTGGTGGTCAACGACAGCTTTGAACTCAAGGGCCTGATCACCGTCAAGGACATCACCAAGCAGACCAGTTTTCCGAACGCAGCACGGGACGCGCACGGCAAGTTGCGCGTGGGTGCCGCCGTGGGCGTGGGCGAGGGAACGGAAGAGCGCGTGGAGGCGCTGGTCAAGGCGGGCGTGGACGCCATCGTGGTGGACACGGCGCACGGCCACAGCAAGGGCGTGATCGAGCGCGTGCGCTGGGTCAAGCAAAACTACCCGCAGATTGACGTGATCGGCGGCAACATCGCCACCGGCGCGGCGGCGCTGGCCCTGGCCGAGGCGGGAGCCGATGCGGTCAAGGTCGGCATCGGCCCCGGCTCGATTTGCACCACGCGCATCGTCGCCGGTGTCGGCGTGCCGCAGATCATGGCGATCGACAGCGTGGCCACCGCCCTCCAGGGCAGTGGCATCCCCTTGATCGCCGACGGCGGCATCCGCTACAGCGGCGACATCGCCAAGGCGATCGCGGCCGGCGCCAGCACCGTGATGATGGGCGGCATGTTCGCCGGCACCGAAGAGGCGCCCGGCGAGGTGATCCTGTTCCAGGGCCGCAGCTACAAGAGCTACCGCGGCATGGGCTCCATTGGCGCCATGCAGCAGGGCAGCGCCGATCGCTATTTCCAGGAATCGAGCACCGGCAACCCCAATGCCGACAAGCTGGTGCCCGAGGGCATCGAGGGCCGGGTGCCCTACAAGGGCTCCATGGTCTCCATCGTGTTCCAGATGGCCGGCGGCGTGCGCGCCAGCATGGGCTACTGCGGTTGCGCGACGATTGAGGACATGAAAAACAAGGCGGAATTCGTGGAAATCACCACGGCCGGCATTCGCGAAAGCCATGTCCATGATGTGCAGATCACCAAGGAAGCGCCGAATTACCGGGCGGAATGAGTTGAACACCCCAGGCTGCGCGCACTGCGTGTCGCTGCGCCACCCCCCTTGCAGGGGGCAACACCAGCGGCCCGGCGAAGCCGGTTCCGCGGTGTTCTTGAGATGGGTCACGCGTTTTAACCAGAATCTCTTATGCACCAGAAAATTCTCATCCTCGACTTCGGTTCGCAAGTGACCCAGCTGATCGCGCGGCGCGTGCGCGAGGCCCATGTGTTTTGCGAGGTCCATCCCTGCGATGTGACGGACGAATGGGTGCGCGAGTACGCCAGGGACGGTTTACTCAAGGGGGTGATCCTCTCCGGCAGCCATGCCAGCCTGTGGGAGGACGAAACCCTGCGCGCGCCGCAAGCGGTGTTCGAGCTGGGCATTCCGGTGCTGGGCATTTGCTTTGGCATGTACGCGATTGCCGCCGCGCTGGGCGGCAAGGTGGAAGGCGGCCACAAGCGCGAGTTCGGCCATGCCGAGGTGCGGGCACGCGGCCACACCCGGTTGTTCGACGGCATTCAGGACCACACCACGCCCGAGGGCCACGGCATGCTGCACGTGTGGATGAGCCATGGCGACAACGTCACTGAAATGCCGCCCGGCTTCAAGCTCATGGCGAGCACCGACAGTTGCCCGATTGCCGGCATGGCGGATGAGGAGCGCCGCTTCTATGCCGTGCAGTTCCATCCCGAGGTCACGCACACGCTGCAGGGCCGCGCGATTCTCGAGCGTTTTGTGCTGGAGATCTGCGGCGTGCGGGCCGACTGGATCATGCGCGACCACATTGCCGAGGCGGTCGAGAAAATCCGGACCCAGGTCGGCGACGAAGAGGTCATTCTGGGCCTGTCCGGCGGGGTCGATTCGTCGGTGGCCGCCGCGCTGATCCACCGCGCCATCGGTGACCAGCTGACCTGCGTGTTTGTCGACCATGGCCTGCTGCGCCTGCATGAAGGCGACATGGTGATGGACATGTTTGTCGGCAAGCTGCATGCCAAGGTGATCCGGGTGGACGCCAGCGAGCAGTTTCTGGGGCAACTGGCCGGCGTGAGCGACCCCGAGGCCAAGCGCAAGATTATCGGGCGCGAGTTTGTGGAAGTGTTCAAGGCGCAGGCCGCCCGGCTCGTCGCCGCCGGTGCCTCGACCCAGGGCAAGAGCACCAGTCGCGCCATCAAAGGCGCGACGTGGCTGGCCCAGGGCACGATCTATCCTGATGTCATCGAATCGGGCGGCGCCAAGAGCAAGAAGGCCGTCACCATCAAGAGTCACCACAATGTGGGTGGCCTGCCCGAGCAATTGGGCCTGAAGCTGCTGGAGCCGCTGCGCGACCTGTTCAAGGACGAGGTGCGCGAGCTCGGCGTGGCACTGGGCCTGCCGCACGACATGGTGTACCGCCATCCTTTCCCGGGCCCGGGCCTGGGCGTGCGGATTCTGGGCGAGGTGAAAAAGGAATACGCCGACTTGTTGCGCCGGGCCGACGCCATCTTCATTGAAGAGCTGCGCTCCACCATCGAGCCCAACTCCGGCAAAAGCTGGTACGACCTCACCAGCCAGGCCTTCACCGTGTTCCTGCCGGTCAAGAGCGTGGGCGTGATGGGCGATGGCCGCACCTACGACTACGTGGTGGCGCTGCGCGCGGTGCAGACCAGCGACTTCATGACGGCCGACTGGGCCGAGCTGCCCTATGCGCTGCTCAAGAAGGTGTCGGGCCGCATCATCAATGAAGTGCGCGGCATCAACCGCGTGACCTACGACGTGAGCAGCAAACCACCGGCCACCATCGAGTGGGAGTGAACTGAGCCCCGTCCTGCCGGCAGCGGACCCGAATGCACCCCCAGTTTGGTGCACAATGTTCCGATGAAAACGGTGAATTCGCTGGATTCCACGTCAGGGACGGACAGGCTGGATTTCGTCGATGCAGACAGCCCGGGTCACGATGCGCAAAGGCCGGCCTGGCGCCTGTTGATCGTCGACGACGAGCCGGATGTGCACCGTGCGACGACTTTTGCACTGGCTGATGTCACCATCCTGGGGCGCCCCCTGGAGTTCCTGCATGCGTATTCCGCGCTGGAGGCCACTGGCATCCTGCAGCGGGAAAAGGAAGTCGCGATTGTGCTGCTGGACGTGGTCATGGAGCGCGAGCATGCCGGTCTTGAGCTGGTCAAGACGATCCGCCAGGTGCTCAAGCTCACGGATGT
The DNA here is from genome assembly GCA_040377375.1 of Hylemonella sp. Taxonomy (GTDB): domain Bacteria; phylum Pseudomonadota; class Gammaproteobacteria; order Burkholderiales; family Burkholderiaceae_C; genus JBEIOV01. The sequence continues at coordinate 13,303 of JBEIOV010000015.1, forward strand.
GCGCATCATTCTGCGCACCGGGCAACCCGGTTACGCGCCGGAGATCCAGACCATCCACGATTACGACATCAACGACTACAAGACCAAGTCGGAGCTCACGCGCACCAAGCTGTTTGCCACCGTGACCGCCGCGCTGCGCGTGTACCAGCAGATCCGGGCGCTGGATGAGTTGGCCTTTTACGATCGCCTTTCCCGGCTTCCCAACCGCAACCGCTTCATTGACCTGATCGATGCGCAGTTGCTCCGGAGCGAGCGCGACGACAGGGTGATCGCGCTGCTGGATATCGATGATTTCTCCGAAGTCAACGATGCACTGGGCCACCAGCATGGCGACCGGCTGTTGCAGGCCGTGGCGCAGCGCCTGACCGAGGGCCTGGAGCAGGGCACGGTCATCGCGCGCATCGGCAGCGACACCTTTGGCCTCATGGGGCCGGCGCGCGCGATCGATCCGGCGCACGTGCTCTGGCTGTTCCGCGAGCCCTTCAATGTGCAGGGTGAATCGACGACGGTGACCGCCACGCTGGGCCTGGTTCACCTGCGCGACGTCAGGGAATCGGGCACGGATGCGCTCAAGGACGCCAATATCGCCCTCAAGCGCGCCAAGAAAAACCGCCGCGGCAGCTATGTCGTCTATTCCAGCCAGATGGGATTTGACATTCGCGAACGGGTCCGCCTGCTGCAAGGGCTGCGCATGGCGGTCGAAAGCGAACGGCTTTTCATCGTTTACCAGCCTCAGGTGAACCTGCACAGCGGCCAGCTCATCGGCATGGAGGCGCTGATTCGCTGGCGCGATGCCGACGGCGACTTCGTGCCGCCCGAACGCTTCATTCCGCTGGCGGAAACCTCGGGCCTGATCATCGTGATCGGGGACTGGGTGCTTCGCATGGCCTGCCATGAACTCGTGCGCCTGCAGGCCATGGGCCTGCCTGGCTTGAGAATGTCCGTCAACGTGTCGCAGATCCAGTTCCGCCATCCGGAGTTTGTGGACAGGCTCCAGGCGGCACTGGCCGATACCGGGGTCAACCCGGCCTGCCTCGAGCTGGAAATCACGGAATCGATTGCCATGGAGGATGCCGGCTTCATCCTGGAGACCCTGACGGCGATCAAGGCACTCGGCATTTCCGTCGCGATCGACGATTTCGGGACGGGTTACTCCTGTCTGGGTCATTTGCGCCAGTTGCCGGTGGACCGGCTCAAGATTGACCGCACTTTCGTGAACGAGCTCAGCCAGGATGTCTCGGGCGGCCACATCGCTGCCATGGTGGTGGAATTGGGACACAAGCTCAATCTGACCGTCATTGCCGAAGGCGTCGAGAACGAACGCCAGGCCGAGATGCTGAAGGGCATGGGATGCCACGAGGGACAGGGCTTCCTCTACGGCAAACCCATGACGCCGCCCGAACTCAGGGACTGGCTGCAGCAGCGCGGGGCCACGCGCTGAAATCCGCCGGGCCGGCGCGGCGGGCCTGTCCATGCGGCAGAATAGCCGCCTGCACCCGACAACACGGAAAACATGTACCTGCCGCCCCAGTTCAATGCCAGGGATCGCGCTGCCGCCTGCGAGCTGATGCGCGGCCATCCGTTCGCCAGCCTGATCAGCACCGACGACAGCGGCCTGCCATTCGTCACGCATCTGCCGCTGCATCTGCAGGTGCAGGACGAGCAGCTGGTTCTGCTGGGTCATGTGGCCAAGGCCAATCCCCACTGGCGCCACCTGCAGGCACGGTCCCAGGCCGTCGTGACGTTTCTGGGGCCGCATGCCTACATGTCGCCCAGGGTCTATCCCGACCTGGTGCGGGTGCCGACCTGGAGCTATCTGGCGGTGCATTGCACGGTGCGGGCCACGCTGATCGAGGAGGCGGCAGCCAAGGACAGTCTGCTCAAGACACTGATTGCCGACCATGAGCCGTCCTACGCCGAGCAGTGGCGCGGCCTGGGCGAGGCGTACGCGCACAAGATGCTCGCGGGCATCGTGGCGTTTGAGTTGCGGGTGACCGATTTGCAGTGCAAGCTCAAACTCAATCAGCACCGTCCCGAATCGCATGCCGCGATGAAGTCCATCTACGCCGCAGGCAACGACAATGAACGCGCGCTGGCCGCATGGATGGACAAGCTGGGCCTGACTGGCCCTCTGAATTAATGAAAAATATGCCATTTTCCATTGTGCAATGGGCGTCGATAGCTATTAAATTCATAGCAACTTCCGGGGAGGCGGACTGTGACTGACGCCGACTTCATGGCGCTGGCCTTGCAGCAGGCGCGTGTTGCCGCCGCAGCGGGCGAAGTGCCGGTCGGCGCCGTGGTGGTCCGGGAGGGCCAGGTGATCGCGGTGGGCCATAACGCGCCCATCGAGGGCCATGACCCAACGGCGCATGCTGAAATCATGGCGCTGCGCGCGGCGGCCAAGGCGCTGGGAAACTACCGGCTGGACGGCTGCGAGCTGTTCGTCACGCTGGAGCCCTGCGCCATGTGTGTCGGTGCCATGCTGCATGCGCGCCTGAGGCGAGTGGTGTTTGGCGCGACCGATCCCAAAACCGGCGCGGCCGGCTCGGTGCTGGACTTGCTGGCACAGCCCCAGCTCAATCACCAGACCCAGGCCCAGGGCGGTGTGATGGAGGATGCATGCGCCGCCCTGCTGCTGGAATTCTTCCGGCACAGGCGCGAGCATGCCCGCCTGGGCAGCCAGCCGGTGCGCGACGACGCCCTGCGCACGCCGGACGCCCGGTTTGCCGATCTGCCGGGCTACCCTTGGGCCCCCCATTACCTCAGCGATTTGCCGGCGCTGGCCGGCTTGCGCCTGCACTACCTGGACGAAGGCCCGCGCGATGCGGCCGTCACCTGGCTGTGCCTGCACGGCAATCCCACCTGGAGCTATCTCTACCGCAAGATGATTCCGGTGTTTCTGGCATCGGGCGCGCGGGTCGTGGCGCCCGATCTCATCGGTTTTGGCAAAAGCGACAAACCCAAGAAAGAGGACTTTCACCGTTTCAGCTGGCACCGGCAGGTCTTGCTGGAGTTGGTGGAACGTCTCGACTTGAACAAGGTGGTGCTGGTGGTGCAGGACTGGGGCGGTCTGCTCGGGCTGACGCTGCCTTTTGCCGCCCCGGACCGCTACCGCGGCCTGCTGCTGATGAACACCATGCTGGCCACGGGCGATGCGCCCTTGTCGGCCGGCTTTCTGGCGTGGCGCGAGATGTGCGCCAAAAACCCGGACTTTGACGTGGCGCGGCTGCTGGCGCGCGGCAACCCGCAAATGAGCCAGGAGGAATGCGCGGCCTACAACGCACCCTTCCCGGACCGGGGGCACCGGGCGGCGCTGCGCGCCTTCCCGCCCATGGTGCCGGAATCGGACGATGCGGACGGTGCCGCTTTGTCACGGCAGGCGCAGGATTTCTGGAAAGAACACTGGCATGGCCAAACCCTGATGGCCGTGGGCGCGCAGGACCCGGTGCTGGGCCTGCCGCTCATGCGCGGCCTGCGGCAACTCATTCGCGGCTGCCCCGAACCGCTGGTGCTGGAACAGGCCGGACATTTTGTGCCGGAGCAGGGCGAGCCGGTCGCCCGGGCCGCGGTTCGGCACTTCGCCCCGCGATAATTGGAATCTGACCCCGATTCACTCATGACAAAACACATCTATATTTACTCGCCCTCGGGCGCCGTGCGCGACAAGGCGGCATTTCGCCGCGGGCTGGCCCGCCTCAAGACGCTGGGCCATGAGGTCGAAGTGGACGAAGCGGCGCTGGCCAGCCACATGCGCTTTGCCGGCGATGATGAGACCCGGCTGGCCGCAATCCATCGCGCGGCGGCCAGTGGTGCCGACGTGGCGTTGATTTCACGTGGCGGCTATGGTCTCACGCGCATCCTGCCGGGCATCCGCTACAAGGTGCTGGCCAAGGCGATTGACAAAGGCATGCTGTTTGTCGGCCTGAGCGACTTCACAGCCTTGCAAAGCGCCGTGCTGGCGCGGACCGGCCGCATCACCTGGGCCGGCCCCTCGCTGTGCGAAGGCTTTGGAGCGAACGACCAGGCGGATCGGGCGGATGGCCATGGTCATGGCGACGACGGTGGCCCGGATGAGATCATGGAAGCCTGCTTTGGCGACCTGGTCAGCGGGCAGGGCGAGGGAGCGGGCTGGCGCCAGCACCGGGAGCCGCCTCCAGTTGCTACAAATTCAATAGCGCCTTACGAAAATGGCACAAGGGCCAAGGCCGAATTCCGTATCAAAAATTCGGTGCTGTGGGGCGGCAACCTGGCGGTTTTGACATCGTTGCTGGGCTCGGCCTATTTTCCGGCGGTCAAGGGCGGTATCCTGTTTCTGGAAGATGTCGGGGAGCACCCCTATCGCATCGAGCGCATGTTGACGCAACTATTGCACGCGGGTGTGCTGGCCCGGCAAAAGGCGATTGTGCTGGGGCAGTTTACCGGGTACAAGCTGACACCGCACGACAAGGGTTACAAGCTGCAAACCGTGGTGAACTGGCTGCGCAGCCAGCTCAAGATTGCGGTGCTGACCAATCTGCCGTTCGGGCATGTGCCCACCAAGGTCGTTCTGCCCGTGGGTGCCCAGGTTGATCTGCTGGTGCAGGAACGCGATGCCCTGCTGGTCTGGGGGCATCAGCGCTGAACGCGCCGGCGTTCGCTGCCCAAGGGGCTGGAGCGCGAACACAGGCCGGGCGGCAGCATGCCATCAAAAAGGCTGGTGAGTTTCTGGATTTTTTTGCGGGCCGCAGATTCCCCCTGCATGGCCGAGAGTGCGACCATCAGGTCACCGCGCAGGTACCACAAGCCTTGCACATCGCCCGCCAGCCGGATCCGCCGCTCAAGCAACTGGAGGTTGGGGCTGCCGGACGTTCCGACGCACTCCAGCATGGCCTGCCGAATCTCCTCCAGCCGGTTGGTCGCACCATCCCCACCTGCCGCGCACATGCTGCCCAGCAGGGAACTGATGCTGCTCATGAGGTTTGATGCCATCCAACGCATGTGTCTTTTTTTGTTCTAGGCCTGCCAATTTTTGTCACAAGCGTTCGAAGGTAGCGCTGGCTGAGACAAGTTGCAAGCGGATTTACTTGTAAAAGTTATCTAAAAACAACATATAAATCATCGAGTTGTCTTGAAAATATCAAGTGATGCCTGATTAACATGGCAGTTTCTGCCCCATTCCGGGAGTGATTGCCGGTGTCGCACAAACGTCGGGGCGGGATGGCGTTTATTTCATAATCGGACATCACACCCAACCAAAAATCCAATCCATGCAGATTTTTTCCTCCCACTACATCAATGGCCAATGGGTCCCGGCCCAGTCCAGTGAAACATTTCAGGTTCACGACTCCAACACGGAGGAGGTGATGGCCACCGTTCCCGCTGGCACGGCCGAAGAAGCTGCGCGGGCGATTGGGGCGGCACGCGCTGCGTTCGACGCCTGGTCAACCCTGCCAGTGGAAACACGTGCTGCCTACCTCGACAAAATCTCGGCCGGCCTGAAGGCCCGCATGGATGAGATGGCCAACGTCATTGCCCGCGAGGTCGGCATGCCGCTGAAATTGGCGCGCGCGGTGCAGGTGGGCGCGCCGATCTGGAATTGGGCCAATTTCGCCAAGGTGGCCCGGGCCTTTGAATGGGAGGAAAAAGTTGCCAACTCGCTGGTGCTGCGCGAGCCCATCGGTGTCGTGGGTTGCATCACGCCCTGGAATTTCCCGCTCAATCAGATCACGCTCAAGGTGGCCGCGGCGCTTGGGGCCGGCTGCACCGTGGTGCTCAAGCCCAGCGAAATCGCTCCGGTCAACGCCATGCTGCTGGCCGAGATCATTCACGAGGCAGGTCTGCCGCCCGGGGTGTTCAATCTGGTCAACGGCACCGGCCCCGTGGTCGGCGAGGTGCTGGCGACCCACCCCGAAGTCGACATGGTGAGCTTTACCGGCTCCACGCGCGCGGGCAAGCGCGTGGCGGAACTGGCCAGCCAGACCGTCAAGCGGGTGGCGCTGGAGCTCGGCGGAAAATCCGCCAGCGTCATCCTGCCGGATGCAGACTTTGCGGCGGCGGTCAAGGGCACGGTGTCGGCCTGCCTGCTCAACAGCGGCCAGACCTGTTCGGCCCATACCCGCATGCTGGTGCCGGAAAATCGGCTGGAGGAGGTCAAGGCACTGGCGGCGGCGGCCATTGCGAAGTTCCCCATCGGGCCGAGCCTGGCTGAGGACAGCAAGCTCGGCCCGCTGGTAAGCGCCACCCAGCGCGACCGCGTCATCGGGCTGATCGAGCAGGGCATCCGCGAAGGCGCCGAAGTCGTTGCCGGCGGTCCGGCGCGGCCGGCATTTGACAAGGGCTACTTTGTCCAGCCCACCATTCTGCGGGTCAAGCCGGGCGACACCCTGGCGCGGGAAGAGATTTTCGGCCCCGTTCTGGTGATCCTCGCGTACCGGGATGAAGATGAGGCGGTACGGATCGCCAACGACACCATCTACGGACTGGGCGGGGGGGTGTGGAGCCAGGATGAGGCGCATGCCGTCGCCGTGGCGCGCCGCATCCGCACGGGACAGGTCGATATCAATGGCGGCACTTTCAATGGCAATGCACCGTTTGGCGGCTACAAGCAGTCTGGCAATGGCCGCGAAAACGGCCGCTACGGATTTGAAGAGTTTCTCGAGTTCAAGGCCCTGCAATTCAAATCCGCCTAGCGGTTGGGGCTCGCCTGGCATGCCATAAACTCGCAACAGTGTCACGAAACGGATAATTACAAGGAATGGGCGTTCACACTACCGTCGTCTTCACCGATCTGATCGGAAGCACGGGTGTCTTTGAAGCGCTTGGCAATGCCGAGGCAACCAAGGCCGTCACAGAAGTAACCCACTGGATCCGCAAGGTGTGTGAAAGGCATGGCGGGCGCGTGGTCAAGACCCTGGGGGACGGCGTTCTGGCGGTATTTCCCAACGGTCCGGGCGCGATCGATGCCGTCGTGGAGATGCAGCGCACCCACCAAAAGCGCGTCACGCAGGTCGCGCCCGTGCTGCGCATGCCGATCCGGATCGGCGTTGCCAGCGGAGACGTGGAAATGGTGGCGGGCGACTGCTATGGCGACGCCGTGAATATCGCCGCCCGCCTGAGCGACCTGTCGGGGCCTCACGAGATCTGGGCCAATAGCGCCGCCCTGGACCGCGCGAGTGAATCGGACGGTGTTCGCTTCCGCATGCTCGGCCCGATCAGGATTCGTGGCCGGGCCGAGCCCTGCACGGTGTATCAGGTGGAATGGCACGAAGATGAATCCAGCGCCTTTCTGACCATGCAGGCCGACCTCGACCCGCTGGCCGCGGGTGTTGATGCCTTGGGCGGCCAGATCGAGCTTTCCTGGCGGGACGTGAAAAAGTCCTTCAAGTCGTTTGAGATGCCGATTCATATCGGACGCGTGCGCAGTGTCGAATTCGTCGTCAATGACCCCCGCGTTTCGCGCGCGCATGCCCGCATCGACTGGCGCAATGGCAGTCTCATCCTGGTGGACGTCAGCACCTATGGCAGCTGGGTGCGTTTTTCAGGTGGCGGGGCCGACCTGCGGCTGCGGCGGGAAGAGTGCGTCTTGCATGGCCGCGGTGAAATCGCTCTGGGCGCCTCGTTCGCCGACCCCCACGCGCCCACGATCACCTTCTCGGTTTCCTGACGCCCCTGGACCGGTTGCGCGGCCGTGCAGGGCCGCACGATCAAGGCCAGGCCGGTGTGCCGCAACCCTGGTTGGCGCGCGCCTTCCTGGATGGCTGGTTATGTGCGTCAGCGAACAGACGACACGGCATATTCACCATAACCTTGAACTATCCGAGCCATCTTGCTTGCGATATCCGCACCGTGTCAATGCGAGCCGGTTCGGAAAGCGGCACGTTCTCGGCGAAGACAGGTGCATGCGCGGCATTGTTCGCCAATGCATCAGTCCCCAGCTCACCACATAAAGGAACGATAGTGAACCAATTCAATATTAAAGTGATCGCGCTGGCGATTGGCCTGGCGCTCAGCGCCGGCGCCATGGCGCAAAGCATGTCGAAGAGCGACTACAAGGCCGGCAAGGACAAGATCACGGCCGAGTACAAGTCGGCCAGGTCAGCCTGCGCTTCATTGTCCGGCAACGCGAAAGATATCTGCCTGGTTGAGGCCAAGGGCAAGGAGAAGATGACAAGAGCCGAACTCGATGCCGCTTACAAGCCCACCCCCAAGTCCCACTACCGCGCGCGCGTTGCCAAGGCGGCGGCTGACTATGCGGTGGCGAAGGAGCGATGTGACGACATGGCCGGCAACGCCAAGGATGTTTGCGTGAAGGAGGCAAAGGCGGCGGAGATTTCCGCCAAGGCCGATGCCAAGGCGCAAATGAAGACCACGGATGCGAACACCACGGCCAAGGAGAAGTCCGCCGACGCGCGCAGCAAGGCAAAGGGCCAGGCCACCGACGCCCGCAAGGACGCCGCGGCCAGCAAGCTTGACGCCGAGTACGCGGTGGAGAAGGAAAAGTGCGACATGTACGCAGGTGGTGCCAAGGACTACTGCCTGAACCAGGCGAAGGTGCGTTTTGGCAAGCAGTAGGTCGCACTTGACGATGGACCAGGCACCATAAACACAATGTTTTAGAAAGAGGTAATCCCATGAAAACGATACAAAGATTCACGCTCAGTGCAGTTGCCGCAGCCATGCTGCTTGGCCTGGGGGCTTGCGCCGGAATGTCGCAGCAGGACAAGAGTACGGCCATTGGCGCTGGCGTCGGTGCCGTTGGAGGCAACATCCTTACCGGCGGCAGCACGGCCGGAACCTTGGGTGGCGCTGCCGTGGGCGGCGTCATCGGGCACGAAGTCAGCAAACCCAAATGATGGTCGCCATGCGATGGACTTGGCCTGTCGGTCGATGCGTCGCTTCCGCCCATGGCCTGAACACGCAGCGCAAGTGCCCGACGAGGCCACTTCCGCTTGCGTTCAAGTAAGCAACAGGAGATACAAATGATGAAACTCGGAAAGATCGTCAGTGTGGCCTTGCTCGTGACTGCGTTGCTTGCGGCCCTAGCCGGCTGCCAGAAACAGGAAGGCCCGGTCGAGCAGGCCGGCAAGAAAGTCGACCAGGCGGCGGAGAAAGCCGGGCAAAAAATCGAAAAAGCCGGTGAAAGCATCCAGGATGCGGCAAAGGGCGACAAGAAGTAATCGTGGCACCGAGCGCCATCGCGGCGACGCGGATTAAACGTGACATGACACGTTTGACCCCACCGGGGCAGGCCGGACCACGAGCAGCCCCTGCCTCTCACTTGCACCAAGACGCATGATGAAAACCAAATTGAACACAAGCCATGGCACTGTCGCTGGCAAAAAGGAAAAGCTCGTGAAAGATCTCAAAGGCGTCGTCGCCGATACCGACGACCTGCTCAGGCAAGTGGCCAGTTCCAGCGCCGAGGAATTCGCCGCGGCGCGCACGACCATCGAAGGAAAGCTGGGCGAGGCGATATCCAGACTCGACGATGCGCGCATCGCGGTCACGGAAAAGGCCAAGGGGGCCGCAGAGGCCACCCATGAATACGTCAACGAGAACCCCTGGAAAGCCCTCGGGGTTGCGGCGGCGGCTGGACTCGTCATCGGCATCCTTCTGCGACGCCGCTGATCCACTTTCGTGCCTCGTTGGCGGCGCCGTGGTGGAATATCGCCTGCTGACGATCTGGCGCATCGAGGCGCCGCTGGAGGACGTCTACGCGGCCATTCACAATTCACTGCGCTGGCCGGACTGGTGGCCGGACGCGCAGGACGTGGAGCAGACTGCCGCCGGTGATGTCGATGGCATTAACAACATCCGGCGTTATTCCTGGCAGGGGCAATTGCCTTACCGGCTGGTGTTCGAGGTGCGCACCACACGCATCGAGACGCTGGTGGCCATCGAGGGACGCGCCCAGGGTGACCTTGATGGGTTCGGCTGCTGGCATTTCTCGCGCCGGGGTGCCGTCAGCATCGTCCGCTGCGAATGGCATGTGCGCAGCACCCGGTGGTGGATGAATCTGATCGCCCCGCTTGCCCGCTCGGTGTTTATCCGTAATCACGCGCGTGTCATGGAGCACGGCGGAGAAGGGCTGGCACGTTGGCTCGGAGCGCCGCTGCTGGGCCAGGAAAACATCGACTTGATGGCGCAAACCATCACGCCAAGGGCATGGCCCGCGCAACAGGAGCGAGGTCGGATTGAACCGGTGCTGGCGCTGGTTGCCGGTCTCGGCGCCGGCATGATTGCCACCGTGGCGCAGCTTGTCCTGTGGTGGCTGGCTGAAATGCCAGTCGCCGAAACCCTTTTTCGAGATGCGCGCCTGACGGCCGCCCTGGTCATGGGTACCGGTGTCCTGCCTCCACCATCGACGCCGAAGTGGGACATCCTGCTGGTTGCCACGTTGATCCACTTTTCCCTGTCCATTGTTTACGCCCTGATCCTGGCGCACCTGGCTGGCCGCCTGCGCACCGGGCAGGCACTCTTGGCAGGTGCCCTGTATGGCCTGGCCATTTACGTGGTTAATCTGTACGGGCTCACGGCGTTATTCCCCTGGTTTACGGTGGCCCGCGATGGGGTGACCCTGATTGCCCATCTTGTATTTGGCATTGCACTGGTGGGTGGGTGCAGACTGTTTGCTCAAGGCTCCATGGAGCGAGGATGAAAGCAGCACGGCATTCCGCAATGCACGCAGACACAACCGCTGTCGATGCCATTGAGTCGGCACAACCGAAGCAAACGGCGCCCCGAATGGGTAGCTCATGAATGTACTCATCATTCTTGGGCACCCGCGCACCGACAGTCTTTGCGGTGCGCTGGCCGATGCCTATGGCAAAGGGGCCCGGCAAGCAGGTGCCGAGGTGCGCCAACTGGAGCTGGCGACACTGAATTTTGACCCTCATGTCCACACCATTTCCCCCAATCAACAACCCTTTGAAAACGACATCCGAAAAGCGCGCGAACTGATCCTCTGGGCTGAGCATCTGGTGTTTGTTTATCCCACGTGGTGGGGAACCATGCCCGCGCTGCTCAAGGGATTTCTGGACCGTGCGCTGACACCGGGGTTCTCGTTCAAGACTTGCGAGGGCGGAACAGGATTTCAGGGGCTGCTCAACGGGCGATCCGCGCAGCTGATCACCACCATGGACACGCCGCCGCTGATCCATCGCCTTGTCTACCGCCAACCTGGCAGGAATGCCATGGAGCGGGCGACCCTGGGTTTCTGCGGCATCCGTCCCGTGCGTTCCCTGGTCTGTGGTCCGGTAAAGGACTCCAGTCCCCAACAGCGGCAGACATGGCTGGAACGGGCTCACCGTCAGGGACGACGGCTGGAACGGGGCCGAGTTACCCCGGGGGAACAGCTACGGCAAAAAGCCGGCGCATGGCTCAAGGGCATGCGGCTTCAGTTCTATCTCATGACCTGGATAGCGTACACGGCGGGCGCCCTGGCTGCATCCCCTGCGCATGGCGTATTCGGAAATCCTCTTTTCTGGCTCGGCTACCTATGTGTGTTCCTGATGGAGGTGGCCACCGTGCTGATCAACGAAATGGCGGATTTTCAGAGCGATCGTAACAACCGCTTCTTCAGCACATTCACTGGCGGCTCACGGGTTCTGGTGGAAGGCTTGCTGAGTCCACGAGAGGTCAGAGCCGGGATCGCTGTGGCGTTGGTGGCCTTCCTGCCTGCCTCGGTGCTGCTTCTGTCCATGTCGCCAACAAGCACGCCAGCCATGCTGTCGCTGCTGGGCGTGATGACGATTCTGGCCATTGGCTACACCGCTCACCCCCTCAAATTCTGCTATCGCGGGTTGGGCGAGCTGGATGTGGCCGTCACCCACAGCATCGGCGTGATTCTGTGTGGCTACGTGTTTCTGGGGGGCGCATGGAGCGACCTGCGGCCATGGCTTCTGAGCGTGCCCCTGCTGCTGGCGATCATGCCATCCATCACGCTTTCCGGCATCCCGGACCTGGAAGCGGACACGGCTGCCGCCAAACGAACCCTGGCGGTGCGTCTGGGGCAGCGTGGTGCGCTGATGCTGGCTCTCATCTTCACACTGCTGGCGGCCGGCGCCGGGCTGATATGGCAGGTCATGAATCTGGCAGATGGCGCCTTTGCGGGCATCGCCTATGTGGCCATCCCCCACGGGATCTTGCTGGCGTGGCTGTTGCACAAGCGAATTGCATCAGGAAAACCGCCGGGCCGCATCGACGGGCTCATGGCGGCTTCCCTGACCTATGTGTTGTGGTTCGGACTCATCCCTCTGTTCAGATTGGCGGGATGAGCCGGCCGCTTCCACATGTTGCTGTTGCGCGGAGCAGTTCCCTGTCGCTCTATGTACGCCACCGTACAGATTGCGCGTGATCATGCGACTAACCTTGCAACTGCATCCGGTGTTTCCATGAAATCAGTCCGGCCTGTTGCACGGCGAGGGAGCAAGTGGCAAAAGGACGGAGGCGACGAAGGATGTCTGATTGGCAATTCCGCCAGTCGGGTTCCGAATAAAAGGAGTTTGACATGAACTGGGATATCGTTGAAGGCAACTGGAAACAATTCAAGGGCAAGGTAAAAACACAATGGGGCAAGCTCACCGACGATCACCTCGACGTGATTGCCGGCAAGCGCGTCGAACTGGTGGGCAAGCTCCAGGAGGCCTACGGCATCACGAAGGACGAAGCCGAGAAGCAGATCAAGAAATTTGAAGACATCAACAAGGACTACCGCCCGTAGAGACCCCCCGGCCTGAGCACACCGTGCACGGTGCCTCGCCGCGTACAGTGCGTCAGGGCCGCCGTGGCTGGAAGGCGCACCATCGATATGCGCCATCGGTGTCGTGCCAGGAATGCAGCGATGATCCGCCTGTTCGCATCAAGGGCAGGCATTTTCGCCAAGCGCTCAGTAATCAGCAGGAGAAAAAAATGTCCAGTGTCGGTTATCACGAGCCCATAGAGGAACTGTCCGTTGAAACACGCGACATGCACAAGGCCATTGTTTCCCTGATGGAAGAGCTGGAAGCCGTTGATTGGTACAACCAGCGTGCCGATGCATGCAAGGACACGGAGCTCAAGGCTATCCTTGAGCACAATCGAGACGAGGAAAAAGAGCATGCCTCCATGCTGCTGGAGTGGATTCGGCGCAAAGATCCCCGCATTTCCAAGCAGCTCAAGAACTACTTGTTCACCGAATCACCGATTGCGCACAAGTGAGAATGCCTGCCCCTTCCGTCGCGTGGGAGCGCCCCCGGCGTTCGCTGAATTCCATCATCATCCCCACGAACGTCCATGTTATGAACGTTGCCTCAAGCACCGTGCTTCTCGTCGAGGACGATCCCGCGCAAGCCAGCCTGATCCAGGCGTCGCTCGCGGGAACGGGAGACAGCCCGTTTCGCGTCGAATGGGTGACGCGACTCTGCGATGCGCTGGAACGGCTCGGCAGGAAAGGCATTGAGGTGGTCTTGCTGGACCTGATGCTGCCAGACGGGCGTGGCATCGAGGTGTTCGATCAGGTGTTCCAGGCTGCGCCGGATGCCTTGATCCTGGTCCTGAGCGAGGCCAGCGGGGAAGACGCCGCGCGCCAGGCCGTGCAGCGCGGCGCGCATGACTATCTCGTCAAGGGCCATGTCGACGCCCACTGGTTGCCGCGGGCCCTGCGGTACCTCATCGAGCGCAAGGCTGGCCAGGACGCGCTGCGGATCAGCGAGGCGCGATTTCGCGCGATGAGCGATGCCTCCCCGCTGGGCATTTTTGTCTCCGATGCACAGGGCAGTTGCGTCTATACCAACGCGGCTTATCACAAGATATCAGGGCTGACGCTCGAACAGACGCTGGGCACGAACTGGAGCACGGCGATCCACCCGGAGGATCGCCAGCGTGTACTTGCCGAGTGGCGCGCCGCAGCGATGGGCCAGGAGCCATTCCAGACGGAATACCGCTTTCTGCGGGAAGCCGGGAGCGTGGTGTGGACGCGCGTCAGCAGCGCTCCGATGCTAGATGGAGTGCATCCGCACGGCCGCGTGAAGACGGTCGAGGACATCACCGAACGCAAATTGTCGGAGTTCGCATTGCGGGCGGCAGAAAATGCCTTGTTCGAGGAGAAAGAGCGCGCCCAGGTCACGCTCAACTCCATTGGTGACGCCGTGCTGAGCACCGACCTTCTGGGCAACGTGACCTATCTGAATCTGGTGGCAGAGGCGATGACCGGCTGGTCCCGTGAGAACGCGCTGGGCCGGCCGCTGTCAGAGGTGTTCCGGATCATCGATGGCGCGACGCGCCAAGCCGCCGCGAACCCGGTGCAGCGCGCCATCGAGGAAGACAAAATAGTTGGGCTGGCCGCGGATTGCGTGCTGATCCGCCGCGACGGGCTCGAGTCCGTCATCGAGGATTCCGCCGCTCCCATCCACGACCGGAACGGCCGGGTCGCCGGCGGGGTGGTCGTCTTCCATGACGTCAGCCAATCGCGGGCCATGACGCTGAAGATGTCCCATCTGGCCCAGCACGACTTCCTCACCGGCTTGCCCAATCGGCTGCTGCTGACAGAGCGGCTGGGTCAGGCGATCGCGCTGGCCCACCGGCACAGCAAGCAAGTAGCGCTGCTGTTCCTGGACCTGGACTATTTCAAGCACATCAACGATTCGCTGGGGCATGCAATCGGCGACCAACTGCTTCTGTTGGTGGCTGAACGCTTGGCGCTGTGCGTGCGTGCCACGGACACGGTGTGCCGCCAGGGTGGAGACGAGTTCGTGATCCTGCTGGCTGAAATCGAGCAGCCGCAAGATGCGAGCCACGTCGCGGAAAAGGTGCTCGCCGCGCTCGCCGAACCGCTTTTCATCGGCGAACACGAACTCCATGTCACCTTGAGCATCGGCATCAGCGTCTATCCGGACGACGGCACCAGCATGGACGCCGTGATGCAGAACGCGGATACCGCGATGTACCACGCCAAGGCAAGCGGCCGCAACAACTATCAGTTTTTCAGGGCCGCCATGAACACCAGCGCGGTCCACCGGCAGTTAGTCGAAAGCAGCCTGCGCCGCGCCCTCAAGCAAGGAGAATTCGCACTGCATTACCAGCCGAAGATAAATCTGGCTTCAGGCGCGATGACGGGTACCGAGGCCCTGCTTCGCTGGCAGGACCCGAAGCTCGGACTCGTTTTTCCGGGACAGTTCGTAGCGATCGCGGAGGAGTGCGGCCTCATCGTGCCGATCGGCCGCTGGGTGCTGCGCGAAGCTTGCAGGCAAGTTCAGGCCTGGCTGGATTCGGGCCTGAGCGCCGTTCCCGTGGCGGTCAACATTTCCGCGGTGGAATTCAGGCACAAGAATTTTCTGGAAGGCGTTGCCCTGGTTCTGAAGGAGACCGGCTTGGCGCCGCGCTATCTTGAACTGGAGCTGACCGAAAGCATTCTCATGCATGACGCCAAGTCCTCGGCGTCGGTGCTGGAAGCACTCAAGGCCATGGGGATACGGCTGGCCATCGATGACTTCGGTACGGGCTATTCGAGCTTGAGCTACCTGAAGCGCTTCCCGATTGACACCCTGAAGATCGACCAGTCCTTCGTGCGTGACATCGCCACCGATGCCGATGACGCAACCATCGTCAGCGCGGTGATCGGAATGGGACGAAACCTCAAGCAGCGGGTCATTGCCGAGGGAGTGGAGACGCATGAGCAGCTCGCGTTCCTGCGGGCTCTGCAATGCGACGAAGGACAAGGCTTCTTCTTCAGTCACCCCTTGCCTGTCGAGGATTTCTCGCGCCTGCTCGTCACGGGGTATCACGAACCGCCCAGGTGAGCCTGGCGGCATATTCCGCACGGCGCTATGTGCGATACCGTACCGACCCTGCCCGCGTTTGTGACTATGCTGCATTCAAGGTTTCGACAGCGAGCGCTCAAGGCTTGCCGGACCCCGCAGCGTCGCTTTGACGAAGTCGGACAGCAGCTTGTCGATAGGGCGCTGGCATCAAGAAGTCCTGTTTTGCTTAAATCTGGAGAATCAATCATGAAACAAACATTCAAATACCTTTCCGCCCTTTTCCTGGCCGTGACACTGGTCGCTGTCGTGGGTTGCGCATCCACGTCGAAGCAGGAAGGGACCGGCGAATATGTCAGTGACAGCGTCATCACCACCAAGGTGAAGGCGGCCATACTGAACGAGCCCACTTTGAAGGTTGCCGAGATCAACGTCGAGACGTTCAAGGGCGTGGTGCAATTGAGCGGCTTCGTGAGCTCGCAGGCCGCAGCGAACAAGGCGGTCGAGGTGGCACGCAGCATCGGCGGCGTGACATCCGTCAAGAACGACATGCGCGTCAAGTAAGAGGTGACAGACTGCGAACCGCTGCTGGACTTTCCGTCTGGCAGCGGTCATTATTCTGAAGCAGGTATTGCATTTGGTCCAGTCCGGCATGCAATGTGCCCGTTGAGCTTCCGTTTCCTGCAAAGGAGGCCTTGAATTGTCCACTGGCATGAAGCTCATCTGGTATCTGCTCCAGTGGAGGCGACCGCTTGGCAATAGCGGGTGGTCACGCAAGCCGCCCGATGAAGAACCCCCCTTGCGATCGGAGCTGTTCAGCGCCGATCAGATGGAGCAGCATGGCAAGGCGCTCGCGGCCTCGCACAAACTGGTTGCGGGGCGCGCCCCGGATCAACTACTGGCTCGACTGGCCGCGAACGAAAGCGCCCTGATTGGCGTGTGCAAGCTATTGACGGCGGCCGTCACGGCCAAGCGCCGGATCACGCCGGCCGGGGAATGGTTGCTCGACAACTTCTATCTCATCGAAGAACAGATACGAACGGCCAAGAGGCACCTGCCAAAAGATTACAGCCGGGAACTCCCGCGCTTGGCGCACGGGCCATCGGCCGGGCGTCCGCGTGTGTATGACATCGCGCTGGAAATCGTCTCGCATGGCGACGGTCGCGTGGACACGGAAGGTCTGAGCCGCTTCGTGGCGGCTTACCAATCCGTCACGGCCCTCAAGCTTGGCGAATTGTGGGCGACCCCCATCATGCTGCGCTTGGCTGTCATCGAGAATCTGCGCCGCGTCGGCGTGCGAATCGCCGCTGGCCGGGCCGAGCGGGACCTGGCCAACACCTGGGCGGACCAAATGACCGAGACCGCCGAGAAGGATCCGAAGAATCTGATCCTGATCATCGCGGACATGGCGCGCTCAAATCCACCGATGGTCGGTGCGTTCGTCGCGGAGCTTGCGCGCCGCTTGCAGGGACGCGGCCCCGCCCTGGCCCTGCCCTTGACCTGGATCGAGCAGCATCTCTCCGAGTCGGGCCTGACGATCGAGCAGTTGGTGCAGTGGGAGAACCAGCAGCAGGCCGCCGATCAGGTCTCCATCAGCAACAGCATCGGCAGCCTGCGCGTTCTGGGTGCGATGGACTGGCGCGAGTTTGTCGAGACCATGAGCGTCGTGGAGCAGACCCTGCGCGAGGATCCGGGCGATGTCTATGGCAGGATGGATTTTGCCACCCGCGATCGCTACCGCCATGCAACGGAGCGGCTGGCAAAGCAGAGCCATCTGTCCGAGGGCGAGGTGGCTCGCAAGGCGGTCGAACTGGCGCGCGCTGGAGCGCTGGCGGAGGCAGGCACCGCAACCAGTGAGCGGGCGGGGCACGTCGGCTTCTACTTGATCGACAAGGGCTTGGCGGAACTTGAGCGGGCGGCGCAAGTTCGCCTTCCCGGCTTCGATGTCTTGCGCCGAACGGCAGCCAAGTTCCCCTTGCTCCTGTATCTGGGCGCCATCATGCTGATCACGGCGATCATCACCGCAAGCCTGCTGGTGCAGGCGCATGCCGTCGGGATAGCCGATTGGGTGCTGGTGCCGATCGGCATCCTCTCGCTGCTGGCCGCGAGTCAGCTGGCCGTGGCGCTGGTGAACTGGTTGACCACCTTGCTGGTGACGGTTCATCCGCTTCCCCGATTGGACTTTTCCGAAGGCATCCCGTCGCAGTCGCGCACGCTGGTGGTGGTCCCGAGCATGCTCACAAGTGCCTCGAGCCTGGAGAATCTGGTGGAGGCGCTGGAAGTCCGATTTCTGGCGAATCGGGATGAATGCCTGCACTTCGGCCTGTTGACCGATTTTCGGGATGCACACCAGGCATCGCTTCCCGAAGACGTGCCACTGGTGCAACTGGCCCAGACGCGAATAAACGAGCTGAACGGGAAATACGGCGGCAGCGACGGGCGGATTAAAAATGACATTTTCTTCCTCTTCCATCGCCCACGGCAATGGAACCCGCAGGAACGCATCTGGATGGGCTATGAGCGCAAGCGCGGCAAGCTGGCGGACTTGAACGTGCTGCTGCGCAGCGGCGAGCGTGGGGTCGGCGCAGATGCTTTTTCGCTCGTCGTCGGCGACACCACCGTCTTGTCCAACGTGAAGTACGTCATCACCCTGGACACGGATACGCAGCTTCCGCGCGATGCGGCGTGGCAATTTGTCGGCACCATGGCGCACCCGCTGAATCGCCCCCGTTACGACCCGGCAAAGCAGCTTGTCACCGAGGGCTACGGCATTCTGCAACCGCGCGTGGCGATCAGTCTGCCGGGAACGAACCGCTCGCGCTATGCACGCCTGTATGGCGGGGAACCCGGCATCGACCCGTACACGCGTGCCATTTCGGATATCTACCAGGATGTGTTCGGCGAGGGCTCGTTCATCGGCAAGGGAATCTATGACGTTGACGTGTTCGAGCAAGCCCTGGGTGGACGCTTTCCCGAGAACCGCATACTCAGCCACGACCTTCTGGAGGGATGCTACGCACGAGCCGGGCTCTTGAGCGATGTGCAGTTGTACGAGGACTACCCGGCCCGCTACGGTGCCGACGTGAGCCGCCGTTACCGCTGGATCCGCGGCGATTGGCAACTGGCGGGGTGGCTGCTGCGGCATGTGCCTGGCCAGCGTGCGGGGGAGGAGGGTGCTTGCCGTCAGAGGAATCCACTCTCCAAGCTATCGCAATGGAAGCTGATCGACAATCTTCGGCGCAGCCTCGTGCCTGCGGCACTCACGCTCCTGCTGTTGCTAGGATGGACGATCCTGTCCCCGGCATGGTGGTGGACCTTGTCGGTGATCGGCATCCTGCTGGTTCCTTCCTTGTGCGCCGCTGTCCTCGAACTGTTCCGCAAGCCGGATGATGTGCTGCCGAGGCAGCACCTTTCAGCCGTCGCACGTTCGACTTCCAGGCATTTCATGCAAGTGGCGTTCGAGCTCGCCTGTCTCCCGTACGAGGCATTCTTCAGTCTGGACGCCATTGTGCGCACGGCCTGGCGGATGCGGGTCACGCGCAAACGTCTGCTGGAATGGAATCCGTCGAGCGAGGTCGATGGCGAGCCGTCCCTGCGTGGTCGCGGCGACCTCGCCGCCTCCTTGCGTTCGATGTGGTTTGCCCCTGTCATCGCGGCTGCCGCGACGATCTATCTGACGACATCGACACCAGCGACGCTGGCAGTAGCGGCACCGGTCTTGCTCCTGTGGTTGGCCTCGCCCGCCATCGTGTGGTGGGTCAGCCGCCCGCTCGTTCGCCGCAAGGCGACCCTGACGCTCGAGCAGACGCGTTTCCTGCGTGCGCTGTCGCGCCGGACTTGGGCATTCTTCGACAGCTTCATCGGCCCGGAAGACCATTGGCTGCCACCCGACAACTATCAGGAGTATCGCGTTGCCGCCGTCGCGCATCGCACATCACCAACCAACATAGGGATGTCACTGCTGGCAAATCTGGCTGCTTACGACTTCGGCTATATCCCAGTCGGGCGACTCATCGAACGCACGGCGAACACCCTGCACACAATGGAAATTCTGGAGCGGCACCGGGGGCATTTCTACAACTGGTACGACACGCAGACGCTGCAACCGCTGCCACCGCTGTACGTCTCGACGGTGGACAGTGGAAACCTGGCTGGCCATCTGCTTACCTTGCGTGCGGGTCTGCTCGCGCTTGCCGATGACAGGATACTGCCGATGCGGCTGTTCGATGGCCTGAGCGATACGCTTGGGATTCTCATGGAGTCCGCGGACGCCACCGCGGCGAGTCACGCGGAGGAATTTCGCCATGCACTGGAGTCCACCTCCGTTGCCCCACGGAACACCCTCGTTGCGGCACACCTGCAACTCGTGCAAATGGCGGCCAGCGCCGCAGAGCTCGTGACCCAGGTCGCCGTCAGCCACGATGCCGGGGACGAGATTGCGCCCGAAAGCGAAGTGGGCTGGTGGGCACAGGCGCTTGCCCGGCAATGCCGCGAGGCGCTGGACGAGCTGACGTTCCTCGCTCCGTGGCTCTTGCTCCCAGACCAGCCGAGCGGGCTGGAGGAGTTCACCGAGATCGCTGCCATGCCGAGCCTGCGCACACTGGCAAGGCTGCACGCGGAGCTGGGTCAGCGCATCGCGTGTTTGCCCGGCACTGGGATGACGCCCACGCAGCGCGACTGGCTCGCCGATCTGCAGCAGCACCTCATGCAAGGAAGCAACCGCGCCAAGGACAGGATGGCGGCCATCGAACGCCTGGCACTGCAGGCCTTTGAGTTCGCGCACATGGAGTATGACTTCCTGTACGACAAGGCGCGTCATTTGCTGACCATCGGCTACAACGTGGGCGAGTGCCGGGCGGACTCGGGTTACTACGATCTGCTGGCCTCCGAGGCACGACTGTGCAGTTTTGTCGCCATTGCGCAGGGGCAACTGCCGCAGGAGAGCTGGTTTTCCCTGGGACGCCTGCTCACCGGCACCGGTGGTGAGCCGGTTCTCCTGTCGTGGAGCGGTTCGATGTTCGAGTATCTGATGCCGCTCCTGGTGATGCCGACCTACGACAACACACTGCTCGACCAAACCTACAAGGCGGCGGTGGCCAGACAAATCGAGTATGGAGGCCAGCGCGGCATTCCTTGGGGCATGTCGGAATCGGGCTACAACACAGTCGACGTGCATCTCAACTACCAATACCGCGCCTTCGGTGTGCCGGGACTCGGTCTCAAGCGCGGGTTGGCCGAGGATCTGGTCGTGGCGCCCTATGCCTCGGTGCTCGCGCTGATGGTGGCGCCCGAGGAGGCATGCCTGAATCTGCAGCGACTCGAGGCCGACGGCTTCATGGGGAGGTTCGGCTTCTTCGAGGCCATCGACCACACGCCCGCGCGGCAGCGACGCGGGCAGTCGAAGGTGGTGGTGCGGTCCTTCATGGCCCATCATCAGGGTATGAGCCTGCTCGCTCTGGCCTATCTGCTCCTGGATCGTCCGATGCAGCGGCGGTTCGAGTCAGAGCGCTTGTTCCAGGCGATCATGCCGTTGCTCCAGGAGCGGATTCCCAAAGCCACTGCATTGTTTCCGCACACGGCGCAACTCTCCGAGGTGCGCGCGACATCGGTCGCCGCGGAGATGCCGATTCGGGTTTTCAACAGCCCCGACACGCCGGTACCGGAGGTGCAGCTGCTGTCGAATGGCCGCTACCACGTGATGGTCACCAACGCGGGCGGTGGCTATAGCCGCTGGAAGGATCTCGCCGTCACGCGCTGGCGCGAGGACGGAACCTGCGACAACTGGGGCACGTTCTGTTATATCCGCGAGGTGGCGAGTGGGGCGTTCTGGTCGACCGCCCATCAGCCAACGCTCAAGCGGGCGCAGAGTTTTGAGGCCATATTCTCAGAAGGACGAGCCGAGTTTCGCCGTCGCGATTCTGTTGGCGGCGATGGCGGCGATTTCGAGACGCATACCGAGATCGTCGTCTCGCCGGAGGATGATATCGAGCTGCGCCGGGTTCGCATCACCAATCGATCGCGGCAGCGCAGGGAAATCGACATCACGAGTTATGCCGAGGTGGTGATTGCACCGCCCGCCACGGACGTGCTTCATCCGGCCTTCAGCAACCTTTTCGTGCAGACCGAGATCCTGCGGGAACGGCGTGCGATCCTGTGCACGCGCCGGCCTCGCTCCCGCGACGAGAAGGCGCCCTGGATGTTTCACCTGATGGCGGCGCACGGCACGGACATTGGCGAGGTGTCCTACGAAACGGATCGCCTGCGCTTCATCGGCCGGTCAAGCAGCACGGCCAATCCCCGGGCGATGACCGACCCGGCGGCACTCTCCGGCAGCGAGGGTTCGGTGCTGGATCCGATCGTCGCCATCCGTTATTCCCTGTCGCTGGAACCGGAGCAGTCGGCCACGATCGACATTGTGTCGGGCATCGCCGACACCCGTGACATGGCTTTGAGCCTGGTCGATAAATACCAGGACAGGCATCTCGCCGACCGTGTCTTCGATCTGACATGGACCCACAGTCAGGTGGTCCTGCGCCAGCTCAATGCCACTGAAGCCGACGCGCAACTTTATGCGCGCTTGGCCAGCTCCGTCATCTACGCCAACGCCTCCTTGCGTGCCGACCCCAGCCTGCTCATCAGGAATCGCCGCGGGCAGCCCGGGCTGTGGGGTTATGCCATTTCCGGCGATCTGCCCATCGTGTTGCTGCAAATCGGGGACGCGGCCAATATCGATCTCGTGCGCCAACTCGTGCAGGCCCATGCCTACTGGCGCCTGAAGGGACTTGCGGTGGACCTGGTGATATGGAATGAAGATCGTGCCGGTTACCGGCAACAACTGCAGGAACAGATCATGGGGCTGATCGCTTCGGGCATCGAGGCCAGCGTGATCGATCGACCGGGCGGCATCTTCGTGCGGCCGGCGGAGCAGATACCCAGCGAGGACCGCATTCTGCTCCAATCGGTCGCGCGTGCCGTCATCACGGACGGCCGGGGGGCGCTGGCGGAACAACTCAACCGTCGCGGCCCAGTGGAGCCGCGTATGCCGAAATTCGCGCCAAGCCGACCGCACCGTCCAGAAGTCCTGTTCGCCGACGAACTGCCGCACCGTGATCTGATCCTGTTCAACGGGCTGGGAGGATTTACCCCCGACGGGCGCGAATACGTCATCGTGCTCGCGCCTGGTCAAGTCACGCCGGCGCCGTGGGTGAACGTTCTGGCGAATCCGCACTTCGGCACGGTCATCTCGGAGAACGGCGTCGCCTATACCTGGAGCGAGAATGCACACGAATTTCGTCTCACGCCATGGCACAACGACCCGGTGTGCGATTCGAGCGGGGAAGCCATCTACCTTCGCGACGAGGAGACCGGTCATGTCTGGTCCCCCACGCCCTTGCCCGTGCGTGCATCGACGTCTTACGTTGTCCGGCACGGATTCGGCTACAGCGTCTTCGAGACCAGGTCGGGGGGGATTTTCTCGGAGTTGTGGGTCTACGTGGCCATGGACGCCGCTGTCAAGTTCTCGGTGCTGAAAGTGCGAAACGAATCGGGCCGGCCGCGCAGGCTTTGCGCGACAGGCTACGTGGAGTGGGTGCTGGGGGATCTTCGTGCGAAATCGGCCATGCATGTGAGCACCGAGATTGCTCCCCAGAGCGGGGCACTCTACGCGCGCAATCCTTTCAACACGGAGTTCTCCGACCGGGTTGCCTTCTTCGACGTGGATGACCCCAAACGCAACCTGAGTGGCGACCGCACGGAATTCCTCGGGCGCAATGGCACGCTGCGACATCCGGCGGCCATGAATCGGTCGCGCCTTTCGGGCAAGGTGGGCGCCTCGCTGGATCCCTGCGGTGCGATCCAGGTGAGCTTCGACTTGGCCGAAGGGCAGGAGCATGAGGTCATCTTCCGGCTCGGCGTCGGGCGCAATGCGGATGACGCCGGCAAGCTCGTGCAGCGCTTTCACGGGGCCTTGGCCGCGCGCGACGCGCTCGAAACGGTGAGACGGCATTGGAGCCACACGCTTGGCGCGGTGCAGGTGGAAACACCCGACCCGTCGATCAACGTGCTGACCAACGGCTGGCTGGTGTACCAGACCCTGGCGTGCCGAATCTGGGCGCGTAGCGGCTACTACCAGTCGGGCGGCGCCTTCGGCTTTCGCGATCAGTTGCAGGATGTGATGGCGCTCGTCCACGCCAAGCCCGGACTGGTGCGCGAACACCTGCTCCTGTGCGCGAGCCGCCAGTTCCAGGAGGGGGATGTCCAGCACTGGTGGCATCCGCCCTTGGGCCGGGGCGTACGCACCACATGTTCGGACGACTACCTCTGGCTACCGTTGGCGGTGTGCCGCTATGTGATAAGCACCGGAGACACCGGGGTGCTGGATGAACCCGTGCACTTCCTGGAGGGCCGGGCGGTCAACCCGGAGGATGATTCCTACTACGATCTGCCCGGCCGGTCCGCCGACACGGCCAGCCTGTACCAGCACTGCGTGCGAGCCATCCGGCACGGATTGCGATTCGGCAAGCACGGCCTGCCGCTTATCGGCTCCGGTGACTGGAACGACGGCATGAACCTGGTGGGGATACACGGCAAGGGAGAGAGCATCTGGCTGGGCTTCTTCCTGTGCGAAGTGCTCAGGCAGTTCACCGAGGTGGCGCGCGCGCGTGGCGACGCATCCTTCGCCAAACTGTGCGTGAAGGAGGGCGCACGGCTGCGCCAGAACATCGAACAACACGGCTGGGATGGCGAGTGGTACCGGCGTGCCTACTTCGACGACGGCACGCCGCTCGGTTCGGCCGGCAACGTGGAATGCCGGATTGACTCGATCTCGCAGAGTTGGTCCGTGCTGTGCGGGGCGGGCGATGAGTCGCGCTCGCGCATGGGCATGAGAGCGCTCGACGAACGGCTCGTGCGCCGCGACGACGCGCTCATCCAGCTACTCGATCCCCCCTTCGACAAGTCGAGCCTGGACCCGGGCTATATCCGAGGGTACGTGCCGGGCGTTCGAGAAAACGGCGGGCAGTACACCCATGCGGCAGTCTGGGCGGTGATGGCGTTTGCCGCATTGGGCGAGCGCGAGCGTGCCTGGGAGTTGATGACCATGATCAACCCGGTGAACCATGCACTATCCCCGCAAGCCGTCGAAATCTACAAAGTGGAACCCTATGTTGTCACCGCCGATATTTATGCGCTCACGCCGCACACTGGGCGCGGCGGATGGAGCTGGTATACCGGCTCGGCCGGCTGGATGTACCGGCTGGTCGTGGAGTCGCTGCTGGGCCTGAAGCTGGAGGGAAACACCTTGCATCTCACCCCCTGTCTGCCCGTGGACTGGAAGGCGTTCAAGATTCACTACCGGTATCGCGAGACCGTTTACCACATCGCCGTCTCGCAAGTGCATGCCGGCGATGACGGGGAAAATGGCGAGATGCGCATGACCGTCGACGGCATCGAACAACACGACGGGGCGATTTCCCTTGTTGATGATCAGCAAGAACATTGGGTCGAGCTCAGAATGCATGCGACCTAACGTCTGGAACTCGCATGAAATGGCGATGACAGCGCCATGAGGGCCACCGCATTTTTCCTTCCCCCTTTTTTTACTTATTAACATAATATACATCGTATAAAATAAAAGGTCATTTCAAAGGCTCGCTGGCCGACAAAAAGCATCGATGCGCTGGCTTTGCTGTGTGTATGTGACCGTACAAATTGCCTTGTTTATACGTGCGCTAACGCACAGACCATCTTGCGGCATGGGGCAATACTTAAAGCTGTAATGCATGACACGTGCAAGTGATTGTGCAGAACGCTGTGTAAGCACCGACAAGAGCCGGTTCATTGCATTGATGGTTTTTGGAATCAGATTAAAGAGGCGAAGCAAATGAAAAAATTCGACAGCTATTCCAGAGTCGTGCCGTGGGTCATGGCATTGCTACTGAGCGTTTTGGTGGCGGCTTGTGGCAGCGGCGGGCAAGATACCGTCTTGGGCACGGGCGGTATTGGAATCGCGCCCACGGTGACTACCACGGTTCCTCTCGCCAGAACGCCCATTGTCACAGGCGTGGCGATTAACTCCAGAGTCACCGCCACCTTCAGCAAGGCGATGGACTCCGCCACGATCAGCGCCTCGACCTTCACGGTGGCGTGCCCGGCAGGAACGGCCATAACCGGAACCGTTGCCTATGTTGCAGCAAGCCGCACTGCCATCTTTTCTCACGCCGCCAATTTTCCGATCAACACCACATGCACGGCCACGATCAGCACCGCGGCCAAGGACAGCACAGGCATCGCATTGGCAAGTGCTTTCACGTGGCGGTTTACTACGGGCTCAACGACAGATACGACCCGGCCCACAGTGACACTCACCGTTCCTGCTGCTTCCGCCACGGGTGTGGCGAGCAACACAAAGGTCACCGCGACGTTCAGCGAGGACATGGACCCGAGCACCATCACTGGAACCAGCTTTACGCTGGTGAACACCACACTTGGCGGAACTGCCGTGGCAGGCTCAGTCGCCTATGCTGCCGTTGGCAAAATCGCAACCTTTACGCCAACAGCAACGCTGCCAATCAACACCTTGTTTACGGCGACGGTTACCACGGTAGCTGCAGATCTGGCCGGCAACACCTTGGCAGTCAACAAGGTATGGACCTTTACAACCGGTGCAACCGCCGACACGATCGCGCCCACCGTGACCCTCCTGAATCCGCTTGATCTTGCGACCGGTGTGTGTATCAACAAGACCGTCAACGCCACCTTCAGTGAAGCGATGGATGCGCTGACGATTGACACGAGCACCTATACGCTGGCACCGAGCGCGACACCCGGGGTGCTTGTGGCGGCGACAGTGACCTACGATGCGGTGACGAATATCGCATCCCTCAACCCGACAGCGAATCTCACGGCGTCGACCCAATATACCGCCACGGTCATCGGTGGCGCAAACGGAGTCAAGGACCTGGCGGGCAACGCACTGGCCGTCAACAAGGTATGGACCTTTACAACAGGGACAAGTGAATGTCAGGTACCAGTTGCCTTGGGATCGTCCTCTAATTTCGCGATTTTGGCTTCTGCGGCGGTCACCAATATCCCGACTTCCGCGATTACCGGAGATGTCGGTTTGACCCCGGATACCGGAGGCAACATAACCGGGTTCAGCGCACCGGCAACATGCCCGGAAGTGACGGGGACGATCTACAAAGTTGATGCGGCAGGCCCGGCCTGCGCAGTGACCAACGTGACCCTGCTTTCGAATGCCAAAACCGATGCTGCGGCCGCGTTTACCTATGCCAATGCTGCTGCTCGGGGAACACCAACATCCATATCCGGCAACCTGAATGGGCTGACGCTGTACCCCGGTCTCTATGAGTCAGGAACCTCGCTTTCGATATCCGCAGCTGGTCACCTTTACCTGGATGCCCAGGGCGACGTGAATGCCGTCTTCATCATCCGGAGTGCAACTTCAATCACCACGTTAGGCACGAGTGAAGTCCACTTGACCGGGGGCGCAAAGGCGACCAACGTCTTTTGGACAGCGGGCAGTGCCGTGACTCTTGGAACGAATTCAATCATGAAGGGAAGCATGATTGCAGGAACTGCACTCACCCTGCAGACCGGTGCAAATCTGGAAGGCAGAGCGTTGAACCAGGGCGCGTCGGCCGCAGCGATTTCGTGTGACGCGTGTACCATTACCGTGCCTGCCCTGTAAGGATGAAAGCCGGCGGAATCATTTCTGCCGGTTTTTATTGCCTGACCGAGACAACGTGATAAGAGTTTTTAAATTCTCTTGGAGAACAACATGAAATTGGCAAGAGCATCGGGGAAATTGGGTCTGCTGGCATTCGCTGTGATCGCCAGTCCATTCGCACTGGCGGACGATTCAGGCTGGTACGGCGGCATCAACGTCGGCCAGTCCGCGGCGAAAATCGACAACGCGAGGATCACCAGCCAACTGCTGGGAGGCGGCTTTACCACGACCTCGATCAGCAATGAGGACCGCGACACCGGCTACAAGATTTTTGGCGGGTACAAGTTCAACAAGAATTTTGCCCTTGAGGGCGGCTATTTCGATCTGGGAAAATTCAATTTCACGGCGAATACGATCCCGGCTGGAACATTGAATGGCAGCATCAGGCTCAAAGGCCTGAATCTCGACGCAGTCGGCATTCTGCCCATCACGGAAAAATTTTCCGCGTTCGGCCGGGTCGGCGTGAACCATGCTGAGGCTTCCGACTCCTTTACGGGGACCGGATCGGTCGGGGTGAGCAATCCCAACCCCAGCAAGAACGATACGAACTACAAGTTCGGCATCGGGGTTCAGTACGATTTCACTGAATCTCTGGCCATGCGCGTCGAGGCGGAACGCTACCGTGTCAATGATGCCGTCGGCAACAAGGGCGACATCGATCTTGTGTCGATCGGCCTGGTCTATCGCTTCGGTGGAAAAACACCGGCCCCAGCCCCACGCGCGGCAGCGTTCGAACCGGTTGCCGTCGCCGCCGCGCCCCAGCCGGTGGTGGTGCCACCACCGCCGCCCCCTCCTCCGCCAGCACCTCCTCCTGCGGCGCCGACGAAGGTGACGATCTCCGCGGACTCCGTTTTTGATTTTGACAATGCGACCGTGAAGACGTCGGGCAAGCAAACCCTCGACAAATTTGTTGCGGACCTGAGCGGAACCAATTTCGACGTCATCACGGTAACGGGACATACCGACCGGATCGGTTCAAGCGCATACAACATGAAGCTCTCGATGCGCCGCGCCGAAGCGGTCCAGAACTATCTGGTGCAATCCGCCGGGATTCCGGCCAGCAAGATCGCGGCCAAAGGCGTGGGCGGATCAGAACCCGTGACGAAACCGGGTGAATGCGTGGGCAAGAAAGCAACAAAGGAACTGATCAGCTGCCTGCAGCCTGATCGTCGGGTGGAAGTTGAAGTCTCCGCAACGAAATAATTTCCGCTTGCTTGGGCCGGGTGGCAACCTGCGTGCTGCGAGGAGCCATCCGTCGTTGCACTTTCAACCGCCCTGAGCCGCGCTGTTTTGGGGAAGCAGGCGATCGTACTCCCGTTTCACCACGGCATAACACTCGCAGACGCGTGCTTCCAGCTGCGCGCGGTTCAGCACGGTGATCTTGCCGCGGCTGTAATGGATCAATCCCGCCGTTTGCAGTTTTCCAGCTGCCTCGGTAACGCCCTCGCGGCGCACGCCCAGCATGTTGGCAATCAGCTCCTGGGTCATGGTCAGTTCATCCCCGGGCAAGCGGTCCAGGCTCAAGAGCAGCCAGCGGCAAAGTTGCTGGTCCACCGTATGGTGCCGGTTGCACACCGCGTTTTGCGCCATCTGCGTGATCAACGCCTGCGTGTAGCGCAGCAGCAGATGCTGCAGCGCCCCGCCCTGGCTGAATTCGGTCTCCAGCACGCTGGCTTTGAGCCGGTAGCCGCAGCCTGCGCTCTGTACCACCGCGCGGCCTGAGGTTACACCACCGCTCATGAACAGGCTGACGCCCAGCATGCCCTCTCTGCCCACGACCGAGATCTCCGTCGAGGCACCCTCCTCCGTGACGTAGAGCAGGGACACAATGCCGCTGGTGGGGAAATACACATAGCCTTGCTGACTGCCGGACTCGTAGAGTACCGAGCCCAGCTCCAGCGGAACCTGTTCCAGACAGGGCAGCAGGCGCGTGTAGTCCGCTGTCGGCAGCACGGCGAGCAGATGGTTCTGCAGGGGCGATTGCCGTGCGCACAAATAGGGGTTTTTAGCCATCGACAAGTACCATGATTTAAATGGTGCTGGAATTTCCCATGGCCTAAATGATATCTTTTCTATGTTCGCTATCAAACAAAGTTTGTGGGGACGAGCCGATAGCAGGAGGGAGCTGCACAAGGCGGCCTCAAAACCCGAGGATCGAAGATACAAGGATGGGCCGTGGCCATGGCGGATCATGCCGGCCGGATAGAAAATCACGGCGCGCGCCGTACATGCTCGCGCCGTGACTCCTTCACGATCGGCCGATGTACCGCCGCTACTGAATGACTGCCAGGGTGTTGTTTTCAACCCTGCTGCCGAGCGCAATACCCGGTTGCGCCGCAGGGGAAACCGTCAGGGCACCGCCATGCCCGAAACGCGCAACCCCCGGCGCGGTCATGGCGGCATGATGGCATGCGGCAAGCTTATTTTTTGACGCTCATCTCGCTCTTGATGCTTTGCACGCCTTCCACCCCGCGCGCGATATCGATTGCGCGATTGATTTGTGTCTGGCTGTCGACATATCCACTGAGCTGGACTTCACCCTTGCGGGTTGCCACGGCGATATCAAAGCTCTTGACGCTCGGGTCAGCCAGCAATGCGGATTTGACCTTGGCTGTGACGATGCCGTCATCGACGATGTTGCCCACGGTCGCCTTGCCCTCTTTCACGGTCATGCCGTTCTCGACGCCCTTGACGCCCTCGACTTTGCGCACGAGCGCGATGGCGCTGTCAATGCGAGCCTGTGTATCGACGAAGCCGCTAAGCTGGACCTGGCCCTTGCGCGTTTCCACCTTGATCTCGAAACTCTTGATGTCTTGGTCCGCGAGCAGTGCGGACTTCACTCGCGCCGTCACGACGCTGTCGTCGATCTCCGTTCCCACCGTCGTGCTGGCCGCAGGCATCGGGGTGCTGGCCGGTGCACGCACCTCTTCCTCGCGTTTGCCGCAGCCGGTCATCAAAATGGACAGGGCGCCTGCAAGCGCCAAACCTCGAAAAAATGCTGTGGGGTGAAATGTCATGTGTGCCTCCGTTGGATTTGAGCAGGATCGAAAGTTGCCACTGTCGTCGTGCATTGCTGTCAGGCACCTTGCGCTGTTCCTGACATGCCTGCGGCGACGACAAAATGCAGACCTTTAGGCCTTGGTGCGACTATCCGCCTTTTGCCCTGAAGGTTCTGTTCGCTGGCGTACGTACCACGCAGTTTTGATGGTGGACCATGCACTTGCCCGCCCGTTACTTCTTCGGCGCAAGAAGAACCAACATTGCCCACCCTTCAAGAAGACGGCGTAGGCCGGGTCATATCGGACGCAAGGCAATGTACCCATGGCCACCTCGGGCGCCGGGGTCACATTCGGACGTACTGCCTTCGCCGCCGCCGCCGCCGCTGCCGAGCGAGCCGCGCTCCGGGGCAATCTCCTTTTGGCCCGGGCTCTCTCCACCGCCTCCGCCGCCATGCCCCATGCTCGTCGCTCCACCTCCGCCGCCAACGCCCGAGCGTTTGTCATCCACCGAATCGGAGCCAGGTGCACCCCCCACCCCCAAGCGCCCCGAAGCGAGCCTGCTTGCGCCAGGCTCGGCTTCGTCTCCGGCTCGGTCCACGGCTTCAGGGCGGTCCCCATGCCCACCGCTGGCTTGCCCGGGGCCGGAGCCACCGTGCGAATCCATCTTGCCGGCCATTCGTTCGTTCTGAGCGCGCGTGGGGCGAGCGTACACGTCGGCGCCGGGGATTCCGATCACGAGCTCGCCGGTCGCAACACGGACCATGCTGCTTGGACTTCCAATCCACCCGGGTCCACCACCAAAGCCGGCACCGGGCATGCAGGCACTTCCACCCGGCCCGCCTGCTCCGATGGTGAGTTTGTATACCCCAACGGTCAGGTTGACCGTCGCTTGTGTTTCCATTGCACCGGCGCCACCGCCACCGCCACCGCCACCGGAGTTGAAGCCGAAGCCTTGCAAACTTCCGCCGCCACCGCCGCCTCCGCCGTTGGCAAGAAAGACTCTGTAGCTGCCTGCCGTGAGTCGTGATGCCGAGGCAAGGTCCCCGCGCGGCCACACCGTAAGCAAGCATTGTTGATTCACCACATTGCCAACGTCGTTCCTTATCGTAAAGAGACCCCGTTCCTTGTCGTAGTTGGTATCGAAACAATTCGGCAAATCGGACATCGAAACGAGGGGCGCGGGCGGTACAGTGGTGCATCCAGTCCCAATGCCCAGCAGCAGTGATAGAACGAGCTTGGTGCTCTTCATTTGAAATCCCCCTGAGAATAACAGCCAGTCTAATCCTACCAATGCCGAACCTCATTGGACAGCCTGTTTGTTTGGCAGCGTGCAAATCGTGGTCAAATTCATGTTGTCTAGACCGCTATATTGTTCGATAGCGCCGCATTCCGTGCGGGGAGCGCAATGGCTTGGGCATAACAGCAGTACATCGGTCATGGGCCACCGCATCTGTCACACCGTCGGTGCGACAAGCAGTCCACCTGCGTCCTTTCATTCCTGCTTATAGGGGGCCGCTTTTGACATCCATCGCGGCAGCAGCTGCATCTGAACGACTGGGCACCACCACGGTCGCGTCCTGTCCGGCTTGAGCCGCTTTCGAGCCATACGCGTGCGAGTACACCCAGGTAAATTCGGCGCCGAGCAGGAAGATCTGCGCGGAGAAATAGACCCATACCAGCAGAACGACCAGCGAGCCTGCGGCACCGAAACCGGATGCCACGCTGGTTTTTCCCAGATAAAGACCAATGAGGAATTTTCCGATTTCGAACAGGAGCGAGGTGACCGCCGCGCCGACCCACACGTCCCGCCAGGCGATTTTGGCGCGCGGCATCAGTTTGTAGATCATCGCAAAGAGCAGGGTCGTAATGGCGAAAGAGACGCTGAAATTAAGCGCATGAAGAAATGCCTCCCAACCCTCGAAAAAACCATCGCTCCATTTGCCGAACAGGGCGATCACGGCGCTGACGACCAGCGAAACCAGCAAAAGAAACACCAGCCCCAGCACCAGGCCGAAGGACAGCAGGCGCGTGCGCAGCAGGGTCCAGATGCCGTTCTCGTTCGCCGGGGCGGGAACGCGCCAGATGCGGTCCAGGTCGCTCTGCAATTCCCCGAACACCGTGGTGGCGCCAATGAGCAGCATGATGAGGCTGACCGCTGTCGCAAAGATTTCCTGAACGGGCTCATTGGTGCTTTTCAGCAGCCCCTGCACCGCAATGGCGCCTTCCCGTCCAATGAGGCCCTGTATCTGCGCGACGATTTCCCCCCGGGCCGCTTCCTGGCCAAAAACAAGGCCGGCACCCGCGATGGCGATGATGAGCAGCGGGGCAATCGAGAACAGCGTGTAGTACGCAAGCGCCGCGCCCATGCTCGGGGCGTAGTCATCCAGCCACGCCACTACGGATTTCCTGATCAGGTCCCAGATCTGCTGGAGGTGCATGCTTGTCTTTTATGGCTGTCGGTCCGCAGCCATTTTGTGGCGCAGTCCTGAACTTCGTCAATTGAATCCAGCAAGGACTGGGATAAAAGCTGATCCGCAACGCCTTGATTTGCCCCTATCCCGCCATCCGCGGTCAGCCGCGTTCGCCGCATTCAGGACAAACCCGTCTTCAAGTTCACCATTTGCCACGAGGCTGGCGGGCGCGCACAAAGGCCGCAATGATCTCGGCCGATTCGGCGCGGCCGGCCCGTTGGGCAAAGTCGATGGCCGTCAGTCCCAGCGTGTTTTTGAGCAAGGGATCTGCGCCCTCCTCCAGCAGCAATTTGACGGCCGAAGGGGTGCCATACATCGTGGCCATCATCAGTGGCGTGCTGCCGTTGGGCGAACTGGCATCGATATAGGCATGGTTCTCAAGCAACAGGTTCATGACCTGGACATGGCCATTGGTGGCGGCGTAATGCAGCGGTGCCCAGCCCGGCTTGTTGACGTCAGCGCCTTTTTCAATCAATTGCCGCGCCAGGTCCAGCCGCCCCTTGAGCGACGCGATCATCAGCGGGCTTTCATCCTGCGGGTTGCGCGCTTCCACGTCGATCTTTTCCCAGCCCAGCAGAACCGCGGCCACATTGGGCGATGGTTCGCGAACGGCAAGAAGCAAGCCCGGCTCACCGGCCGGATTGCGTGTGTTGGCGTCAAATCCGCGGCTGAGCAGCGCCGAGACCGTGCGTGCGTCGTCTTGCTGGATAGCCTTGAAAAAATCATCATACGAGCCGGCATTGCATATTGAAAATCCATATAAAACAATTGTGTATATGGTTAATTTAATGTAATTTCTCATGTCAAGACCCCATTGAACAAAACCTCGAAATTGCGACTCGTGAGTTCGGCAATTTGTTGCAGCGGGATGTTTTTGATCTCGGCGAGCTGGCGGGCCACAAAAGGCACCAGCGAGGGATTATTTGTTTTTCCGCGGTAGGGCACCGGCGCAAGATAGGGGCTGTCGGTTTCGATCAACAAGCGGTCCAGCGGCACCCATGCGGCCACGTCCCTGATTTCCTGCGCATTCTTGAAAGTCAGGATGCCGGAGAACGAAATGTAAAACCCCAGGTCCAGCGCAGCCCGTGCCACCGGCCCGGTCTCGGTAAAACAGTGGAAAACGCCGCCGGCACTGCCGGCCGAGCCATCCTCCCCCTCTTCCCGCAAAATGGCCAAGGTGTCGTCCGAGGCGCTGCGGGTGTGGATCACGAGCGGCTTGGCCAGTTGCCGCGCGGCGCGGATATGGGTGCGAAAGCGCTCGCGCTGCCAAGCCATGTCCGCCACCGTGCGCCCGCCCAGGCGGTAGTAGTCCAGACCGGTTTCACCGATGCCGACCACCCGGGGCAGGCGCGCGCGCGTCAGAAGATCGTCCAGGCTGGGCTCCGTCACCCCTTCGTTGTCCGGGTGCACGCCGACCGTGGCCCAGAAGTTGTCATAACCCGTCGCGAGCGCATGCACCTCGCCAAATTCCTCCAGCGTGGTGCAGATGCACAGGGCGCGGTCCACTTGGGCCTGGGCCATGGCCTGCCGGATCCGCGGCAACTCGGCATGAAGTTCGGGAAAGGACAGATGGCAGTGGGAATCGGTAAACATGGAGGTTCAGAGAAGAAATGCCGTCAGTGGCCTGGCCCGGCGGCTTGGCCTGCGATGCCAGGCAGCGCAGGCTCAGATGGTATGGGTGGAACGGTCGCAGGCCAGGTCGGGGCCCAGGATTTCCTCGATTTTGAGCTTGAGCGCGCGCGATTTCTCGTCCTTGGGAAAGAGGATGCCCACGCCCTGGGTCCGCCCCCCGGCCGCCTTGGCTGGCGTGACCCACGCCACCTTGCCGGCCACCGGATAACGCTGCGGATCGTTCGGCAGGGACAGCAGCACGTAAATGTCATTGCCAAGCTGGTACTCGCGCATGGTCGGAATGAAAATGCCCCCTTCGGAAAACAGCGGGATATAAGCCGCATGGAGGGCCGCTTTTTCCTTGATGGCCAGCTGAATGACGCTGGGGCGCGGGGCTGCGGAAGACAGGTTGCTCATGGCCGCTGCTCAGTGCCTGGCGTTGAGGGCGCTTTGGGCCTGACTCACCAGGGCCTCCAGCATCAGGCCTGGATTGAAGGGATGCTCCACGGTGCGCGTGGCGCTGGCCAGTGCCCGGGCCCAGGCGCTCAAGGCACCCTGAGATGCCGTCACGGGCAGGTCGGCGGCCTCGAAAAAACGCGGTTGAGCCCCGGCCTTGAGGGCCAGCGCGTCGTGGCACAGCTTGTGCAGGGCATCCACCGCCTGGGCCGGTGTCCAGTCCTTGAGCAAGCCCGCATCCCCGCGTGCCATGGCCCGCGGCAATGCGGCCCAGCTTTTGGGGTCGCGGCCCGACTGGGCGAACAGCAGGGCATCGTCGGGCCGGCCGCCGGCCGCGCGCAGCAAGGTCTTCGCATCGGCCGGCGCCATGCCCTGCGCCTCGATCCAGGCCAGCGCGGCCGCGGTTTCGGGCCAGACCATGGTGTGGCCCAGGCAGCGGCTGCGGATGGTGGGCAGCAGCTGGTGTGCCGCTTCGCTGGCCAGCACAAAGCGCACGTCTCCCGGCGGCTCTTCCAGAGTCTTGAGCAGGGCATTGGCCGTGACGTTGTTCATGCGCTCGGCCGGAAAGACGAGCACGGCCTTGCCGCGTCCGCGCGCGCTGGTGCGCTGGGCAAACTCCACCGCATCGCGCATGGCCTCGACCCGGATTTCCTTGCTGGGCTTGCGCTTCTTGTCGTCGATCTCGGCCTGCGCCTTCTCGCTCAACGGCCAGCCCAGCTCCATCATCGTGGTTTCGGGCATCAGCACGCACAGGTCGGCATGCGTGCGCACATCGATGGCATGGCAGCTCGTGCACTGGCCGCAGGCGCCCTGTTCGGACGGGTTTTCGCACAGCCAGGCGCGCACCAGGGCCAGCGCCAGGCGGTACTGCCCCAGGCCCGAGGGCCCCTGCAGCAGCCAGGCATGGCCGCGCTGGGCCAGCAGCTGCCGGGCCTGGCTGGCGATCCAGGGTGCCATCGTGGATGAACTCATGCCAGCCACCCC
The DNA here is from genome assembly GCA_040377375.1 of Hylemonella sp. Taxonomy (GTDB): domain Bacteria; phylum Pseudomonadota; class Gammaproteobacteria; order Burkholderiales; family Burkholderiaceae_C; genus JBEIOV01. The sequence continues at coordinate 49,286 of JBEIOV010000015.1, forward strand.
CGCTGTTGCACCGCCGCCAGCACCTCCTGCCAGACCGCTTCGCGGCTGCTGGCGGCATGGGTGCGGGCAAAGCGGGCAGGAGAAGCCGCCATGCGCGCGCCGTAGGCCGCGGCCACCCGCCGGAAAAACTCCACCGGCTGGGCCTCGAACTTGTCCGGGATGCGGGCCCCGGCCAGGCGCTGCGCGGCAATGGCCGGATCGAGATCGAACCAGATCGTCAGATCGGGCTGGCGAATCGCCTGGACGCCAGCGACCGTTGCCGGCAGGGCTTGCACCCAGCGCTCCAGCACCGACAGCACCCCGGGATCGAAACCGCGCCCGCCGCCCTGGTAGGCAAAAGTCGCGTCCGTGAAGCGGTCGCACAGGACCACGTCGCCCCGCGCCAGGGCCGGCTCGATCAATTGCTGCAGGTGGTCGCGCCGGGCGGCGAACACCAGCAGTGCCTCGGTCATGGCGTCCATGGCGTCATTGAGCACCAGGGTGCGCAGTTTTTCCGCCAGCGGCGTGCCGCCGGGTTCCCGGGTCAGCGTCACGGCCCGGCCCTGGGCCCGAAAGGCCTGGGCCAGGCCATCGATGTGGGTGGACTTGCCCGCGCCGTCGATGCCTTCGAAGCTGATGAATAGCCCTGCTCTGTTCATGCTGTCATTGCCCGCGCTGGTATTTGTTGACGGCCCGATTGTGCTCTTCCAGCGTGGCGCTGAACTGGCTCGTGCCATCGCCCCGGGACACAAAATACAGGGCTTTGGTCTGCGCCGGCCGCACCGCCGCCAGCAGCGCCGCCTTACCCGGCATGGCAATCGGGGTGGGCGGCAGACCGGCACGGGTGTAGGTGTTCCAGGGCGTGTCAGCCAGCAGGTCGCGGCGGCGCAGGTTGCCGTCAAACTCCGCGCCCAGTCCGTAGATGACCGTGGGATCGGTCTGCAGCATCATGCCGATGCGCAGCCGGTTGTTGAAGACACCGGAGATCATGGGGCGGTCGCTGGCGCGGCCGGTTTCCTTCTCCACGATACTGGCCAGGATCAGGGCCTCGTCGGGGGTTTTGAGCGGCGTGTCGGGCGCGCGCTGGCGCCAGGCCGCCTCCAGCCGCTTGTCCAGCGCCCGCATGGCGCGCTTGAGCACGGCCAGATCGCTTGAGCCCTTGGCATAGGTGTAGGTGTCGGGAAAAAAGCGCCCCTCGGGATGCAGGCCCGGGCGGCCCAGCTTTTGCATGATCAAATCGTCCGCCAACCCTTGTGTTTCGGGCTTGAGCTGCTCTGCTTTCAGGAGCGCCTCGCGCACCTGGCGGAAATTCCAGCCCTCCACCAGTGTGACGGCGCGCAGGGCCTCCTCGCCGCGCACCAGCTTGCGCAGCAGGCTGCGCGGCGTGGCGCCTGGCACGATTTCGTAGCTGCCGGCCCGGATGGAGCGCGCATCACCGGACAGCCGGAACCACCAGTACAGCAGGGCCGGGTTGACCTGCGCCCCGGCATCGGCCACGGCCTGGGCCACGCCGCGCGCGGACGTGCCGGGCTCGATCGACAGGTCAATCGTGCCGGCGTTCAGGGCCAGCGGCCGGTTCAGCCACCAGGCCGCGGCGCCGCCCAGCAAGCCCAGCACCACCAGTAATACAGCGAAGAAACGAAGCACAGCCCTACAACCTTGTTGAAATCGATGGAGGATGATAATTCAGGCCATGAACACTCCTCCACTCCATGGCATTGCCCCCCTGCCTCATCTTGGCATCATCCGGGTCGAAGGTGAAGACGCCGCCAAATTCCTGCATGGCCAGCTGACGCAGGATTTTTCGCTGCTGGGCTTGTCCGAGGCGCGGCTGGCCGCCTTCTGCTCGTCCAAGGGCCGCATGCAGGCCAGCTTCATCGGTTTCAAGCGCGGTCCCACCGAGCTACTGCTGGTGTGCAGCCAGGACATTCTGGCGGCCACGCTCAAGCGCCTGTCCATGTTCGTGCTGCGGGCCAAGGCCAGACTCACGGACGCCAGCAGCGAGCATGTGCTGCTGGGGCTGGCCGGAGATGCTATCGAATCAATAGCGGGTCACGCCCGCCCCGCATGGGAAAAGCTGGATTTTGACTCTGCCCATGTGGTCTTTCTGCCGCCCGCGGATGGCGTGCCGCGGGCCTTGTGGATCGCGCCGGCAGGGGTCAACCCGCCGGCGGGCGCGCCCCTGAGCACGGCGCTCTGGCAGTGGGGCGAGGTGCGCAGCGGCGTGGCCATGATCACCACCCCGATCGTCGAGGCCTTCGTGCCGCAGATGCTCAATTACGAATCGGTCGGTGGCGTGAATTTCAAGAAAGGCTGCTACCCGGGCCAGGAAGTGGTGGCGCGCAGCCAGTTTCGCGGCACCTTGAAACGCCGGGCCTACCTGGTTCATGGCGCCGCGCCCATGCAGGCCGGCGACGAGGTGTTCGATGCGGCGGATGCCAGCCAGCCCTGCGGCACCGTGGCGCAGGCGGCGCCCGCGCCGCAAGGCGGTCATGATGCCATCGTTTCCATGCAGGTCAGCGCGGCCACCGGCCCCGGCCTGCGTTTGGGGCAGGCGGACGGCCCGGCGTTGCAACTGCTGACTCTGCCCTACCCGCTGCTGGCCGACATCTGAGCCGCCGGCAAGCCGCCCAAAGCCCGGTACCTGGCGGGGTGAGCCTGACGGGCGCGTCCGGCTTCACCCCGCCAGGAGGGTTGTGCTCATGGTGATATGGGGAATACCCACCTCGTCGAAGGGCTCGCCCCGCGGCGCAAAACCCAGGCCGCGATAGAAGCCCTCGGCACTGCGCTGGGCGTGCAGCACCAGTTCCTGGTCGCCGCGCCGGGCGGCGGACTGCATCAGGGCCTGCAAAATGCCGCGCCCCAGACCGGCCCCGCGCAGCACCCGGCTCACCGCCATGCGGCCGATCCGGCCCACGCCCGGCGCGTGCCGCAGCAGCCGCCCGGTGGCCACCGGCACCCCCAGCCGGTTGCAGGCCACCGCATGGATGGCCGTCTCATCGTCCGCATCCCACTCCATCTCCAGCGCAATGCCTTGTTCCTCGATAAAGACCTCGGTGCGTACCCGCCGGGCGTCCTCGCCCAGTTCGCGCCATGAGCCCAGCCTGACGCTGACCATGGGCTGCCCCGCTTCGTAGCCGCCCAGGATGTCGCGCAAGGCCTGCGGCACCGGCCGGGAGGTTTGCGTCTGCGGATCGGCAAACACATAGAGCAGCTCGCCCGTGATCAGCAGTTCGTCGCCCCGGAAAATGGAGCCGCCAAACAGGATGGACGAGTTGCCGATGCGCGCGCAATGCAGCCCGATGTCGAGCTGGTCGTCATAACGGGCCGAGGCATGAAACTCGATGCCGGCCTTCTTGACGTACAGATCGCCGCCGAGCTGCCGCATGGACGCCTCGTACGGCAGGGCCAGCGCGCGCCAATAGTCGGCCATGGCGGTGTCGAAGTACATCAGGTAATGCGCGTTGAACACGATTTTCTGCATGTCCACCTCGGCCCAGCGCACGCGCAGGCGGTGGAGGAAGCGAAAATTTTCCCGGGTCATCAGGGTCTTGGCGGGCTGGGTCGTCATGGTCAGGCACCGGTTTCAAAGTTCAAAGGCGCGTTTGAGGGCACGCGCCGCATCGGCATGGGCTTGCGCGGCCTGGGGAATGGCGCGCCCCATCTTGATGAACTCATGCACCACGCCGCGGTAGATGTCCAGATCGACCGGCACGCCGGCCAGGCGCAGCTTGTCGGCGAACAGGAGGCCTTCATCGACCAGCGGATCGCATTCGGCCAGGCCGATCCAGGCCGGCGCCACGCCTTCCAGATCCGGGGCGTTGAGCGGCGCAAAGCGCCAGTCGTCGCGATCGGCCGGCGTGTTGATGTAGTGGTTGAAAAAGTAGCTGATGTGCGGCTCCTCCAGCACAAAACCCTTGGCAAAGGTCTGGTGCGAGGGCGTGTCCTGGTGCGCGGCGCAGCCGGGGTAGAACAGCAGTTGCAGGGCCAGCGGCAATTTGGCATCGCGCGCCAGGATGGCGCACACGATGGCCAGTGTGCCGCCGGCGCTGTCCCCGCCCACGGCCAGACGGCGGCTGTCCAGCCCCAAGCCCGTGCCCTTGTGCGCCAGCCAGTGCACGGCATCCCAGGCGTCGTTCGAGGCCACCGGGAACTTGTGCTCGGGCGCCAATCGGTAGTCCACCGACACCACGGCGCAATGGGCCAGATGGCTCAGGCTGCGGCACAGCACGTCGTGCGTGGCCACGCTGCCAATGGTGAAGCCGCCCCCATGAAAGTACACCAGGGTGGGCAAAGAGCCGCCCGGCGGCGCGTACAGGCGTCCCGGCACGGCATGGCCGTCGCGCGCGGGAAAGGTGAAATCCTCCACCCGGCTCAGCTTGTGCGCCGGGATTTCCAGCACGCCCGCTGCGGCTTCATACGCGAGACGGGCCTGCTGCGGGCTGAGCGCATGAAACGGAACCGTTGCGGCACGCGCCATGCCGTCGAGCACCTTGTGCATGGCCGGGGTGAGCAAGGCGCGCGGGTTGCGATGGTGACTCATGAAATGGAATTTGCTTGCTAAAGTGCGGTTTTTCGATCGTACACCGCAGGGATGCCATGGCGCTTATCTACTACATCACCCAGGTCCAGTTCGATTTTGGCGCGCTCCAGCTGCTCAAAAGCGAGTGCGAGCGCGTTGGCATCAGCCGTCCGCTGATCGTGACCGATGCCGGCGTCAAGGCCGCCGGCATTCTGCAAAAAGCCCTGGACGCCCTGCCCGGCATGAGCGTGGCGGTGTTTGACCAGACGCCATCCAACCCGACCGAGGCCGCGGTGCGCGCGGCCGTCGAGGTGTACCGGACCCGGCGCTGCGACGGCCTGATTGCCGTGGGCGGCGGCAGTTCCATCGACTGTGCCAAGGGCGTGGCCATCGCCGCCACGCACGAAGGCCCGCTCACCACCTACGCCACCATCGAAGGCGGCTCGGCCCGCATCACCGAGCGCGTGGCGCCTCTCATTGCCGTGCCCACCACCAGCGGCACCGGCAGCGAGGTGGCGCGCGGCGCCATCCTTATCGTGGACGACCACCGCAAGCTGGGCTTTCACTCCTGGCACCTGGTGCCCAAGACCGCGATCTGCGACCCCGAACTCACGCTCGGCTTGCCACCGAAGCTGACCGCGGCCACCGGCATGGATGCCATCGCCCACTGCATGGAAACCTTCATGGCCCCGGCCTTCAACCCGCCAGCCGACGGCATTGCGCTGGACGGCCTGCGGCGCGCCTGGGCCCACATCGAGCGCGCCACCCGGGACGGCAGCGACCGCGAGGCGCGCCTGAACCTGATGAGCGCGTCCATGCAGGGCGCCATGGCCTTCCAGAAGGGGCTGGGCTGCGTGCATTCGCTCAGTCACAGCCTGGGCGGCGTCGATCCGCGCTTGCACCACGGCACGCTCAACGCCATGTTCCTGCCGGCGGTGATCGCGTTCAACTCGACGGCCGAATCGGTCAAAAAGGAAAACCGCCTGCAGCGCATGGCCCAGGCCATGGGACTGGCATCAGGCAGCGACATCGGGCCGGCGCTCAAGGACATGAATAGCCGTCTCGGCCTGCCTGGCGGCTTGGCGGCCATGGGGGTGGAGGAGAGCCAGTTCGACCCGGTCATCGCCGGCGCCATGGCCGACCACTGCCACAAGACCAACCCGCGCATCGCCACGGTGCAGGACTACCGCGAGATGCTGGCCTTGTCGCTCTGATTCTTGCCTGGCGTTCAGCCAGTGCGCTGGCCGCCGCCATGCGCCATGAAGATCAGCGGCGCGGGGCCCAGGCCATGAAAAATGCAAAGGCGGGGGAAACAGGCCGTTTCATAGCGGGTGCACCAGGTTCATGTCGGGCTTGTCCAGCCAGGCGATGAACTCGTCCGCCATCTGCTGGCTCGCACGGGTGGCGCTGGTCCACGCCTTGACCCGTCCAGCCAGATCATTGCCAAAATAGGTAAAGTCGGTGCGGTCCGGAAGTTTGTTGTTGGGTAAAGTCTTGACCCACTCGGGGTTGGGCGCCAGCAGCACCATGGTGTCCAGAAACGCGGTGGACTGGTGGCGCCATTTCAGACTCTTGTCGAGCCAGCCGGGCACCACGCTTTTCTGGAAGTGCGGGTAAAGCACCAAGCCATTTTGGCCTCTAGCCCTTGCGGATTGGGCGTAAGCTGCTATTGAATTGATAGCGACTGGCGCGGCCGCATAGTTCAGGTGCAGGTGGTAGTCGATGATGCCGCCGTCCCAGTAGGCGCCGGGTGGCGCGCCGGGGATGTTGTGCATGGCCTGGAGCAAAAAGGGAATCGAACAGCTCGCCTGCAGCGCCGGGTTGAAGTTGGCCTCGCTCAGAGGGACCTGGCGCGTGCGGTAGTCGCCAGTGGCAAAGGGCAGCTGCGCGCCCGGCGCGGAAAACACCACGCGCTCCAGCCAGGCCCCCATGGCCTTGCGGTGGACGGTGTTGGTGAGAAAGGCGCCGAGGTAGCCCAGCGGCGTGCGAAAAGCCTGTTCACGCCCCAGCAGATGGCGCCCGCGCGAGGTGACGATGTGCAGACGGTAACGCGGATGCGCCAGCACCTCGTGCACCCGTCCGCCGTAAAAATCCCGCAGGCTTTGGCCAAAGCGCTCGCTCACCATGGCCGGGGACGGACGCTTTTCGCCGGGCCGCAGCTCGTAATGCTGGTGGATGTAGTCATGCTCGAGCCGCTGGAAGGCCGCCACCGGGTCGTTCAGGCAGGCCGTGGCCATGCGCCAGGCGCCAATCGATGCGCCGACCAGATGGACCTCGTGCGTGGCCTGCGCCAGCCAGGGGCCGAAGATGAAGCGGTCGAGCGCCCCCAGGATCAGACCCTTGGGGCCCCCGGCGGCGGCGGGAATGGTGTGGACATCGCGGGCTTGCAGGCCATGCTGTTCCAGGTGCTGCCGGGCCGCGGGGCCGGCGTAGATGCGCAGCGCTTTCATGCGGCCATCGCTCAGCCGTCCTCGCCGCGAAACGCCCAGTCGAACGGGTCTTGCTGCAGCACCATGTCGATGTCCAGTCCCAGCACCACGCCGACCGCATCGGGAAAGTTCACCGCCAGGCTGCGCTGGCCGAGACCGGCCTGCCTGGCGCGCGCGCGCCAGGCCGCCAGATGGATGACGCCGGCCAGGGGCTCGTATACGTTGTTCTGAAAGGGGGCATATTGGTGCTCCAGCGCATCGACCATCGGTTGCGGAAAATTCCACTTGCGCGCCAGCCCGGCGCCGACCTGGGCATAACAAAAGCCGAATACCCGTTTCTCGACCTTGGCCCGCTTGAGGTCCAGCGCAGTCGCCTCGGCGGCCAGGCGGGCCACTTCATCGGGCATGCCGATGTGCATGGCCAGCTCGCCCACCGCATGAATCAGGCCGCAGGTGAAGGCCGCCCCCTGGTTTTGCCGCACGATGCCGGCAAACGAGCGAGCCAGCTTGGCCACATCCAGGCTGTAGGCCCAGAATTGCTGCAGGTTGATGCCGGGCACGGCCTTGAGTGAACTGCCCGTGGCGGCGGCCGAGGCCATGGCCCGGACGTGACGCAGGCTCAGAATCGCCAGTGCCTCGGACACGCTGTTGATCTGGCGGGACAGCTCGAAAGCATCGGAGTTGGCAAGCTGCAGCAGCCGGCTGGTCAATGCCGGGTCGGTGCTGATGAGCTGGGAGATCTTCTTGAGGTCGGGTTCCTTGCGATCGAGTTCGCTGAGCAGTAGCGCGACAACTTTTGGAATGCTGGGCAATGCAATCTGCATTGCCAGCAACGCATTGAGCTCCATGACAGGCGGCCTCCCCTTTTTGATTTCCTTCGATTATCTATGCTGGCCGGCCGCCTCCCGGTGGTTTTCAGCGCTTGAGCCTGGAGAAGGCCGATGCCATGGCCGTGGCCTGCGCTGGCATGACGGCGGCGGACTGGCGCGCGCGCTGCGCGCCCGCATGGCCCTGGAAACGGTTCTCGCCCGCCGCATCGCGCCGGGGACCGGCATCGCCCAGCTTCATGGTCAGGCCGATGCGCTTGCGCGCCACATCGACTTCCACCACCCGGACCTTGACGATGTCACCGGTCTTGACCACCTCGCGCGCATCGGTCACGAAGCGGTTGCTGAGCTGGCTGACATGCACCAGCCCGTCCTGGTGCACCCCCAGATCGACAAAGGCGCCGAAGGCCGCCACGTTGCTCACCGTGCCTTCGAGCTCCATGCCCTCGCGCAGGTCCTTGATGTCGTCCACGCCCTCGTTGAAGCGCGCCACCTTGAAGTCCGGGCGCGGGTCGCGGCCTGGTTTCTCCAGTTCGCCCAGGATGTCCTTGACCGTGATGACCCCGAACTGCGCATTGGCAAACAGCTCGGGACGCAATGTCTTGAGCATCTCGGCGCGGCCCATCAGCTCGGCCACGGGCCGGGCGGTATGGGCAATGATTTTTTCCACCACCGGGTAGGTCTCGGGGTGCACGCCCGTCATGTCCAGCGGGTTGTCGCCGCCGCGGATGCGCAGGAAGCCGGCGCTTTGCTCGAAGGTCTTGGCGCCCAGGCCGCTGACCTGCATGAGCTGCTGGCGGTTCCTGAAGGCGCCATTGGCCTCGCGCCAGCGCACCACGGCCTTGGCCACGCTGCCCGACAGTCCCGAAACGCGTGACAGCAAGGGCACGCTGGCGGTGTTGAGGTCCACGCCAACCGAGTTCACGCAGTCTTCCACCACGGTGTCGAGCGTGCGGGCCAGCTCGCTCTGGTTGACGTCGTGCTGGTACTGGCCCACGCCAATGGATTTGGGGTCGATCTTCACCAGTTCGGCCAGCGGGTCCTGCAAACGCCGCGCAATGCTGGCCGCGCCGCGCAGGCTCACGTCCACATCGGGCATTTCCTGCGAGGCGAATTCGCTGGCGGAATAGACCGAGGCGCCCGCCTCGCTGACCACCACGCGTTGCATGCCCCGGTCTGCAAATTCAGCGAGTTTCATCAGGTCAGCGGCCAGCTTGTCGGTCTCGCGGCTGGCCGTGCCGTTGCCGATGGCGATCAGGTTCACGCCATGCTTCTGGCACAGCTTGCCCAGAATGTGGAGTGAGCCGTCCCAGTCCTTGCGCGGTTCATGGGGGAAAACAGTCGCGGTTTCCACCAGCTTGCCGGTGGCGTCCACCACCGCCACCTTGACACCTGTGCGGATGCCGGGGTCCAGCCCCATCACCACGCGGGGACCGGCCGGGGCCGCCAGCAGCAGGTCGCGCAGGTTGTCGGCAAAGACCTTGATCGCCACTTTCTCGGCGTCTTCACGCAGGCGGGCGAACAGGTCGCGCTCGGTGGACAGGCTGAGCTTGACGCGCCAGGTCCAGGCCACGCATTTTCGGATCAGGTCATCGCCGGCCCGGCCTTTGTGGCTCCAGCCCAGGCGCAGGGCGATCCGTCCTTCCGCCAGGGACACGGCAGGCTTGCCCGGCTCGGGCATGGCCAGCGAACTCGCCGGCGGCTCGGGCAGCACCAGCCTTGCTTCCAGAATCTCCAGTGCCCGGCCGCGAAACACCGCCAGCGCGCGGTGCGAGGGCACGCGGCCGATCGGTTCGTCATAGTCGAAATAATCACGGAATTTCGCGATGTCGGCGTTGTTCTCGTCCTTGCCCTGCATCAGGCTGCTTTTGAACAGGCCCTCGGTCCACAGCCATTCGCGCAAGTCCTGCACCAGCGCGGCGTCCTCGGCCCAGCGTTCGCTCAGGATGTCGCGCACGCCGTCAAGCACGGCCGCCACGCTGGTGAAGTCGTCGCCAGCCTCGTTTTTCTCGGGTTTCACAAAAGCCAGCGCCTCATCGGCCGGATTCAGCAAGGGATCGGCAAACAGCCGGTCGGCCAGGGGCTCGAGCCCGGCCTCGCGCGCCATCTGCCCCTTGGTGCGGCGCTTGGGCTTATAAGGCAGGTACAGGTCTTCCAGCTCCTGCTTGGTGGCGGCCAGCTCCAGCGCGGCGCGCAGCGCGGGGGTGAGCTTGCCCTGCTCCTCGATGCTCTTGAGAATGGCCGCGCGCCGGTCGCGCAGTTCGCGCAGATAACCCAGCCGGTATTCGAGTTCGCGCAACTGGATGTCATCCAGCCCGCCCGTTGCCTCCTTGCGGTAGCGGGCAATGAAAGGCACGGTGGCACCGCTGTCGAGCAAGGCAACTGCCGTCTCGACCTGTTTGTCCTGAACCCTGATTTCCTGCGCGATCTGCGCGATGATTTTTTGCATGAATGTCAAAACTGCCAGCCTGGCGCCAGCACACGAAGATGAAACAAAGGCGCGAGTGTGCCACAGACGGGGCCACCCGATTCTTGCGCCTGGCTTGCCGCCGGGAGGGTGAAATGCAGGGAGAAATTCGCCTCGAAAATTGCTATTGAATATATAGCGGCTTACGCCCTGTTGACGAGGGATGGCCGATCATTTTTCATGGAAAAAGCGGCAACACCCCGGCCTGGCGCCCGGGCGCGAGGAAATGCCGGGTTGTGACGGCCGATCCGGGCTTGCTGGCGGCGCTCAGGCTTGCGCCCGGGCCCGCCGATCAACCGGCCTGCGCAGCGACCAGGTGTGCTCGTCGTCCCGTGCGCGCAGGGCCCGGCGCCTGTCCGCTGCGTAGGGGCTGCGGCGCCGGTCTGCTTCAAGCTGGGCAGAGGGAATGTTGATTTGCAACTCAAGAATCACATCGGGCCTGCGCTCGATGCGTTTTCTGGCATTGGGCGCAAAGTGGAACGGACAAAAACCCGTGTCGCTGGCACGCACCCGGCGCAGCTCGGTCAGCTGGTGCTGGCTGTAAGCCGCAACGGCCGCGATCCAGGCCTGGTCAGCGGCATGAATGATGGGGGCCAGGCCGGGCTCACCCTGCGCCAGGAAAAAATGGTGATAGCCACTGCTGTCGGAATCCAGGCCGAGGGCGTGCGCCCCCTGCCCCTTGGCGCCGCCGCCCTTGCCCATGCCTTCGCCCCAGGTCCGGAAATTCATCCTGGACAGGGCCTGGGGTGAATGGTTCTCCCCCTGAAGGAGCGGCTTGCAGATGTTCTGGATAAACGCCCGGTAAGTCTGAGCGAAGCCGCGCTCGATCACCTCGAACGCCTTGGCCGTGCCGCCATGCACGACGACCAGCTCCCGGTAAGCCGACAGGATCAACGCACACATGCCCAGCACCGTGCGCGAGGGCGCATCGGTCAGCGTGGGCAGGCGGGCATTGAACAGGGCCTGGGCGCTGCGGCACACCCGCTCCATGAGCTGCGGGTCGTCCCGGGACGCCTGGTCGAGCTCGGCGTTCAAATGGCGCAAAAAGCTAGCGCCCCAGGCGTTTGCCGTTGAGCTCTGGAATGACACTTTGACGCCCTGCAACGCCGGCGGGCTGTTGGTTACACGGATGTTCATGATCGGATTTCCCTGACGAAACGGTGAAGCCCGGCCAGGGCGACACATTTGCTTCATTTTCGGACGGGTCCGGGAGATTTGTCAATCCGCCTGAGCCTGGGGGCAGGCCATTCCCGCGCCAACCGGTCCTTGCGGACCGGTAAATAGCCATTTCTTACTCGAAGCTGACGCATCGGCGCATCCCCGGGCCGGCTGATTCCTGCCGGGCACGCCCCGTGGCCCGGGACCTCGAACGCTTTCCTGACACCCCCGCGTTTGGGCTTCGGAACTTATTATTTGTTCGCTGAAACGGGGAGCGACCACAACGTCATCCCCCTGTGTCAGGACAGTTCCAACTGTCAGGTTTCACCGTAACCCACCTTTTCTATCAAGGAATATCACCATGAACGAGCTACACATCCCGGCTGCCACCCCACTCGCCCGCACCAAGAAGGCGTACGAACCACGTGTCAACGTTCTCCATGAGCCCAAGGGGACCGAGGAAAGGCTGCCGTTTACCGTGCGGCTGGTGCGCAACGAAGATGATTTGGCCAAGGCCGTGCAGATACGCCATATCGCCTATGCGCGCCACATGCCTTTGTTCGCTGACGCGCTGAGCACACCGGAGATGGACGACACCGAGGATGGCGCCGTGATATTGCTGGCGGAGTCCAAGCTTGATGGCTCGCCGCTGGGCACGGCCCGCATCCAGACCAACCGCTACCGGCCCCTCAACATGGAGCAATCCATCGAACTCCCGATCTGGCTCAAGGATCAATCGATCGCGGAAGTGCGCCGCCTGGCCGTGGCCCCGGGAAACCCCGGCCGGCTGGTGAAAATGATCTTGTTCAAGGCCTGCTTTCTGTACTGCCAGCAGAACGGCCTCGAATGGATCGTGGTGGCCGCCAGGCCACCCGTGGATCGTTCCTACGAGAAGCTCCTGTTCAGGGACGTTCTGGCCGGTAAAACCTTTATTCCACTGCCTCGCGAGAACAACGTCCCGCACCGGGTGTTGGGCCTCGAAATTGAAACCCTCAAGGCCCATTTGACCCAGACCAAGCATCCACTGCTGAACTTTTTTTGTTACATCCAGCATCCTGACATTGATGTCGGCAGCGAGGTTCCAGGACGTCCCGCCAGGACGGTCGTACCGGAAAATCTCCCGGCCAATGCACCAGCCAGTCCGCTGGACAGATGAATCAGGGGAAAGCGGGCCGCACGCAACGGGAGGAGATGACGTTATCCTATGCCCTGTACCGGGGCTTCAATCCACCACTGGCGCACGGCCTGCGCGTCAGTGGTGAATGCATACCCATGTTATATAGGAAACGATTTTGAAACGTTTTTTCCCGATGAACAGTTTGCGTCCGGGCCGCATCCAGCGGGCTTCGGACTGGGTGCTTCAGGCGGTGGCTTTTTATGCCGTCCCCGCGGCGATCACGCTGGTCTCGCTGGCCGCCTTGTTCTTGTGGGACGATCTTTATTCGGCCCATCCCGAAAAGCCTCTTGAATTGCGCGTCCTCGCGCAATCCGACAAAGTCCTGTCCCTCGTGGATGCGCAGCAGCAATTGCCGCAGGCGCCCGCCAGCAGGTACTACAACCCCAAGCTTTCCGAACAGCCCCTGTGGTTCAGTTTCGACACGCGGGCGATCTCCGGGTCAGCCAATGTGGTTGAGTTTCCCTCGCGCCATGCCATCAGTATGGCCTGCTGGGATGGCGTTTCCCTGCTCCCGCTGGGGGACTCGGCAAATGCAAACCCTGACCGGGGGATCGTCAAAGTCAAGGCCGGCTACGCGCTCAAGCTGGAACATCCCGGGATGGCGGTGATATGCCGGACCTCGTTCATAGGACCGGCACGCTTGAGCGCCGATTTATGGGCGACCGACCAGCTGGATGTATCCAATCGGGATTTTCATCGGAAATCGGGACTGATTGACGGGGGCCTGATCGTGCTGGCCTTGTTTGTGCTGATTACGGCGCTCATCAATCGCCAAGGCCTGTATGTCATCTTCGCGGCCTGGTTGATCACCATCGTGAGAATCAGCGCCACCTCCGGCGGATGGGACGATCAATGGCTGAATCACGCGGTGCCGGCGGATTGGCTGTCGCAAGGCCGGTCCTTCACGCGCGCCGCCTGGGCGCTTTTGTCGGTAACGCTGTTCAAGACCCTGTTTCGCGACGATTTGGCGAAAACGCGCTATGTCATTCCCGTCACCGTCGTGCAGTGGCTGTGCCTGGCCTTGCTCGTGGCGGCCGCTGCCTTGCCGCGCAGCAGCTTCCTTCAGATGATGTGGCTGGTTGGCGCCATCGCGCTGCCATTGACCATCCTGAGCCTGGTCAGCATCGTCTCCAGAAACCGCTCTCGGGTCGCGCTGCTGTATGGTGCTTCGCTGGCCATCGCGCTTGTTTCAAGCCTGTCCGAGATCGTGGCCGCGGCCTATGGCATCAAAGGCATTGACAATTCCGTCAACAGCGTGGTCGTCTCGTTGGCATCCGGTCTGCTGGCCTCACTGGCAATCGCCGAACAATTGCGCCAGGAGCACGTGCAGCGGCTGGAGGTGCAGGCCAAGCTGGAGCATACGTACGAGGCCATGCCCATCGGCCTGTTCACGCTGGATCTGCATGGCCGGTTTTTGAGCGCCAACCCGGCCTTGCGCAAGATGCTGGGCGCGAATGTGCTGAAAGCGGGACGCAATGCCTGGCACCAGTATTTCGACATGGCGACCTGGACACAGCTGCACCAGCTGGTGCATGCCAAGGCCGATGGCGAGCTGGAAATCAGAAGCATGCCCGGCGATGGCGGCGCCCGAAGCTTTCTGGTCAAGGCAACGCTGGCCCGCGACAAGATTGAAGGCTCGCTGCAGGATGTGACGGAGAAATCCAGGGCCATCGAGGACTTGAACTTCCTGGCCAACAATGACCCGCTGACCAAAGTCCTCAACCGGCGCGGCATGGAAAAAGTGTTCAACGAAGCGGTGCGGCAACTGGTCGAGGGCAAACCGATGGCCCTGGCCTATCTGGACCTCGATCGCTTCAAGCTGATCAATGATCTGTTTGGACACAACGCGGGCGACGACGTGTTGCAGCAGGTTTGCCAGCGGGTGGGCGGCATTCTCTCTGGCGGCATGCAAATGGGGCGCGTGGGCGGTGACGAGTTCGTCATTGTGATGCCGGATACCCGCCTGCCTCTGGCCGCCCTGATATGCCAGAGCATCATCGACCGCATCGGCAATACGCCCTACCGCGTGGCGGAAAAGGCGTTTCACGTGCGCGGCTCCATCGGGCTGATCGAGGTCAGCCCCGGCACGCAGATCAAGGATGCCATGTCGACCGCCGACCGCGCATGCCGGGAGGCGAAGACGGCCAAGAACAAGGGGCTGGTCGTTTACGAGAAAACGGCACCCGCGTTCATCGAGCATGAAGCCGAGATCAAGCTGGTCGAGCAGCTGTCGGGCAGCGCCGCGACCGAGGGCCTGTTCCTCGTCATGCAACCCATCATGTCGCTGTCAGCGCCGCACAAATCGCTGGATTTCGAGGTGCTGTTGCGCATGCATGACGTCGACGGCAAGCTGATTCCGACGCCCCGCCTCATCACCGCGGCGGAAAACAGCGGTCGCATGGGCTTAATCGACCGCTGGGTTCTGGCGACCACGCTGGCCTGGCTCGACAACAACCATGCCAGCCTGGCGCACACCAAATTCGTCTGCCTGAACCTGAGCGGCGCCTCGCTCAATGATGAACGCTTCATGCAGGATGTATTTTCGATACTGGAACAAAACAAGCATGTCTGCGCGCGCCTGTGTTTCGAGATCACCGAAAGCGTGGCTTTGCGCGATCTCAAGAACACGCGCCGCTTCATCGACACGGTGCGCAGCCATGGCGCCCGGGTGGCGCTGGATGATTTTGGCGCCGGCTACACCTCGTTTTCGTACCTCAAGGAGCTGCCGGCCGATCTGCTCAAGATCGACGGCAGCTTCATCGTCAACATGAACAGCCATCCGGCCAATGTGGCCATCGTGGAGGCCATCGTCAACCTGGCCCGCAACCTGGGCATGAAAACCATCGCCGAGTGGGCCGAAGACCACGCCACCGTGCAGACGCTGGCCGAGATTGGCGTTGACTACGTGCAGGGATTTGTGGTGGCGCGTCCCCAGTCGCCTGACAAACTGCTCGCGGCGGCCTCGTCGGCCAGCTTCATCCAGGATGAGCAGCTCGCGTACTTCGCGTCCATGCTCGACAAGGCCGATGGCGCGCTGGCGCAAGTCGATCTGTTTGATCCGCTCAAGCTCAAAAACGTGCATTGAGCCTGATGCGGCGCGGGGCCGCTACGCTGCCCGCAGCGCCTGCTTGAGCTGCGCGCCCAGCTCCGGTTTGTCCGCGAACGGATCGGTCGGGTTGCGCGCCTGAAGGATATCCTCCAGCCGCGTCTGCACCGAGCCAATGGCCTTGGGATGGCTGTAGATGTAGAACTGGTTGACGCTGATGGCATCAAATACTTTTTGCGCGACTTCCGCCGCCGTGATCTTGCCGGAGCTCACCGCCTTGTCGCTCATGGCCTGGCCAATGAGCTGGCTCTTGGTCGGCTTGCCCGATGCCAGCCCGGCGGGCCGGTTGCGGTGGCTCTGGTTGATGCCCGTGGGCACAAAGAAGGGGCAAAGCACGCTGGCGCCGATCTGATCGGTCACCAGCGCCAGGTCCTGGTACAGCGTTTCGCTCAAGGCGACCACGGCATGCTTGCTCACGTTGTAGATGCCCATGTTGGGCGGATTCAGCAGGCCGGCCATGCTCGCGGTGTTGACGATGTGGCCCTGCCAGGTCGGGTCTTGTTTCGCGGCCTGCAGCATCATGGGCGTGAACAGGCGCACGCCGTGCACCACGCCCATCAGGTTGACGCCCAGCACCCACTCCCAGTCCTGCGCCGAGTTTTCCCAGACCAGGCCGCCGGCCCCGACGCCCGCGTTGTTGAAGACCAGGTGCGGCGCGCCAAAGCGCTGTTGCACGGCCTGGGCCAGCGCATCCATCTCGGCGGCGCTGGAGACGTCCACCCGGCGCGCGAGCACCTGCGCGCCCGCGGCTTGCATCTCGATGGCGGCCCTGTCCAGCACATCCTGCTGCACATCGACCAGCACCAGGTTCATGCCGAGCTTGGCGCCGATGCGCGCCGCTTCCAGGCCAAAGCCCGAACCGGCACCGGTGAGAACCGCCGTTTTGTCTTTGAAGTGGGAGATCATGGTTCTGCTTTCCTGAGTACAAATCCGATGCGGGGAAAATGCACATGCACGGTGCCCGCGCGTTCGTCGCTGCGGCGCAGGGTGTAGTGCATGCGCGTGGCGGCGATGAGCTCGCCTTCGGTCGGTTCCTGGCCGAAGCTCTCCGCCGCGATCGTGACACGGCAGCCCAGCGCAATGCCGTGTTCGTCCTGAAAGGGCTCGCTGGCCACGGCCGCCGGCGTGGCATGGGCCGCGGTCGCGATCGCTTCCGTCGCGCTGAATTTTTCCATGCGGCCATGGCCCAGCGCTGCCATGCGGTCCATCCAGGCCAGCACGTCCGGCGTGGCGTCCAGGATGCCTGCCATCACCGGCACGCGCACGCGCGAAAACCACAAGGGATGGTAGGCCGCGAAATCGGCCACGCAGGGGGCTTCGCCCAGCAGGAAGCCTTGGCCTTGGAGCATGTTGGCCAGGCGGCGCAGATAGCTCTTGTAGGCCGCCGTGGCATCGGCCGGCCGCAGCCGGGTCATGCCCGCGCTCATCTTGCCGCGGTCCTCGCCAAAGGCCTTGGCCGCCTCGGGTGGCGCTTCGGCAAACATGTGGGCCATGCCCCGGGCACTCAGGCTGTAGGCCATGGCCGCCCAGAACAGGGTGGTGTCGGCCCATTGCGCCGTGATGCGCGCCGCGCCCTTGATGCCGGGCGGGTACAGCGTTGGGGTGGGCTGGACGTGTTCCAGCACGTCGCAGATCAGGGCGCTGTCGCAATAGATGTCGGCGCCGATCTGCAGGAAAGGGGTCTTGCGGTAGCCGCCGGTCAGGGCCAGCACGTCGGGCTTTGGCATGACAGCGGGAATGACGACCGACTTCCACGCCAGTTTCTTGTAGCCCAGGACCAGCCTGATTTTTTCCGAGAACGGCGAGGTCGGGTAATGGTGCAGGATCAACTCGGCCATGGTGGGTTTCCTCCGGGGCTTAGACCCCTTCGTCAGGGTTCAGGACAGGCAGCTCGGCCCGAACGGAATATCCGTTCATCCTGAGCCTGGTCGAAGGGTTACAGGTTCAGTCGGGCATGGCTCTCGCAATGATCGCGTCGAAATCGGTCTGGGCGCCGAGCGTGCCAAAGGTCTGCCCCCAGTTGCCCGCCAGGCGGGAATCGCAAAAGGCGGAAAACACCGCCGCCGGTGCGGTCTGCCACAACAGGGCCGCCTGCACCGCGAGCGCCACGTCTTGCGCCAGGCGGCGCGCTTCCATCTCGGTGGCCATGGTCTCCACCCGGCTGGGCAGCGCGGCGGCCAGGCGGTCCAGCGCCGCATGGGCGCCGCGTGCCGGTGCCAGCTCCCGCGCCAGCGCATCGGCGGCATCGGCGCGGCGCAAGGCGCGCAACAGGTCCAGCGCCATGATGTTGCCCGCGCCTTCCCAGATCGAGTTGACCGGCATTTCGCGGTAGATGCGGGCCATGATGCCCTCGCCGCCCTCTTCCACATAGCCGTTGCCGCCCAGGCATTCCATCGCTTCCTGGGCGAAGTAGCTGCCGCGCTTGCAGATCCAGAACTTGGCAACCGGCGTGAGCAGCCGGGCCATGACCTGTTCATGCACCTCATCCTGGCGATCAAATGCGCGCGCGAGCCGGAGGGACAGGGCGCAAGCCGCTTCACTTTCGATAGCAAGATCGGCCAGCACATTGCGCATCAGCGGCTGCTCGATCAGGCGCTTGCCGAAGGCCTGGCGCTGCGCGGTGTGGTGCAGCGCGATGGAGAGCGCCTGGCGCATCAGGCCGCTGGTGCCCAAGGCGCAGTCGAGCCGCGTCATGGTCCCCATCTCGAGGATTTGCGGTACGCCGCGCCCTTCCTCGCCCACCAGCCAGGCGGTCGCATCGAGGAACTCCACCTCGGAGCTGGCATTGGCCTTGTTGCCCAGCTTGTCTTTCAGGCGCTGTACATGGATCGTGTTGAGCGTGCCGTCGGGCAACACCCGCGGCAGGAAGAAGCAGCTCAGGCCCGCGCCGCTTTGGGCCAGCACCAGAAAGGCATCGCACATGGGCGCGGAGAAAAACCACTTGTGGCCCGTCAGGCGAAAGCGCTGGCCCCAGGCGTCCGCGCCATCAGGCAGCGCCTGACTGGTATTGGCCCGCACATCGGAGCCGCCCTGCTTCTCGGTCATGCCCATGCCCATGGTCACGCCGGCCTTGCGCGAAAACAGCTTGAGCGCCGGGTCGTAGGCGCGGCTGGTGAGTTTGGGGCTCCAGTCGGCATACACCGCCGCGTTGCGGCGCAAGGCCGGCGTGACGGCATAGGTCATGGAAATCGGGCACAGGATGGACGGCTCGAGCTCGGTGAAGAGCATGAAACCCGCGGCACGCAGAACGTGCGCCGCATTGGCGCCATCGTGTGACACATGCGAGGACGGCGCGGGTGCCGACGGGCCGCTGCGCAAGCGAAGCGCAGCCTCCTGCTGCTCGGGCATGGGGGCACTATCCGCCCACGGCGTGCCATGCAGGCCGGCGCCCGTGGCCGCCGCCATCAGGGCGTGGTAGCTCGGGTGAAACTCGACCTGGTCGATGCGGCGGCCAAAGCGGTCGTGGCTGCGCAGCTCGGGCGTGTGCGCATTGGCCAGGCGGGCATGGGTCTGCATCTGCGCCGTGCCGAGCTGCTCACCCAGGGCGTGCAGCGGCGCCGTGTCCAGCCGGGGAGCGTTGAACTTCAGCGCGTCGCGCAGCGGCTGGTTGCCGGCAAACAGGTTGTAGTCGACCAGCGGCTCGGGCTGGTTGAAGACTTCATGGGTGGCGTTCATCATGACTCCTTGTCTGCGGCGTGGTAAGCCGCCGTCCCCTGGCGGACGGCGTCCAGAAACCGGCTCAGATCAGCTTGACCAGTTGCTTGCCGAAATTGCGGCCTTTGAGCAAACCCAGGAAAGCGTCCGGCGCGGACTCGATGCCCTGGGCGACGGATTCACGCGGACGCAGTTTTCCCGTGGCCACCAGCGTGCCCAGTTCCTTGAGCGCCTCGGGCCACACTTCCATGTGCTCGCTCACGATGAAGCCCTCCACCTTGAGCCGGTTGGTCAGGATCAGTGCCGGGTAGGTCAGCGGCATCGGCTGGCCGTCGTAGCCGGCGATCATGCCGCACAAGGCGATGCGGCCAAAGGCGTTCATGCGCAGCAGCACGGCGTCCAGCACCATGCCGCCCACGTTCTCGAAATAACCGTCGATGCCGCTCGGGCAGGCCTCTTTCAAGGCCTTGGATAGCGCACCGGCGTCCTTGTAAAGCTTGTAATCCACGCAGGCGTCGAAGCCGAGCTCGTCCAGCGCGTACTTGCACTTGTCGGGACCTCCCGCGATGCCGACCACGCGGCAGCCGCGCGCCTTGGCCAAGGCGCCAAAAGCGCTGCCGACCGCCCCCGTGGCAGCGCTCACCACCATGGTCTGGCCGTCCTTGGGCTCGATGATCCTGACCAGGCCATACCAGGCCGTGACACCCGGCATGCCCACGGCGCCGAGGTAATGGCTCAAGGGCACATGGGTGGTGTCCACCTTGCGCAAGGCGCCGGGCTGGTTGGCGTCCACCACGCTGTACTGCTGCCAGCCGCCCATGCCCACGACCTTGTCGCCGACGGCGAACTTGGGATTTTTCGACTCGAGCACCTCGCCGACCGTGCCGCCGCCCATGACCTGCCCGAGCGGCTGCGGCGCAGCGTAGCTCTTGGCATCATTCATGCGGCCGCGCATGTAGGGATCCAGGCTCAGGTAGTGGTGGCGCACCAGCACCTGGCCATCCTGCAGCGCGGGCGTCTCGCTGCTCACGAGCTTGAAATTGCTGGTGCCGGCCTCGCCCTGGGGGCGGTTGTCCAGCAGGATTTGCTTGTTTTGCGGCATGGGGGTCTCCTGGGTGAGTTGTCAATTTGCTATGAAATTAATAGCTTTTTAGGCCCATTTTTAAAGGGCTAGCGCTACTTTTCTTATCAAGAATTTTTCAATCGGTGGAAATCACGTTGAGCGGGTTGGCGCTGCGGGGTCCGGTCGGCAGGCGCTTGACGTACTTGAAGGTGCCGGTGGCATGGGCGCAGGCGCGGCCCTGTTCATCAAAAATCGTGGCCTCGGTGAAGGCCATGGTGGCGGTGCGGTGCATCAGGCGCCCCTTGCCCGTGAGCTTGCCGCGCGCCGGCTGCATGAAGCTGGTTTTCATCTCGATGGTGACCACGCCCATGTCGGGCTGCACACTACGCGCGGCCGTCGCCATGGTCACGTCCAGCAGGGTCATGCAGGCGCCGCCATGGGTGACGCCGAATGAGTTGAGGTGCTCCGGTTTTGGGTCGTAGCCAATTTCGGAATGACCGCCCTCGAACATCATCAGGTCGAAACCCAGGTGCGTGACGAAAGGAATTTCAACGCCGAATGTCATTCATCATCCTCCAGTGACAACGCTGACGCCGCCATCCACCGCCAGCCACTGGCCCGTGATGTGCTTGCCCGCGTCGGAGGCATACAGCACGCACAGGCCCTTGAGGTCTTCGTCATCGCCCAAACGTCCCAGCGGCGCATGCGCCTTGAGCGTTTCCTCGCCCAGTGCCTTCAAGGTTCCCACCGTCATCTTGCTCGGGAAGAAGCCCGGGCAGATGGCGTTGACATTGATGTTGTACCTGCCCCATTCGGCACCCAGCGTGCGGGTGAAGTTGATCACCGCGCCCTTGGACGTGTTGTAGGCGATGGTGGTCATGCCGGGCGGGTTGCCGCCCAGCCCGGCAATCGACGCCACGTTGATGATGCGCCCCTGTTTGCGGGGAATCATGCTCTTTTTGGCCACCGCCTGGCTCAGGATGAAGTAGCCGCGGATATTGAGGTTCATCACCTTGTCCCAGGCCTCGATCGGATGGTCTTCGGCCGGCGCGCCCCAGGCCGCGCCCGCATTGTTGACCAGGATGTCGATGTCGCCCATGCGCTGCAGGGTTTCGTCGGCCAGGCGCTGAATTTCAAGGTCCTTGGCGCAATCGGCGGCAATCCAGCGCGCATCGATGCCGGCGGCCTGCAGCTCGGCCACGGCCTGCTCCAGATCCTCGGCTTTGCGCGAACTGAGCATGATGCGGGCTCCCGCCTCGCCCAGGGCATGGGCCATCTGCAGGCCCAGGCCGCGCGAGCCGCCCGTCACCAGGGCGGTTTTGCCGCCGAGGTCAAAGAGTTGCTGAATGGTGCGGGTCATCGAGTGTCTCCTGTGGCGTGCCGGACCGGGTGGACCGCCGCGTCCGCCCCGTCAGGCTTCATATTTCGTAATCCATGCACTGGCGCTCCAGGCGTATCGCGCCCATGAAGGGTTTCATGGCGACATGTTGCGGATGGTTCTGATAAGCGTCCAGGGCGGCCCGGTCGGCAAACTCCGAATACAGCATCAGGTCATAAGTGCATTCCAGGCCGGATTGTGCCGTGGCCACCTCGAATGCGAGTGTCCCCGGCGTGATATGCGCGCACGATTCCAGCAGGGCCCGGGCCCGCGCGAGATTGCCGGCCTTGTCGGCGCCCTCGGCCTGCTCCTTGAGCTTCCACATCACGATATGCTTGATCACACGGACTCCTTCAGGCGCGAACGCACATAGATCAGCACCACGCCAACAGCCGCCACCGCGCCGCCGGCGACGCGCAGGGTCCAGGCCATGGCTTCGTCGGTGCGCGCCAGAAAAGTACCCACGACGAGGCTGAGCAAGCCGCCATAAATGCAGATCCACACCAGCCGCTGCACCCACAGCAGCGTATTTTTGGAAGCCATCAGAAGGCCTCCTCGGGCAATGCGGCGCAGGTCAGGTCACGGGTCTCGACCACCCGCAGCCAGGCCGCCGTTTTGGGCAATTCGTAGTGGTAAAAGTACTGTGCCGCCATGCGTTTTCCTTCGGTCGATGCCATCGATTGTGCGGCATCGGCCGCCAGCGCGGCCAGCGAGACATCCAGCCAGATCCACGCCAGCACAGTGTGCCCGAAAGCCTGCAGGTAGGGCACGGCATTGGCCAGCGCCTCGGCCGCATTGCCATGGGCCCAGGCCGCCTGGGTGGCGGCGCCGACATGCCGCAGGGCCTGCTCCAGCGCCTCGGCATGGGCGGACAAGCCCGGCACCCGCCTGGCGCGCTCGATGGTGGCCCCCATGCGCGCGGCCAGCAACCGCAGCCCGCCCCCATCTTCCATCAGCACCTTGCGGCCCAGCAAATCCATGGCCTGGATGCCGTGCGTGCCTTCGTGAATCATGTTCAGGCGGTTGTCGCGCCAGTACTGCTCCACCGGGAAGTCGCGCGTGTAGCCGTAGCCGCCATGGATCTGGATCGCCAGCGAATTGGCCTCCAGGCACCATTCGCTGGGCCAGCTCTTGGCGATCGGCGTCAGCACCTCCAGCAGCAGGCGTGCCTCGTCCGCGGCCACGGCGTCGCCCGTGTGCTGCTCGTCCACCAGGCGCGCGCAATACAGCTCCAGCGCCAGCGCGCCTTCGCAATACGATTTCTGCGCCAGCAGCATGCGCTTGATGTCGGCATGCTCGATGATGCGGACCTGGGGCTGGGCCGCATCCTTTCCCATGGCGCCCGCGCCGGTTTTCGCCCCCTGCCCCACAGGACGTCCCTGCGGCCGGTTTTTCGCATAGTCCAGGCTCGCGTGGTAGCCCGCCATGCCCAGCATGGTGGCCGCCATGCCGACGCCGATGCGCGCCTCGTTCATCATGTGGAACATGCAGCGCAGGCCCTCGCCAGGCTGGCCCACAAGGTAGCCCACGGCACCGGCGCCCTGGCCATCAAGCCCGCCTGTCGTTGCGACCGGGTATTTGCCTTCGCCAAAATTGAGCAGCGTGTTGGTGGTGCCGCGCCAGCCGCACTTGTGGTTCAGGCCGGCCAGCGCCACGTCGTTGCGCACCCCGGTCAGTCGCCCCTCGGTGTCCACCAGCTTCTTGGGCACGATGAAGAGCGAAATGCCGCGCGTGCCGGGCACCAGCTTGCCATCCGGCCCCGGGATTTTGGCCAGCACCAGGTGGATGATGTTCTCGGTCAGCTCGTGCTCGCCGGCCGAAATCCACATCTTGTTGCCCTTGAGGCGAAAGCGTGGCCCCAGGGGATCGGACGCATGGTCCGCCCCATCAGGCACGGCACGGGTCGCAATGTCCGACAGGCTGGAGCCAGCCTGCGGCTCGGACAGGCACATGGTGCCCGAGAAGCGGCCTGAAAATTCATTTTTGGCGAATACTTCCTTTTGCAGCGGCGTGCCATGCACCATGAGCAGGTTGGCGTTGCCCGTGGTCAGCATGCCGGAGCCGATGCTGACCGAGCCATAAGCAAAAAAGGCATTGGCCGCCGCCTCCACGGTGTAGGGCAGCTGCATGCCGCCCACCTCGTAGTCCTGCGCCGCGCTGAGCATGCCCGAGGCGGCGTAGGCTTTCTGCGCGTCATGCGTGGCTTGCGGCAGGATGACCTTCTCGCCCTCGACCCTTGGCTCCTCCACATCGACCATGCGGTTGAACGGCGCGTACTTCTCGCGCGCGATGCGCTCGCAGGTGTCGAGCACGGCATCGAAGGTCTCGCGTGAATGGTCGGCGAAACGGGCGCGCTGGTTCAGCGACTCGGCGCCCAGCCATTGGTACAGCAGGAAATCAAGCGTGGTTCTCAGGCTCATGGCGTATGCAATCCTGTGGAAGGACCTGGTGAAAGGCGCTGGGGGTCAGGTCGAGGGGTCTTTGGCGGGCAAGCGGGCAATCGTGCCCTGCGCCACGGCGCAGAGCTTTTCCTTGCCCGCGGCAAGTACAAACACGTCGCAACGGCAGACCGCCTGCGATTTTCCGGCATGCACGGCGTGGGCGCGCGCAATCAGGCGCTCACCAATGGCCGGTCGCAGGTAGTTGATCTTGAATTCGGAGGTAACGACGGCCCAGTCCAGCGCGGTGCCGCCAGCGTAGGTCAGCGCGTTGTCGGCGGCGTAACTGACCACGCCGCCGTGCACAAAACCGTTCTGCTGGAGGATTTTGGGCGTGACCGGTACGTGCAGCTCGCACCGGCCCACGGACAGGACATGCAACTCGGCGCCTATCAGCACGCTGAAAGGCTGCAAGGCCAGAAACGCCTGCCCTTTCTGAAGGAGCAGGGTTTCGTCCATACGGCCAGGCGCCCTTTACAGGACTTCGAACACGCCGGCAGCGCCCATGCCGCCGCCAATGCACATGGTCACGCAGACGCGTTTGGCGCCGCGCCGCTTGCCTTCGATCAGGGCGTGGCCGGTCAGGCGCTGCCCGCTCACGCCGTAGGGATGGCCCACGGCGATGGCGCCGCCATTGACGTTCAGGCGCTCACCCGGGATGCCGAGCTTGTCGCGGCAGTAAATCACCTGCACGGCAAAGGCTTCGTTGAGTTCCCACAGGTCGATGTCGCTGACCTTCAGGCCCAGGCGCGCCAGCACCTTGGGGATGGCGAACACCGGGCCAATGCCCATTTCGTCGGGTTCGCAGCCGGCAACCGCAAAGCCGAGGAAGCGGCCCAGGGGTTGCAGGCCCTTCTTGCCGGCCAGTTCCTCGCTCATGACCACACAGGCGCCCGCGCCGTCGGAAAACTGGCTGGCATTGCCGGCCGAAATCACGCCGCCGGGAATGGCCGGCTTGATGCCGCTGATGCCCTCTTTGGTGGTGCCTTCGCGAATGCCCTCGTCCTTGCTGACCGTCACCTGTTTGGTGGTCAGGCCCATCACGGCGTCGGCCACCCCCATGGTGACGGTGATCGGTGCAATCTCGGCGTCAAACAGGCCGGCAGCCAGCGCCGCCGTGGCCTTTTGCTGGCTGGCGGCGCCGTATTCGTCCATCTGCTCGCGCGTGATGCCGTAGCGCTTGGCGACCTGCTCGGCCGTCTGCAGCATGTTCCAGTAAATCTCGGGCTTGTTCTTGACCAGCCACGGGTCGGCCAGCATGTGGGTGTTCATCTCCTGCTGCACGCAGGAAATGCTTTCGACACCGCCCGCGACATAGACGTCGGCCTCACCGGCAATGATGCGCTGGGCGGCCAGGGCAATGGTCTGCAGGCCGGACGAGCAGAAACGGTTGACGGTCATGCCCGACACGGTGATGGGGCAGCCGGCGCGCAGCGCGATCTGGCGCGCGATGTTGGCGCCGGTGGCCCCTTCCGGGTTGGCGCAGCCCATGATCACGTCTTCCACTTCGGCGGCGTCAATGCCGGCGCGGGTGATGGCGTGCTGCACGGCGTGGCCACCCAGGGTGGCGCCGTGGGTCATGTTGAAAGAACCCTTCCAGCTCTTGGCGAGCGGCGTGCGGGCGGTCGATACGATTACGGCGGAAGTCATGTGTGTTTCTCCAGTTTCGCTCCGGATGCAGCGTGAATTGGGGTCAGAGCCCAATTTCGTTCAGCGCTGCTGTCTCCGGCATGGTGATGGTCCTGAATCGGGATCTGACCCCCATTCACTTTCTCAGTTGAACGTCTTGCCTTCGGCCACCAGCCGGGCCAGCAAGGGCGCGGGCTGCCAGAACTGGGCATCGTCCAGCGGGTTCTGGGCAAAGCGCTGCATGCTCTGCGCCACGTTGAACAGGCCGACCTGATCGGCATACAGCATGGGGCCGCCGCGGTGGATCGGAAAGCCGTAGCCGGTGAGGTACACCATGTCGATGTCGCTGGCCTTGGAGGCAATGCCCTCTTCCAGAATGTGCGCGGCCTCGTTCACCAGCGAGTACACCAGGCGCTGCACGATTTCCTCGTCGGAAATCTTGCGCGGCGTGATGCCGAGGTCCTTGCGATGCTTCTCGATCATGTCCACCACGGCCTGGCTCGGGATGGCATCGCGCTTGCCGGCCTGGTAGTCGTACCAGCCGGCGCCGGTTTTCTGCCCGAAGCGCCCCATTTCGCACAGCAGGTCCGCGGTCTTGCTGTATTTGAGATTTGGTTTTTCGACATAACGGCGCTTGCGGATGGCCCAGCCGATGTCGTTGCCCGCCAGGTCGCCCATTCGGAACGGCCCCATGGCAAAACCGAACTTCTCGACGGCCTTGTCCACCTGGGCCGGGGTGCAGCCTTCTTCCAGCAGGAAGCCGGCCTGGCGGCTGTACTGCTCGATCATGCGGTTGCCGATGAAACCATCGCACACGCCAGAGACCACCGAGGTCTTCTTGATCTTCTTGCCCAAGGCCATCACGGTGGCCAGCACGTCCTTGGCGGTTTTCTCGCCGCGCACCACTTCGAGCAGCTTCATCACGTTGGCCGGGCTGAAGAAATGGGTGCCAATCACATCCTGCGGGCGCTTGGTGAAGGAGGCGATTTTGTTGACGTCCAGCGTCGAGGTGTTGCTGGCCAGAATGGCCCCGGGTTTCATCACGCGGTCGAGTTCCTTGAACACGGCCTCCTTCACGCCCATTTCCTCGAACACGGCCTCGATCACCATGTCGGCGTCCTTCAGGTCGTCGTAGCTCAGCGTGGTGGACAGCAGGCTCATGCGCTGCTCGTATTTGTCCGCCTTGAGCTTGCCCTTCTTGACCTGGGATTCGTAATTCTTGCGGATGGTGGCGATACCGCGGTCCAGCGCCTCCTGTTTCATCTCCAGGATCTTCACCGGAATGCCGGCATTGAGGAAGTTCATGGAAATGCCGCCGCCCATGGTGCCGGCGCCAATCACGGCGATCGACAAGATAGAGCGCTTGGGCGTGTCTTCCGGCACATCGGGAATCTTGGAGGCCGCGCGCTCGGCCGCGAAGATATGGCGCAGGGCGCGGGACTCGGGTGTCCACATCAGGTTGATGAAGTTCTCGCGCTCGAACACCATGCCCTCGTCAAACTTCTTCTGGGTGGCGGCTTCCACGGCATCCACGCACTTGGCCGGCGCCGGGAAATTCTTCGCCATGCCCTTGACCATGTTGCGCGCGAACTGAAAGTAGGCATCGCCCAGCGGGTGCTTGCAAGGCAGGTTGCGCACCAGCGGCAGCGGGCGGGCATCGGCCACTGACCGTGCCAAGGCCAGCGCTTCCTCGGCCAGTGACTCAGGCGACATCGCCATCTTGTCGAACAGCTTCTGGCCCGGCAGGCTGGCCAGCAGTTCGCTCTTGACCGGCTCGCCGCTGACGATCATGTTGAGCGCGGTTTCCACGCCGAGCACGCGCGGCAGCCGCTGCGTGCCCCCGGCGCCCGGGATCAGGCCGAGCTTGACCTCGGGCAGCGCCACATTGCAGCCGGGGGCGGCGATGCGGTAATGACAGCCCAGTGAAAGCTCCAGCCCGCCGCCCATGCACACACTGTGGATGGCCGCAACCACGGGCTTGGACGAGTTCTCCACCGCGAGAATGACGCTCAGCAGATTGGGTTCCTGCAGCGCCTTCGGGCTGCCGAATTCCTTGATGTCGGCTCCACCCGAAAACGCCTTGCCGGCGCCGGTGATGACGATGGCCTTGACGGCGGCATCCGCATTGGCCTTGGCCAAGCCGTCCGTGATGCCCAGCCGGGTGGCCAGGCCCAGGCCATTGACGGGCGGGTTGTTCAGCGTAATCACGGCGACATCGCCATGCACTTTGTATTCAGCGCTCATGCTTGCGTTCCTCAAGTTTTAAAATAGAACGGTCGTTCGTTTTTTTGGGATTGTAAGAGTTTTATATTGCGGGGCAGAGAAAATTTGTCACGGCTGGGACAAGCGCGTCAAACCTCCAGCCACTCCTTGCGGATGTAGGTGTTGTCGCGCAGGGCCTGCGGCGTGCCCTCGAACACAATGCTGCCATGCCCCATGACCAGGCAGCGGTCGGAGATCTGCATGGCAATGGTCAGCTTCTGCTCGATCAGCAGCACGGAAATGCCGCGCCGCTTGAGTTCCTTCAGGTAGCCGGCCACCAGTTCGACAATCTTGGGCGCCAGTCCTTCGGTCGGCTCGTCAATGATGATGAGGTCCGGGTCGCCCATGAGGGTGCGGCACAGCGTCAGCATCTGCTGTTCGCCGCCCGAGAGCACCCCGGCTTGCGTGTGCTCGCGCTCCTTGAGCCGGGGAAACATCTGGTACATGTCCGCGTGCGACCAGCGCCCCGGCTTGCGGGTGTTTTTCTGCCCGAGCAGCAGGTTCTGGTGCACCGTCAGATTGGGAAAGATGTCGCGGTTCTCGGGCACGTAGCCCAGGCCGAGATGGGCTATCTCGTAGGTCTTTTTCTTCTCCAGGGGTTGCCCCTTCCAGAGCAGCGAGCCTTGCCAGTCCACCAGACCCATGATGGCCTTGGCCGTGGTGGAGCGCCCCGAGCCGTTGCGCCCCAGCAGGGCCACGATTTCTCCTGGCTGCACGTCGAAGTGAACGCCATGCAGCACATGGCTCTTGCCGTAGAAGGCATGCAGATTTTTGATGTTGAGCACGATCAGTGTCCTCCCACCTGGCTGTCGGCCACCGCGGACCCGAGATAGGCCTCCTGCACACGCGGGTTCGCGCGCACCGCCTCGGGCGTGTCAAAGGCGATGACCTCGCCATAGACCACCACCGCAATCTTGTCGGCCAGCCCGAACACCACGCCCATGTCATGCTCGACCGTCAGCAGCGTCTTGCCCTCGGTCACCTCGCGGATCAGGTGGATGAAGCGCGCGGTTTCACTGCGGCTCATGCCCGCGGTCGGCTCATCGAGCAGGATCACATTCGCGCCGCCGGCGATGGTGATGCCGATCTCCAGCGCCCGCTGCTCGGCATAGGTCAGGTTCATCGCCAGCACATCGCGCTTCCTGTCGAGCCGGATCATCTCCATCAGTTCCTCGGCGCGCTCGTTCGCATCGTCCAGATCGGCCAGAAACTTGAAAAAGCTGTACTTGTAGCCCAGGCTCCAGAGCACGCCGCAGCGCAGGTTTTCAAAGACACTGAGCTTGGGGAAGATGTTGGTGATCTGGAAGCTGCGGGACAAGCCCATGCGGTTGATCTCGAACGGTTTTTTGCCGTCGATGCGCTGGCCGTTCAGCAGCACCTCGCCGCTGGTGGGCTCAAAGCGGCCGCTGATGAGGTTGAACAGCGTGGACTTGCCCGCTCCGTTGGGACCGATGATGGCCACCCGTTCGCCGGCCGCGACCGCCAGGTTGACGCCGCGGATGATTTCGGTCCTGCCAAAGCTCTTGCGCAGGTCCTTGAGTTCCAGGGCATGGGTCAGGGATGGGCTCATAGCGTCTCCCTGCGCTTGATTTCCTTTTCGATGTCTGCCTGGATTTCACCCCACTCCCGCACATACTGGCGCCGGCAGAGTTCGAACAGGCCCACGCCGGTGAGCATGACAAAGACCGCGCCGAACCAGCTGTTGATCCCCTTGGCATTGAGGGTGGTGCCCATGAAAGGCATCTCGGAGCCCAGCGCCGCGTTGAGCTGCAGGTGGTACACCATCTCGATCATCGCCGCCGCCCCCATCAGCACCACCAGACCCGTCACCGCCAGCGCCAGGTAGCTGGCCCACAATCTTCGCAGATAGCCAAAAGACGCCACGCGCAGGTTCATCATCAGCAGGCTGGCCACACCGCCAGGGGCATACATCACCATGAAGAGGAAGATCAGACCCAGGTACAGCAGCCAGGCCTTGGTGAACTCGCTCAGCAACACAAAGGCCAGCACCATCAGCACGGCACCGATGATGGGGCCGAAAAAGAAGGTGGCGCCCCCCAGAAAGGTGAACAGCAGGTAGGCGCCGGAGCGATAGCCGCTCACCACTTCGGAGGTCACGATCTCAAAATTGAGGGCGGCCAGACCACCCGAGATGCCGGCAAAGAAGGCCGCGATGATGAAGGCGACATAACGCACCTTCTGCGTGTCGTAGCCGACAAACTCAACCCGCTCCGGGTTGTCCCGCACGGCGTTGAGCATGCGCCCCAGCGGGGTTCGGGTGAAGGCGAACATCAGCGCCGTGCAGACCATGGTGTAGAGCGCAATCAGGTAGTAGAGCTGGATCTGCGGCCCGTACGTGATGCCAAGGGGTTTGGAGCCCGTCACCCGGTTGCCCGAGACGCCTCCTTCCCCGCCAAAGAATTCGGGGAACATCAGGGACATGGCCCAGATCAGTTCACCCACGCCCAATGTGATCATGGCAAAGGTCGTGCCTGACTTCTTGGTGGTGACCCAGCCCAGCACCACGGCCACCAGCGTGCTGGAGAGGCCGCCGACCACGGGGACCAGGCTCACGGGCAGCGGCAACGCACCGTTGCTGACCAGATTCAGGGTGTGGATGGCCAGGAACGAGCCCATGCCGGAATACACCGCATGGCCGAAGCTCAGCATGCCCCCCTGCCCCAGCAGCATGTTGTAGCTCAGGCAGACGATGATGGCGACGCCCATCTGGCTGAGCATGGTGTGGCTCAGGCTGCTGGTGAACAGCAGCGGCGCCACGCCAAGCACCAGCGCAAACAGGCTCCAGATCAGGAAGCGCGCAACGTTGAGCGGGCGGAATTCGTAATGCTGACGGATCATGTATCAACCCTCCCGCGTGCCCAACAGCCCCTTGGGCCGGAAGATGAGGATGAGCACCAGGAACAGGTAGGGCAGGATGGGCGCCACCTGGCTGATCTTGAGCTTCCACAGGGCATAACCCAGCGTGTCGGGCGTCACCATCAGGCCCACCAGTTTCAGGCCGGACATGAGAGAGGCGTCAACCGCCACCGCAAACGTCTGCAGCACGCCAATCAGCAGCGATGCCAGGAAGGCGCCGGCCAGCGAGCCCATGCCACCGACCACCACCACCACGAAGATCACCGAACCCACCGTGGCCGCCATGCCAGGCTCGGTCACGAAGGCATTGCCGCCAATCACCCCGGCCAGGCCGGCCAGCGCGGCACCGCCGCCAAACACCAGCATGAAGACGCGCGGCACGTTGTGGCCCAGGGCCTGCGCCATCTCGGGGTGCGTCAATGCGGCCTGAATGACCAGGCCGATGCGCGTGCGTGTCAGCAGCAGCCAGGTGGCGATCAGCATCAGAACGGCCACCACCATCATAAAGCCGCGGTACATCGGGAACTGGGTGCCGTACAGCGTGAACAGGGGGCCGTCGAGTAACGCCGGCACCCGGTAATCGACCGAGCTGCGGCCCCAGACCAGTTGCACCAGTTCGAGAATGATGTAACTCAGGCCAAAGGTGATCAACAGCTCGGGCACATGCCCGAACTTGTGCACGCGGCGCAGGCAAAGCTTCTCGAACCCGGCCCCCAGCAGCCCCACCAGCAACGGTGCCACGACAAGGGCCGGCCAGAAGCCGATCAGCTCGGTCACGCTGTAGGCGAAATAGGCGCCCAGCATGTAGAAGGAAGCATGCGCGAAATTGAGCACCCCCATCATGCTGAAAATGAGCGTGAGCCCGGAGCTCAGCATGAACAGCAGCAGGCCATAGCTGATGCCGTTGAGCAGGGATATGGTGTAGAACTCCATGCGATATCCGTGGTGTTGTAAGCAGAAGCCAAAAGGCCGGGTCAGCCGTTGCAGGCGCAAAGAAAAACGCCGGGATGGCAGCAAACCTCACCCGGCGTTTGGGGGTGACGGACCAGCTTCAGGGACGCTTCATCTGGCAGCTCGTGGGTGTGCTGGCCACATAAGGGTCCATCGCCTTGATCGACGCGAAGGTGTAGCCCGTGTTCTCCACGCTGTAGGGAGCGTTCTTGTCGGTCTTCTGCCATTTGGTCACAAACATGGACTGCTGCAGCTGGTGGTCGGACTTGCGCATCTGCACCTCGCCGGCAAAGCTCTTGATGCTCAGGCCTTCCAGCGCGGCAGCCACCTGCACCGGGTTGGTCGACTTGGCCTTGGCAATGGCCGCACCCATCAGGTTGATGCCGTTGTAGGTGGCGTAGGTGTAATAGTCGTCGTTGAACTTCTTCTTGAAGTCCGCGCTCATGGCGCCGATTTCTCCCGAGTGGTTGGCGTGGCCATAGGCAATCACATAGACCTCGCCCTCACCGCCCGCGGCCAGCGCCGTCGGCGTGCCGGTCACCTGGGCATAGTAGGTGTACATCGGCAGCTTCAGGCCCGCGTCGTTGAGCGCCTTGACGAACAGCGTGAGGTCGGCGCCCCAGTTGCCGGTCACGATGGTGTCGGCGCCGGACTGCTTGATCTTGGCCACGTAGGGCGCGAAGTCCTTGACCTGGCCAATCGGATGCAGGTCATCGCCGACGACCTGGACGTCCGGGCGCTTGCGCGCGATGCCTTCCTTGAAGTACTTCGACACCTGCTGGCCATGCGAGTAGTTCTGGTTCAGCAGGAACACCTTCTTGACCTTGGGCTGGTCTTTCATGAAGGAGGTCAGCGCCTCCATCTTCATCGTGGTGTCGGCGTCGAGACGGAAATGCCAGTAGCTGCATTTTTCGTTGGTCAGCGCGGGATCGACGGCGGCATAGTTCAGATAGACGACTTCCTTGCCGGGGTTGCGTTCATTGTGCTTGCTGACCGCGTCCGAGATCGCCAGCGCGGCACCGGAACCATTGCCCTGGGTGACATAGCGGAAGCCCTGGTCAATGGCGGCCTTCAGGGAGTTCAGGCTTTCCTGGGGCGAGCCCTTGTTGTCGAAGCCGACCACCTCAAACTTGACACCGGCGGGGTTCTTGGCGCCGCCAAGTCGCTCGGCCGCAAACTGCCAGCTCTTGAGCTGGTTCTGTCCCACGTTGGCAAAAGGCCCGGACAGCGGGTCAATGAAGGCAATCCTGACGGTTTCGCCTTTCTGGGCGAAAGCCATGCTGGCACATGCAAGGGCAGCAGACGCTGCAACGACTTTTACGGCGAAATTCATCAAAATCTCCTGTTAGTCAAAACACGTGCAGCGTACAAGAATTCGTGCCGCGCAGCGCTAGGGATTGCCCGTAGGACATATCGCCGAGGTGACAGGCCGCCGCGCCTGGAACCCCTTCAGGTTGTGGGGAGTTTGTAGTCCTTGAGCATGTCCCTCAGCCGGGTCTTGAGCATCTTGCCGGTGGCGCCCAGCGGTATCGCATCGACGAACACCACGTCGTCGGGGATCTGCCATTTGGCCGTCTTGCCCTCGTAGAACTTGAGCAGCTCCTCGCGGCTGACCTCGGCGCCCGGTTTTTTCACCACCGCGATGATGGGGCGCTCGTCCCATTTGGGGTGTTTCACGCCGATGCACGCCGCCATCGCGACGGCCGGATGCGCCACCGCGATGTTTTCGACGTCGATCGAGCTGATCCACTCGCCCCCCGACTTGATCACGTCCTTGCTGCGGTCGGTGATCTGCATGTAGCCGTCGGCGTCGATGGTGGCCACGTCGCCGGTGGGGAACCAGCCGTCGATCAGCGGATCGCCGCCCTCGCCCTTGAAGTACTCGCGCAGAATCCACGGGCCCTTGACCAGCAGGTCGCCATAGGCCTTGCCATCATGCGGCAGTTCCTTGCCGTCGCCATCCACGATCTTCATGTCCACGCCGTAAATGGCGCGCCCCTGCTTGAGGCGGATCTTCATCTGCGCTTCCCTGGAAAGCGTCAGATGCTTGTTTTTCAGGGTGCACAGCGTGCCCAGCGGCGACATTTCGGTCATGCCCCAGGCATGCAGCACCTCCACGCCGTACTCGTCGTTGAAGGCCGCGATCATGGCCGGCGGGCAGGCCGAACCGCCAATCACCGTGCGCTTGAGCGTGGAAAAACGCAGGCCGGCCGGCCTCATGTGGCCCAGCAGCATCTGCCAGATGGTGGGCACGCCAGCGGCGTAGGTCACGCGCTCGGCTTCCAGCAACTCGTAGATCGACTTGCCGTCCAGCGCCGG
Organism: Hylemonella sp.; assembly: GCA_040377375.1. Classification (GTDB taxonomy): domain Bacteria; phylum Pseudomonadota; class Gammaproteobacteria; order Burkholderiales; family Burkholderiaceae_C; genus JBEIOV01. The sequence continues at coordinate 83,522 of JBEIOV010000015.1, forward strand.
GCCGGGAAACACCAGCTTGCAGCCGGTCAGGGCGGCGCTGTAGGGGATGCCCCAGGCGTTGACGTGGAACATGGGGACCACCGGCAGCACCGAATCGCGCGCGCTCAGGCACATCACGTCCGGCAGCGCGGCGGCATAGGCGTGCAGGATGGTGGAGCGGTGGCTGTACAGCGCGGCCTTGGGATTGCCCGTGGTGCCGCTGGTGTAGCACATGCTGGAAGCCGAGTTTTCGTCGAATTCGGGCCAGCTGTACTGGTCGGACTGCGCGCCGATCCAGGCCTCGTAGCTTTGCAAGCCGGGAATGCCGCTGTCCTGGGGCAGCTTTTCGGCGTCGCACAGGGCGATCCAGTGCTTCACCGTGGTGCATTTGGCGTGGATGGCCTGGATGATGGGCAGAAAGGTCATGTCAAAGCACAGCACCTGGTCTTCGGCGTGGTTGGCGATCCAGGCGATCTGCTCGGAGTGCAGGCGCGGATTGATGGTGTGCAGCACGCGCCCGGAGCCGCTCACCCCGAAATACAGCTCCAGATGGCGGTAGCCGTTCCAGGCCAGGGTGGCCACCCGGTCGCTGAACTTCAGTTTTTGGGCATCCAGCGCCCGGGCCACCTGGCGCGCGCGACTGGCCACGTCCCTGTAGGTATAGCGGTGGATGTCGCCTTCCACGCGCCGGGACACGATCTCGGCGTCGCCGTGGTGCCGCTCGGCAAACTCGATCAGGGAAGAAATCAGCAGAGGCTGGTTTTGCATGAGTCCCAACATGGGATGGCTCCTTATTTTTGCTTGGATAAACAGGTCAAGCGCGAATCTTACGCAGCTCTGGGCCCGGTGAACGCGGGATGGCCCCGAAAAGTTCAGGTGATAGTCATTTGCGGGACAATCTTTTTATGAATACGCTCACCGACCGCAGCATGAATATCGATGTGGGTTTGATCTGGCGCAATAGCTTTGCACAATTGGGCGCGGATTTCTACACCGAGCTGGGCGCGCAGCCCCTGCCGCAACCCTATTGGGTCGGCCGCAGCCAGGCCGTGGCCCGCGAGCTGGGACAAGAGGCCTCGTGGCTGGACACCCCGGGCCTGCTCGACGCCCTCACGGGCAACCTCGATATTGCCGGCGCCCGCCCGCTGGCCAGCGTCTACAGCGGCCACCAGTTCGGCGTGTGGGCCGGCCAGCTGGGCGACGGGCGCGCCCTGCTGCTGGGCGAAACCGAGGCCGGCCTGGAAGTTCAGCTCAAGGGCGCCGGGCGCACGCCCTACTCCCGCATGGGCGACGGCCGCGCGGTGCTGCGCTCGAGCATCCGCGAGTTCCTGTGCAGCGAAGCCATGCAGGCCCTGGGCATTGCGAGCTCGCGCGCGCTGTGCGTCACGGGCTCGGACGCGCCGATCCGGCGCGAGGAAGTGGAGACCGCCGCCGTGGTGACGCGCGTGGCCCCCAGTTTCATCCGCTTCGGCCATTTCGAGCATTTTTCCGCCATCGACCAGCACGCCCAGCTGCGGCAACTGGCCGACTACGTGATCGAGCGTTTCTACCCGCACTGCCGCGCCTCGGACAAGTTCGCCGGCAACCCCTATGCGGCCCTGCTGGAGGCCGTGAGTGAGCGCACCGCCCGCATGGTGGCGCAGTGGCAGGCCGTGGGTTTTTGCCATGGCGTGATGAACACCGACAACATGAGCATCCTGGGCCTGACGATCGATTACGGCCCGTTCCAGTTTCTCGATGCCTTCGATCCGGCCCACATCTGCAACCATTCCGACACCGAGGGCCGCTACGCCTTCAACAAGCAGCCCGGCATCGCCTACTGGAACCTTTTTTGCCTGGGCCAGGCCCTGCTGCCCCTGATCGGCGAGCAGGAGCTGGCGCTGGCCGCGCTGCAGTCCTACAAGACCGTGTTCCCGGCCGAGTTCGAAGCCCGCATGCGCGCCAAGCTCGGGCTGCGCGACGCCCGGCCGGGCGACCGGGCCCTGATCGAATCCATCCTCCAGTTGCTGGCGCAAGGCCGGGTCGACTACACCATCTTCTGGCGCCGCCTGAGCCATTTCGTGCGCGATGGCCAGGCCGAGCCGGTGCGCGACCTGTTCCCCGACCGCGCCGCGCTGGACGCCTGGTTGCTACAGTATTCGCAGCGGCTTGCGCCCGAAGACAAAGGGCTGGCGGCCGATTTGATGCTCAAAACCAACCCGAAATTCATCCTACGCAACCACCTGGGCGAATTGGCCATCCGCCAAGCGAAACTGAAGGACTTTTCCGAGGTCGGCACCTTGCTGGCCCTGCTCGAAACCCCGTTTGACGAACATCCGGGTTTCGAGGCCCATGCCGACTTCCCGCCCGACTGGGCTTGCTCCATCGAAATCAGCTGTTCATCATGAGCCCACACATCAAAAAAACCGACGCCGAATGGAAAGCCCTGCTGGCCGAGAAAGGCGCTGAAGCCCAGGCCTTCGAAGTCACCCGCCACGCCGCCACCGAGCGCCCCTTCAGCGGCAAGTACGAAGGCCACTGGAGCAAGGGCAGCTATGCCTGCATCTGCTGCGGCGCCAAGCTGTTCGACTCCGACACCAAGTTCGATGCCGGCTGCGGCTGGCCCAGCTTCTCCCAGGCGGCCGAGCCGGGCGCCATCACGCAGATCGTGGACCGCAGCCACGGCACGGTGCGCACCGAAACCGTGTGCACCCAGTGCGGCGCCCACCTGGGCCATGTGTTCGAGGACGGCCCGGCCCCGACCGGCCTGCGCTATTGCATGAATTCGGCCTCGCTGGAATTTAAATCATGAAACACCCCCAGGCTGCGCGCACTTCGTGTCGCTACGCCACCCCCCTCAAGGGGGCAACGCCAGTGGCCCGGCGAAGCCGGTTCCACGGCGTTCCCCGATCGGATCACTTCATGCATCCTGGGTTGTGCGCAGCGCGATGAAGCAGCTGACACCTCATTCGGGTTGCGCTGGTTGAAGCCTGATAATCGACCCATGAAAATCCTGATCGACTTCTTCCCCATCCTGCTGTTCTTCGGGGCCTACAAGTTTTATGACATCTATGCCGCCACCGGCGTGCTGATGGCCGCCACCGCCGTGCAGATGGGCCTGATCTACGCCATCGACCGCAAGCTGCAGGCCATGCACAAGATCACGCTGGCGCTGATCCTGGTGTTCGGCACGCTGACCCTGGTGCTGCACGACGACCGCTTCATCAAGTGGAAGCCCACCGTGCTTTATGCCGCCATGGCGATCGGGCTGGCCGTGGCCCTGTGGGGCATGCGGAAGAACTTCCTCAAGATGCTGCTGGGCAGCCAGATGGAGCTGCCCGACGCGGTATGGAGGCGGCTCAACCAGGCCTGGATCGTCTACTGTGCCTTCATGGCCATCCTCAACGGCTATGTGGCCGCCTTCTACAGCACCGAAGCCTGGGTCAACTTCAAGCTCTGGGGTTACGCCTTCCCGCTGACCTTCATCGTGGCCCAGGGCATTTACATCGCGCGCTACCTGAAAACCGAAAAACCCGGAAGCTGAAAAATCCATGGACCTGTCACAACTGGCCGGGCAGATGGCGCAACGCCTGCGCGATACCCTGGCGCCCACCACACTGGAAGTCATCGACGAAAGCGGCGCCCATGCCGGCCACGCCGGCGCCAACAGCAGCGGTTTTGGCACGCATTTTCGCGTGCGGATTGCTTCACCTTTCTTTACCGGCAAGACACGCGTGGCGCGCCATCGCCTTGTGTATGATGCGCTGCAAGATTTCATTGACCAGGGCGTTCACGCCATCGCCATCGAAACCATCTGACCCGCCGCTATTAGCTATTATTTTTATAGCTGCTGACGCACTATTTTCAAGGACCATTCAGGAAACATGATGAAAAAACAGCTTTTGTCCGCATTTGCCGCAGCCGCCCTGCTGGGTTGTCTGGCCGTGCCTGCTGCTGCGCAAAACATTGCCATCGTCAATGGCAAGGCCGTGCCCAAGGCACGCGTGGACGCGCTGGCGCAGCAGGTGGCGCGCTCGGGCCGCCCCGTCACGCCCGAGATGCAGGGCCAGCTCCGGGATGAAGTGATTGCCCGCGAAATCTTCATGCAGGAAGCGCAAAAACAGGGGCTCGATGCCAGCGAGGACTTCAAGGTCCAGATCGAGCTGGCCCGCCAGGCCATCCTGATCCGCGAACTGTTTTCCGATTTCCAGAAAAAGAATCCGGTCACCGATGCCGAGATCCAGGCCGAATACGACAAGTTTTCCGCGGCCAACGGCGGCAAGGAATACCGCGCCCGCCATATTCTGGTGGAAAAGGAAGACCAGGCCAAGGCCATCATCGCCTCGTTGAAAAAAGGCGCCAAGTTCGAGGACATCGCCAAGAAGCAGTCCAAGGACCCGGGTTCAGGCGCCAACGGTGGCGACCTGGACTGGGCCGCGGCCGGCAGCTATGTCAAGGAGTTCTCCGAGGCCCTGGTCAAGCTCGCCAAGGGCAAGACCACGGAAACCCCCGTCAAGAGCCAGTTCGGCTACCACGTCATCCGCCTGGACGACGTGCGTGAAGCGCAGCTGCCCAAGCTCGACGACGTCAAGCCGCAAATCGCCCAGCAGCTGCAGCAGCAAAAACTGGTGAAGTTCCAGGAAGAGCTGCGCAGCAAGGCCAAGATCGAGTAAAACTCCCTTCTACCTGAAGCAAACAACGCGGCCCCGGCCGCGTTTTTTCATGGGGCCGACCAACACCTTCCGGGTGGAAACACGGTCTTGACGCAAGGGGGCCCCTTGTGTCCAATCGGCGGACGATCACCCCCCTCAAGGAGACCTCCGTGCAAAAACCATTTCCCTCCGTCATCCAGATCCTGCTCAAGGGCGCGCTGAGTGCCGTTCTCCTGCTGGGCGCGCTGGGCGCCTCGGCCCAGAGCGGCAAGACCGAAGTGCTCTGGCTGGGCCAGGCCACGGCCCGCATCACCACGCCCGGCGGCAAGGTCATCGTGGTCGACCCCTGGCTGCGCACCAATCCGAAGACCCCGGCCAATTTCAAGAGCCTCGAAGCCCTGGGCAAGGTGGACCTGATCCTCGTCACCCACGCCCACTTCGACCACTTTGCCGACGCCCCGGATCTGGCCAGGATGCACAAGGTGCCCATGTACGGCCCGGCCGGCATGAACCAGGCCGTGGCCACCCTGGGCATTCTTCCCGCCGAGCTGGCCCCGCGCTTCGGCAAGGGCGGCACCATCATGCCCTTCGGCCCCAATGGCGTGAAGATCACCGCCACGCACGCCGAGCATTCCTCGGAGCTGATGTGGAAGAACCCGGTCACCAACAAGGATGAAACCCACCCCGGCGGCGAGCCCGTGGGCTTCATCATCGAGATGGAAAACGGCTTCAAGATCTACCACATGGGCGACACCGGCCTGTTTGGCGACATGAAGTTCATCGGCGAGTACTACAAGCCCGATCTGGTGCTGATCCCGATCGGCGGCCACTTCGTCATGAGCCCGGCCGACGCGGCCGTCGCCGTGCGCGACATGATCAAGCCCAAGTACGCCTTGCCCATCCACTACGGCACCATTCCCGTGCTGCGCGGCACACCGGCCGAGTTCTCGGCGGCCCTCGGCGAGCAGGCCGGCAAGATGCTGGTGGTCAATCCCGGCGAAAAAGTCGATTTCTGATGCCCCCGGGCTTCTTGCCAGGGGTCCGTGCCTGGCGCACCCGCCTGCCCGGATGGGCCGGCGTGCTCGGCCTGGCGCTCGTACTGGGGGCCTGTGCTTTCCGGTCGCCAGCGGCCGCCGTGGCAGAACTGGCCCCCGGCGGCAGGCTGCGGGCCGCCATCAACTTCGGCAACCCGATTCTGGCCGGCAAGGACGGCGCCAGCGGCCAGCCGCGTGGGGTGTCGGTGGACCTCGCGCGCGAGCTGGCGCGGCGCCTCGATGTGCCGCTGGAGCTGGTGACCTTCACCTCCGCCGGCAAGGTGGTCGATGCCGTCAAGGCCGGCCAGGTGGACATTGCCTTTGTCGCGATCGACCCGGCGCGCGGCGCGGACATCAGCTACACCGCCCCCTATGTGGTGATCGAAGGCGCATACATCGTGCGCACGGATTCACCCATCCGCACGAATGCCGACGTGGACCGTCCCGGCATCCGGATCGCGGTGGGCGCGGGCAGCACCTACGACCTGCACCTGTCGCGCGAACTCAAGGCCGCGACCCTGGTGCGCGCCCCCACCTCGCCGGCCGTGACCGACCTCTTCATGGCGCAAGGGCTGGAGGTGGCCGCCGGCGTGAAGCAGCAGCTCCAGGCCGATGCCCGGCGCGTGCCGGGGCTGCGCCTGCTCGATGGCCGCTTCATGGTCATCAACCAGGCCATGGGCACCCCGCGCGGGCGTGATGCGGGTGTGAAATACCTGAGCGCCTTCATCGAGGAAATGAAAGCCTCCGGCTTTGTCGCCGCGGCCCTGGCACGGCATGGCATCGAAGGCGCGGCGGGGGGGGGGCCCCCCCCCCCCCCCCCCCCCGCCCGGCCCACCGCACGGAGGCCGCCGCGCCGACCCCCCGGGGGCGTTGGGGGGCGGGCCGCGCCCCCCCCC
>JBEIOV010000042.1:0-13460 GCA_040377375.1 Hylemonella sp.
GCTGGCGTACCGGCGCTTGGATCCGCCCAGCACCTTGATGCACATCACGGATTTGGCACCCGTGTTGTCAGCAACATCGAGTTTGGATTGCGTTTGAATCATTTAAATTAGTCCCAACTTGCACCGGCGCCTTTTCCCTTGCAGGAAGACTTGCCAGTCAGTCTTGGGCCCGTCGTCCACACCACAAACCACTTGCGATGCTTCCGTTAGGCAGAATTCTCAGCTTTTTACAGCGAAGCCCACGATTATGGGTAATTTTGAAACCCTTGTCAACATCTGCGCGCCACGCACCAGCTCAGGCCGTGGTCATTTCCCAACCATGCATCATTTCGGCCTTTAGCCCATGCCAGACAAGGGCAAGAAGCTATGCTTTTGATAGCAAATTGGCCCGGCTTGCGGCGCTACCGTCCTTCCGGGGCCGGTTTTATCAGCCAGGCAAGGTCAAATACTGGTCAGCGAGGGCCAGAAATTCCTCGAGCCTTGGCGCAAGCTGCCCTTCCTGCTCCAGCAGACCGGCTACCGCGGCTGCCAGGGACTTGGCGAGCGCTGCATCCAGGAACAGCAGGCGGGAACGCCGGGCCAGCACATCCTCAACGGTGCGGGCGTATTCGTAACGTGCGGCAAACCTGACCATGGCTTCGGTCAACCCGCCGCCCAGCTCCCGATCGCCGCCCGGCAGTGCAAGAACACCCGCTGCGTCACTGCCATACAGATGCAGCCCTGGTGCGTCGCTGATCCTGTGCGCAGACGCCTGGGCGCCGACCAGAAGCAGGTCGTCCGTCACGCCACCCGGGCGACTGGGCAACTGCCCCCCCGCAAAACAGGTGTCCAGCACGTCTTCGGCCATGGCGCGATAGGTTGTCCATTTGCCACCGGTTACCGTCACCAGGCCGCTTTGGCTGACCAGCACCGTATGCTCCCGCGACAGCGCCTGCGTGCGGTCGCCGTCATTTTGGGGCGGTTTGACCAGTGGCCGGAGGCCGACCCAGATACTTCTGATATCGGCCGGTGTAGGCGCCTTGCTGAGATAGCGGCCCGCCTCGCCCAGAATGAAGTCCAGCTCTTCCCGGAAGGCCATCGGCTCGCGCGCCAGGTCGTTGCGCGGTGTATCCGTGGTGCCCAGAATGGTTTTACCGAGCCAGGGCACGGCAAACAACACACGGCCGTCGGCCGTTTTGGGAACCAGCAAGGCATGGTCGGTCGGCAAAAACGAGCGGTCCACCACGATGTGCACCCCTTGACTGGGCGCCACCATCGGACTGGCCTCGCGCCCAATGGCCTGGCCATCAAGCGCCCGCAAGCGGTCAACCCATACACCGGTTGCATTCACAATACACTTGGCACGAACCGTAAGTGTCTGCCCACTTTCCTGATCTGCGAGTTGCAGGCCCACCACCTTGCCAGCCTCGTGAATCAAGCCGGTGGCTGCACAGTAATTGAGCAACAGGGCGCCCGCCCGCGCTGCGCTACGCGCCAGCGCGAGTGCCAGTCGCGCATCGTCAAACTGGCCATCCCAGTACTTGACGCCGCCCTTGAGGCCCTCTTTCTGGGCTGTCGGCAAATGGCGCAGGGTCTCGGCGCGGTTCAGAAACTCGGTCGCGCCCAAGCCGGCCTTGCCGGCCAGCGCGTCGTACATCTTCAGGCCAACGCCATAAAAAGGCGCCTCCCAGAACCTGTAGGAAGGCATCACAAAAGGCAGGGGCTGCGCCAGATGCGGCGCGTTCGCCAGCAGGCGGGTGCGCTCGTGCAATGCCTCTCTCACCAAAGAAATGTTGCCCTGGGCCAGATAACGGACACCCCCGTGCACCAGTTTGGTGGCACGCGAGGAGGTGCCCTTGGCGAAGTCATGGGAATCGACCAGCACCACGGAAAAGCCGCGTACGGCAGCATCAAGGGCAACGCCAAGTCCCGTGGCGCCGCCCCCAATGATGGCTATATCGTAGGTGTGCGGCGCCTTCAGGCGTTCTATCAGGTCTGCACGCTGCGTCGGCAAGGCCGGAAATTCAAGGGTCATGGGCTCCATTGTCCATCTCCGGGGGGAAACCCCCGGACAGTTCGTTTCCGCGGCCTTTGCTGACGGGTGCGTGCAAGCACTGTTCGCTCACACGCACCTCACCGTCAAGCAACATGCGGGCCGAGACCGCCAGCCACAGGCTTAGCGGACCTTGCCGTCCTTCCAGGCCTGCAGCAACTTGTCGTAGTTGATGGTTTCGCCTTTGGGCTTTTCGTTGGCCAGTTTTTTCCACGGCGCGCCGGTATCGCTGAGGTATTTGGCGGGATCACCCTTGGGATTGAGCTTGGGCGGGCATTGCGCCATGCCCGCGCGCTCGAGCCGGCCCAGAACCTGGTCCATTTCGTCCGCCAGGGTATCCATCGCGCCCTGCGGCGTTTTCTCCCCGGTCACAGCCTGCGCCACGTTTTTCCACCACAGCTGCGCGAGCTTGGGATAGTCGGGCACATTGGTCCCGGTTGGCGACCACGCCACGCGTGCAGGACTCCGGTAGAACTCAACCAGACCGCCCAGCTTGGGCGCCATGTCTGTCATGGCCTGCGAGCGGATGTCGGACTCGCGGATCGGTGTGAGTCCCACCATCGTCTTCTTCAAGGAGGTCGTTTTGGCCGTCACGAACTGCGCGTAGAGCCACGCAGCAGCTGTACGGTTGGCATCATGATCCTTGAAGAATGTCCATGAACCCACGTCCTGGTAGCCGTTCTGCATGCCCTGCTTCCAGTACGGGCCGTTGGGGCCGGGCGCCATGCGCCACTTGGGCGTTCCGTCGGCATTGACCACGGGCAGGCCGGGCTTGACCATGTCTGCGGTGAAAGCGGTGTACCAGAATATCTGCTGCGCAATTTGTCCCTGGGCGGGCACCGGGCCGGCTTCGCCGAAGGTCATGCCGGTTGCCTCCTTGGGTGCGAATTTTTTCATCCAGTCGACATACTTGGTCAAGGCATAAACGGCGGCAGGCGAGTTGGTGGCGCCACCGCGGGCCACCGAGGCCCCCACCGGCGTGCACTTGTCGTCAGCCACGCGAATGCCCCATTCATCCACCGGGAGTCCGTTGGGATTGCCGATGTCTGCCGTACCGGCCATCGACAACCAGGCGTCGGTGAAGCGCCAGCCGAGCGAAGGGTCCTTCTTGCCGTAATCCATGTGGCCATAAATCGGCTTGCCGTCAATCTGCTTGACGTCGTTGGTGAAGAAGGCCGCAATGTCTTCGTAGGCGGACCAGTTGAGCGGAACACCCAGGTCATAGCCATACTTGGCCTTGAACTTCTCCTGCAGTTCAGGCTTGGCAAAAAGGTCGGCCCGGAACCAGTAGAGATTGGCAAACTGCTGGTCCGGCAACTGGTACAGCTTTTTGTCGGGGCCGGTGGTGAAGCTGGTTCCGATGAAATCCTTCAGGTCCAGGCCGGGATTCGTGAACTCCTTGCCAGCACCTTCCATATAGTCGGACAGCGCCAGAATCTTGCCGTATCGGTAATGTGTCCCGATGAGGTCCGAATCGGAGATCCAGCCGTCATAAATCGACTTGCCAGACTGCATGGAGGTCTGCAGTTTTTCAACCACGTCGCCTTCCTGGATCAGGTCGTGCTTGACCTTGATGCCGGTGATTTCCTCGAAAGCACGTGCCAGCGTCTTGGACTCGTACTCGTGCGTGGTGATGGTTTCCGACACCACGGATATTTCGTTGACCCCTTTGGCCTTGAGTTTGGCCGCAGCGTCAATGAACCATTTCATTTCTGCTGCTTGCTGCTCCTTGGACAGGGTAGATGGCTGGAACTCGCTGTCTATCCATTTTTTTGCAGCCTCTGACACCGCTGCCGGCGCGGCAGCCGGGGCAGCGGCAGGCGCTGTAGCCGCGGGTGGCGCAGTGGTGGCGACGGGCTCGTCCTTCTTGCCACAGGCCGACATCATCAAAACGGCGGCTCCCACGGCCGACAGTGCATAGATAGAGCGTTTCATGGTTTGACTCCCTGGCGTTTGGCTGCGGCGAATGCTGCGGCAATCGGGTAAAAGTTCATCTCTGTCTCCTCATTGACTTCCCCATGTTTCCTGACACACCGGCGGGGAAGGGTTGCCGGGCGCCGTTCTCCTGAATCCGCTATCCCTTGCGCATCACAAGCGCAATCCATCCCATCGAAATGACAAAACTGATCCAGATCGACGGGTCCGCCTGCAGCCCCAGCAACGCACCCAGCTTGCCACTGAGGCCCACAAAGATGAGGTTGATATAGGCTGCGCCCAGCAGGCCAATAAACAGCCTGTCGCCACGCGTTGTTTCCAGGGGCAGGAAACCGCGGCGCACCGCAGTCGGTGATTTGATCTCCCAGACTGTCATCCCAACCAGCATCAGCCCAATGCAGCTGAAAAATACGGCCACCGGCAGGGTCCACGCCATCCACTCAAACATGCTTGTTTCTCCTCATGCGCGGCGTCATACCCGGCCCATCGCAAAACCCTTGGCGATGTAATGCCGCACGAACCAGATCACGATGGCACCCGGCACAATGGTCAGCACGCCGGCAGCAGCGAGCGTCGCCCAGTCCATGCCAGAGGCGGACACCGTGCGTGTCATCGTGGCGACGATGGGTTTGGCATTCACGCTGGTGAGTGTGCGGGCCAGCAGCAGCTCTACCCAGCTGAACATGAAACAGAAAAACGCCGCCACGCCCACCCCGGCCTTGATCAGCGGCAGAAAGATGCGCACAAAAAAGCGCGGAAAGGAATAGCCGTCGATATACGCCGTTTCGTCAATTTCGCGCGGAATGCCGCTCATGAAACCTTCCAGGATCCAGACCGCCAGCGGCACGTTGAACAGCAAATGCGCCAGCGCCACCGCAATATGGGTGTCCATCAGCCCCACCGTGGTGTAAAGCTGGAAGAAAGGCAACAGGAACACCGCCGGCGGCGTCATGCGGTTGGTCAACAGCCAGAAGAACACGTGTTTGTCGCCGATGAAGCTGTAGCGGGAAAACGCATAGGCAGCCGGCAGCGCCACCGTGATCGAGATCACCGTGTTGATGGCCACATAAATCAGGGAATTGATATAGCCCGAGTACCAGGAGGGATCGGTAAAAATGGTCCGGTAGTTGGCCCAGGTGAACTCCTGCGGAAAAAAGGAAAAGCTCGACAGGATTTCCGAATTGGTCTTGAAGCTCATGTTGACCATCCAGTAGATGGGCAACAGCGCAAAAACAATATAGGCAATGAGGAACAGCGTCCTCGCCTGGAAGCGGGGCTTATTCACCGGCGTTCTCCTTGGTCGCGGTACCCACCCGCTGCATCCAGTTGTAGAGGATGAAACACAGCAGCAGGATGATCAGGAAATAAATCAGCGAAAACGCCGCCGCCGGCCCCAGATCGAACTGGCCCACGGCCTTTTGCGTCAGGTATTGCGAGAGGAAGGTGGTCGCGTTGCCCGGACCGCCGCCCGTCAGCACAAAGGGCTCGGTGTAAATCATGAAACTGTCCATGAAGCGGAGCAGCACGGCAATCATCAGCACCCCGCGCATCTTCGGCAGCTGGATGTAGCGGAACACCGCGAACTTGCTGGCGCCGTCGATGCGCGCCGCCTGGTAGTAGGCGTCCGGAATGGAGCGCAGGCCGGCGTAACACAGCAGCGCAACCAGCGGCGTCCAGTGCCACACATCCATGACCAGCACGGTAATCCAGGCGTGCAGCGCATTGCCGGTATAGCTGTAGTCGAAGCCCATTTTCTGCAGCACCATGCCGAGCAGGCCGATGTCGGCACGGCCGTAGATCTGCCAGATGGTGCCCACGACATTCCAGGGGATCAGCAGCGACAGCGCCACCAGCACGAGGACCAGTGAAGCCTTCCAGCCTTGCGCCGGCATCGACAGCGCGAGCGCGATGCCCAGCGGAATCTCGACGGCCAGCACCGCGAACGAAAACGTCAGTTGCCGCCACAGCGCTGCGTGCAGATCTTCATCGCGCATCACCGCTGCAAACCACTCGGTCCCGACAAACACCCGCCGCTCAGGCGAAATGATGTCCTGAACGGAATAGTTGACGACCGTCATCAGGGGCAGGATGGCCGAGAAGGCGACGCAGATGATGACCGGCAGCACCAGCAGCCAGGCCTTCTGGTTCACAGGTTTGGTGGTGGTGCTCATGCCACAAGCTCCTCGTTGGCATAAAAACAGGTATGCGCGCCCAGCACCTGCAGCCAGATGTTTGCTCCGGCTTGCGGCAGCCTCACCTCTGGGTGAAGGCGTACTTTCACGGGTGTTTCGCCGACCATCGCCGTCAGCATCGTGTGAGTCCCGATGTCCTGCACCCGCAGGACAGAGGCAGGCAGGGCGCCCGTGGTCCCGGCAGCGGCCAGGCTCACATATTCGGGACGCACACCCAGCTTGAAGTCACCTGGCGGCAGTTCCCGGCCGGCTGGCAGGGTCAGCGTGTTCCCGGCAATTTCAAGGACATCGCCGCTGACGCGCGCCGCCAGAAAATTCATGCCGGGCGAGCCGATGAAATGCCCGACAAACGTATGTTGCGGCCGCTCGAACAGCGCGTCCGCGGACCCGACCTGCACCGCGCGGCCGCGCGTCATGACCACCACCTGTTGCGCAAAGGTCAGCGCCTCCACCTGGTCGTGCGTCACGTAAATCAGCGTGAGCTTGAGTTCGTGGTGAATCTGTTTGAGCTTGCGGCGAAGTTGCCACTTGAGGTGCGGGTCGATGACCGTCAGCGGCTCGTCAAAAAGCACTGCCGACACATCGGGCCGCACCAGCCCGCGCCCCAGGGAAATCTTCTGTTTCGCGTCGGCAGCCAGGCCCGCGGCACGCTGGTTCAGCTGGCCGCTCATTTCGAGCATCTCGGCAATCTGCCCGACGCGCTTCCTGATCTGGTCTTCCGGCATTTTCCGGTTGCGCAGCGGGAAGGCAAGGTTTTCGGCCACCGTCATCGTGTCGTAGATGACAGGGAACTGGAACACCTGCGCAATGTTGCGCTCCTGGGGCGTGGCATGTGTCATGTCGCGCCCGTCGAAGCGGACCGTCCCCTGTGACGGTGCCAGCAAGCCCGATATCAGGTTAAGCATGGTGGTTTTGCCGCAGCCTGAAGGGCCCAGCAAGGCATAGGCGCCGCCGTCCTCGAAAGTCATCCGCAGCGGCAGCAAGGCGTAATCGGCGTCCTCCCGCGGATTGGCCTTGTAGGCGTGCGCCAGGTCCAGGTCTATCCGTGCCATCTCAATGCCCTCCCCTGCGCTGCGGCGCCACCAGCAAGGCGCCGCCCGCATCAAATACATAGGCATGCGCCGGATCCAGATACAGCGTGATGGGCGCACCCAGATCAAAGTAATGCACCCCCGTGAGCTGCGCGACCAGCTCACCGACGGCTGTGTTCACATGCACAAAGGTGTCCGAACCCGAGATTTCAGCGAGCTCGACCTGTCCCGGCAAACTCACGTCGCCATCGCGTGGCGATTCGCGCAAAGCGCTGGCACGCACACCCACGGTCAGGCCGGCTGCTGCGCCTGACGTGAGAGCCATGGTCAGCTCCGGGCCTCCCGGCAACTGCACGCCGCGGGCACTTGCCTGCGCGCCGATCAGGTTCATCGGCGGGTCGCTGAAAGCACGTGCCACCCGCAGCGACTTCGGCGCATGAAAAACTTCAGCCGTCGGACCGTACTGCAGCAGTTCTCCGCCGTCCAGCACCGCGGTATAACCACCCAGCAGCAGGGCCTCGCCGGGCTCGGTGGTTGCGTAAATGACCGTCGAATCACCGGCTGCAAACAGCTGGGTGAGCTCTTCGCGCAGCTCTTCACGCAGCTTGTAATCCAGATTCACCAGAGGTTCGTCCAGCAGCATCAGCGGGGCACCCTTCGCAAGTGCGCGTGCCAGCGCCACGCGTTGCTGCTGCCCACCCGACAGCTCGGCCGGATACCGGTCCAGGAACATGTCAATGTGCAGGCGACCGGCAATCTCGCGCACCCTGCGGTCGACGTCCTTTTCGCCGCGCAGCTTCAGCGGCGAGGCAATGTTGTCTGCGACCCTCAGCGAGGGGTAGTTGATGAACTGCTGGTAGACCATGGCCACATTGCGATCTCGTACCGCCATGCCGGTGACATCGGCGCCATCCACCAGCACACGGCCTGCGCTGGGTACGTCGAGTCCGGCCATCACGCGCATCAGGCTCGTCTTTCCGGCCTGGGTGGCACCGAGCAGTACCGTGACTTCGCCCGGCCGTGGCGCGAGGCTCATGTCATACAGCCAGGTGTCGGGCCCCACTTTTTTGCTGACCTTGTCGAGCAGGAGCTGCATCACAGGCCTTTGGGGGTGACAGCGCGCTTGCGAGCCAGAGAAGGAGTTGGGTACAAGTTATGTCTACCTTAGTTCGTATCTTTTCTATTTTTCTTCTTTTGAGCGCGTTTTGAATACATGCTTTCCCTAGTTTGTTTCTTTTTGTTTCGATATACAGTCGAACGACTTACACACTTGAACCACGCGTGAACTCCAATCCCCGGCAACTCAAACTTCTTGATGTGGTCCGCACCCGCGGATCGGTGACTGTCGAGCAACTCGCCGACGTTCTGGCGGTCACGCTGCAGACCGTGCGGCGTGATGTGCAGCGGCTGTCCGAGGCCGGGCTGCTGGCCCGCTTCCACGGCGGTGTGCGGATGCCCAGTTCGACCATCGAAAACCTCGCACACCGGCAACGCGAGAACCTCAACGCGGACGGCAAGGCCAGGATTGCGCGCGCCGTCGCCGCCGAGGTGCCGGACAACTGTTCGCTGATCCTCAACATAGGCACCACCACCGAGGCCATCGCCAGGGCGCTGCTGCACCACAAGGGCCTGCGCGTCATCACCAACAACCTCAACGTCGCCGCCATCCTCAGCACCAACTCCAACTGTGAGGTGATCGTGACTGGCGGCGTGGTGCGCCCCCGCGACCGCGGCATCGTCGGAGAGGCAGCGGTCGACTTCATTCGCCAGTTCCGGGTGGACATCGCGCTGATCGGCATTTCGGGCATCGAGGCCGACGGTTCCCTGCGCGATTTTGACTACCGCGAAGTCAAGGTGGCGCAGACCATCATTTCGCACGCGCGCGAGGTCTGGCTGGCCGCAGACAGCAGCAAGTTCAACCGGCCCGCAATGGTCGAGCTTGCCACCCTGTCGCAGATCACCCGCCTGTTTACCGACCAGCCGCCACCCGAACCCTTCCCCGCCTTGCTGGCTGAAGCCGGCGTCAGTTGCGACATCGCCCCCCCATGACCTACCTGCTTGCCCTGGACCAGGGAACTTCGAGCTCCCGCAGCATCGTGTTTGACGAACTGGGCCACATCGTGGCGCTGGCGCAGCGGGAGCTGCCGCAGATTTATCCCCGGCCGGGCTGGGTCGAGCACGATCCCATGGAAATCTGGCGCACGCAGCTGGCGACCGCGCGCGAAGCGCTAGCCAGGGCCAAACTCAAGGCCGCTGACATCCGCGCGCTGGGCATCACCAACCAGCGCGAAACCACCGTTGTCTGGAACCGCAAGACCGGCCAGCCGGTGCACCACGCCATCGTCTGGCAGGACCGCCGCGCAGAAGCCACCTGCGCCAAGTTGCGCGAGGACGGCAAGGCCGAATTGATCCAGCAGAAAACCGGTCTGTTGATCGACGCGTATTTCTCAGGCACCAAGCTCAAATGGCTGCTCGACAACGTGCCCCAGGCCAGGCAGCAGGCCGAACGCGGCGAACTGGCCTTCGGCACGGTGGACAGCTGGCTGATGTGGCAGCTCACCGGCGGCGCCCTGCATGCGACCGATGTCACCAATGCCTCGCGCACCATGCTTTTCAATGTCCACAGCAACCGCTGGGACGAAGAGCTGCTGGCTCTGCTGGACATCCCGGCCTCGCTGATGCCGGAGGTGCGTCCGTCGAGCGCGCACTACGGCGAGGTGCTGCCCGAGTTGCTTGGCGCCGCGATCCCGGTGGCCGGTGTCGCCGGCGACCAGCAGAGCGCGCTGTTCGGGCAGGCCTGCTTCCGGGAAGGCATGGCGAAGAACACCTACGGCACCGGCTGCTTCATGCTGATGCACACCGGCAACACCTTCCAGACTTCGCACAACGGCCTGCTGACCACCAGCGCGGCGCAGGTGGCGCCACAGACCGAGTTTGCGTTCGAAGGCAGCGTGTTTGTCGGCGGCGCCGTGGTGCAATGGCTGCGCGACGGCCTGCATGCGATCAAGGGCAGCGGCGAGGTCCAGGCACTGGCTGAAAGCGTGCCCGATTCCGGCGGCGTGATGGTGGTACCGGCCTTTACCGGCCTGGGCGCACCGTACTGGAAACCTGATGCGCGTGGCACCATCACCGGGCTGACGCGCGGTACCACGCTGGCCCACATCGCACGGGCCTCGCTGGAAAGCATTGCCTACCAAAGCGCGGCCCTGCTGCAGGCCATGAGCCGCGACGCCGTGGCCGCCGGCGCCGCACCGGTGGCGGAACTGCGCGTCGATGGCGGCGCCTGCATCAATGACTTGCTGATGCAGTTCCAGGCTGACCTGCTGGGCATCCCGGTGGTGCGGCCGGCCGTTACCGAGACCACCGCCCTGGGCGCAGCCTATCTGGCGGGCCTGTCCAGCGGCGTTTATGCCAGCACCCGCGAGCTTTCGGACATGTGGCGCGCGGAACGGCGCTTTTTGCCGACCCTGAGCGCCGACCGTGCGGCTGCGCTGATGGCCCAGTGGGAACACGCGGTACGGCAGACGGTGGCGCTGTAAGCCGCAGCAACGGCGGACGGTGTGGCCTGCCCTGTCACACGCGCACCCTCGGGCGAGCCTAAACTCGCCGCATGCCCTGTCTGCCGCAAAACGCGAGAGCCCCGTTGAACCTGACACGCCGGCGGGTGCTGGACTGCGGCGTTGCGGCAACGCTGGGTCTGGCGGGACTGGCACCCAGGCGGGCATCCGCGGCGCCCCGCCTGCGTCTCGTCGGCGAAGCCCGGCTGCCGCACCGGCTGCAGTTTGAGGGCACCACCGTCGGCGGCTTGTCGGGCATCGACCACGACGCGGCGAGCGGCCTGTATTACCTGCTCAGCGACGATGGTTCGGCCCTCCACCCGGCACGGTTTTACACCGCACGCATGTCACTCGAGGCCGACCGGCTGGGTGAGCCCACGCTGACGGGCGTGACCGCCCTGCGCCAGGCCGACGGCAGCACCTACCCGGCAGCACTGCGAGGCATCCAGGTTCCCGACCCGGAGGCGATCCGCTGGCGCCCGGCCAGCCAGACCCTGCTCTGGACCAGTGAAGGGCATGCGCTGACGGGAGCGGCGCCGGCGCTGCGCGAAAGCCGCCCGGACGGCACGCTGGTGCGCGAGTTCGCGCTGCCGGCCATGTTTGATTTTTATCTGACCCGGGGGCCGCGCATCAATCTCGCGCTGGAGGGCCTGGCCCTGAGTCCGGACGGCGGCCGCGCCTGGATCGCGATGGAGGGCCCGCTGCGCCAGGACGGGCCGCCACCCACCGTCGAGTCGCCCGGCGGGCCCTGCCGCCTGACCCAGCTGGACCTGGCCAGCGGACAGCTGCTGCGGCAAATCGCTTACCTGCCCGACGCGATTCCCCGCGCACCGCTCGCGCCGGCCACCGATGCCAGCAACGGCGTCACCGAAATCCTGATGCTGGATGCCGACCGCATGCTGGTGCTGGAGCGCGCCTACATGGCGGGGCACGAGGCGCGCAGCGGCAATTCGCTGCGCCTCTACCTGATCGACACCCGCGAGGGGACGGACACACGGGCTGTGCAGGCGCTGCAGCCCGGCACCTACCAGCCGGTCCCCAAGCTGCTGCTGGCCGATTTTTCGGCCTTCACCGGCCCCGGGTCCGGCCACCGGCTGGCCCGCCTCGACAATACCGAGGGCATGTGCTGGGGCCCGCGGCTTGCCAGCGGCAATCGCAGCCTCCACTTCATTAGCGACGACAATTTCAATCCACGGCAAATCACCCAATGGCTGGCTTTTGAATTTTTTGACTGAACCTGCATGACTTCACCTGTTCACACCGACACCAGCGCCATCGCCTTCATCGGCGGCGGCAACATGGCCAGCGCCATCATTGGCGGCCTGCTCAAACGCGGCACGTCCGCCAGCCAGATCCAGGTGGTGGAACCCTGGGTCGAGCAGCGCGCCAAGCTTCACAGTCAATTTCCCGGCGTCCAGGTACACGAGAACCCTGGCGAAGCCCTCGCCAGCGCCGGCCTGGTGGTCTGGGCCGTCAAGCCGCAGACCTTCAAGGACGCGGCCCTGCTGACCCGCTTTCACACCCAAAATGCCTTGCACCTGAGCGTGGCGGCCGGCATCCGTTCCGACAGCATTGCCCACTGGCTGGACACCCAGCGTGTGGTGCGGTCCATGCCCAACACACCCGCCCTGATCGGCCAGGGAGTGACCGCCCTGTTTGCCCGCACGGCGGTCAGCGCCGATGACCGTCTGGTGGTCGAGCGGGTGATCCGCACCACCGGCGACTTCCTCTGGCTTGACGAGGAAAAACAGCTGGATGCGGTCACCGCCCTGTCGGGCTCCGGCCCGGCCTATGTGTTTTATTTCATTGAAGCCATGGTGCAGGCCGGCGTGGACATGGGGCTCAGCCATGAGCAGGCGCACAAGCTGGCGGTGGGCACCTTTGTGGGCGCGGCAGAACTGGCACGCGCCTCGGACGAGCCACCGGAAATCCTGCGTGCCCGGGTCACCTCCAAAGGCGGCACCACCTACGCGGCCCTGTCGTCCATGGAACAGGACGAGGTCAAGAAACAGTTCATGCGTGCGATCCACGCTGCAAGGCAACGCGCCGCGGAACTTGGCGACGAGTTCGGCGCCGCCTGATTTTTTACGGAAAAATCGGCCTCAGCCCTTGCTGCACAAGACCAGATAGCTATATTTTTAATAGCAAATTAAGGACCTGACCCTCAGCCGCCCGCCAGCGCATACGACAGGACAATGCCGGCAAACACCGTGAAGCCCAGCCAGTGGTTCAGGCGAAAAGCCCTGAAGCAGGCATCACGGCCCCGCCCGCGGATCAGCCAGACATGCCACAAGGCCTGCCCGAGCGCGACCCCCATCGCTATCCAATAAACAGCTGGCTGCGCAATATCCATAAGGGCTACAGCCCAAATCGACAGGTAAACCAGGTAGCTGGCCAGCACCGCCGCGACATCGAAGCGGCCCAGCGTGATGGCAGAGGTTTTCATGCCTATCTTGAGGTCATCGTCCCGGTCCACCATGGCGTATTCGGTGTCGTAGGCAATCACCCAGAACAGGTTGCCCAACAGCAGCAGCCAGGCCAGCGCCGGCACCCGCGACTGCACGGCGGCAAAGGCCATCGGGATGCCGAAGCTGAAGGCCACACCCAGCACGGCCTGCGGCATGGACACAAAACGCTTGGCGTAAGGGTAGATCACAGCCACCGCCAGCGCCGCGAAAGACCAGGCGATGGTGGCTGTGTTGGTCGTGAGCAC
>JBEIOV010000011.1:0-118636 GCA_040377375.1 Hylemonella sp.
GGCCCTTGGCCATGGCGTCGGCGCTCTTCACCACTTGTTCCTGATAGCTCTTGAAGCCGGGCTGCAGCGCCTCCTGGAATGCCACGGCCTTGCCGGCGATGACATGCATCAGCGGGCCGCCCTGCAGGCCGGGGAAGATGGCGCTGTTGATGGCCTTCTCATGCTCGGCCTTCATCAAAATGATGCCGCCGCGCGGGCCGCGCAGGCTCTTATGGGTGGTGGAGGTCACCACGTCGGCGTGCGGCACCGGGTTGGGGTAGATGCCTGCGGCAATCAGGCCGGCGTAGTGCGCCATGTCCACCATGAAAATGGCCCCCACATCCTTGGCCACCTTGGCAAAGCGCGCAAAGTCGATGCGCAGCGCATAGGCCGAGGCGCCGGCGATGATGAGTTTGGGCTTGGTTTCGTGCGCCTTCTTTTCCATGGCGTCATAGTCGATCTCTTCCTTGGCGTTGAGGCCATAGGACACGACGTTGAACCACTTGCCGCTCATGTTGAGCGCCATGCCGTGGGTGAGGTGGCCGCCTTCGGCCAGACTCATGCCCATGATGGTGTCGCCGGGCTTGAGAAAGGCCAGGAACACGGCTTCGTTGGCCGAGGCGCCGCAATGCGGCTGCACATTGGCGGCGTCGGCGCCGAAGATCTGCTTGACGCGGTCGATGGCCAGTTGCTCGGCCACGTCCACATGCTCGCAGCCACCGTAGTAGCGTTTGCCGGGATAGCCTTCGGCGTATTTGTTGGTGAGCTGGGAGCCTTGCGCGGCCATGACCGCGGGCGAAGCGTAGTTTTCGCTCGCAATCAGCTCGATGTGCTGTTCCTGGCGCGCGTTTTCGGCTTGAATGGCGGCCCAGAGTTGGGGGTCGGTTTGTTCGACGAGGATATTTCGGTTGTACATGGCAGTCCTGACAGACACTGGTCCCTATGAAAACAAGGGCTGCCCAGGCGAACGGCTGAACACGATTGCCTTCGCGGCAATGTGGCACGCTTCCCGGTGGTATCCCACGTCAGCGTCGCCAGCTCCAAAGGCTGGCACGCCTATCGCCAGTCGCGTACCGCGTAAGTGTAGCTGACGGGCCGGGATGCGGCTGGCGTGAGGGGGAATTTCAGGAGTTGAACAGAACGGCGACTTTTTCGGGTGCCGGGGCGGTTTTGACCGTGTCGTCCGAGACCGGGATGGCCTGCGGCGTCATCAGGCCGGGAACAGCCCGCCCCCTTGCCACCATCTGCAGCCGGGCATGCTCTGCCATGACTTTGGCCGCATAGCCGCCGTCATCTTCTATATTGGCGGCACCTACGTAGGATCGCAGTCCACCTTCGAGCGAACCGGTGCGCTCTATGCATTCCTGAAGCACTCTGACGCCGACCCGCAGGTTGGTTAGCGGGTCAAAGGCGGCGAGCTTGCCGCCAAAGCTTTCATACTTGTCGCTATGCACCTTGGTCATGACCTGCATCAGGCCCTGAGCTCCCACCGGGCTTTGGGCGAAGGGGTTGAAGCCGGATTCCACGGCCATGACGGCCAGGATCAGGGTGGGATCCAGCTGGATACGGCTGCCGATTTCATAGGCTTCGGCGACCAAGGCGCTCAGGGGTTCTGGCGCGACGCGGTATTTTTTGCTGAGCCAATAGGCCACGGCAGCCTGCTGTTTCGGCAGGTCCTGTGGATTGGTGGCGGTGGCGCGGTCAATGGCGTCGGCTTCCACTTCGATGCCGGTGATGGCAACTTGGCGGGTTTGCAGCCAGTCGATCAATTCCAGTTCGCCGGCCTGACGCAATTCGGGCCGGGCCGTCAGCGTGATGACGGCAAATATCACAGCCAGCCCGACAAGGGCAAAACCGTTATGCGTGATTTCAAAAAAGCCCTGGGCGACATCTGATGCGAAGGTTCGCAGGCCCAGGCCGATTTTCTTTAACGCTGTCATAGCACTTCCTTCGTTCGCGCGGGTCCGTGTGGTCACACTGCTTGCAGTGTCAGCTCAGGGACGCCTCGTTTGGGTTGGTACGCCATTCAGATCCAGCCTTGTCGTCCTGTGACTTTGGCCGTGATTTGAATTCGCCGGGTTCGGCAGCGGTTCGAATGCCCTCGTATTCGGGGGCGGGACGGGGCGAATTTTAAGGGGTCCAATATATCGAGTCAAGAATAACGAATGGATTCGTTATGCCTCTGTTTTTGATGGATCGTGCAGGCAATTCTGGGGAGGCCATTATGTTGTTTCCAATGAAGAGCTCCCTTTTGATTGGAAATTCAATTTGAAATCGTCAAGCCGCGGCACTAGATTGAATGAGCCTGTCACATCAGGCAACTAGTCGGCAGTAGCCAGTCCCTATCCTCTGCGGGTAGCGTTGATGAAGCGATCCCGGCGATTCACGGAGGCAATCTGTTGCCTCCAGCGCAAGGGAGGACTCGACTCTCCCCCTTTGCGGTCCCTGACGGCATGGACCTCGTGTCAGCCGTCGAGCCCGGCGGGCAGGCTGCAGGCCAACCGTCCGGGCTTTCTGCTTTTTGCGTTCCGGAATGTGCGGGTTATCGGGAAAAGGCGGCGAAAATAGCGGTTTGGCATTTCCATGCCTGTAAACCCCCTATCCGAAGCCATTGAAGTGACACAAGCCTCCAACAAACCCCATGACACCCAAGCGCTAGACGCTTTGACTGACGGTGCCTTTTCCGCTCCCACTTCGGGGGAACGTGCGGCGCGCGTTCGTGATTGGCTGGCCCGGGGGCCGAGCCAGGAGCAGATGCTGGAAGTGTTCAAGGAACTGAGCGCCCGGGACAAAGGCGCTGCCAAGCCGCTGCGTGAAAAGCTTGACGAAATCAAGCGCGCCAAGGGGCAGGAAGCCATCGCGGCAGATTGGGCGGACAAGGCGCGGGGCCTGCTGGCAGTCCCCAAACTCAATATTGCCGATGCCCTGGCCTGGCAGCGGGACGCCGCCAGGGCGGGTGCGCCCTTGAGCAAGGAGCCGCTGGCCACGCTCAAGGGGCAACTCGCTGACCGGGTGAAAGTCATTGAGGATTTGCAGCACCGCGTGCAGGTGCAGCGCGAGGCGGCGGTATTGCTGGCCCAGCGCATCGAAGTGCTGTCCACCAAGTCGTGGCGCGATGCCCAGGCCGTGGGCGAGGCGTTGCACGCGGATGTGGAGCATTGGCAGGCGCAGGCAGCGGCCTTGTTGACGGACAGCAACTGGCCCAGTGTGGACGCCAGGTTCCCGCCCTTGCTGGATGCCTCCCGGGCCCAGTTGCTGGTTGTCTGGGATGCCTTCAAGGATGCGCTGGCGCAAGCGATGGCGGCTGCCAACGACGCAGCAGCGCCGTTGCCGCCGGTGCCGGTCTGGGCGGACGAGTTGCGCGTGGCGCGTGGTATTCCCCTGGAGGTTTCGCCCAAGCCGCAAAGGCCCAAGATCGACCCCGAAATTCGTTCCCACGCCATGACGGTTGTGCGCGAGGTGCTATCAAAACTGGAGCTTGAGATTGCGCAAGGTCATGGCAAGGCCAGTGCCGGTGCGGCGGCTGCCATGCGCAACGCGCTCAAGGAGTTTGGAAAGATCATCGATGACAAGCTGGAGAACCAGGCACATGCTGCGCTGGCAGCCGCAGGTGAGCTCGAAGGCTGGCAGCGCTGGCGAGCCGACCAATTGCGAGAGGAACTGGTTGCCAAGGCTGAAGGCTTGCTCAAGCGTCCCGAGGGCCAGGCCATGGGCGGGCGCAAGATGCAGGAAACCCTGCGCACCCTGCGCGAACAATGGAAACAGACGGACCAGGGCGGCGTGCCCAATCATGCGTTGTGGAAGCGTTTTGACGATGCCTGCAACGAAGCCTACAAGGTGGTCGAGGCCTGGCTGGAGAAGATCAAGTCCGAGGCGGCCGAGCACAAGGCCCAGCGGCTGGCGCTGATTGAAGAAGTCAAGGCATGGGGCGCGGCCAACACCACGGCGCGGGATGGCGACTGGAAAGGCTTTAACCGCGTGCTGCACCAGTTCGCCGATCGTTGGCGGGATGCGGGACATGTGGGGGAAAAGATGTTTGCCGAGTTGCAGCCGCTGTGGAAGGCCACCATCGGCCTTGCGGCCGCTCCCCTGGAGGCATTGCAGCAACAGAGCCTGGAGCGCCGCCAGGCCATGATCGAAGAGGCCCACACGCTGGGCGCCGCACCGGTGCTGCATATTGATGCGGTCAAAGCCCTGCAGCAGCGCTGGCAGGCGGAGGCGCACGCCGTTCCGATGGAGCGCCGCCAGGAACAAAAGCTCTGGGATGCTTTTCGCAAGCCGATCGATGAGGCATTCAACCGCAAGACGGCGGAGCGCGAGAAGGCGGCGGCGGCCCTGAGCGAGCGCGACCGCCTGGTGCTGGATGCCGCCAAGGCGCTGGAGGCGGCCAACGCCACGGGCGACGCGCAGCTCATTCGCGCTGCCATGAATGCGCTGGATGCGGCCTTGCGCGGACAGGCGCAGGCGCAAGCTGTGGTCAGTGCGCAGGCTGATGAAGTGTCGCTCGCCTCTGGCGAGGCTGCACCTTCCGAATCAAATCAGGCTCCAGCCCCCGTGGATATGGCGAAGGACGCTATTGAAAATATAGCAAATCCGGAGTCTTCGGCGACCGAGGCGGTGTCCGTGGCTGAACCGGAGGCAGCGCCCAAGGCGCCGCCTCGGCCCGTGGTCGCCGTGCGTGGCGATGACCGTCCGGGCATGAAAAAAGCGGAACCTGCGCCGACCGGGCGTGGCGGAAAATTCGGTGAGCGCAAGGACGGTGCCAGGGGGGCTCGTGATGCCAGGCCCGCGGGCCGCGCGGATGATCGTTCACCCCGAGGAGGCCTGCGCGATGACGCACGCGGGGCGGACCGGTATGGCGAGCGTGGCGCCAGCAGGGGCGCGGGACTGGAGGCTCCCCGTCTGGGCGATGTGGCTTTTCGGGCCCAGCGCGACGCGCTCGAGCATGCCCAGCTGGCCTTGAAAAAACTGGCCGTTCAGGCCCATGGCGAGACATTGACCCAGCTGCTCTCGGCTTGGGAAAAGCGCGATGCGGCCCTGCTGCCCGGCGCGCAGGAGCTGGGCAGCAGGGCCACGCCAGCGGTTCGCAATGCCTGGGCGCAAGCCCTGCGTGCTGCGCCAGCGGCGGATGCGGGCGTGGCCTTGCTGCGCCTTGAAATGGCGGCGGAGGTCCCGACCCCGGCCGAGCACCTGAACGAACGCCGAGCCCTGCAACTGCAACTGCTGACCCGGCGCAACGACCCCGCGCCCGCTCAAACCTGGGGGCAGGACATGGCCCAGGTTTTGTCCAGCGGTTTCAATGCAGACCAGGCACGGCGAGTGCAGAATGTGCTGAGGGTGCTGCTCAAGCGCTAGTGTCCTGTCCTGGAAATAGTTGCACAAAATGAAAGCGAGGGATTTCGGGCCAGGGCCCGGCTCAAACCGCAGCGATACCTGGCGGTATCGCGAGGATTTGCAACACCGCCATGGGTCGAAAGCTGCGCTTTCATGTGCAAGTTATTTCCGGGACAGGACACTGGCATTGTTCGAACCGGCACCCATTCTGTGAATCGGCCAGGGTGTTTCCGTTCTCATGCGCGCGGCTTGTCCGCTCATGCAGTCTGGTTATGGAAGAATCGACCCGTCTTGAAGATGGGATTGCTCAATGGCAGAAGGGATGAAGTTGGACTCGGTTGATGACTTGCTGCGTCGCCTTGAACGGTTGAACGACATTGGTGCCGCGCTTTCCAGGGAGCGCGATATCACGCATCTGCTGGAAAGCATCCTGGTCGCCGCCAAGACCATCACCAATGCCGATGGCGGCACGCTGTACCGCATGATGGAGGATGGGCAGACGCTGCGTTTCGAGATATTGCGGACCGATTCCCTGAACATGGCCATGGGGGGGACCACGGGCAGCGCGGTCAGCTTTCCGAATTTGCCCCTGCGCAACGACCAGGGCGAACCCAACGATTCCCTGGTGGCCGCCTATGCCGCCATTCGCCACGAGACGGTCAATATCGCGGACGCCTACACCGAGGCCAGTTTTGATTTTTCCGGAACCCGTCATTTCGATGAAATGACGGGCTACCGTTCACGGTCTTTTCTTGCCGTGCCGATGAAAAACCACGAGGGTGAGGTGATCGGCGTTTTGCAGCTCATCAATGCGCAGGAGCCGGGAACGAACAGGGTGTGTGCCTTTTCGTCCGCGGACCAGCGTCTGGCGGAGTCGCTGGCCTCGCAGGCGGCCATTGCGCTGAGCAGCCGCCTGCTGATGTCCCAGCAGGAAGAGCTTTTTGAATCATTGATCAGCCTGATCAACCTGGCGATCGACGAAAAATCGCCTTACACGGGCGGCCATTGCCAGCGCGTTCCGGCCTTGACCATGATGCTGGCCGAGGCTGTCAATGAGACGCAGGACGGCCCCCTGGCGTCATTCAGCATGGATGACCGGGACCGTTATGAGCTCAAGATCGCGGGTTTGCTGCACGATTGCGGCAAGATCACGACGCCGGTTCATGTGGTGGACAAGGCCACCAAGCTGGAAACCATTTTCGACCGGATCGAGCTGATTGACACCCGTTTTGAGGTTCTCAAGCGTGACGAGGAGATTCTTGCCCTGCGCCAGCAGCTCACCTTGCGGCATTCGGGGGACGGGGCAGCCGAGGCACGGCTATGGCGCGAGTGCCAGGACAGAATCAAGCTGCTGGATGACGACCGGGATTTCCTGCGCAGGATCAACATTGGCAGCGAGAGCATGAAGGCGGAAGACCTGCTGCGTGTCCGTGAGATCGCCGGCAAGCGGACATGGCGGGGCGCCGCGGGTGTCGAAGCCGGATTCCTGAGCGCTGATGAAGTCGAGAACCTGACGGTGCGCTCTGGCACATTGACCCAGGCTGAGCGTGACACCATCAACTACCACATCGTTGCTACCATCAAGATGCTGGAGCAGCTCCCATGGCCCAAACATCTCAAGAATGTTCCTGAATATGCCGGCGGTCACCATGAACGCATGGATGGCCGGGGCTACCCCAAGGGCCTGAAGCGCGACCAGATGTCGGTGCAGGCCCGGGTCATGGGGGTCGCGGATATCTTCGAGGCCTTGACCGCGTCCGACCGCCCCTACAAACGCGGCATGAAACTCTCACAGGCCATGGGCATCATGAGCAAGTTCAAATCGGGGGGGCACATCGACCCGGACCTGTTCGATATTTTTGTGCAGAAGAAGGTGTATCAGCGCTATGCCGAGGAGTTTCTCGATCCATGGCAGATTGACGAAGTGAATCCGCAAGACTGGCACTGATGCGCCGCTGCGCTTTGGCGCAGTGCCATGCGGCTTGATGGCGTCAACGCGCAGGATTGAAAAAAGCGTCGAACATCGGCAGCAGCGGAGCAAAGTCCAGCGCGAAACGATGGCGGTTGACGAAATAACCCTCGCTGGCGACGGCAAAAAACTCGTCGATGGACTGCGCGCCGTAGGGATCAAGCCAGGTCGGCTGGCCGCCAAAACGCTCGGCGATGGCGACTTTTTCCTGAAACCCCTGGTATTGGGCCTGCAGCAGCGCAAGCCAGGCGGCGCGTGCCGCGCGCGCCGTGGGCGCACCCATGAAGCCGGCTGGCAAGGGCGGGCAGCCATCGGGCGTGCCGCTACGCATGTCGATCTTGTGGATGAACTCGTGAATGACGAGGTTGTAGCCCTGTTCTGCCGATTCGCCTGCGGCGGCCACGTCCTGCCAGCTCAGGGTGACAGGTCCGCCTTCCATGGCTTCACCTGACAGCACTTCGCTGTACTGATGCACCACGCCCGCGTCGTCCATGGTTTCGCGCCGTGCGACAACTTCGGCCGGATGCACGACGATGCCAACGAAGTCGTCATACCAGTCGAGCGCGCGCGGCCCCAGATTCAGAATCGGCAGGCAGGCCTGTGTCGCGATGGCAACGGCCATGTCGTCGCTGATGACGAGACCCTGTGCCCCGTGAAACTCTTTTTGCCTGAGAAACTGGCGGCTCAGTTGGCGCAGGCGCAGCAATTCTTCCTGCGGGCGCTGCGCCAGGAAGGGGTAATGTGCCAGCAGGGGGTGCCACAGGGAGTCCGGGATGCTCTCTTGAGGCGACGCGGGCTTGGCGCCAAACAGGGTCTTGAACCAGCCTGGCATGCCGCGCTCAGGCCGACTCAAGGGACAGGCGCCGCGGCGCGACCTTGCCCGTCAAGTCCCGGATCGCCAAGTCCAGTCGCAGTACCTCGGCGCGCGGTGGTGTAGCCGTCACGTCCCAGTCGCTCAGAACCGTGCGTTGCAGGCCCTGTCCCAGGTCGTGATGGGCCGGTTTGTGGGTGTGGCCATGAATCATGTGCGGTGCCTGTGCGGTTTGCAGCCAGGCCGCCGCCGCGGCGGCATCCACATCGGCATAACCCATGCCGGTTCGCTTGCGTGCCTCACTCTGCTGGCGCAGCTGGTGCGCGATGGCTTTGCGTTCAGCCAGCGGCTTGGCCAGAAAGGTGCGCTGCCAGTCCGCGCTGCGCACGTGGGCGCGGAACTGCATGTAATCGGTATCATCCAGACACAGGGCGTCGCCATGGGTGAGCAACCAGCGCTGACCGGCAAAATCCAGCACGGTCGGATCGTCCAGCAGGGTGACGGCACATGTCCGGACAAACGAAGCTCCGACCAGGAAATCCCGGTTGCCGTGCATGAAAAAAACCTCCCGCTCTTGGGCGGTGGCGCGCAGCGTCCGGGCGCAGCGGTCCTCAAAGTTGCCGGATTGGACCGCATCGTCGCCGACCCAGACTTCAAACAGGTCGCCCAGGATGAAGAGGGCATCGGCCCGCGTGCGCCGCATATAAGCCTGCCATGCCAGGACAGTGTCCGGCTCGGCTGCTTGCAGATGCAGGTCAGAGATGAATTCGACCGTACGCCAGTGTCCGGGAGCGGGCAGCTCCGAGATCCGGGGTACGGGCGGGGCCATGCGAGACGGGGATCAATCCAGCGCGACGGCTTTCTCAATCACCACATCGTCTTTGGGCACATCGTCATGAAAGCCCTTGCGGCCGGTCTTGACACCCTTTATTTTTTCCACGACATCGGTGCCGGCAACGACTTTGCCAAACACGGCGTAGCCCCAGCCTTGCGCGGAAGGGGCAGTGTGATTCAGGAAGCTGTTGTCGGCCACATTGATGAAAAACTGGGCGGTGGCCGAGTGCGGATCGCTGGTTCGGGCCATGGCCACGGTGTAGTTATCGTTCTTCAGGCCATTGTTGGCTTCGTTGTCGACTGGCGCGTCGGTGGATTTTTGGGTCATGCCGGGCTCGAAGCCGCCACCCTGAATCATGAAGCCCGGGATCACGCGGTGAAAGATGGTGTTGTCGTAGTGGCCCTTGTTCACATAGCCCAGGAAGTTGGCCACCGACTTCGGCGCCTTGTCCTGATCGAGTTCAAGCGTGATGATGCCGAGGCCGGCGATGTGGAGTTCGACTTGTGGGTTGCTCATGGGTGGTTATTTCAGCAGGCTGGCAGAGTTGATGAGAATGGGGGTTTTGGGGACGTCGCCGGGAAAGGGGCCGCCCGCTGCGGTAGGGCTGGCCTTGATCTTGTTGACAACATCCATGCCGCTGACAACCTTGCCGAAGACGGTATAACCAAACAGCTGGGGCGCATTGAGCAGGTTCGCCCGTGGCGTGTTTTCGTAGGTGCGCCCCTGGTATTCAAACCTGGGAACCGGGTCACCTGGGGGAATGAGAACGGGGTCCAGAAAGGCGTTGTCCTTCACATTGATGAAAAACTGGGCGGACGCGGAGTTCGGGTCATTGGTGCGGGCCATGGCCAGGGTGCCCACCACGTTCCTCGGGCCTCCCTTGGCGAGCGCTTCGCGGCCTTCGTGCATGACGGGTGGCCGTGTCGCTTTTTGTGCGTATTTCGCATCGAAGCCACCACCCTGGATCATGAAGTTGTCGATGACGCGGTGAAAGACGGTGCCGTCGTAATGCTTGTCCCTGACATATTGCAGAAAGTTGTCGACGGTTCTGGGGGCTTTGTCGGGATACACTTCCACGACAAAATCGCCGGCGCTTGTGCTGAACTTCACCCTGGGCGCATCTTGCGCCATGGCCAGGCCGCTCAAGGCCAGCGCGGCCGCGAGTCCCGCCATGCAACGCCGGGTTGCGGAAAAACCGCTGGATGTCATCCGATCACTCCCTCGAAAAATATTTTCCACTGGCTGCCTTGCCGTATCCAGTATTGCCGCTTGGTCGGGCCGGACATGGTGCCGTCGGCCACTTCGCCAAAGGTGACAACCATGGTGTCGGCGGCATCTGTCCAGCGCAGGTAGGACACATCCTTGAGTTGGATGGCGCGGCCCCGGACCTTGGCCAGTTCGTCGCGCAGGGTGGGGGTCCATTCGGACAGGGTTTTGCCGTAGCTATTGAAGTCGGGGGTATAAAAACTCAGAAGCCGGTCGATGTTGCCGCTGGACTTGGCATTTTTCCATGCTGCAAGCGCGTCTTCAAAGGGTTTGCTCTCGGCCTTGACGCTATGCGGCGCGACCCATTGCAGCTTGGGTGAGATGACAACCGGGGTGGTGCGGACTTCGACGGTTCGGATGATCCGATCCAGATCCGGGTTGGCCAGCACGACGCACCCGTCAGTGGCCAGGGGCGCGCGCGCGAACTGGTTGGGGGGTGTGCCGTGCAGCCAGATGCCGCGGCCCGTTTTCCCTCGCTTGCTGTCGAGCACATTGGGGTAATTGATAGGCAGTGCACCGGCGCCGTAGAAGTCCTTGAGTGACTTGGGATCCAGGTTGCTGGTGATGAAATACACGCCCAGGGGAGTGCGAAGGTCACCCTCGGCCGCTTTTTCGATGCCTGACTTTCCGACCGAAATGTAGTAGTCGGCAACCAGCTTCAGTCCGCTGGGCGTATTTTCGAACAGGTACAGGCGTGAGCGCGAGGCATCCACCGCGATGGCGTGCTTGTTGCGCGGTGAGAGCGCCAGAAACTGGGAGGGAATCGTTCCCGGCGGGGGGCGTTCGCGCAGCGCCTTGAGGCGCATTTGCGATTCGTCACGCAGTTCGGACAGCACGGGTGCCGCTGCCTGAATCATCGTGGCGGGAACGTCTCCCAGCATTCGAATCGGACGCGCACGCCCGGCCAGCAAATCGCCATAGACCAGTTGCGCCAGCTGGAAATTGGGGTAGTCGCGCACCAGGCTCTCGGCCTTGGCCAGTGCGTCACGGCTGCGGTTGCCGGCGACGAGCTTGTAGACCTCGATCAGGCGGACTTCGGCCGTGCCGTCGCTCGCGGCACGGTTGCCGGCAGAAGCGGGCTGGACGGACTCGGGTTTTTGACTCTTCTTGCTGGCAGCCGCGCTGCCCGGTGCCGAGGCCAGCACCGTCACTGCGAGTGTCAAAAGAAGAGCAAAAGAATCCCTTTTCATGAAAATTTCAGGTGTGGCAATGGAACGGGGGGGTGGAAGGATGCCATGTGTGACTCATGTTGCGGCCTCAGGTTCCCGTCGATTCTCTGACAATGACCCAGCGATTCCCGCTTTTGACCAGCTCGAGCGTTTTGCGGCTGGACACCGACAAGGCGTCGGCCTTGTAATCCTGCCGAAACTTGGCGGTCGCCTTGCCGCCATTGATCGACACGCTGAGGTTTTCCAGCTTCACGCTGATGCGTGATTTGCCCGTGATCCGCGTGCGGCGCTCATCCTCCCAGGCGCGGCGTGACTGGTTGCCAGACGGCGCGAAGTCCTTGCCATAGGCCGCGAAGTAGTTCGAGAGGTCTTTGGCGGCCCAGGCCGTGGCCCAAGCACGCACGGCAGCCTCGACGTCCTTGACCGAATCGTCCTGGGGAATGGCCGGTTTGGCCGGCGTCGGGGTGGGTGCCGCGGCTGGCGGGGCCGTAACCAAGGACGGGGTTGCCGGGGCGGCGGTGGCGGGCGTCGCAGCCGCAGGGCTGGAAACGGCCGGTGTCTGTGTCTGCGCGGATGCGATGGCCGCAGGCGCGGCGGCGGCTGCGGGGCGTTGCCCTTTCGCCCCCGGCGTGAACAACTCGCGGATCAAAGCCAGTTTGGGGGGGACGGCCGCATTGCTGCCGTCCAGCTGAAGCGCCTTGTTATAGGCCTGGCTGGCCAGTTTGGCATAAACGTCCCCGAGATTTTCGTGGGCCGTGGCATAGCTGGGATTGGTCCGGATCGCCATCTCCAGCGCAGCGCGAGCCTTGTCAAACTGGTTCTGGCTCGCGTACAAAACGGCCAGGTTGTTGTAAGGCTCGGGCAACTCCGGATAGTCTTCGGTCAGCCTGGTGAAGGTGGTAATGGCGTCGGCCTGCTTGCCGGAGTCCCTCTGGATGACGCCCTTGAGAAAGCGCATTTGCGGGTCGCGCGGTTTCGCGGCCAGGTATTGATCGGCCTTGACCATGGCTTCGGCCAGCTTGCCGGAGCGCAGCAGCTGATTGACGTCGCCGTATTCGTCAGCATGGATGACGGTGACTGAAAAGGCCGTTGCAAGCGCGGCCAGACGAACAATTTGAAAAAATGTGGAGCGGGCGTGCTTCATAAAGACTTTTGAATCGTGCGCAGTGATAGCCCGGACACGGGGCTATATACTGCGCTGGATTGTAGCCGAGGGGGGTCGCTGGATGTAGGATGACGCCTCGATCATTACCCACACATGACCAGTACCCGCTGAAGTCGTCGCCTGGCCGACCTGCCATGCAGCCGGCAATTGAAAAATTCATGAGTTTGCGCATATACAACACGCTGTCGCGTGCCCTGGAGCCTTTTTTGCCGCTTGAAGCTGGTCATGTCCGCATGTACGTGTGCGGCATGACGGTGTATGACCTGTGCCATCTGGGCCATGCCCGTTCCATGGTGGCATTCGATGTGGTGCAGCGCTGGCTCAAAAGCAGCGGCTTGCGCGTGACCTATGTACGCAACGTCACCGATATCGACGACAAGATCATCAAGCGGGCCCTGGAAAACGGTGAAACCATCCGCTCCCTGACCGACCGCATGGTGGATGCCTTGCACCAGGACGCCGATGCCTTGGGGGTCGAGCGCCCGACCCTGGAGCCGCGTGCCACCGAGTTTGTGCCGCAGATGCTGAACATGATCGGCACGCTCGAGCAAAAGGGGCTGGCCTACCGTGCGGCCAATGGCGATGTGAATTATGCGGTGCGCAAGTTCAAGGGATATGGCAAGCTTTCTGGCAAGTCGCTCGACGAGCTGCGTGCCGGCGAGCGGGTGGCGGTACTCGACGGCAAGGAGGATCCGCTCGATTTTGTGTTGTGGAAGTCGGCCAAGCCGGCCGAGCCCGCCGAGGCCAAATGGGACAGTGCTTACGGACCCGGGCGCCCGGGCTGGCATATCGAGTGCTCGGCCATGGGCTGCCAGACGCTGGGCGAGAGTTTTGACATTCACGGCGGCGGGGCCGACCTTCAATTCCCTCATCATGAAAATGAAATCGCCCAGAGCGAGGGGGCCACGGGCAAGCCGCTGGCCAGCATCTGGATGCACAACGGTTTTGTGCGCGTGGACAACGAGAAAATGTCCAAGTCCCTGGGCAACTTCTTCACCATCCGCGAAATTCTGGCCGAATACGATCCCGAGACAGTGCGCTTTTTCATCATCCGGGCGCATTACCGCAGCCCACTCAATTACAGCGATGCCCATCTGGACGATGCACGCGGTGCGCTCAAACGCCTGTACACCGCCTTGCATCTGGTGAAGCCAGCCCGTGTGGACATCGACTGGGCCAATCCGTTCGCGGCCCGTTTCAAGGCAGCCATGGATGAGGATTTCGGCACGCCCGAGGCGGTGGCGGTGCTGTTTGAGCTGGCGACCGAGGTCAACAAAGCTGCTTCGGCGCAGCTCGCCGGCCTGCTCAGGGCGCTGGGCGGCTGCATCGGCCTGTTGCAGGGTGATCCAGACACGTTTTTGCAGGCCGGTGCCGGGCTGGATGAAGTGGCCATCCGGGCGTTGATCGAGCTGCGTGCCGGCGCGAAGAAAGCCAGGGACTTTGCCGGGGCCGACCGCATCCGCAATGAGCTGCTGGCCCAGGGCATTGTGCTCAAGGACTCGTCCGCCGGAACCACCTGGGAAGTGTCGCAGTGAGGAATTTCATGTTCATTCTTGCCAAGAGGCCAGGAAAGGCGGCCGGTGGCAGCTCCTAAAAATGTAGCAACTCAGGTTTCCACGCCCGACTACTGGGACGAGGCCTGCAAGCACCTGATGAAAAAAGACCGGGTGATGAAGCGGCTCATTCCGCAGCTCGGAGACGCCTGCCTGCAGACACGGGGGGACGCGTTCACCACGCTGGCGCGCAGCATCGTGGGGCAGCAGATTTCGGTCAAGGCGGCCCAGACGGTGTGGGACCGGTTTGCCACGCTGCCGCGTAAAATGACGGCCGCCAACGTGCTCAAGCTCAAGGTTGATGACATGCGAAGTTCGGGCTTGAGCGTGCGCAAGGTGGAGTACCTGGTGGATCTGGCCCTGCACTTTGACAGTGGCGCGATCATGGCCAGTGCCTGGGAGACGATGGATGACGATGCCATCATTGCCGAATTGGTCGGCATTCGCGGCATTGGCCGCTGGACGGCGGAGATGTTCCTGATTTTTCATTTGATGCGTCCCAATGTGCTGCCGCTGGATGATGTGGGGTTGATCAATGGCATCAGCAAGAACTATTTTTCAGGCGATTCCGTCAGCCGCAGCGATGCGCGTGAAGTGGCGGCGGCCTGGGCGCCCTATTGCAGCGTCGCGACTTGGTATATTTGGCGTTCCCTCGACCCCTTGCCGGTGGAGTATTAGCAGGCTGTTCGATCCGGGGCCGCCCAAGCTGGTGTTTCGGCGGGCTCAAGACGAACAGGCATAAGAAGGAGTACGTTGGTGGCTAAAAAAACATTTCTCGATTTCGAGCAACCCATTGCCGAACTCGAAGGCAAAATCGAAGAGCTGCGTTATGTGCAGACCGAATCGGCGGTCGATATTTCCGAGGAAATTGACCAGCTCAGCAAGAAGAGCCAGCAACTGACCAAGGACATTTACGGTGTTCTGACACCCTGGCAGATCACCAAGATCGCGCGCCATCCAGAGCGTCCCTACACGTTGGACTACATCAACGAATGCTTCACGCATTTTGTGGAGCTGCATGGTGACCGGCACTTTGCCGACGACCTGAGCATCGTGGGCGGCCTGGCACGCTTCAATGGCACGCCCTGCATGGTGCTGGGGCAGCAAAAAGGGCGCGACACCAAGGAGCGCGGCATGCGCAATTTCGGCATGAGCAAGCCCGAGGGCTACCGCAAGGCCTTGCGGCTCATGAAGACGGCGGAGAAGTTCAAGCTGCCCGTTTTTACCTTTGTCGATACGCCGGGCGCCTATCCTGGCATCGATGCGGAGGAGCGCGGGCAGTCCGAGGCCATTGGACGCAATATTTTCGAGATGGCACAACTCGAAGTGCCCATCATCACCACGATCATCGGCGAAGGCGGCTCCGGCGGCGCGCTGGCCATTTCCGTGGCCGATCAGGTGATGATGCTGCAGTATTCGATCTATTCGGTCATCAGCCCCGAAGGCTGCGCGTCAATCCTCTGGAAAACCTCCGAGAAGGCACAGGAAGCCGCCGACGCCCTGGGCATCACGGCCCACCGGCTCAAGGCCCTGGGCCTGGTGGACAAAATCGTCAACGAGCCCGTGGGCGGCGCACACCGTGACCACAAGCAAATGGCCGCTTTCCTCAAGCGGGCCCTCAATGACGCCTATCGCCAGGTCAGCGATCTCAAGGTCAAGGAACTGCTGGACCGCCGCTATGAGCGGCTGCAAAGCTATGGCCGGTTTACGGACACCAAGGCGGCCGGCAGCAAATAAGCCGTGAACCGGATGCGTCAGGCATGCCGGGATAGCGCTTGAGGTGGGGACAGGTCTTTCGCGGCCGCATGCTGAAATTGCTATATTATTTGTAGCACCTTGCGCCCGCTGCACATGGCGTTTTGCCTGATTTGATTCAGTTTCTTGGCTGAAAGCCGGAAAATTGTTTCCAGGCCATGCCCCGGGCTGAGCCCCGCGGGCCGAGATGGACAAGATCATGGGCTGATCGTCCGGCATCCGCTTGGCATCGCCGGTTGCGGTGCGGACCGGGACTGATGGGACACGGTGCGTGTCACGCCCATGTCACGAAACCGCCATCAACACGTCACACCGCGCTTTCACACTAGCCCCATTGCGAATGGTCAATGCGACGGGGGGGTGCCATGGGTCAGGGTTACGGAGAACGCTATGAAGCCGGGGACGGAGCCAACCGGGCTCCCAATCCGAACCTTCATGAGGTGGACAACACACGCCGCCATGTCTTCAAGTGCACCAGCGCTGCCATTGCGATGCTCGTCGGGTCCCATGCCTGGGGAGCCAGTGCGGCAAAAGGAAAGCCGCTTGGTTTTGGCGATGTGCCGGTTTCTTCCGCCGACACGCTGGTCGTTCCCGCCGAGTACGAGGCCCAGGTGCTGTATCGCTGGGGCGATGCGGTCGGTGCCGTGGCAGGCGCCCCGACTTTCAAAACCGATGGCTCCAACACATGGCAGGAACAGGCCTTGCAGGCCGGCATGCACCACGACGGGATGGCGTATTTCCCGATCGACAGGAATCCGCGTCACGGCCTGCTGGCCATCAACCATGAGTACACGGATGATGGCTTGCTGCACGCCGACGGCATGCTGACATGGAACGCGGACAAGGTGCGCAAATCCCAGGCGGCGCACGGTGTGAGCATTATCGAGGTCGTGGAGCGCCAGGGGCAATGGCGGGTGATGCCCCGCTCCAAGTATGCGCGGCGCATCACGGCGGGCACACCGATGGAATTGAGCGGACCGGCCCGAGGCCATGACTTGCTGAAAACGGCGGCCGATCCGAGCGGAACCCGCTCGCTGGGCACCGTCAACAATTGCGCGGCAGGTCAAACCCCCTGGGGCACTTACCTGACCTGCGAAGAAAACTGGAACGGCTATTTTTCATCCCGCGAGAAACCGAACGCCGACGAGCAGCGCTACGGCTTGCGGCACAAGGGCTGGGGCTACCGCTGGCACGAGCATGACGAGCGTTTCGATGCCGCGAAGCATCCCAACGAGCCGCACCGCTTTGGCTGGGTGGTGGAAATTGATCCGATGGACCCGATGCAAACCCCGGTGAAACGAACGGCGCTGGGGCGCATCAAGCATGAAGGGGCCACCAGCACCCTGACCCGGGACGGGCGGGTTGCCGTTTACATGGGCGATGACGAGCGCTTTGAATACATCTACAAGTTCGTCTCGCGTGACATGGTCAAGCCCGGCGGCTTCAAGGCCAACAAGGACCTGCTGGACCATGGCACCCTGTATGTGGCCCGTTTTGATGCCAGGGGCCATGGCCGCTGGCTGGCCTTGACCCATGGCGAAAACGGCTTGACTGCTGAAAATGGATTTGCCAGCCAAGCCGACATCCTGATCAAGACCCGGCAGGCCGCCGACCTTGCCGGCGCCACCAGGATGGACCGGCCCGAGTGGATCGCGGTGCACCCGCAAACTGGCGAGGTGTTCGCCACGCTGACCAACAACAGCCAGCGCGGCCAGCCGGGACGGGATGTGGACGAGGCCAATCCGCGCAGCGACAACATCATGGGCCACATCATTCGCTGGCGCGAAGGCCCGGGGCATGACGGCGATGCTGCGGCCACCGAGTTCCGCTGGATGCACTTCGCGCTTGCGGGGGATCCGAATGCAGGAAAAGCCGAACACAGGGGAGACATCAAGGGGGACATGTACGGCAGCCCGGATGGATTGGCCTTTGATGCCGGCGGCTTGCTCTGGATCCAGACCGATGTGTCCACCTCGGCGATGCACCAGGGGGCCTACAAGAACATGGGCAACAACATGATGCTGTGCGCCGATCCGGCGACCGGCCAAACCAAGCGCTTTTTGACGGGTCCGGCGGGCTGCGAGATCACGGGTATCGCGTTCACACCGGACCGACGTGCCGTGTTCATCAATATCCAGCATCCAGGCGAAACCGCGAGTGAAAGAAGCAACCCCGAAAAACCACAAGCAGTCAGTACCTGGCCTGATGGCCCCCGCGGCGGGCGGCCCCGCTCCGCCACGGTCGTCATCCGTCGCCGAGACGGTGGCGTGATTGGTACCTGAAGTCAAAAAGCCCCGTCCCCGGGGCTTTTTTACAAGAAGTCATTTGAACCCCGTTGAAGGAGAAAAGCATGAAAGAACTTCCAAACCCCACCTTCCCGCTGTCGCCGGTCGTCTTGCCCAGGGGGTCACTTCACCGACCTGATCAGCACGTCGATGGCGCGGGTGGCCAGGTGCTCCCTCAAGGTGGGCGCAACGGTATTGCGGTTTCGTGGGCCACACACCTCGACGAGGTCCGGCAAGCGCAGCGCCTGAGGTTTGATATCTTCGCCGGCGAGATGGGCGCCCGGCTTGACACCCCGCTGCCGGGGCATGACGTGGACCTGTTTGACGATTATTGCGAGCATCTGCTGGTGCGCGACGTGCTCACGCAGGACGTGGTGGGCACCTATCGGGTCCTCACGCCGGCCCAGGCCCGGCGCGTGGGCGGCACCTACAGCGATACCGAGTTCGACCTGACCCGCTTGCGGTCCTTGCGCGAGCGCATGGTCGAGCTCGGCCGCAGCTGCGTGCACCCGGAACACCGCCATGGCGGCGTCATCATGGCGCTGTGGGGGGCGCTGGCCGAATTCATGGTGCGCAACCAGCTCGACACCA
Organism: Hylemonella sp.; assembly: GCA_040377375.1. Taxonomy (GTDB): domain Bacteria; phylum Pseudomonadota; class Gammaproteobacteria; order Burkholderiales; family Burkholderiaceae_C; genus JBEIOV01. The sequence continues at coordinate 18,713 of JBEIOV010000011.1, forward strand.
TGATCGGCTGTGCCAGCATCCCGATGCTGCACAACGGGGTGGTCAGCGGGGACGCCGCCGCGAGCATCTGGAACCAGGTGCAGCAGACACACTTGGCACCGATCGAGTACCACGTGCGGCCACGCCTGCCGCTGCCGGTCGATGAGCTCGACGGCAACCTGGCGGTGGACCCTCCGGCGCTCATCAAGGGGTATCTGCGTCTGGGCGCCAAGGTGCTCGGGGCGCCAGCCTGGGACCCGGACTTCAACACGGCCGATTTGCCCATGCTGATGCGCATCGCCGATCTGCCTTCGCGCTACCGAAAACACTTCCTGGGCGTGTGATGCGGACCGCCTTCGATGCACTCGGACCATGGGGCGCAGACGTCCGGCCGGAGGGCGCCCATGACGACGACGAAGCGTCGGCATCCAGACCTTACCGTGCCATTTTCATTTCGGACCTGCATCTGGGTACGCCGGGTTGCCAGGCCGTCGCGCTGCTGGACTTCATGAAGTACCACCCCAGCGACTATCTGTATCTGGTGGGGGATATCGTGGATGGCTGGCAGTTGCGCCGCAGGTGGTATTGGCCTCAAACGCACAACGATGTCGTGCAAAAGCTCCTGCGCCGCGCGCGCAAGGGGTGCCAGATCATCTACGTTCCGGGTAATCATGATGAGTTTGCGCGCGGGTTCATTGGGCATCAGTTTGGCGGCATCGAGGTTGTCGATGACGCGGTTCATACCACCGCGGACGGACGCAGGCTGTGGGTCACGCATGGGGACTATTTCGATGGCGTGATCCAGTGCGCCAAGTGGCTGGCCTATGTGGGGGACAACCTGTACGAGTTCACTCTCAAGTTGAACCGCTATCTCAACCACTTGCGGGCCCGCCTCGGGCTGCCTTACTGGTCGCTCTCGGCCTATCTCAAGCACAAGGTCAAGAAGGCGCTGAACTACGTCACCGATTTCGAGGTGGCTGTGGCGAATGAAGCCAAGCGCCGCGGTCACCAGGGGGTCGTTTGCGGCCATATCCATCGCGCCGAGATGCGGGACATCAACGGAATCCTGTATTGCAATGACGGCGACTGGGTGGAGAGCCGGACCGCGCTGGTCGAGCACCATGACGGCCGCCTGGAGCTGGTGCAGTGGGCGCCCGCCCGCGAGACGCAGGGACGGGAACATCAAACACGAACGGTGACAGCATGAAACTTGCCCTGATCACGGATGCATGGTTGCCACAAGTCAACGGCGTGGTCACCACCCTGGTCGAGCTCGTGCGCGAGCTCGAGCAGCTTGGGCACCAGGTTGACGTGATTCACCCGGGGCAATTCAGGACACGGCCCTGTCCGGGTTACGCGGGCATTGACCTGGCGGTGCGGCCCGCGAACGCCTTGCGCGAAAAACTCGATGCACTGGCGCCCGAGGCCATTCATATTGCCACGGAAGGCCCGTTGGGCTGGGCCGCACGCGCGTACTGCCTCAAGCATCGCCTGTCATTCACCACGGCATTCCACACCAAGTTCCCGGAAATCCTGAATGCGGCCCTGAAGGTGCCCCATTCCTGGGGCTATGCGCTGTTCCGGCACTTTCACAAGCCTTCGTCGGGCGTGATGGTGCCCACGCAAGGTGTTCTTCGCATGCTGGAGCAGCGCGGCTTCCGGAATCTGCGCAGTTGGACCCACGGCGTGGACATGCAGCTCTTTTCCTTTCATGAGCAGGTCCAGGTTCACCCGGACATGGGCGTTCTGGCAAGGCCCATCTCCCTTTTTGTGGGACGTGTTTCCTATGAAAAGAACATAGAGGCGTTCCTGCAGCTCGATGTGCCAGGGACCAAGGTGGTCTGTGGTGTCGGGCCGCTGGAAGCCACGCTCAAGGCGCGTTATCCGAAAGTACGCTGGCTGGGTGTCTTGCCGCGGGACGAACTGGCCCGGGTTTATGCGGCGGCTGACCTGTTTGTGCTGCCCAGCAAATCCGAGACCTTCGGCCTGGTGATGCTCGAAGCGATGGCCTGTGGCACGCCGGTGGCTGCTTATCCGGTGGATGGGCCGATGGCGGTGCTGGGGGAAGGGGCCGGCGAAGTCCGTGGCGGCGTGATGCACCATGACTTGCATAGCGCCTGGTATCACGCGCTGGCGGTTCCGCGGCACCATGCCCGTGCCCGCGCGCAGGAATTCAGCTGGGCGCAGGCCAGCCAGCTGTTCCTGAGTCATCTGGTGCCGGTGAGAAGGGACGCTACTGCGGATAATCTTGGTCAAACGGCGTTGACGGTCACACAATTGACATCAAATCCGTAAACAATCCGTCATTAACTCGTCATAAATAGGTCAAAACCAGATGGTGCCCCTTTCACGTGAGCCGAATTTGCCGGAGGTTTCCCGCCAGGTCGTGATGCTGGACCGCGATCACAGCATTCTGGCGTTCAACGAACGGGTGTTCGACTGGGCTTGCCGCGCGGATGTCCCGTTGCTTGAGCGTTTGCGCTATTTGTGCATTGTGTCGTCCAATCTTGACGAATTTTTCGAGGTCCGGGCCGAGCCCCATCTGGCAGCGAAACGGGGCAATGAGCAGAATGGGCTCTACACCGTGCGGTCCTTCGAGTTGCTTGCCGGGGCGACGCATGACCTGGTGGCGCGCCAATATGCCCTGTACAACGATGAGCTGATGCCGGCATTCGAGAAGCAGGGCATCAAGATTGTTTCCCATGGGGATCGCAATGAAGTGCATCGACGCTGGGTCAAGCAGTATTTCGAGCGCGAAGTCCGGCCCTTGCTGATTCCGGTCGGACTTGACCCGGCGCACCCGTTTCCCCAGGTCGCCAACAAGTCGCTCAACTTCATCGTGCGGCTGGGCGGACAGGATGCCTTTGGACGCGAGAATGATATTGCCATCGTGAAGGTTCCGCGTGTTCTGCCGCGCCTGATTCGCCTGCCCGAGAAAGTGGCCGGCCACCATAAGCTGTTCGTGTCTCTCTCCAGCGTGATCCGCGCCCATTTGCAGGAGCTCTTTGCGGGGCGCGAGGTGGGCCAGTTCTCGCAGTTCAGGGTCACCCGTCATTCAGACCTTGCGGTCGACGAGGATGATGTGCAGAACCTGCGCACTGCCTTGCGTCAGGGCCTGCAGCACCGTCACTATGGCCAGGCCGTGCGGCTCGAGGTGTCCGCGGGCTGCTCCGAGTACCTCGCCAGCTTTTTGCTCAAGCAGTTCGATTTGCCGGAACAGGCCCTGTACCGCGTGCACGGCCCGGTCAACCTGGTGCGATTGACACAGTTGATCGATCTGGTGGATGAGCCCCGCCTGTGCTTCGCGCCCCACAAGGCGTGTTACCCGACCCAACTGGTGCCGGGCCAGTCGATTTTCGAGCAGCTCAAGCGAGGGGACGTCCTGATTCACCAGCCGTTTGAAAGTTTTGATGGCGTTCTGGACTTTTTGCGCGAGGCCGTGAATGACCCGCAGGTGCTGGCCATCAAGCAGACGATTTATCGCACGGGTACCGACTCTGAACTGATGGACCTGCTGCGCGAGGGAGTGCGGCGCGGCAAGGAAATCACGGTGGTGGTGGAACTCAAGGCCCGGTTTGACGAGGAGGCCAATATCAACTGGGCCGAGATGCTGGAGTCGATCGGCGCCCAGGTCGTGTACGGGGTGGTGGGGCTCAAGACCCATGCCAAGATGATGCTCATCACGCGACGCGAGGGCAAGCAGCTCAGGCGTTACGGCCACCTGTCCACCGGCAACTACAACCCGCGCACGGCGCGGCTTTATACCGACGTGAGCCATCTCACGGCCGATACGGCGCTGACCGCGGACATGGAGCACGTGTTCGTTCACCTGGCAAGCCAAAGCCGGTTGCCCAGGCTGAACCGCGTCTGGCTGGCGCCGTTTCATCTGCATCGCAAACTGATCGAGAAGATCGATGCGCTCGGCGCGGCTGCCGCGGCGGGGCAAGCGACCCGCCTGGTGGCCAAGATGAATGCCTTGACGGATGAGGCCTTGACGCTGGCCCTGATCCGGGCCGGGCAACAGGGTGTCAAGATTGACTTGGTAGTGCGCGGCGCCTGCACCTTGCCGGCGCAGGTTCCGGGCTTGACCGACAACGTTCGCGTGCGCTCGGTCATTGGTCGTTTTCTTGAGCATTCGCGGGTTTTTTACTTTCGCTGCGGCGAGACGGAGGAGCTCTATCTGTCCAGTGCCGACTGGATGAACCGCAACATGATGCGCCGGGTGGAGCTGGCCTGGCCAGTGACGGACCCGGCTCTGCGCCAGCGCCTGGTTGACGAATGTCTGGTGGCGTACCTGCATGATGGCGTGGACGCTTGGGACTTGCTGCCTGATGGCACGTATGCCCGCGTCAAGCCGGCCCCTCGCCGACCAAGCCACGGCGCCCAGGCAGCCCTGATGGCGCGTTACGCGGGGCGTGAGAACAGCCGGGGCGCATGACATGGACCTTGTCCTGTGGCGCCATGCGGAGGCCCAGGACTGGGTCGAGGGCTGCAATGACTTGGAGCGCGTGTTGACGCCGCGCGGCGAAAAGCAGGCCGCCCGCATGGCCGCGTGGCTTGATCGGCAATTGCCCGAGGGCGCGCGAATCCTGGTCAGCCCGGCACGTCGCGCGGAACAGACCGCCATGGCGCTGTCCCGCAAGTACAAGGTAAGGCCCGAGCTGGGGCCCAATGGCACCGTCGAACAGCTGCTTGAACTGGTGCAATGGCCGCACGCCAAAACCACGGTGCTGGTCGTGGGGCACCAGCCCATACTGGGCAAGACCATTGCCCAGCTGCTCGGTTTGCACGCCAGCGAATGCTCGGTCAAGAAAGGGGCCGTCTGGTGGCTGCGCAAGCGCCACCGCGACGCATCTTCCCAGACCGTTGTGGTAACGGTGCAGTCGCCCGAAGTGCTCTAGTAGTTTGCTGTGCCGGCGCGCGTGCGGCCCCTATTCCGGCTAGATGTTTTTGGGGCGCCCGGTCTTGATGGCCGGAACGGCCTGGAGCGCAGCCAGAAATGCCGTGTCGGACATGGCGACCAGCGCCTTGATGCCGGCGCGCAGCAGCTCGCTCTTCTTGGCGGGGTGGGCCAGTCGGGTGGCACGCTGCTTGAGCTCATCGAGCACCGCGTATTCCGCCTTGGGGATGGTGAAGCTGTCGCGCACCATCTTTGGTTTTTTGGCTTTAGCCGGTTTTTCGTCCTTGGATGGGGCAAATGCCTTGGCCAGGGATTTCACGGTGGCTGGGACGACGGGGGGAGCCTTTGGTGCGGCGGGTCTGGCAGCCGGTTTTCTCACGGGGCGGGGTGTTGCTGGTGCCGTTGCAGGCTTGGCGATGACGGTTTTTTTCTTTGCGGTGACCATGATCCATTTCCTTTTGAATAAACGATTTATATAGTTTATATCGTTTTTTGGATCCGGATCAAGACTCGCAGCCGTTGAGCAGGAAGGTGCAGGGCATTTTTTGCCAGGCCAGAACCTCTTCGCGCAGCAGGTGTGCTGACTGGGGAAAGGCCAGCGCCCATCCCGGGCGGCATGACAGCACAAATCCCGGGCTTGACTTCGGCAGGCACTCGAGCCGGATGCGTTTGAGGTCCGGTTCGCGCCGTGCGTGGCACAAAATCACGGCCAGGCGCAACGCCAGCAATTGGGAGGCAAACACCTCGTCCGAAAAATCGGCGTCCAGCTTGCGCAGCTTGCCACGGTGGCCCAGCACCAGCAGGCTGAGCCGGTGCAGCTCCGGCATGGTAAACCCCGGCGTGTCGGCGTTGTCGAGGATGTAGGCGCCGTGCTTGTGATAGTCGCTGTGTGAAATCAGGCTGCCGATTTCATGCAGGCGGGCGGCCCAACCCAGCTTGCGAAGGTGGCGCTCGGATTCGACGGCCGGCATATTCGTGCTGGCCTGCCGGAACAAGGTGCTGGCAACCTTGCTCACCCGCTGGGCTTGTGCTTCGTCGACCCCGAACTTGGCCGCCAGCCGCTGGACGCTGGTGGCGCGCAAGTCGGTCTGTTCCTGCTCGCGATCCAGCAGGTCGTACAAGGCCCCATGCCGCAAGGCGCCCTCGGCGGCCTGCATTTCATCGATGTCGAGCAGGTCAAACACCGCCCGCAAAACACTGACACCGCCGCCGATCACGGCCCGGCGATCCTCTTTCATGCCCTCCACGCGCAGCTTGTCCGCGCTCTGGGCTTTGAGCAGCTTGTCCAGCAGCCAGTCGAGGCCTTCGCGGGTGACGGCGCCCGGTGGCCAGCCCGCCGCGCTCAGGATGTCGCCAACCGCACCGATGGTTCCTGAGGAGCCATAGGCCACATCCCAGGCATCACGCCGGTAGGCATTGAGCGCCTCATCCAGCACGGCCTTGGCGGCAATCTCGGCGCTCTGGAACGCATGCGTGCTGAACTGGCCATTGGCAAAATATTTCATGGACCAGGCCACGCTGCCCACGCGGTAAGACTCCATGACGCGGGCGTCGAAGGCCTGGCCCAGAATAAGTTCGGTCGAGCGGCCTCCGATGTCCACGACCAGCCGCCGCTCATCGGATTGCGGCAGCAGGTGGGCCACTCCCTGGTAGATCAGGCGCGCTTCTTCCCGGCCCGACACCACATCGATGGGAAACCCGAGTATTTCGTGAGCCCGCGCCAGGAACTCGTCACGGTTGCGGGCCTCGCGCAGGGTCTGGGTGGCGACGGCACGAACCTGCGATTTCTTGAAACCGGCCAGCCGCTCACCAAAACGGGCCAGGCAGTCCCAGCCACGCTGCATGGCGTCCTGCGACAAATTCCGGTCTTCATCCAGTCCGTTGCCCTGCCGGACGGTTTCCTTGAGGTATTCGGTGCGGTGGATCTGGCCATGATCCAGGTAGCCTATTTCCAGGCGATAGCTGTTGGAGCCGAGATCCACAGCGGCGAGGCGAGTTCCGTTTTGCATCGTTATATCTGTCTTGCTGTGCTCAGCATAGCATTCGCGTGGAGTTCGCATGCCTGAGCAGCGGGCTTTCGCCCGTCCTTGGCTTGTCGGGGCTGACCATGCGCCAAGCCTGGCGCCAAGTGGGCCGTTGTATCCAGGGGGCGGAAGTTCAACGATGCATGGGCGACCTCGGCACGCGGTCATGGATGAACGGTGCTTGTTGGCAACGGCAAGATCGGCGGTCCGAACTATTGCACCTTCATGAAAAGTCTAGAGTCTGAATGTGACAAATCCATGTCAATAGTTTGAATTTCTGATGATAATTCGGCGACAGGTAATGCCGTGGCCCAGAGGCTTTGTCACATCCCTGTCATAAACAATTCTTACAGTGTGCTCATTCCTTAACCAACCTTTCGGGGGCTTTGAAATGAGAATGATTTTTAACCGTGCAATGTTCAGCTTGGCCGCAATCGCTGCGATGGCCGGTTCCGGCGCCGCCGTTGCCCAGGAAGTCACTGGTGCGGGCGCCAGTTTTCCCGCACCCTTGTACTCCAAGTGGGCCTCCGACTACAACAAGGCCACTGGTGTCAAGATCAATTACCAGTCGGTCGGTTCTGGTGCCGGCATTCGCCAGATTGATGCCAAGACAGTTGATTTTGGCGCGTCCGACATGCCGTTGAAGGATGAGGAACTGGCCAAGAAAGGCCAGCTCCAGTTTCCGACCGTCATTGGCGGCGTGGTGCCAGTCGTGAATATTCAAGGCATTGCCGCCGGCCAGCTCAAGCTCAATGGTCAGATGCTCGGTGACATCTATCTTGGCAAGATCGTCAAATGGAATGACCCGGCCATCAAGGCGCTGAATCCGTCGCTGGCGCTGCCAGATGCGGCCATTTCCCCGGTGCGCCGTGCCGATGGCTCCGGCACCACGTTCATCTTCACCAACTACCTCAGCAAGGTCAACGCCGAGTGGAAGAGCAAGGTGGGCGAGGGTACGGCGGTGAACTGGCCGGTGGGCGCGGGTGGCAAGGGCAATGAAGGTGTTGCCGCGTTTGTGGGCCGCCTGCCCAACTCCATCGGATACGTGGAATACGCCTACGTGAAGCAGAACAAGATGGTCTATGCGCAAATGCAGAACCATGCCGGCAATTTCGTGTCACCGGACGATACGGCATTCAAGGCCGCTGCTGCGGGCGCCGATTGGGCCAAGAGCTTCTACCAGATCCTGACAGAGCAGCCGGGCAAGGATTCGTGGCCCATGACCGGGGCTACCTTCATCCTGATGCACAAGTCCCAGGACAAGCCGGCGCAGGCTGCGGCATCGCTGAAGTTCTTTGAATGGGCTTACAAGAATGGCGATAAAACCGCTGACGACCTTGACTACGTTCCGATGCCTGTCAGCGTGAAGGCTGCCATTGAAAAGTCGTGGGCCGAAATCAAGGACGCATCGGGCAAAGTCATCGCCTATAAGTAACAGGCATACGGCGGCGAGAGCGCTATACCAGGGGAAAGCACGTGTCATCTACACTTCCGGCAAATCATGTTCCTTTTGAACTTGCAGAAAAGGTTTCCGGACGTGCCATGACCAATCCACCGCCTGTCAAATCAGCCCGCCTGGGGCCCTTCGCGGATGTGCTGTTTGGATGGACTGCCAAGGCGGCGGCCCTGCTTACCCTGGCGCTGCTCGTCGGCATTTTGCTGTCACTGCTGGTGGGGGCCTGGCCTGCCATCGAAAAATACGGTCTGAGTTTCCTGTCGCGAAGCGTCTGGGACCCGGTCAAGGAGGACTTTGGCGGCCTGGTCATGATCTACGGCACCTTGGCGACCTCCTTGATCGCCCTGGTGATCGCGGTGCCGGTGAGCTTTGGCATTGCGCTGTTTCTTACCGAAATGTCGCCGGCATGGCTCAAACGTCCCTTGGGGACGGCGATTGAGTTGCTGGCGGCTGTTCCTTCCATCGTGTACGGCATGTGGGGCTTGCTGGTATTTGGCCCCATTCTTGCCAAGTATGTGCAAGTGCCGCTTCAGGCCATGTTGAGCGGCGTTCCCTACCTGGGTGTACTGGTTGCCGGACCGCCGGTGGGCATCGGCATTCTGTCGGCTGGCATTATTCTGGCGATCATGGTGATCCCGTTCATTGCGTCCGTGATGCGGGATGTTTTCGAGGTCACGCCCCCCTTGCTGAAAGAGTCGGCTTATGCCTTGGGCTCCACCACCTGGGAAGTTGTGTTCAAGGTGGTCTTGCCCTACACCAAGGCCGGCGTGGTGGGCGGCATCATGCTGGGCTTGGGGCGCGCGCTGGGCGAAACCATGGCGATCACTTTTGTCATCGGCAACATGAACCAGCTTGACTCACTGAGCGTGTTTCAGGCAGCCAACAGCATTACCTCCGCGTTGGCCAACGAGTTTGCGGAGGCCTCCAGTGGCTTGCATCAGGCGTCGCTGATTTATCTGGGGCTCGTGCTGTTTTTCATCACGTTCGTGGTGCTGTCCCTGTCCAAGATTCTTTTGGCTCAACTCAAGAAAAATGAGGGGACCAAGTCATGAGCACTGCCCTTGACGAAATTCGATATGCCAACTTTGTCCGTCGCAAGCGGGTGAATGCGGTCGCGCTCACCCTGTCTCTGGGGGCGATGGCCTTCGGCCTGTTCTGGCTGTTCTGGATTCTGTGGGAGACCTTCCTTCTCGGCGTGGGCGGGCTGGCATGGGCCACCTTTACCCAGATGACGCCACCGCCCAATGAAACAGGCGGTATTGCCAATGCCATTTATGGCTCGTTCCTGATGGTCATACTGGCCACCTTTGTGGGCACGCCCATCGGCATCATGGCGGGCATTTACCTTGCCGAGTACGACCCCAAGGGCTGGCTGGCACCGGTCACCCGGTTTGTGAACGACATTTTGTTGTCCGCGCCCTCGATTGTGATTGGCCTGTTTGTCTACGCCGTGATTGTGGCCCGGTTCAAATCATTTTCAGGATGGGCCGGTGTCATGGCGCTGGCATTGATCGTGATTCCGGTCGTCATTCGCACCACGGAAAACATGCTGCAGCTGGTACCGGCTGGACTGCGGGAGGCCGCCTACGCGCTGGGCGCTCCCAAGTGGAAGGTCATTACGAACATCACCCTGCGAGCCGCCCGCGCCGGCGTGGTGACGGGGGTGCTGCTGGCGGTGGCCCGCATATCGGGCGAGACTGCTCCGCTGCTCTTCACGGCTTTGAACAACCAGTTCTGGACATCGAACCTGGGTGAGCCCGTGGCCAGCCTGCCGGTCACGATTTTCAAATTCGCCATGAGTCCGTACGAAAACTGGCAGAAGCTGGCATGGGCGGGCGTGTTGCTGATCACGGTCACCGTGCTGGGACTCAATATCCTGGCCCGCGTATTGACGCGCAACAAGAACTGATTGCGCATGATTGAACCCTTTAACTCAAGGCTGGCGATGGAACCCATCACAAACTCAGGTCAAGCACCGAAAATTTCAGTTAAGAACCTGGATTTTTACTACGGCAAGTTCCATGCCCTCAAGGGCATCAATCTGGAAATTCCCGCGAACAAGGTCACCGCTTTCATTGGTCCGTCGGGATGCGGTAAATCCACCTTGCTGCGTGTTTTCAACCGCATGTTCGAGCTGTACCCGGACCAGCGCGCCGAAGGCGAGATCGTGCTCGATGGCGAGGACCTGCTGACGAGCAAGAAGGACGTGGCGCTGCTGCGGGCCAAGGTCGGCATGGTGTTTCAAAAACCCACGCCGTTCCCGATGTCGATCTTTGACAACATTGCCTTTGGCGTCAAACTGTTCGAGTCCCTCAATGCCACCGACATGGAGGAGCGTGTCGAATGGGCACTGCGCAAGGCCGCGCTCTGGACCGAGGTGAAAGACAAGCTCAACCAGAGCGGGTCGAGCCTGTCCGGCGGACAGCAGCAGCGCCTGTGCATTGCGCGCGGCATCGCGATCAAGCCGGAAGTGTTGCTGCTGGACGAACCCTGCTCGGCGCTGGACCCGATTTCCACGGCCAAGATCGAAGAGCTGATCACGGAGCTTAAAAGCGAGTACACCGTGGTGATCGTGACGCACAACATGCAGCAGGCAGCGCGCTGCAGCGATTACACCGCCTACATGTACCTGGGCGACCTGGTGGAGTTTGGTTCCACGGAACAAATGTTTTTCAAGCCCACGCGCAAGGAAACCGAGGACTACATCACAGGCCGATTTGGATAACTTGCGGGACAGACCGCGGCGGCAAGGCCGCCCGCTCTGTCCTCAACAGATTAAGAGGAAGCGACATGCCTGAAAAACATCTTTCCACCCAGTTTGACAGTGAACTGAGTACCGTTTCAACCCGCGTCATGGAGCTCGGTGGCCTGGTTGAATCGCAGATCCGGCAGGCGATTTACGCCTTGTCGCAGTTCAGTGTCGAGGTGGCGGACCAGGTCACGGCGACCGAGGCGCGGGTCAATGCCATGGAAATCGAGATTGACCGCGAACTCTCATCCATCATTGCGCGCCGCCAGCCAACGGCGCGGGACCTGCGGCTGCTGATTGCCATTTCCAAAACCACGGCCAACCTTGAGCGCGTGGGGGACGAGGCGGAGAAGATAGCGCGCATGGTGCGCTCCATCATCAATAGCGGCGCTCCTCGCTCGCTTCCATCGCTTGAATTGCGGGTGGCGGCGGACATGGCGTCGGGCCTGCTGCGCAAGGCGCTGGACGCATTCGCGCGGCTCGATACGGCTGCCGCCGTTTCCATCCTCAAGGAGGATGACCTGATCGACAGGGAGTTCGACGGTTTCATGCGCAAACTGGTGACTTACATGATGGAAGATCCGCGCATGATTTCGCCGAGCCTGGATTTGCTGTTTCTGGCCAAGGCCATCGAACGGATTGGCGATCACGCGAAGAACATCGCGGAATTCATCATCTACATCGTCAAGGGCACGGACGTGCGTCACACCTCCATGGAACAGATCGAGTCTGCGGTGAAATGAGAAACCAGCCAGGAGTCCTGATCGTTGAAGACGAGCCGGCCATTGCCGAGCTCATCGCCGTCAACCTGCGTCATAACGGGTTTCGTCCGACCTGGGCGATGGACAGCGCTAGCGCGCAACGCGAACTCGACGCGGTGTTGCCGGATGTCATTTTGCTCGACTGGATGTTACCGGGCGAGAGTGGCCTGAGCCTGGCCAAGCGTTGGCGTTCAAACGCCCGCACCAAGGCTGTTCCCATCATCATGTTGACGGCCCGGGGCGACGAGGCCGATCGCGTGGCGGGCCTGGACGCGGGGGCGGACGACTATATCGCCAAGCCTTTTTCAACCAAAGAAATGCTGGCGCGGATTCGCGCGGTCTTGAGGCGTCGCGCGCCCGAGCAGGCGGGTGGCGTCGTCTCGATTGGCGCCTTGTCCCTGGATGCCTCCACCCATCGGGTGACGTTCAACCAGCAACTGCTGAAATTGGGGCCTACTGAGTTCAAGCTGCTTTATTTCCTGATGAATCATGCCGAACGGGTCCACAGCCGCTCGCAACTGCTTGACAAGGTATGGGGCGACCATGTGTTCATCGAGGAGCGAACCGTGGACGTCCATGTCAAGCGTCTGCGCGAAGCGCTGGGCGAGGCCGGCCTCATGGTGGAGACCGTGCGTGGCGCGGGCTATCGGCTGACGGCTCAGCCCGTGGCAGCGGCGCCCTTGCAGGCGCAGGCTTGACGCGTCCTTTGCGCGTCCTTTCCCCTTTTGGGACAATCGGTCCATGTTCTGGCGGTTTTGTTTTTTTCTGCTGTGCCAGCTGGCCGGTGGCTTGGCGGGCTGGTATCTTGCGCTGAATGTTCGTCCCGTCGGCGGCGCCTTGACCGGCGTCGTGGCGGGTGGCCTGATCTGGTTCTTTCTTGACCTGTCCCGGGGCGCTCGATTGCTGCGCTGGCTGCGGCGCGGCAATGTGTCCAGCGTGGCGGTCACCAGCGGTTTGTGGGGGGAAGTGTCGGATCGTGCCCGCCGGCTGGTCCGGGCCCGGGAGCAGCAGACGCTGGAAAGCGACAACCGCTTGCAGGACTTCCTGGCGGCACTGCAAGCATCCCCCAATGGCGTGGTTCTGCTGGATGTTCATGGCCGTATCGAGTGGTTCAACCAGATGGCTGCTGCGCATTTTGGGTTCGATGCGCAACGCGACATGCTCCAGCACTTTGGCAATCTCGTGCGCGATCCGGGTTTTGCCGCCTATTTCGCCAGCGGGGACTACCGGCGTGATGTCACCATGCCCGGGCGTGAAAGCACGCCGACGCGACCTGTCAGATTGTCTGTCCATCTCCATCCCTATGGCGATGGGCGCCGTCTCCTTCTGTCACAGGATGTCACCGCGCTGGAGCAGGCCGAGGCCATGCGCCGCGATTTCGTGGCCAATGTATCGCATGAAATCCGCACGCCACTGACCGTGCTCACCGGTTTCGTGGAGACGCTTCAGACCTTGCCCTTGAATGAGCAGGAGCGCGAGCGCTATCTGGCGTTGATGGCGCAGCAGACGCAGCGGATGCAGACACTGGTCAGCGATCTGCTGACACTGTCGCGGCTGGAGGGCAGCCCGCTGCCCGGTGCCACGGACTGGGTGCCCCTGCGCTTGCTGACGCAGCAGCTTGAACAGGAAGGGCGTGCCTTGTCCGCCGTCCTGAACCAGGGGACGGCTTGTGTGCATGAGCTCAAATTTGAACCCACGCTGGATGCGGAGATCGCCGGTTCCCTCCATGAGCTGTTGAGCGCCATGTCGAATCTGGTTGGCAATGCGATACGCTACACGCCCGCGGGTGGCGTCATCCAGGTGAGATCGCTGTTGCTGGGTGACGGGCGAGCCGAGTTTTCGGTGCAGGACACGGGGCCCGGCATTGCACCGGAGCACATTCCGCGCCTGACAGAGCGCTTTTACCGGGTTGACCGCAGCCGTTCGCGCGATACCGGTGGCACCGGGCTGGGTCTGGCCATCGTCAAGCATGTCTTGCAGCGGCACGGCGCCGAGTTGAGGATCGAGAGCGTGCCCGGCAAGGGCTCGGTTTTTTCCATCCTGTTTCCGGCCAGCCGGGTCCGCATGGCGTCGCACGCAGTGCCTGTCAGGCCGGAGCCCGCTCCCGCTTGAGCACCAGCCACAGCATGGCGCTAAAAATGAACGCGGTCAGGGCAAGTGCGGCTGCGCTGCTGGCCCAGAAGGCGGTCGGCGTCGGCATCGCCTGCCACAGTCCCACGCCACGGTAGGCCAGCAGATAGCCCCCAGCCAGGCCCATGCCCCAGAGCAGCAGGCAGTACGCCAGCAACGGGGCGATGGTGACGCGAAAGCAGCGCAGGAAGAAGACGCACACGGCCTGTACCGAGTCGGCCAGGTGATAGAGCGCAACCCAGGCCAGCAGCGGCGCGGCCATGGCAACCACGTCCGGATTGCGTGCATAGACCGCTGCCAGCGCGTGGCGCGCCAGAAAAAGCGTGGCTGACAACAGCAAGGCCGCCGACACGGCCATCTGGAAACCGGTTCGGATGGCGGCCCGCGCCTTTCGTTCGTCGCCCGCCCCCAGCCAGTAGCTCACGCGCGAGCTGGCCGCGATGGCGATGGCCAGTGGCATCATGTACAGCACGGCCGTCAGATTCGATGCAATCTGGTGGCTGGCCGATGCAACAGTGCCCTGGCGTGCGATGAACAGGGCCATCAGGGTAAAAGAAGTAACCTCCACCATGATCGCCAGCCCCCCAGGGATGCCGAGCCGGGCAAAGGCGGCGATCTCCCGCCAGTCGGGCCGCTCCAGGGCATGCCAGATGCGATAGGGCCGGTACAGGCCCTGGTTGCGCAGCAACCAGAGCGCCAGGCCCAGCATCAGGTAGTTCACGATCAGCGTGGCCCAAGCGCAGCCGACCGCCCCCTGGGGTTCCAGGCCGCCGCCCCCGAAGGCAAACCAGATCGACAGCGGCACCTTGATGAAGAGGGAGCCCATTTGCAGCCAGGTCACCAGCACGGGCTTGCCCAGACTCTGGTTGAGTGTGCTGTACATGCGAAACAGCAGGGCAGGGGCCAGGGCGAGGGCCAGCACCGCCAGATAGCGTTCCACCTCACCCCGCAGCGCCACGGGCACCTCGGTCCAGCGCAGCAGGGCGCCGGGCGACAGCAGCAGGGCCATGCCGATGGCGATGGTGATCGCGCACAGGTACAGGGCTTGCCGGAACGAGCGGCCGACCTGCGCGTGGCGGCCGGCGCCATGCAATTCGGCCCAGACCGGAAGCAGGGCCTGCAAAACACCCATCAGCGCTACGAACACGCTGATGTAGACGGCCGATCCGACGGACAGCGCCGCCAGGGAGGCGTCCGAGTAGCGGCCCGCCACGATCGTGTCGGTCACGCCGAAGGCCATCACCGCCAACTGCCCCACCAGGACGGTTGCGGCATGGCGGGAGATTGTTTTCAGCTCAGACAATCAGGCCCCGGGCTTGCCCACGCGTTTGTACAGCAGTATTTTTTCGTCGCGATCAGAGGGCCGGGGCACCGTGCTGTGCAAAACCCATAGCTTGGGGTTCACGGCCTGGGCCGGGCTGTCGACGGCATCGCTGTCAACGATCAGCCAGGGGCACGAGGCGCTGGCCGGCTTCAAGAGCAGCTTGCCATGGTACTGGAAGGCGGCTATCTGGCCGCGGCTCAGCCCATGCGCCTGAACGCAATCGGGCTGGCCCACCATGCCGGTGATGCTGCGCACCAGGGGGACGTAGCTGCGGGCAAAATCCAGCAAAGGCAGCCACAGGGTCATGAGCAGCAGCCAGCACAGGGCGGCACCGCCGGCGGGCAGGACAAGGCTTTTCCAGATTGCCGCACGATGCCGTCCAACACGCCATTTCACGAGCCAGGTCCAGGCCAGCGTCGCGCCAACCGCTATCAGGAATGGCGCAAACGAGAAGCTGGTCTCAAAGCCGGGGGCCAGTCGTGCCACGTTGGCCGCCGGTTGTGCCGGCACGCCGGTTTGCATGGCGATCCACACGACCCAGATGATGAAGGCGCAGCCCGTGAAAAACAGCAGCGTGAACCAGTCAATCAGGGCGGCAACGCTGCGTCCCAGCGTGGGCAATGCAAACGCCGCCAGTGCGGCCAGGGCCGGCAGCGCCTGCAGCAAGGCACGCTCGGAAGAGCTGGTGACCAGCATCGTGCCGACCGACACAGCGACAAACCACAAGGGTAAAGCGAGATGGCGGCTCATGTTGCCGCTCATCACATGGTGCCGCCAGCGCCACAGGGTCCACACGGCAAGCGGCCATGCGGGCCAAGTAAACCACAGCAGCAAACGCCCCTGGTTGCGCCAGGGCACCCATGCCGCATGGGGCAGATCAATGCGCCAGCGCCATAAATCCAGCCCTGTGGCCAGCGCGGCGGCGAGCAGGGTCAGCAGCGCGATGCCCCACAGCCAGCGGGCGTCTTGGCCGGTTCCGGTGGACTCAGGCGCGCGGTCCAGCAGATGGATCACGGCACCGCCGGCACCGAAAAGCACCGCCATGGTGGGCGCGCCAGACAGCGTCAGACCCAGCAGGCCCGCCATGCCGCTGATGGCGGACAGTCCCACGCGGTAGGGCATGGCGGCGAATGCGTAAAAGCTCAGGGCGGTGAAACAGAGCTGGGCCTGTGCCGGCGTGGTCTCGTGCGAGACCTGCGCCAGACCCAGGCACGCGATGAAGGCCAGCAGGCCGCCGTCGGCCATGGCGCGTGCGTAGTCGGTGGGTTGCGCCTCGCCGCCAAAGGCAAAGGCCACGGGCTGGGCCTTGGGGCTCCATGCCAGATGGTAAATGCCATACCAGGTCGCGGCGAAGCTCAAGGCGAGCAGAAAAACAAAGGGAATGCGCGCCGCAAAATCCGGCGATACCCAGGTCGGCGCGAGTCCCACGGCCCAGGCGCCGAGCCAGTACGGCAGCAGTCCATCGACTTCGGGTGGCATGCCCATGAGATGCGGCGTAAACCAGTCGGTGCTGCCGCGGGCCAGTTCGAGCATGTAGCCGAACTCCGCCATGTCAGCCCCTTTCCAGGGCTCGCGTCCGAGGAAGCCGGGCAGCAGGTAGGCAAGGCAGAACAGCAGCAGCGCCGAGCGCGGCAGACGGCGCACGGCACCTTGGGCGACGATGGCGGGGGTGGTGTGATTCACTCTCTGATGCGGGGCGGGATGGACTCGGCTTCAGCCAAGCAAAAGGGCAGCGCGGAAACCCGGGCTGCCCTTGCGAGAACCTGCTGCCAGCTTACTTGGCAGCGGTCTTGCCGAAACGGTTGCGGAACTTCTCGACACGGCCACCCATGTTGTCCACGGATTTTTGCGTGCCGGTGTAGAAGGGGTGCGATTCACTGGACGTGTCCAGCTTGTACAGCGGCAGTTCGCGGCCGTCTTCCATCTTGATCATTTCCTTGGCGTTGGCGCAGGAACGGGTCACGAACTTGAAACCGTTGGACAGGTCCACAAAACAGACGTCGCGGTAATTGGGGTGAATGCCTTCTTTCATATCTTCTCCATCAGTTGCGGCAGCCGCGTCAACCCTTGTGTAACCCTTGTGCAACCCTTGCACAACTTGAATGCTCACAATGAAAAGCTGATCGTACTTGTCGCGAAAACCCTAAATTATGCCACAACACAGCTCGCCAACGCCCATCGCGTGAGCGCCGCCGTGGTTCCGTTCGCGGGCACCGCGGAACTGGCTTTGCCAGGCCGGTGGGTGCGCCCCCTTGAGGGGGGTGGCATAACGAACGAAGGAAGCGGAGCCTGGGGGTGTTACCCACCCCGGCGCATCATGTCGAAGAATTCGTTGTTGTTCTTCGTCGCGCGCATCTGCTTGAGCACCATCTCCATGGCCTCGACCTCGTCCATGTTGTAGAGGAACTGGCGCAGGATGCGGGTCTTTTGCAGGATTTCCGGCTGCAGCAGCAACTCTTCGCGCCGGGTGCCGCTGCGGTTGAGCTGGATCGAGGGGAACACGCGCTTTTCGTAGAGACGGCGGTCCAGGTGGATTTCGGAGTTGCCGGTGCCCTTGAATTCCTCGAAGATCACTTCGTCCATGCGGCTGCCGGTATCGACCAGCGCGGTGGCGATGATGGTGAGCGAACCACCTTCTTCCACATTGCGCGCCGCACCCAGAAAGCGCTTGGGGCGCTGCAGGGCGTTGGCGTCCACGCCGCCAGTCAGTACCTTGCCGGAAGAGGGCACCACGTTGTTGTAGGCGCGTGCCAGGCGGGTGATGGAGTCCAGCAGGATCACCACGTCTTTTTTCAGTTCGACCAGGCGCTTGGCGCGTTCGATCACCATCTCGGCCACGTGCACGTGGCGGGCGGCGGGCTCGTCGAAGGTGGAGGCGATCACCTCGCCCTTGACGGTGCGCTGCATCTCGGTCACCTCCTCCGGACGCTCGTCGATCAGGAGCACCATCAGATAGCTGTCGGGGTAGTTGGCGGAAATCGCGTGCGCAATGTGCTGCATCATCACGGTCTTGCCGCTCTTGGGCTGCGCCACGATCAGGGCGCGCTGGCCCTTGCCGATGGGCGCGATGATGTCGATGACGCGCCCGGTGATGTTTTCTTCGCCCTTGATGTCCTGCTCCAGCTTCATCTGCACCTTGGGGAACAGCGGCGTCAGGTTCTCGAACATCACCTTGTGCTTGTTGTCCTCGGGGCCGCCGCCATTGACTTTTTCCAGCTTGTTCAGGGCAAAGTAGCGCTCGCCGTCCTTCGGGGTGCGCACTTCGCCCTCGATCATGTCGCCAGTGTGCAGGTTGAAGCGGCGCACCTGGCTGGGGCTGATGTAGATGTCGTCGGTGCTGGCGGTGTAGCTGGTGTCGGGGCTGCGCAGGAAGCCAAAACCATCAGGCAGGATTTCCAGTACGCCGTCGGCAAACACCTGTTCGCCGGCGCGGGCCCGTTTTTTGATGATGGCGAACATCAGCTCCTGCTTGCGCATGCGGCCGGTGTTTTCAATTTCAAGCTCTTCAGCCTGTTTGAGGACTTCCGACACGTGCAGTGCCTTGAGTTCGTTTAAGTGCATGGATAAGACCCCAAAGAGGAGTTGAATGGGAAACTGGGGAATGTTTGCGGCCAGGCAGACAAAGCGCCTTGGCTACCGTGAATTCGAACCGGTCCAGGGCTGGGGCCGGTGATCAGGTTTGATTATGACAGGAAAAACAGCCGCCGTGAAACGGTATCACGGCGGCGGGCTGGAGCCGTATCAGGCCAGTTGCTGGTCGATGAAGGCCGTCAACTGGGCCTTGCTCATGGCGCCGACCTTGGTGGCGGCGAGCTGGCCGCCCTTGAACAGCATGAGCGTGGGGATGCCGCGGATGCCGAACTTGGCCGGAATGTCGCGGTTCTCATCCACATTCATCTTGGCGATCTGCAGCTTGCCTTCGTAGGTGCTGGAGACTTCATCCAGGATGGGGGCAATCATCTTGCAGGGGCCACACCATTCGGCCCAGTAGTCCACCAGAACAGGCTGGGCGGACTGGAGCACGTCGGCTTCAAAAGTAGCGTCGGAAACATGTTTGATGAGATCGCTGGCCATGAGGGCTCCTTTGACAGTTTGGCATTACAGCTAAAGTTGCGGCATTGTGACAGAAACCAAGTACCCCCGACGGTCATGCCTGTGCTATGAATGAGATAGCGCCCGACCATCAGCCCCCACTTCCCGCGGATCAGGCCATGCATCCGGTGCACTGGCGCTGGCTCGCGCCCGCGCAGGGGTGGATGACCCGCATCGCCGGGCTGATGCAAGCGCGCCAGGCCCATGCGGCCCGTACCGTGGTGCTGCTGCCCTATGCGCAGCTCATGCCGGTGGCGGCCCGCCTGTGGGCGCAGGCGCATCCAGACGGCTTTGCGCCGCGCTTCGAGACCACGCAGAACTGGAGCCGCGGCCAGGGCGGCTTTGCGCCGGCCGCCAGCGACATCGCGTTTGACGCGGCGCTCGACGTGCTCACGGCCCAGGCCCTGCTGGAGCGCGCCGGCCTGGGCCAGCGCGCCGACGCGCTGGCCACGGGACTGGTGGAGGCTGCACACCAGCTCGCGTGCCTGGCCGCCGCCGTGCCGCCGGCGCAGCGCGCGGCCTGGGCCAGCCGTGCGCGCGCGGCGGCACTCACCGGTCTGGAAGGGCCGGCACTGGCACTGGAGTCGGCCGTGGCGCACATGGCGGTGGTCTGGGCGGCCCATTCAGCCTATGTCACGGATGTGCTGTTCGACGCGCAGCTCGTGAGCGCCACCGACTGCCTGATCGCGCTGCCAGGTTTCCAACCGGACCCGCTGCTCGATGCGCTCCAGGCGGTCTGGGGCGAACGCATGGCCACGATCGCGCTCGACGCCGACACGGCACTTGCGGGCGCAGCGGCCGGGCTTGGCTTTCATGCCGCCCGCGATGCGCAGGACGAGGCGCAGCGTGCGGCCGCCTGCGTGCTGCGGCACGTCAACGCAGGGCGACTGCCCGTTGCCCTGGTGGCCATCGACCGCGCGCTGACGCGCCGCGTGCGCGCCATGCTGGAGGGGCGGGGCTTGCGCCTGCGTGACGAAAACGGCTGGAAGCTCTCCACCAGCCGGGCTGGCGCCCACGTCATGGGGGCCTTGCGCGCCGCTGTCTGGAATGCCTCAAGCGACAGCGTGCTCGACTGGCTCAAGAATGCGCCGGCCTTCGATGCCGGGGCCGTGCGCCAGCTGGAGGCGCAGCTGCGCCGCAAGCCGGTGCGCGAGTGGCGCGCCGGGCCGGGGGCGGGTGGGGCGGAGCAGCCGGCGCTGGCCGCGTTGCTGGCCAGCGTCCAGGCGCTGCGCGAGGGGCTGCAGCGCAGCCGCGGCTTGCCGCAGTGGTTGAGCGCGCTGCGTGAACTGCTGCAGCGCAGCGGCCAGTGGGCGCTGCTGCAAGACGATGTGGCGGGCGACAAGCTGCTGGCCGTGCTGCGCCTGGGCGAGTCCGCCACGGCCGACTGGCAGTCCCTGCTGGCCGATGCGCTGTGGGCGGCGCGCCGCTTGAGCCTGACGGAGTTCATCCACTGGGTGAACCAGGCGCTCGAAGGCGCCAGTTTTTCGCCCGAGTACCCGAGCGATGAACAGGTGGTGATTCTGCCGCTGGCCCAGATGCTGGGCCGGCCTTTTGCGGCGGTGGTGCTGCCGGGCTGCGACGAGGTGCGGCTGAACCCCTCGCCCGAACCGCCGGGCATTTGGACCGCGGCCCAGCGCCTGGCGCTGGGCCTGCCGGCGCGCGAGACGCTGCAAGCCGCCCTGCGCGCGGCCTGGCGGCATGCGCTGCAAACGCCGCATGCCGACCTGCTCTGGCGCCAGAGCGATGACGGGGGCGAGCCCTTGCTGCCCAGCGCGCTGGTGCAGGTCTTGCGGCTGCAGGCGGGTCACGTCACGGCGGCCGACCCGCGAGTCCTGCGCGAAGTACAGCCGGCGCCGGTGCCGCGTCCCGATCCGGCGGCGCCGGCCTTGAATGTCACGCGTCTTTCCGCCAGCGCCTACGCTGACCTGCGCCAGTGCCCGTACCGTTTTTTCGCGCTGCGCCAGCTCGGCTTGAAAGAGGCCGATGAACTCGAGGTGGAGCTCGACAAGCGCGACTTCGGCCTGTGGCTGCACGCCGTGCTCAAGGCCTTCCACGACCAGCTCAAGGCCGCTGCGGCTCGGGACGAGGCCAGCAAGCTTGCACTGATCAATGCAGCGGCCGACGCGGTGACCCAGTCCATGCGGCTGGCCGAGGACGAGTTCCTGCCCTTCATGGCGGCCTGGCCCCGGGTGCGCGAGGGCTACCTCGACTGGCTGGCCCGGCACGAGGCGGGCGGTGCACGTTTCATGGATGCCGAGCATTGGCAGGAACTGCCGCTGGGCCCGCTCACGCTGGTGGGTCAGATCGACCGCATCGACACGGTGGCTGCCAGCGACGATGCGCAAGCCGCCGTGCTGGTGATCGACTACAAGACCGAGTCGCCGGGCGTGACCCGCGAGCGCATCAAGTCCCCGTTCGAGGACACCCAGCTGGCCTTCTACGCCGCCCTGCAGCCGCACGACACCCTGCGCGCCGCCTATGTGAACGTGGGCGAGAAGGACGGCACCCAGCTGTTCGAGCAAAAGGACGTGGTGGCCGTGCGCGATGCGCTGATTGAGGGCATCGTGCATGACATGGCGCGCATCTCCCAGGGGGCGGCCTTGCCGGCGCTGGGGGAGGGGGCGGCTTGCGAGTTTTGCGCCGCGCGCGGCTTGTGTCGGAAAGATTTTTGGGCTGAGGTATGACTTTGGTTTGTTCCCACAGGGGGTTGTTTTCCCCCCCTATCCCCCCCGCCCCTTTCCACCCCCGCCGGGGTGGAAAGGGGCGCCTTGATTTGGTTACTTCGAATCAATACGGCTTCTACGACGCGAAGAAAAAGGCCACGCCTCATCAGACCGAGCCTGGTAGAAGCTCTGCCGGCGCGGGCGGTCAAATGAAGGCTCCCCCTTTGCGCCCCGGCGGGGGTGGAAAGGGGGCGGGGGGGGATAGGGGGGGGAAGAGCCGGCCCTGTGGGAAACAAAAAGAATGACAACAAACCCAGCCTACGAACTCAACGGCAAACCAGTCAGCCGCGAAGACTTTTACGCGGTGGCTTGCGACCCGCGCCGCAGCGTGGCGGTGGAAGCCTGCGCCGGCGCGGGCAAGACCTGGATGCTGGTGTCGCGCATTTTGCGGGCCTTGCTGGAAGGCTGCGCGCCGCACGACATCCTGGCCATCACCTTCACCAAGAAGGCGGCGGGCGAGATGCGCCAGCGCCTGAGCGAGTGGCTGGAGGACTTTTCCCAGGCCGCGCCCGAGCAACTGACGCAGGAACTGGTCATGCGCGGAATCAGCCCGCAGGCCGCGCAGAACCTGCGGGAGCCGCTACAAAATTTGTATCAAACCCTGCTCGTCCAGGGCCGGCCGGTGCAGATCCGCACCTTTCACAGCTGGTTTGCGGCGCTGCTGCGCACGGCGCCGCTGGCGGTGCTGGACGCGCTGGGCCTGCCGGCCAGCTACGAGCTGCTGGAAGACGATGGGCAGGCGGTGGCGCTGGTGTGGCGGCGTTTTTATGCCGCGCTGCTGGGTGCGCCCGAGGCGCGGCAGGACTTCGAGGCGGTGGTGGCCGCGCACGGGCGCTTTCAGACCGAAAAGGCGCTGACGGCCGCGCTGGCGCGGCGCGTGGAGTTCGCGCTGGCCGATGCGCGCGGCATCGTCGCGGCTTCGGTGCCACATTTTTCAGAACAGTTTCCCGAGCTGGCCGGTGACGACGAGCCGCTGGCCCGGCTGCTGGCTGACGGGCCGCTGCGGCAGATGCTGTCGCAGGCCGCGCAGACCCTGGGGCGCGCCAGCCAGCCCAGCTTCAGCGCCAAGGGAAAAGAACTAGAGATGGCGCTCACCGGCGGCGATGCCCCTGGCGTGCTGGTCGCCCTGCTGACCAGGGAGGGCAGCCCGCGCAAATTCGGCGACAAGGTGGCCGGCATCGAGCGCGTGCGCGAGGCGCAGGCGCTACTTTCACGCGTGCTGGCGGCGGATGAACAGCACCAGGCGTGGGCTTACCAGCAGCGCATGACGCGGCTCACGCGCGTGCTCATGGCCGAGTTCGCCGCCCTCAAGCGCGAGCGCGGCTGGGTCGACATGAACGACGTGGAACGCGCCGCGCTGCACCTGCTGTCCGACCCCGTGCTCGGCGGCTGGGTGCAGGAGCGGCTGGACGCGCGCGTGCGGCACCTGCTGATCGACGAGTTCCAGGACACCAACCCCTTGCAGTGGCAGGCCTTGCAGGCCTGGCTCAGCGGTTATGCCGGCGCGGGCGGCGGTGCCGCCGCGCCCAGCGTTTTCATCGTGGGCGACCCCAAGCAAAGCATCTACCGCTTTCGCCGGGCCGAACCGCAGGTGTTCATCGCGGCCCAGCGGTTCGTGCGGGATGATCTGGGCGGCGATTTGCTGAGCTGCGACCACACGCGGCGCAATGCGCCCCCCGTCATGGGGCTGGTCAACGCGGTGATGACGCAGGCGCAGGCGGACAGTGCCTACCCCGGCTTTCGCGCGCACAGCACCGAGTCGCGGGAGGCGGGCGGCGTGTTGCGGCTGCCGCCAATCCCGCGCCCGAGCGGCGAGGCGGTGCAGCCTGACGACGCGCCAGAGGGCTGGCGCGACAGCCTTCTCACGCCGCGCGAACTGCCGGAGGACACCCTGCGCACGCTGGAGTGCCGCCAGGCCGCGCGCTGGCTGGCCGCGCAGATCCAGGGCGGCCTGCACCCGCGCGACATCATGGTGCTGGCGCGCAAGCGCGACCGGCTCTCGGCCATGCAGGACGAGCTGCGCGCCCTGGGCCTGCCGGCGCAGCAGCCGGAGAAAACCGACCTGGGCCAGGCCCCCGAGGTGCAGGACATCGTGGCCCTGCTCGATGCGCTGATCTCGCCCGCGCACGACCTGTCGCTGGCGCGCGCGCTGAAATGCCCGCTGTTTGGCGTGAGCGATGGCGCGCTGGTGCAGCTCGCGCTGCTGCAAGGGCGCGCGGCCCGGCCGCCAGAGGGCGGCACCCCGTTGCCGCGCACGCCCTGGTTTGACTTGCTACAAAAAGAAGAGCTGCTCACGACCGACCTGCAAGGGCTGGGGCCGGTTTTGATGCGTTGGAAAGGCTGGCTGGACACGCTGCCGCCGCATGACGCGCTGGACAAGATCTACCAGGACGGCGATGTGCTGGCGCGCTTTTGCGCCGCCGCGCCCGCCACGCAGCGCGACACGACGCTCTCCAACCTGCAGGCGCTGCTGTCGGCGGCCTTGCAGATCGACGGCGCGCGTTATGCCACGCCCTATGCCCTGGTGCGCGCCCTCAAGGCCGGCGGCGTGCCGGCGCCCAGCCTGGCCGACGCGGATGCCGTGCGCCTGCTCACGGTGCATGGTGCCAAGGGGCTGGAAGCCTCGCTGGTGCTGCTGCTCGACACCGATGCCCCAAGCCCGAAGGCCCAGACCATGGGCGTGCTGGTGGACTGGCCGGGCGAGGACGAGGTGCCCAGGAGCTTCATGTTCCTGGCCAGCGAAACGCGCGTGCCGGCCAGTGCCGTGCCGGCGATGCAGGTCGAGCAGCTGGCGCGCCAGCGCGAGGAGCTCAATGCGCTGTACGTGGCCATGACGCGTGCGCGGCACCGGCTGGTGGTCTCCTCGGTGCAGCCGCACCAGGCCAACGGCGCGAGCTGGTGGCAGCGTCTGCAGGCCGGCTGCGAACAGCTTGACACGCAGGCCGGGGCAGCAGGGTGGTTGGACCAACCACTATCCGTTCGCCCTGGGCTTGTCGAAGGGCAAAAGGGCTTGGACCCTTCGTCAAGCTCAGGACAGGCCAAGCTCAGCCAGAACGGTTTCATGGGGCAGGAACGCATGAATATCTTGTTGCCGGTTTTGCCGCAACTCATGGAGCCACAAGCGCAAGCTGCTATCAAAAAAGGAGCAACTCCCGTCGCGGGCGAAAAACCGGCGCTGGAGTCGCTGGTCGGCCAGGCCATGCACCGCCTGCTGGAGTGGGCACCGTTGGGGGCCCAGACTGTTGCCCCGGCCCAGGTGCAGCGCGCGGCGCGCGAGTTCGGGCTCGATGCGGCGCAGGGCAGCCAAGCTGGCGCCATGGCGCAGCGCATCCTGGGCGGTGCCGGGGCCTGGGCCTGGGATGCCCGGCAGATCGACTGGCATGGCAACGAAGTCACGATCACGCTGCAGGGCAGCGTGCGCCGCCTGGACCGGCTGGTGCGCCGCAGGTCGGGCGCTGAGTTGGAATGGTGGGTGCTGGACTACAAGTCGGCCGCGCAGCCGCTGGCCAAGGAGGAGCTGGTGGCGCAGTTGCGCAGCTACCGCGCCGCGGTGCAGGCGGCCTATCCCGGGCAGGTGGTCAAGGCGGCCTTCCTCAGTGCGCAAGGCACACTAGAGGAAGTTGAAGGATCTGAATGAAAAAAGTGATTGTGATTGGCGGCGGCCCGGCCGGCCTGATGGCGGCCGAGGTGCTGGTGGGCGCCGGCGTGGCGGTGGATCTGTATGACGCCATGCCCTCGGTGGGGCGCAAGTTTTTGCTGGCCGGCAAGGGCGGCCTGAACCTCACGCATTCGGAGCCGGCCGACCTGTTTGCCGCGCGCTTCGGTGCGCGCCGCGCCCAGATTGAAGCGCTGTTGCAGGGTTTTGGCGCCGCCGAGCCGCCGCCGGGCCACCCCCCGGGGGGACAGCAAGCCGCACGGAGCGGGCCAGCGTGGGGGCGGAGCGTGCGCGAGTGGGCCCAGGCCTTGGGCATTAAAACCTTTGTCGGCAGCTCCGGGCGCGTCTTTCCCGCCGACATGAAGGCCGCGCCGCTGCTGCGCGCTTGGCTGCAGCGCCTGCGCCATCCGCCGCAGGGGCCGGGCGTGCAGTTCCACATGCGCCACCGCTGGCTGGGCTGGGCCGAGGATGGCCGCACGCTGCGCTTCCAGACCCGGGACAGTGCAGGCGGCAGTGGCGAGGTGCAGGCCCAGGCCGATGCCGTGGTGCTGGCCTTGGGCGGCGGCAGCTGGGCGCGCCTGGGCTCGAATGGCGCCTGGGTGCCGCTGCTCGCCGCGCGCGGCGTGGCCGTGGCGCCGCTCTTGCCGGCCAACTGCGGTTTCGACGTGGCCGCGCCGCGCGCTGCACCGCATCCTTTGCCGCCCGAAGGCCAGGCGCTGCCGGTGCAGGTGGTGCCAGCGCCGGCCCCGGTGGGCTGGAGCGAACACTTTGCCAGCCGCTTTGCCGGCCAGCCCTTCAAGTCGGTGGCCATCGCCTTCACCAGTTCGCAGGGGCAGGGCTTCAAACGCAAGGGCGAGTTCGTCGCCACCGCCAGCGGCGTGGAAGGCAGCCTGATCTACGCGGCGTCCAGCCTGCTGCGCGACGACATCATCCGCCAAGGCCATGCCACCCTGCATCTTGATTTGTTGCCTGACATGTCGCCGGAGCGCGTGCTGGCCGAGGTGGCGCATCCGCGCGGCTCGCGCTCGCTGTCCAGCCACCTCAAGAGCCGCCTCGGCCTGGAGGGCATCAAGGCGGCGATCCTGCATGAAGTGCTGAGCAAGGAAGAAATGAACCAGAGGGCCACCCTGGCCGCTGCCATCAAGGCCCTGCCGCTGCGCCTGGTGGCCGCGCGCCCGCTGGACGAGGCCATCAGCACGGCCGGCGGCGTGCTGTTCGAGGTGCTCAACGAGGACCTGATGCTCGAAGCCCTGCCAGGGTATTTTTGCGCCGGCGAAATGCTGGACTGGGAGGCGCCGACCGGCGGCTACCTGCTGACCGCCTGCTTTGCCAGCGGCAGAAGGGCGGGCGCGGGGGTTTTGAGGTTTTTGGGGTGTTAGCCCATGTCGAGTGGGTGCAGGTAGCTATCAAAATGATAGCTAATGCTTGACATGGCGCGGCCTTTATCAGGTCCAGTTCGTCAATTCCCAGCGAAAGTAGTCTTCGTGTCCCAATCCATCTTTTTCGCCCGGCAGTATGTATTCCCCTGAGGTTTCTCGTGCCACCCAGCGGCCGACTTCCGGGGCCAGCCAGATGATGTCGCGGCGTACCGTGTCGATGCGGGATATGTCCGTGTGCAGCAGTCGAATCAGGCGTTCTATCCGAACCGCGGCAAACTCACCTTGAGCGAGGGTGACTCTTTCCCAGCCCCGGACTGCGCAATGCACATTCACCCAGTAGCGGAAGGATCCGTTGTCCAGCCGGTAGTGGGTATGCCTGGAGACGGTCGTGCCGATTTCCAGTGACCGGGGCCACAAGGGGACCGGATTC
This sequence comes from Hylemonella sp., assembly GCA_040377375.1. Classification (GTDB taxonomy): domain Bacteria; phylum Pseudomonadota; class Gammaproteobacteria; order Burkholderiales; family Burkholderiaceae_C; genus JBEIOV01. The sequence continues at coordinate 46,315 of JBEIOV010000011.1, forward strand.
TCGTAGTTCTGCACATCATCCCAAGCCGGATCGCGCACCAGCAGGCCCCATTGTTCGTGCCGCTCCTCGGGCAGGGGCTCGCCGCTGTCCCGCTCTCGACGGACGACGATTTGCGGGCTGACGGAAACAACCGTTTCCCGCTCAATGGCCAGCAACTGGCTGTTGTAGACATTGCTTTTACGGTATGTCCATGTTTGTCCCACTGCCGGGGGACGTACCGGTCCCGGTTTGATCCCGGGATCAAGCGGCTGGGTGCGTAAATCCTCCAGGGGCTGGATCGCACAGCCGGCCGGCAAAGCCAGCAGGGACAAGACCATCGTTCGTCTGCTTGGATTCATGTGGGGTCCTCATCCATGGATGGTGGGCCGTGCAAATATAGCAACTCTGACCTCGCCAATGAAGGAAAACAAGAAGGGACAAGCATGCGCACGCACCAGAAAGCGCCGTGGTGATGCAGGCCGGTGACATGCAGACAGTCCCCGCAGCCGCCATGGGCCTGGAAACCGCGTCAATACGAGGTTTTGAAATGTAAGGTGACGGACCTTGACCCCGGCACTGGCTCGACAGTTAGGGCTGCTTGGTTCCCCACCTGACCCGGTTGGCCGCTTCACCATGCGGGAAGGCCCGTCACCTCATATTGTAAGGGCAGGGGGGTGGTCTTCAAGGGCCAAGGCTTGTCTGTGCGAAAAATGGCTAGGAGGATGCCTGTAATCTATGGCCATGAGCGAGCCAAAGCGCACTTCTGCCGAAACCCTGTTCTTCGAGGGCACCGACCACATGGCCGCAGGTGGAGCCGCCAGTGCCGAGGCCTGCTTTCGCGCGGCCCTGGCGCTGGCGCCGGACATGGCCGAAGCCCATGCCAACCTGGGCTATCTGCTCGACGAGCGCGGCGCCGATGGCGAGGCGCTGGCCTGCTATGAGCGTGCTGTGGCGCTTGATCCCGACATGGCGCAGGCCCACCTGAATCACGGCACGCTGCTGGCCCGGCTCAAGCGGCTGGATGAAGCCGAGGCCGCCTACACCCAGGCCATCCTGCTCGCACCCGATGCCCCGGCGGCCTGGTCCAACCTGGGCGGGCTGTATGCCGGCATGAAGCGCGACGCGCAGGCGGAACAATGTTGTCGCCAGGCGCTGGCGCTGGACGAGCACCATGCCAAGGCCCGCTTCAACCTGGGCTATGTGCTGCTGCGCCAGGGCCGGCTGGAGGAGGGCTGGCAATGTCTGGAGGCGCGCGACTGGTCTGCCGCGCTGCAGGCGCATCTGGACTGCCCGCGCTGGCAGGGCGAGCCGCTGCAAGCCAAATCGCTGCTCATCGGCTACGAGGCCGGCCACGGCGACATGATCCAGTTTGCCCGTTATGCCGCCGTGCTGAAACGCCTGGGCGCGGCGCGCATCACCCTGCTGTGCCACCCGGCTCTCAAGACCCTGTTCGCCACCCTGGACGGGGTGGACCAGCTGATCGCCTTTGATGAGCACGTGCCGCGCACGGGCTGGGACTGCTGGACGCCCTTGATGAGTATTCCCTTCCATTGCCACACGCGGCTGGATTCGATTCCCGCAGCCATTCCCTACCTGCACGCCCCGGCCGGGGCCGTGGCGCACTGGCGTGCGCGGCTGCCCGCCCAGGGCGTGCGGGTCGGCTTGGTGTGGAAGGGCAATCCGAAGTTTGAAAACGATGCGGACCGCTCACTGCCGGGGCTGGAGGTGCTGCTGCCGCTGGGGCAGGTGGACGGCGTGCATTTCGTCAGCCTGCAAAAGGGGGCGGGCGAAGCCCAGGCGCGGCACCCGCCAGCCGGCCTGGCGCTGCTGCACCTGGGCTCGCAGATCGGGGATTTTGCGGACAGCGCGGCGATTCTGGCGAACCTGGACCTGGTGATTTGCGTGGACACGGCCATCGCCCACCTGGCCGGCGCCCTGGGCCGGCCGTGCTGGGTGCTGCTGCCGGCCTACAAGACCGACTGGCGCTGGCTGGACCAGCGCACGGACTCGCCCTGGTACCCCGGCGTGCTGCGCCTGTTTCGCCAGTCGGCGGCGGGCGACTGGACGGGCGTGGTGCAAGAGGTCCAGGCCGCGCTTGAGCAGTTCGTGCGGGAAAGGGCCGCCGGCCCCACACCTTAGAATCAAAGCATGTCCTATCTCGTGCTCGCCCGCAAGTACCGTCCGCGCAACTTCACCGAAATGGTGGGGCAGGAACACGTGGTGCGCGCGCTGAGCAATGCGCTGCAGACCCAGCGCCTGCACCATGCCTACCTGTTCACCGGCACGCGCGGCGTGGGCAAGACCACGGTCTCGCGCATCCTGGCCAAATCGCTCAACTGCCAGGGCCCGGACGGCACCGGCGGCATCACGGCCACGCCCTGCGGCGTGTGCCAGGCCTGCACCGACATCGATTCGGGCCGTTTTGTCGACTACACCGAGCTTGACGCCGCCTCCAACCGCGGCGTGGACGAGGTGCAGTCGCTGCTGGAGCAGGCGGTCTACAAGCCGGTGCAGGGCCGCTTCAAGGTCTTCATGATCGACGAAGTCCACATGCTGACCAACACGGCCTTCAACGCCATGTTGAAGACGCTGGAGGAGCCGCCCGAGTACCTCAAGTTCGTGCTGGCCACGACCGACCCGCAGAAAGTGCCGGTGACGGTGCTGTCGCGCTGCCTGCAGTTCAACCTGCGGCCGATGGCGCCCGAGACCATTCTGGAGCACCTGGCCAAGGTGCTGCAGGCCGAGGGCGTGGCGGCCGATACCCCGGCGCTGCGCCTGCTGTCGCGCGCGGCGCGCGGCTCCATGCGCGACGCGCTATCACTGACCGACCAGGCCATTGCCTTCGGCTCGGGCCGGCTGGAAGAAGCCACCGTGCGCCAGATGCTGGGCAGCGTGGACCGCTCCCATGTGTTTCGCCTGATCGAGGCGCTGGCGCAGGGCGACGGCAAGACCGTGGTGGAGACCTCCGAGGCCTTGCGCCTCAACGGCCTGAGCGCGGCCTCCACGCTGGAAGAGATGAGCGTGGTGCTGCAGCGCATGGCGGTGGTGCAGGCGGTGCCTGACGCGGTGGATGAATCGGACCCGGAGGCCGCCGAGATGGCGCGCCTGGCGGCCATGATGCCGGCCGACGAGACGCAGCTGCTCTACAGCCTGTGCCTGCACGGGCGTGCCGAGCTGGGCCTGGCGCCCGACGAGTACGCGGCGCTGACCATGGTGCTCTTGCGCCTGCTGGCTTTCAAGCCGGGGACCGCGACAGCGGGGGCTGAAAAAAAAACTCTGATTGAGACCAGTCCGGCCGCCGCGCGCGCGGCGCAAACCCCGCCGCCGGCTGTGGCACCAGCGCCGCCACGGTCTGTCGTCCAGGCGGATGCAGTGGCCAGCCCGGTAGCGGTGACCAAGCCGGCCATGCCGGTACCGGCGGCTGCGCCGCCCGAGGCGCCACCCGGGCGCGTGCTGCCGGTGCGGCAAACGCCGGCGTTGGCGCCGGAAAAAACATCAAATACGGCCTCAGCCCTTGGTGAACCTGTGCAAGACGCTACAAAAATAGTAGCAGTTCCGGTGCGGGTCCAGCCTGATTCGAGGTCCGAGGCGGCGGCGGCCAGCCCCGCCGCGGGCGCGGTGCTGATCCCGACCGAGGAGGGGGACTTCTGGCACGCGACCGTGCAGCAGCTCATTGCCAAGGAGGCCATCGCGGCGCTGGTGCGCGAGCTGGGCCTGCAGTCGCAGCTGGTGGCGCGCGATACCGATCAGTGGCTGCTGCGGGTCGAGCGCGAATCGCTCAACCAGCCGGCCAGCCGCGAGCGGCTGCAAAGCGCCTTGCAGGCTGCCGGGCATGGCGTGCGCCTGGCGGTGGAGATCGGCCGGGTGACGGACAGTCCGGCCCGGCGCAACGCCGCCGCCACGGCCGAGAAGCAGCTGGCGGCGGAAAAAATCATTTTCGAAGACCCGTTTGTGCAATGCATGATGCAGGACTTTGGCGCGAAAATCGTGCCTGGCAGCATCAAGCCCATTTAAGGAAAAACATGTTCAACAAAGGACAACTCGCCGGCCTCATGAAACAGGCCCAGGCGATGCAGGACAACATGAAAAAAGCCCAGGAAGAGCTGGGCCATGTCGAGGTCACGGGCGAATCCGGTTCCGGCCTGGTCAAGGTCCTCATGACCTGCAAGCACGACGTGCGCCGCGTCACCATCGACCCCAGCCTGCTGGCCGAGGACAAGGACATGCTGGAGGACCTGGTGGCTGCGGCGTTCAACGCGGCGGTGCGCAAGGCCGAGGAGACGTCCCAGGAGAAGATGGGCAAGCTCACGGCGGGCATGCCAGGCCTGCCCGGCGGCATGAAATTCCCGTTTTGACGGCTACTGCGCGGGCTCATGGCGGCGTTTCGGGTCCCGTTCAGGCCATCCTCATGCACCTTGAGTGCATTCCGGTGGCCTGACACCCGCGCCTTGCCCTGAACCCGCTCGCGACGCCGCGAGGCGCTTTTACGCTTAACTCCTTTCATGTCTGACGCCCATTCCCTCGACGCGCTGATCCAGGCCTTGCGCCGCCTGCCGGGCGTGGGGGTGAAGTCGGCCTCGCGCATGGCGTTTCACCTCATGCAGCGTGATCGCGAGGGGGCGCAGATGCTGTCGCGCGCCTTGCAGGAAGCGGCGCGGAACATCAAGCATTGCGCGCGCTGCCACACCTTCACCGAGGACGAGGTCTGCGCCACCTGTCTCGATGCGGCGCGTGACCACAGCAAGCTGTGCGTGGTGGAGACACCGGCCGACCAGATGGCGCTGGAACGCACCGGCGCCTACAAGGGGCTGTATTTCGTGCTGATGGGAAAGTTGAGCCCGCTCGACGGCATCGGCCCGAAGGACATTGGCCTGAAAAAACTGTTTGACCGCGCCTGCGACGGCGTGGTGCGCGAGGTGATCCTGGCCACCAACTTCACGGCGGAGGGCGAGGCCACGGCGCATGTGATCAGCGAGGCGCTCAAGGCACGCGGCCTGCAGCCCACGCGCCTGGCGCGCGGCGTGCCCGTGGGCAGCGAGCTCGAGTATGTGGACCTGGGAACCATTGCCCATGCCCTGGTCGACCGGCGCTGATCCTGCGTCATTCGGCGCGGCGGATCGGGGGATAATCCGGCACGTCTCTTGCTGCTCCCGGCGTACTGGCTGACCCCGGAACCTTCAACTGAAAACTCCCATGACATTCGCCCGCTTCACTCTTGCCTACTGGTGCGTCCTGATCGCCGCCATCCTGCCCATTGTCTGCGCCAGCATTGCCAAATGGGGCATGAGCGGCAAGCCGCGCCGCGAAGGCGGCTATGACAACGACAATCCACGCGCCTGGCTGGCGCGCCAGACTGACTGGCGTGCCCGTGCCAACGCGGCGCAGGCCAACAGCTTCGAGGCCTTGCCCTTCTTCATCGGCGCCGTCATCATCGCCCAGCAGCTCGGCGCGCAGCAGGCCCGGCTCGACATCCTGGCGTTTGTCTTCATCGTGCTGCGCATGATGTACATCATGATGTACGTGGGCGGGCTGTCCACCGTGCGCTCCCTCATCTGGGCGCTGGCGTTTGCCGTGAACATCGGCATTCTTTTCATCGGCTACCGCTGAAGTGGCCTAAGTACAAACCCGCTCGGGATGTTCCCGATATGGGTTTTCCCATGTCTTGCTAATCTTGGATCAGATCAAAAAACGGGAGAGGTGTCATCATGCGCAAGTCGCGGCTTGACCGACGAAGTTTCAATTCGCTTGCCCTGCTGGCGGCGGCGTCCATCGCGGCGCCCGCGCTGCGGGCCCAGTCCAAGCCGGAAAAAGCAAAAGTGTCGATCGCCGTGGGCGGCAAGGGATCGTTCTACTATCTGCCGCTGACCATTGCGGAGCAACTGGGCTACTTCAGGGCCGAGGGCCTGGAGGTGGAGATCAGCGATTTCGCGGGCGGCTCGCGCGCGCTGCAGGCGGTGGTGGGCGGCTCGGCCGACGTGGTCAGCGGCGCGTATGAGCACACCATCAACCTGCAAGGTAAGAACCAGTTTTTCCGGGCCTTCGTGCTGCAGGGGCGTGCACCGCAAATTGCCTTCGGGGTGTCCACCAAGACCCTGCATGGCTACAAGTCGGTGGCCGATCTCAAGGGCAAGAAGATCGGGGTGACGGCGCCTGGTTCTTCCACCAACATGATGGTCAACCTGATGCTGTCGCGCGCGGGCCTCAAGCCCGGCGACGTGAGCTTCATCGGCGTCGGCACATCGGCCGGCGCGCTGGCCGCGCTGCGTTCGGGCCAGATTGATGCCATCAGCAATCTCGACCCGGTGATGACCATGCTGGAGCAAAAGGGCGACGTGAGGATCATCGCCGACACCCGCACCCTCAAGGGCACGCAGGATGTTTTTGGCGGCCCCATGCCCGCCGCCTGCCTGTATGCCCCGGCCGAGTTTGTGCAAAAGAACCCCAATGCCGCCCAGGCGCTGGCCAATGCCATCGTCCATGGCCTGAAGTGGCTGCAAACGGCCGGCCCCAGCGACATCATCAAGACCATCCCCGAGTCCTATCTGCTGGGGGATCGGGCGCTGTACCTGGCCTCCTTCAACAAGGTGCGTGAGGCCCTCGCGCTCGACGGCGTGTTGCCGGACGAGGGCGCCAGGACGGCCTTGAGGGCGCTGGCCAGCTTCGATCCCGCCATCAAGCCGGAGCGGATCGATCTGGGCAAGACCTACACCAATGAGTTCGCGAGGAAGGCCAAGGAAAAGTTCAAGGCCTGACGTGTCCGCTGTCGTGTCTGATTTCGCGCTCGAATTCCTCAACGTCAGCGGCACCGCCTGAAATGATGGGCCATCAACGCTTGGCCAGCTGCGTCGGCTTGCTCTTGCCGCGTTGCGCGGCCTTGACGCCGGGGCGTGCCTTGGACTTGCTGGCCATCCTGGTCTGCGCCGGCAGGAACACCACCACCTGCTGCCCCAGCTTGAAGGCGGCAGAGGCGCTGACCTTGTTCCACTGGGCCACGCTTGCGGGCGCCACGCGGTAGCGTTTGGCGATGCTCGCGACCGAGTCGCCCTTGCCGGCCTTGACCACGGCGCGCCGCAGCACCACCTCGGGGGTGAGCGAAACCTGGCCGTTGTCGGCGACGTGTTCCGTCACGTCCTTTTCGATCCGTGTCGAACGCGGCACCAGCAGGGTGGAGCCGGCCCGGATCACCATGCGCGGCGGTATGTTGTTGACGTTGCGCAACTCGCCTTCGCTCATGCCCACCCGTTTGGCGGCATCCGCGGGTTTCATGGTGGCGGGGGCGACCCAGACGGTCCAGCTGGCGAGCCGGCCGCCGCTGTAGGCCTCCAGGTTGCGCTGGAACACGGTGGCGTTGTCCCACGGCAGCAGGATCTGAGGCGTGCCGGCGGCCAGGATGACCGGGCGGTTGGCCGACGGGTTGAGTGCCTTGAAGTCCTCCAGCGCGATTTCAGCCAGTTTGGCGGCCAGTGCCACGTCGATGTCGCGCGTGATGGTGACGGTCTCGAAGTAGGGGTGGTTTTCAATGTGCGGCAGCTGCGAATTGAAGGCATCGGGACGGGCGACGATGTTCTTCACGGCCTGCAGCTTGGGCACGTAAAGGCGGGTTTCCATCGGCATGTTGAGGTCGAGGTAGCCGAGGCCCAGGCCGGCGCGCTGGTTTTTCGCGATGGCGCGGCCCACGCTGCCTTCGCCCCAGTTGTAGGCGGCCAGCGCCAGATGCCAGTCGCCGAACATGCCGTGGAGTTTTTGCAGGTAGTCCAGGGCGGCGCGGGTGGAGGCCAGCACATCGCGCCGGTCGTCGCGAAAGGCGTTCTGCTTGAGTTCGAAGTGCTTGCCGGTCCGGGGCATGAACTGCCACATGCCGGCGGCCTTGGCGCCGGAGACGGCCTGCGGATTGAAGGCGCTCTCGATAAAGGGCAGCAGGGCCAGCTCGGTGGGCATGTTGCGGCGTTCCAGCTCCTCGACGATGTGGAACAGGTATTTGCGCGAGCGCTCGGTCATGCGCAGCATGTAGTCGGGGCGCGTGGCGTACCACTGCTCGCGGTCGCTGACCAGGTCATTTTCCAGGTCGGGCATGGCAAAGCCGCGGCGGATACGCTCCCACAGGTCGGCCGGCGCGGCCAGCGGCGTGACAGCGCGCGAAGCGGCCTGCGCTGCCAGGATGGGTTGCAGCGGACCGCCCGTCGTCATGGCAAGGCGGCTGCTCGACATGGCCGTGGGCTGCTGGCTGGCGGCTGCCGGCGGCGACGGGCCATCGGCCAGGACCTGGGGGCCGGTGCTGGCGCAACCGGCGAGCCATAACAAGCCGGCCATGCCAAGCAGGTGTATGAATTTCATTTGAATTGGTTCTTCCACTGGCGCAGTGCTGCAAAGACAGCGGTTTCGTCGTTCGCTCCGGCATCGAATGCCTGAACGGCCCGGACCACGTCCGGCTGACGGGAACGCAAAAAGGGGTTGATGTCGCGCTCCAGCGCCATGCTGGAGGGCAGGGTGGGCTGCTGGCGCGCGCGCGCGGCCTCGCACTGCGCCGTGTAGCGGGCCAGCGCCGCATTGCCGGGCTCGACCGCGCGCGCGAATTTGAGGTTGCTCAGGGTGTACTCGTGGGTACAGCAGACCCGGGTGTCGCCGGGCAGCGCGGCCAGCCGGTCGAGCGAGGCCAGCATCTGGGCCGGGGTGCCCTCGAACAGGCGCCCGCAGCCCCCGGAAAACAGTGTATCGCCACAAAACAGCAGCGGCCGGCCATCCATCGCCTCGCAATAAAAGGCAATGTGCCCGGCGGTGTGTCCCGGCACATCGAGCACCTCAAAGCGCAGCCCGAGGACGTCAACGTGGTCGCCTGCGCCGAGCCGCACGAACGGCTCGGGGATGTGCTCGCGCGCCGGACCATGGACCGTGGCGCCCGTGGCCTCGCGCAGGGCGTCCACGCCCCCGACATGATCGGGATGATGATGGGTGACTAGAATCGCAGGCAATTGCAGGCCGTTGTGCTGCAAGGCCCGCATCACGGGCTGCGCATCACCCGGGTCCACCACGATCGCCTGGTGCCCGTCATGCAGCATCCAGATGTAGTTGTCGGCAAAGGCGGGGATCGGAATTAGGTTCATGAGCGATCGGATTATAGGTATGCAAGACTGGTTTCACACCGCGCCCGGCCGCTATTTGCTGGACTGGGAGCGCACGCATTTCGACCGGGCGGTGGCCGACATTTTTGGCTACCATGCCCTGCAACTCGGGCTGCCGCAGCTCGATGCCTTGCAGGCCAACCGCATGCCGCACCGCTGGCTGGCCACCAGCGAGGCGGCTGGCGCGTCAACGCCTTCACCGGAGATGATGGCACAAACCCGCGCCGCGCTGGTCACTGATTTCGCGGCCCTTCCGTTTCCCGCCGCCAGCCTCGATCTGGTGCTGCTGCCGCATGCGCTGGAGTTCCATGCCGATCCGCACGCCACGCTGCGCGAGGTCGAGCGTGTGCTGGTGCCCGAGGGCCGGGTGGTGATCAGCGGGCTGAACCCGGCCAGCTTGTGGAGCCTGCGCCAGAACCATGCCGACCTGTGCCGGCGTTTCGGGTTTGGGGAGCCGTTTTTGCCCGAGGCCGGCGAGTTCATCGGCTACTGGCGGCTGCGCGACTGGCTGCGCCTGCTCAGCTTCGAGGTCGAAGCCGGCCACTTTGGCTGCTATCGTCCGGCCGTGCGCAGCGAAAAGTGGCTGCGGCGTTTTGAGTGGATGGACAAGGCCGGGGAGCGCTGGTGGCCCATTCTGGGCGCGGTGTATTTTCTGGTGGCGGTCAAGCGGGTGCGCGGCATGCGTCTGCTGGGCCCGGTCTGGAAGCCGGCCGTCAGCCGGGCGGCACCGGTGTCGATTGCCAACCGCAGCAGCGAGAATACGGACGAACCATGGGCCGCGAGGGCGTGCCAGTTTGAACAGGACATACCGATTGAATCGCATTGAAATTTATACCGATGGCGCCTGCAAGGGCAATCCCGGCCCCGGCGGCTGGGGTGTTTTGCTCAAATCCGGCGCCACGGAAAAAGAGCTGTTTGGGGGCGACCCGGCCACCACCAACAACCGCATGGAACTCATGGCCGTGATCATGGCGCTCGAGGCCCTCAAGCGCCCGTGCCATGTGATCCTGCATGCGGACAGCCAGTACGTGCTCAAGGGCATGACGGAGTGGCTGGCCGGCTGGAAGGCCAGGGGCTGGAAAACCGCGTCCAGGCAGCCGGTCAAGAATGTCGATCTCTGGCAGCGGCTGGATGAGCTTGTGGCGACAACGGACCACAAGATCGACTGGCGCTGGGTCAAGGGCCACAACGGCGACCCGGGCAATGAGCGTGCCGATGAACTGGCCAACCGGGGAGTGGAGCAGGCGCTGGGGCAGCGTTGAATAGCGCCGCTTGCGGCAGCGGCGCGGGGTATGTAAAGATTTTGCAAAGTTGCCACGGCGTGTCCGGCAGTCAGTGACATCACGCCGACAGGGCGACGCGGCTGCTGCTACATTGGCGGATGTTTTGTCCCGCAATCCCGTCCATTTCGTAAAAAATCAGATTTTCATGGCATCCAAACTCATTTATCCGCTGGTTGCCGCTGTCGGCATCGCTGCTGCCTCCGGGGCGGCCTGGTGGTATCAGAACAAGAGCCGTTCCGTGGATGAATCGGGGGCTTCCACCCCGGCAGCCGGGCCGCAGGGGGGGGGAAGCGCGGCGGCCCCCGGACGGCCGGTGTCCGTGGAGGCGGCCCGGGTCGAAGTGATGAAGCTCACGGATGACACGCAGGCGGTGGGCAGCCTGCGCTCGCGCCAAAGCGTGGTGCTGCGGCCCGAGGTGAGCGGGCGGGTCACGCAACTCAATTTCCGCGATGGCGACAGGGTGCGCAAGGGACAGCTTCTGGTGCAACTGGACGACCAGCTGCCGCTGGCCCAGGTCAAGCAAAGCCAGGCCGAGCTGTCGATTGCCATGGCCAACCACAGGCGCAACCAGGAGTTGCTGGAGCAGAACTTCATCAGCAAGCGCACGGTGGACGAGAGTGCCGCCAACCTGGAAGTGGCGCAGGCCAAGCTGGCGCTGTCGCAGGCGACGGCGGCGCGGCTCAAGATCGTGGCGCCCTTTGACGGCATCACCGGCATCCGCACGGTCAACCCGGGCGACTATCTGAAGGACGGCGCCGACATCGTCAACATCGAGGACATCGATGCGGTGTTCGTGGACTACCGCCTGCCCGAGCGCTTTCTGACCAAGGTGAAGAAAGGCCAGGTGGCGATGATCGAGCTCGATGCCTTGCCGGGCCGCAAGTTCATGGCCATGGTTCAGGCCATTGACCCCCTGATCGAGGCCAATGGGCGCTCGGTCAGCGTGCGCGGCTGCATCGACAACCGCCAGCTTCAGCTGCGTCCGGGCATGTTCGCGCGGGTCACGGCCGTCTTCGGCGAGCGCGACAATGCCCGGGTCGTGCCGGAAGAAGCCATCGTGCCGCAGGGCGCGCGCCAGTTCGTGATCAAGGTGGTGGATGGGGCGGACAAGGGCAGCAAGGTCTCGCAGCGCGTCGAAGTCAAGGTCGGCATTCGCCGCCCGGGCCGGGTTGAAATCCTGGAAGGACTGGACGCGGGTGACGTGGTTGTCATTGCGGGGCACCAGCGACTGCAGCGGGATGGCTCGCCTGTGCAGGTCATGGACTTGAACCGCCAGGCCGCCGCGGCGCCGGGTATCGCCAGTGCGGCCAGTGCGGCGGCGGCGGGCAAACCGGCGCCGCCGGCAGCCGGCAAGACGGTGACCGCCTCGCCCATGGCGGGGCTCAATCCCTGCCTCGCCTCGGCCGGCACCGGGCGGGACGGCCGCGCTGCGGGTGGCGCGGCGGGACCGCGCCGCGGTGGCAAGCCGCCCGCGCCGCCAGCCGCCTCCTGATGTCGTGATTCAAGCCGTCTTCCAGGGAGAACCTGATGCAACTCGCTGAAGTTTCCATCCGCCGCCCGGTCTTTGCCACCGTCATTTCCTTGCTGGTGCTGCTGATCGGCGCGGTCAGCTTCACCAAGCTGCCGGTGCGTGAATATCCCAAGATCGACGAGCCGGTGGTGACGGTGAGCGTCAGGTACGCGGGCGCTTCCGCCGAAGTGGTGGAGTCGCAGGTGGCCAAGCCGCTGGAGGACTCGATCGCCGGCATTGACGCGGTGGACGTGATCACCTCGATCTCGCGCGCCGAGCAGGCCCAGATCACGGTGCGTTTCCGGCTGGAAAAAGATGCCGATGCGGCTGCGGCCGAGGTGCGCGACCGCACGGCCCGCGTGCGCAACAAGCTGCCGCAGGCGATCGATGAGCCGGTGATCGCCAAGGTGGAAGCGGATGCCTTTCCCGTGATCTGGCTGGCCTTCTCCAGCGACACGCTCAATCCGCTGCAGATCAACGAACTGGTCAACCGCATCGTCAAGCCGCGCCTGCAGACGGTGACCGGCGCGGCCGATGTGCGCATCTTCGGCGAGCGCAAGTACGCCATGCGGGTCTGGCTCGACCCGGACCGGCTCGCCGCCTACAAGCTGACCACGCAGGACGCCGAGGATGCCATCCGGCGCAGCAATCTGGAAGTGCCGGCCGGCCGCATTGAAAGCACCCAGCGCGAGTTTTCCGTCACCTCGAACACCGACCTCATCCGGCCAGCCCAGTTTGGCGACATCGTGATCAAGACCGTCAGCGGCTTTCCGGTCAAGCTGCGCGACGTGGCCCGCATCGAGGAGGGCTCGGCCGACGAGCGCAGCTCGGTGCGCCTGAATGGACGCCCGGCGATTTCGGCCGGCGTGATCCGCCAGGCCACGGCCAATCCGCTGGTGCTGAGCCAGGGCGTGCGCGACATGATCCCCAAGCTCAAGGCCGATCTGCCGCCCGGCATGACGATCGACGTGGCCAATGACAACTCGGTATTCATCGACCGCTCGGTCAAGGGGGTGTACAAAACCATCCTGGAGTCCGTGGTGCTGGTGGCCCTGGTGATTTTCGTGTTCCTGCGCACCTTGCGCGCCTCCATCATTCCGATTGTCACGATTCCGGTCAGCCTGGTGGGCACTTTTGCGCTGATGGCGCTGGCGGGCTTTACCGTCAACACCCTGACCCTGCTGGCGCTGGTGCTGGCGATCGGGCTGGTGGTGGACGACGCGATCGTGGTGCTGGAGAACATCTACCGCCATATCGAGGAGGGCATGGACCCGTTCAGCGCGGCCATCAAGGGCTCGCGGGAGGTGGGTTTTGCCGTGGTGGCGATGACGCTCACGCTGGTGGCGGTGTATGCGCCGCTGGCCTTCACGCCGGGACGCACCGGGCGGCTGTTCATCGAATTCGCGCTGGCGCTGGCGGGCGCGGTGGCGGTGTCGGGCTTCATTGCCCTGACGCTGTCGCCCATGATGTGCTCGCTGCTGCTCAAGCACAACAGCAAGCCCTGGTTCTTTGACCGCTGGATGGAAAAATTCCTCAACGGCATCACCAACGGTTATGCGCGGCTGCTGCGTGCCATCCTCACCCAGCGCTTTGACGCCGCGCGCCAGAAGGCGGGCGCCGGAGCCGGCATGCTGCGCGGCGTCTTGCAGATGCGCTGGCTGGTGGTGCTGGTGATGGCGCTGGTGGCGCTCGCCATCTGGTCCATCCTGCCGGGCATGAAGCGCGAGCTCGCGCCGCTGGAAGACCGCGGCGTGATCCTGACCGTGATCAATGCGCCCGATGGCGCGACGCTGGACTACACCAGCAAATACGCCAACGCCATTGAGCGCATCGGCATGGGCTACAAGGAATTCGACCGCATTTTCGTGGTGTCGGGCAATCCCACGGTCAGCCAGTCCAATGTGTTCTACCGCGCAGTGGACTGGGAGAAGCGCAGCAGGACGACGCTGGAGATGGCGCGCGAAATGCAGCCCAGGATCAACGCGCTGCCCGGGGTGACGGCCTTTCCCATCACGCCGCCCTCGCTCGGACAGGGCTTTCGCGAGCGGCCGGTGAACTTTGTGATCCTCACGTCCGACAGCTATGCCAACCTCAACAATGTCACGCGCCAGTTCCTTGATGAAATCGGCAAGAACCCGGGCTTTTTGACGCCGGATGTCGATCTGCGCCTGAACAAGCCGGAGCTCAAGATCGACGTGGACCGGGAAAAGGCGTCCGATCTGGGCATCAGCATCGAAGTGGTGGCCCGGGCCATCGAGACCATGCTGGGCGGCCGGCAGGTCACGCGCTACAAGAAGGAGGGCGACCAGTACGACGTGATCGTGCAGACCCAGACCACGGGACGCGACACGCCGGACGATATCGAGAAGATTTTTGTGCGCGGGCGCAATGACACCATGATTCCGCTGGCCTCCCTGGTCAAGGTGCGCGAGGCCGTGGCACCGCGCGAGCTCAACCACTTCGGCCAGCGCCGCTCGGTGTCGATCACGGCCAATCTGGCTCCGAACTATTCCCTGGGCGAGGCGCTGGACTTTCTGGACCAGGTCAGCGCCAGGGTGCTCAAGCCGGGCTACAGCACAGATCTGAATGGGACCTCGCGCGAGTTCAAGAGCTCCCAGGGCTCCTTGACCCTCGTGTTCGTGCTGGCGCTGCTGTTCATTTTCCTGGTGCTGGCCGCGCAGTTCGAGAGCTTCATCGATCCGTTCGTGATCATGCTGTCGGTGCCGCTGTCGATGATCGGCGCTCTGCTGGCCTTGCGTTGGAGCAACGGCTCGCTCAACGTCTATTCCCAGATCGGCCTCATCACCCTCGTGGGCCTGATCACCAAGCACGGCATCCTGATCGTGGAGTTTTCCAACCAGATGCGCGAGCAGGGCATGGACATGCTCGATGCCGTGGTGAAAGCGGCCAGCCAGCGGCTGCGCCCGATCCTGATGACCACGGGGGCCATGGTGCTGGGCGCCGTGCCGCTGGCCTTGTCCACGGGCGCGGGGGCGGAGAGCCGCATCCAGATCGGCTGGGTGATCGTGGGGGGCATGACCCTGGGCACGCTGCTGACCATCTTCGTGGTGCCGACCATGTACACGCTGTTCGCCCGCAAGCATGCGCCGGGCGCGATCAAGACGCCCGCGCTCGACGAGCCGCACGCGGCCCCAGGCTACGTGGCGAAATAGGGCGGCCTCGCGTGCAGCCTGCACCTTTGAAGGCCCACGGGTGAATCCTGCAAAGGGAGGCGGATGATGAGCCCGCAAGCCGCCGCCGAACAAGGCCTGAGCGCCGGCGAAGCGGCAAGCCGCCTGGCCGCGGATGGCCCCAATGGCCTGCCAGGCGGAAATTACCGCAGGTGGCGCCATATCGCGCGCGAGACGGCCGGCGAGCCCATGTTCCTGCTGCTGATGGCGGCCAGTCTGCTGTATCTGCTGCTCGGGGAAATGAGGGAAGGATTTGTCCTGCTGGGCATGGTGCTGGTGATCCTGGGCCTCACGCTGTACCAGGAGGGCAAGACGGAGCGCGCCATCGAAGCCCTGCGCGATCTCTCCAGCCCGCGCGCCCGGGTGATCCGTGACGGACGCACGCAGCACATTGCCGGACGCGACGTGGTCTGCGGCGACATCATCCTGCTGACTGAAGGTGAACGGGTGGCGGCCGACGCCATGCTGCTGTCGGCGGCTGAGCTGGTGCTGGATGAGTCGCTGCTGACTGGCGAGTCGGTTCCTGTCAGAAAACGCGGTGGCGTGGACCGCGCGCGTCCCGTGGTGCCGGGCGGGGACGATTCACCCCGGCTGTATTCGGGCACGCTGGTGGTCCAGGGGCAGGGCGTGGCGCGGGTCACGGCCACGGGCGCGCGCAGCGAGATGGGACGCATCGGCGCGGCCCTGCGGACCCTGCAGGCGGAACAGTCTCCGCTCAGGCGGCAGACGGCGCGCCTGGTGCGCGTGCTTGCCTGGCTGGGCCTAGTCATGAGCCTGCTGCTGGTACTGGCCCATGGCCTGCTGCGGGGGGACTGGCTGCAGGCCGTGCTGGCCGGCATTGCGTTGGCCATGGCCATGCTGCCCCAGGAATTCACGGTGGTGCTGACCGTGCTGCCCGCGCTGGGGGCCTGGCGCCTGGCCCGCGAACAGGTGCTGACCCGGCGCATTGCCGCGATCGAGACCCTGGGCGCCACCTCCGTGCTGTGCGTGGACAAGACCGGCACCCTCACGCAAAACCGCATGACGGTGGCGCAACTGCATGCCGGTGGCGCCGACATTTCGCTGGACCATGCGGCGGCACCGGATTTGCCGGAAAGCTTCCACACGCTGGTCGAGTTTGCGATTCTCGCCAGCGAAGCCAATCCTTTTGACCCGATGGAGCAGGCTTTCCACCGCCTGGGCCAGCACTTTCTGGCCCGTACCGAGCACCTGCACCGCGACTGGACGCTGGTGCATGAGTACAGTCTGACGCCGCAGTTGCGGGCCATGTCCCATGTCTGGAAGGCGGTGGACAGCGCGCTGCATGTGGTGGCGGCCAAGGGCTCGCCCGAGGCGATTGTCGATCTGTGCCATCTGGCGCCCGCGCAGCAGCAGTCGATTACCGCGGCGGCCGATGCCATGGCGGCCCAGGGCTTGCGCGTGCTGGCCGTGGCGCAGGCACGTTTTGCCGGCCCGCCCTGGCCCGCGCTGGAGCATGACTTCGATTTCGAGTTTGTCGGCTTGCTCGGGCTGGCCGACCCGCTGCGCGATGAAATCCCGCAGGCTGTGCGCGAGTGCCAGGAGGCGGGCATCCGGGTGGTGATGATCACGGGCGACTATCCGGTGACGGCACGTGCCATTGCCCGCCAGGCCGGGCTGGATGCCGGGCAATTGCTCACGGGCGACGAGCTGGCGGCGATGAGCGACGTTGAGCTGCAGCAGCGCATGACACGGGTCAGTGTTTGCGCGCGCATCGCACCGGCCCAGAAGCTGCGCATCGTGCAGGCGCTCCAGGCCGGTGGCGCGGTGACCGCGATGACGGGCGATGGCGTCAACGACGCGCCGGCGCTCAAGGCGGCCCATGTGGGCATCGCCATGGGCGGGCGTGGCACCGACGTGGCGCGCGAAGCCGCATCGCTGGTGCTGCTGGACGACAACTTCGCCGCCATCGTGCGGGCGGTACGGCTGGGGCGGCGCATTTTCGACAACCTGCAAAAGTCCATGTCCTACATCCTGGCCGTGCATGTGCCGATTGCGGGCGTGGCCTTGCTGCCCGTGCTGCTGGGCTGGCCCATCGTGCTCTACCCGATGCACATCGCCTTTCTCGAACTGGTGATTGATCCGGCCTGTTCCATGGTGTTTGAAAACGAGCCCACTGAAGGGGACACCATGCGGCGCCCGCCGCGTGATCCGCAGGCGCCGCTGTTTGGGGGCCGCACGCTGCTGCTGGCCTTTTTGCAGGGCATGGGTGTGCTGCTGGTGGTGATGGCGGCTTATGCCTGGGGCTCGCACCGGCTGGCTGAACCCGAGGCCCGTGCCCTGGCCTTTGCCACGCTGGTGGTGGCCAATCTGGCGCTGATTTTTTCCAACCGTTCGCGCCGGGGCTCCCTGTGGGCCTCGCTTCGGGTACCCAACGCCACTTTGTGGATCGTGTCCGGGCTGACCCTGGGGCTGCTGCTGCTGGCGCTTTATTGGCCCCTGCTGGCCGGCGTGCTGCATCTGGCGCCCTTGCCCTGGCCGCTGCTTGGCATGGCTGTGGGGCTTGGCCTGTCCAGCGTGCTCTGGTTCGAGGTTCTCAAATGGCGTCGTTCATCGCACTGAGCCGGGCCCGCAGCGTCTCGATCTCGTCGAGCAGCTGCAGGGCCAGCGCGGCGCCGGCGGGATTGATGCCCAGGTCGCGCTGCAGGCGCAAGGCCACCGTGGCGCGGCGCATGTGCACGCCGCTGAAACGCCAGTGCTCGGGGGCATCGCCGGCTGCCGGGGCCAGCACGCCTTCGTCGACCAGTTCGATGATGAGTTGCGCCTGCGCCGCGCAGGCCCGGCTGACGTCAGTCAGCGTCAGGCCGGTCTGTTCTTCCAGAATCAGGCCGCCTGTTTGCGGCCGCATGGGTTCGCCGGTCATGCTTGCACCCCCAGTTTGATGCGCGGGTTGAACGATTTGAACTGTTTGGCCATGTCGCGGTAAAGCGCCTTGTCCGCGTCGCTGTCAGCAGGAGGCTGCGTGATTTGCAGCACGAAATAGAAGTCGCCCGGTGTTTTCGCCGGAATGCCCCGGCCCTTGAGCCGCAGCTTGCGGCCGGGCTGGGAGCCGGCGGGAATCTTGAGCTCAACCGCGCCGCTCGGGGTGGGGACCTCCACTTCAGCGCCGAGGGCGGCTTCCCAGGGCGCCACCGGCAGATCGAGGTAGACGTCGTGCTTGTCAACGCGGTAGTGCGCATGGGGCCGAAACTCGACTTCCAGGTACAGATCGCCCGCGGCGCCCTGTCCCAGGCCCGGCGCCCCTTGTCCCGCCAGGCGGATATGCTGGCCGGCGCAAACCCCGCGCGGAATGATGAAGTCGATCTTGTGCTCATGCGTTGACACGCGCCCCTGCGCATCGATTTCCGGCACGCGCAGCGTGATGCTGCGCGTGGCGCCGTTGTAGGCGTCCTCCAGGTCGATCAGTATCTTGGCGTGGCGGTCTTCGCCCTGGGCGTGAAACGCTGTTCGGGCGCCGCGCGGGCGCTCCGCGCGGCGTCCGAACAGCGACTCGAAAAAGTCGCTGTGATCGGCCGCGTCGCGGCCGGAGAAACCGGCACCGGCGGACTCGAAGCCGGCGTTCCAGCCCGGCGGCGCCTGGAAGTCCTGCCCCGCTTTCCAGTTGGCGCCCAGCTGATCGTAGGCCGCGCGCTTTTGCGGGTCCTTGAGCACCTCGTAGGCCTCGCCCAGCTCCTTGAAGCGGGCCTCGGCATTCTTTTCCTTGCTGACATCCGGATGAAACTTGCGCGCCAGCTGGCGGTAGGCGCGCTTGATGTCGTCCTGCGTCGCGTCCCGGGCCAGGCCCATGATCGTGTAGTAGTCCTTGAATTCCATCTGTGCTCCCGCAAAAGGGTGGACGGTATCCATCCATGCCTGGCGGTATGGTAACTGCTGCCTTTCAGATCGCGCCGTCGAACATCATCACATCGACTTCCTCGCCCGCGGCCACATGGCCCTGGTCGTGGTGCAGCACGATCAGGCCGTTGGCCTGCACCATGGAGCTGAGCACGCCCGAGCCCTGGTTGCCGGTGGTCCTGACCTGCAGCGAACCGTCAGGCGCCGGCGTGACGCTGCCGCGCTGGTATTCGGTGCGGCCCGGTTTCTTGCGGATGGGCTCCAGGCTGCGCGCCCGCAGCAGCGGCAGGGCCGGGGTGTTGCAGCCCATCATCCGCAGCAGGGCCGGGCGCACGAAGGCGAGAAAGGTCACCATCACCGCCACCGGGTTGCCCGGCAAGCCAAACAGGATCGCCGAGTTGCTATCTTTTTGATAACTGTTTGCGCCCGTTTCATAAGGGCTGGATGCCAATTTGGCATTCGATATCCGGCCAGCGGCCATGGGACGGCCGGGACGCATGGCAATCTTCCAGAAGGCCACGTCCCCGAGCTTTTTCATCATGGCCTTGGTAAAGTCAGCCTCGCCCACGCTGACGCCGCCGCTGGTGATGATGACGTCCGCCGTGCCGGTGGCCCGGGTGAAGGCGGCCTCCAGCAGGGCGGGGTCGTCGCGCACCACGCCCAGGTCGATGACCTCGCAGCCCAGCCGGGTCAGCAGGCCGTATACGGTGTAGCGGTTGCTGTCATAAACGGCGCCTTCGCGCGGCGCATCACCCAGGCTCAGGATTTCGTCGCCGGTGGAGAAGTAGGCGACCCGCAGCTTGCGAAACACCGGGACGGTGCGCATGCCCAGGCTGGCCAGCAGCCCGAGCGCGGCGGGCGTGAGGCGCGCGCCCCGGGACAGCGCCGGGCGGCCCTGCATGAGGTCCTCGCCCATCAAGCGGCGGTTGTCGCCGGCTTGCAGCAGGCGCGGCGGAATCGTCACCTGCTCGCCCGCGAGCTGCACGAATTCCTGCGGCACCACGGTATCCAGGCCCGGGGGCATGATGGCGCCGGTCATGATCTTCACGCACTCGCCCGGGGCGACCCGGCCGGGCCAGGCCTTGCCCGCCAGCGCGGTGCCGATGGTGCGCAGCGTCAGCGGGGCATCGGCCCCGAGCTGGGCGCCGTCGAAGGCGTAGCCGTCCATGGCCGAGTTGTCGTGCGGCGGCACGCTGAAGGGGGAGATCACGTCCTGCGCCAGGACCCGGCCCAGGGCCTCGAGGAGCGGCAGTTCCTCGGTCTGGGTGAGCGGCTCCACCAGGCGCGACAAAAATTCATTCACCGCCGTGGCGCGCAGGGCCTGCGGGTCGTAGCCCTGCAGCTCGGCGGCAATTTGCTCGATGGTCTTCATGCTGGGTTGGCTCGGGGCTGCCAGTCAGGACTGCTCGAGCTGCTGCAACTCCGCCAGTGTGTTCGCATTGGAAAACGCCAAGGCGTCATCCCCCGGCTGGTCGAAAGGCACCACCACCGTCTTGTGTTGCGCGGTCCAGGCGTCGATCTTGCGGCCCCCGCCATGGGTGAAGCGCACCAGGCTTTCCAGCAGTTCCACGCGCAGCAGGCAGAACACCGGCTGGGTCCGGACCTGCAGCTTGCCGTCGCGGTCTTTTTCCGGGGCGGCGGCCATGGCGATCTCGGCGTGGTCGCGCTCCAGTGCCTGCGCCAGGCGCGCCACCAGATCGAGCGGAAACAGCGGTGTGTCGCACGGCACGGTGACCAGATAGGGCGTCTCGCAGCGCTCCAGACCGGTCAGGAAGCCGGCCAGCGGCCCGGCATAGTCGGCCAGCACATCGGGCCAGACGGCGGCGCCAAACGATTCATAGGCCGCCAGGTTGCGGTTGGCATTGACGATGACCTGGCCGGTCTGCATCTGCAGGCGCATCAGGGTGTGCAGGGCCAGGGGCATGCCGTTGAAATTCTGCAGGCCCTTGTCCACGCCGCCCATGCGGGTGCCTCGTCCGCCGGCCAGGATCAGGCCGGTTATTTCCTGCGGATCAATCAAGTCATCCTCCGATATAGCTCATCTCGACGCGTCGCCGGTCGGGCCCCTGCGGGGCGCCGGTGTCGGGCCCCAGGGCGCTCCTGAGTTCCGAGTAGCGGTCGCTTCTACCCTGCCAGATGTGGCCGATGGCGGACGCCACCTCCTCGTCGGGGGCACCCCCCCGCAGCAGCGCGCGCAGATCGTGGCCCCGGGAGGCAAACAGGCACAGGTACAGCTGGCCCTCGGTGGACAGCCGCGCCCGGTTGCAGTCATGGCAGAAGGCCTGCGTGACGCTGCTGATGACGCCGATCTCGCCCATCTGCGCGTCGTGCCGCCCGCTGGCGTCGGCAAAACCCCAGCGTTCGGCCGTTTCGCCCGGGGCACTGGGGTCGAGCTGCACCAGGGGCAGCTCGGCGTGGATGCGTTGGACCACCTCGCTGGAAGGCAGCACCTCGTCCATGCGCCAGCCGTTGGTGGCGCCGACATCCATGTATTCGATGAAGCGCAGCACCATGCCGGAGCCCCTGAAGTGGCGCGCCATGGGCAGGATTTCATGGTCATTGGTGCCGCGCTTGACCACCATGTTGATCTTGATGGGCCCCAGCCCGGCATCGCGCGCCGCCCCGATGCCGGCCAGCACGTCGGCCACCGGAAAGTCCACGTCGTTCATGCGGCGAAACACCGCATCGTCCAGCCCGTCCAGGCTCACGGTGACGCGTTGCAGGCCGGCGGCCTTGAGAGCCTGGGCCTTGCGCGCCAGCAGCGAGCCGTTGGTGGTGAGCGTCAGGTCCGGCGGAGCGCCGTCCACGGTGCGCAGCGCGGCCAGCTGCTCGATCAGCACCTCGATGTTCTTGCGCAGCAGGGGCTCGCCGCCGGTCAGGCGGATCTTGCGCACGCCGTGCGCCACAAACAGCCGGGCCAGCCGGGTGATCTCCTCGAAGGAGAGCAGGGACGCATGGGGCAGGTAGGCGTAGTCCTTGTCAAAGACGTCCTTGGGCATGCAATAGTTGCAGCGGAAGTTGCAGCGGTCCGTGACGCTGATGCGCAGGTCGCGCAGGGGCCGCCCCAACTGGTCAACCAGCAGGCCGCTGGCCGCGATCCGGCTGGCGGGTGAAAAAGCCGCGCGCGGGGCCGCCAGCGATGTCATGCGCTGGTCAACCAGAGGCACAATTCGTGGGGTGGCGCGTTCGGGCATAGACGCTATTGTCTCCTTCTTCGCATCCCCCCTGTGGTCAGGGCTTTTACGAGGGCACGGCAGGGCAGAATCCGGGTATACCCATGAATACATGGCGTGAGGCGCCTGACCCGGCGGTCGCGTCCTGGCCAGGCTGAAGGTGGCCGGGCGCTGGGGACGAAAAAGCAAGCTGGAGTCATTGATGAGTCGACTGATTTTTCTGGTCACCCTGCCCGGGTTGATCGGATATGCCGCCGCCGCGCAGGAACAGGCCATGGTCTCGGAGCAGGATTTTCTGGGCGATATGCCCGTTGTCCTGTCGGTGTCGCGCCTGCCGCAGCGGCTGGACGAGACGCCGGGCGCCGTCACGATCCTGGACCGCGGCATGATCCGCCTTTCCGGCGCGCGCGATGTGGCCGACCTGCTGCGGCTGGTGCCTGGCTTTCAGAGCAGCACGGCGTTTGAAAGCGATGCGCCGCAGGCGAGTTACCACGGCGGCTTTGGCGAGTACTCCAACCGCATCCAGGTATTGATCGATGGCCGCTCGGCCTACTCGCCCTTCATGGTGGGCAGCATCGCCCCCGGCTTGCAGACGGTGGCGCTGGACGACATAGAGCGCATCGAGGTGCTGCGCGGCTCCAACTCGGCCGCTTATGGCGCGCGGGCCGTGCTCGGCGTCATCAACATCGTGACGCGCCACACGGTCGATACCCTGGGCTTGCAGGCCGCGGGGGCCGGCGGGGGCAACGGCATTCGCGATGCGCAGGCGCGCATCGGCTGGGGCCGGGAGGATGCGAGCTTTCGCCTCACGGTGGACCGCCGGGCCGATGGGGGCCTCAAGGGGGCCAATGGCCATAACCAGGTCAGCCGCGTCAACTTCCGCGCCGACTTGCGCTCCCGCGCGAACGATGAAATCCAGCTGCGCGCCGGCACGCTCGCGATCGATGCCGGCAAGGGCGTCCCCGGCATTGTGGACAATCCCTTGCGCGACCGTTTCTTCGGTTCGGATTATGCGCAATTCGATTGGCGGCGCAGCCTGGGCGAGGACGAAGACCTGGCGTTCAGTCTGTCCCGCACGGAGGAGTCCTACCGGGATACCTTTCCCTATTCCCTGAGCCCACTGGGCATCAATGGCAGCATTGACATCGACTTCAGCGGGCGCGCCAGTAACGACACCGTGTCGCTGCAGCATACCTTTCGCCATGGCTCGGCCTTGCGGGTGGTGTGGGGCGGCGAAGTGCGGCGCGAGCAGGTCGCGTCCAGGCCGATCTACAACACCGATGCGGTTTTTGTCACGGATTTCACCCGCCTGTTCGGCAATGCCGAATGGCGGCTCGCGCGCGACCTGATTCTCAATGCCGGGGCGATGGCCGAAAAGAGCAGCGCGAGCGGCGACAGTGTCGCGCCGCGGCTGATGCTGAACTGGCACGTGGCTGACGGGCAAACACTGCGTGCGGGGTTCTCCCGGGCCTATCGCCCGCCCAGCACGTTTGAAAAGTACAGCAACATCCGCTACGCCTGGAATGGCCAGCTGCTCAAGGTGACCACGCTGGCCAGCGGCAATGTCCAGCCCGAAAGCGTGCTGGCGCGCGAACTGGGCTACCTGGGCGATTTTCCCTGGCTTGGACTCCATCTGGATGTGCGCGCCTTTCACGAGCAGATTGGCAATTTCGTGCGGCGCAAGGAGTCGGTTTCGCAAGCGGGCACGTTTGACTATGTGAATGACGAGAATTTTTCCATTCAGGGTGTTGAATACCAGTTGAAGTGGCGGCCCTGGCGCGATGCGCAGATTCTGTTCAGCCAGGCCTGCATGGACATCCGGTCCACCGATCCCGGCACCGCCCTGGCGGCCCCGAAGCTGGCCAGCTCGATCACCTATTTCCAGAAGTTGCCCGGTGGCCTGGACTTCAGCCTGATGCACCAGGACAGCGGCACCGTGACCCTGCAGGGGGCGAGTTTTCTTGACCGGGTGGGGACGACCCGCACCGACCTGCGCCTGGGCGCGCCGCTGCGCTTTGGCTCCCAGCGCGGCGAGATAGCGCTCGTGGTGCAGAACCTGGGCTTGCCGTACCAGGACTATTCCCCGAATTTCCAGTTTCAGCGACGGGCCTTCGTGACCCTGAAGCTGGAGAACTGATCCGCGCCCATGCCGTTGCGCCTGCCGCACCTTTTGCTGGCTCTCGGGCTGGCCTTGTTCGCGGCGTGCCCGCTGCGGGCGGCGCCAGCGCTGGTGGTGGTTGTGAGCAGCGAACGCAGCGCGGCCTACCAGGAGGCTGCCGATGCGCTGGCGGCGGAGCTGGAACGCGGCGGCCTGGCGCGCGCGGATGTGCTGCATGTCACGGCGGCGGAGTTGGCTGCCGCGGGCCAGCTGGCACCCAGGCTGTTCGTGGCACTTGGCGTGCAGGCGGCGCGCCAGCTGGCCGCGCAGGAGAGCCGGGTACCGGTGCTGTGCACGCTGCTGCCGCGCAACAGTTTCGAGCGCATGGTGCGTGATCTCTCCCGCAAGCCGTCGCCGCTGTTGTCCGCCCTCTACCTTGACCAACCCTTTGCCCGGCAGCTGGACCTGATCCGTCTGGCCCTGCCGCAGGCGCGCCGCGTCGGCGTGCTGTGGGGGCCTGAGTCGCAGGCCCAGGCCAGCGCGCTGCAGGCGGCCGCGCAGGCCCGTCATCTGGAGCTGGCCAGCGCCCGGGTCGAGCCCGGGGAACTGCTTTTCCCCAGCCTGAAAAATGTGCTGGAGAACGCCGATGTGCTGCTGGCGGTGGCGGATGCGCAGGTGTACAACAGCAGCAGCATCCAGAATATCCTGCTCGCCTCCTACCGGGCGCGCGTTCCCCTGATCGCCTTTTCGCCAGCCTATGCGCGTGCCGGCGCCCTGCTGGCGGTGTACACGACACCGGCCCAAATCGGCCGTCAGGCGGCGCTCATGGCCCGCGATGTGCTCGCGGGCAAGGCGCTGCCCGCCATCCCCCCCTATCCCCTGGATTTCAGCGTCAGTGTCAACGAGCATGTGGCCCGTTCGCTCGGCCTGGCCCTGGAGCCCGGCAAGCTGAGCGAGCGTTTGCGGGAAATGGAGAAAACCCCATGAAATCGCCCGATATTCGCACGCGCATGCTGTTGACGGCGCTGCTGCCAGTGACCTTGCTGGCCGTCGTGCTGGCGGCGGTGTTTCTCTGGAGCCGGATGGACGACATCGACGAGGCCCATGCCCAGCGCGCCAGGTCACTGGCCCGCCAGCTGGCGCTGGCCAGCGAATATGGCCTGTTCTCGGGCAACGTCGGCCACCTGCAGACCATTGTCAGCGGTGTCATGCGGCGGGAAGCCGAGGTGCGCTCGGCCACCATCCTCGATGCCGACGGCAATGTCCTGGCCCAGGCAGGCCAACCGGGCTACACGACGCTGCCGCCGCTGACGCAGCATGAAGCCGGACAGATCGATGTGGCGGCCCATGTCGATCTGTTGTCCCAGCCCGTCATGGCCAGCCAGATCGGGCTGGAGGACCTGTTCGACGGCAACCCGAGCGGCAGGTCGGCTGTGCCGCAGGTGCTGGGCCATGTCGTGATCGAGTTTTCACGCGATGCCCTGGTTCGCCGCGAGCATGACATGCTGATGGCAGGGCTGGCCGTGACCCTGGGCGGGCTGTTGTTCGGCGGGTTTCTCGCGGTGTGGATGGGCCGGGGGGTGATTCGCCCCATTCTTCGGGTGTCCGACATGATCGAGCGCATCGGGCGCGGCGAGTTTTCGGCGCGCGGCGAGGTCAGGTCCGATGACCCGCTGCGTGATTTGCAGACGGGCTTGAACCGCATGGCCGAACGGCTGGAAACGGGACGCGACGAGCTCGAGCAGCGCATTGCCATGGCGACGCTCGAGCTGCGCGAAAAAAAGGAAGAGGCTGAGATGGCCACGCTGGCCAAGACACGCTTTCTGGCGGCTGCGAGCCACGATCTGCGCCAGCCGACCCACGCGCTGGGCATGTTCGTGGCGCGGCTGTCGCAACTGCCGCACGATGCCGAGACCCGCCAGCTGGTGGGGCATCTCGATGCGTCGGTGCGCGCCATGCAGGACTTGCTGGATGCCTTGCTGGACATCTCCCGGCTCGATGCCAGGGCCGTGGCGGTCAACCTGCGGCCTTTTCCGGTGAGCGGGATTTTTGAGCAGCTGCGCAGCGGCTTGATGCACGTCGCCGCGCAAAAGGGGTTGCGCCTGCGCGTGCGGCCGACGCAGGCCTGGGTGATGAGCGACGCGACTCTGTTGCATCGCATCTTGCTCAACTTGACGGTCAACGCGCTGCACTACACCCGCCATGGCAGCGTTCTGCTGGCTTGCCGCGGCACGGCGGGCGGCCGCCATGTCCGCATCGAGGTGTGGGACAGCGGCATCGGCATTGCGCCAGAGCATCACCAGGACATCTTCAGGGAGTTCTATCAGGTCGGCAACATGGAGCGTGACCGCACCAAGGGACTGGGTTTGGGGCTCAACATCGTTGAGCGCACGGCGCGGCTGCTGGGCTACCCCCTGCGCCTGCGCTCCAGTCCCGGCCGCGGCACCCGCTTCAGCATCGAAGTGCCGCTGGCTCCGCCCGGCATGGCCGAGAAGCCGCCGGAGCCGGCGGAGCACAGACCTTTCGATGACCTGGATGGTTTTTCGGTGCTGGTGATCGAGGACGATGCGCTGGCCCGGGAGGGGCTGGTGAGCCTGCTTGCCTCCTGGGGTTGCACCGTGAGCGTGGCCGAGGGCGCACGCACTGCCCTGCAGCTGTTGGCGCGCGGCCTGGTTCCCGACGTGATCATCAGTGACTTTCGCCTGCGCGCGGGGGAAAACGGCATCGACACCGTGCGCCGGCTGCGCGCGGCCGCGGGGCGTCCCGTTGCGGCCTGCCTGATGAGCGGCGACACCGATCCGGGGCTGATGAAACTGGCCAGGGAAGGCGGCTTTACTTTGCTGCACAAGCCCGTGCGCCCGGCCAAGCTGCGCAGCCTGATCCGGCGCCTGGCCCAGGACGAACCGGGCAGGGACGCGGATGCGGGGGCGCCGGTTCAGTCGGGCGAAGGACCTGACCTGTAACCATGGTAGGTCGCGGCGAGGACGGCCTGGGTGCGTGTTTGCACGCCAAAGCAGCGCAGGATCGCCGTCACATGGTTCTTGACGGTTTCTTCGGAGAGTTCCATCGCGTAGCCAATCTCCTTGTTGGAGCGGCCATCGAGCAACTGGTACAGAACCTCTTCCTGCCGCGGCGTGAGCTGCGGGGCCGGGGTCGCCGTGCTGGACGCCTCGGCGTGCGTCACGGAAGGCTCCGCCAGCAATTCGGGTGGCATGTAGACATCGCCCGCCAGCACCCGGCGCAGGGCCGACAGCAGTTCTTCGCTCAGGCTGGATTTGGTGATGAATCCGGCCGCGCCCTTGGCCAGCACCTGCCGCATGATCTGCGGATTGGCCGAACCCGAGAGCATGATGATCGGCAGTTCGGGGTGGTGCTGGCCAAACACATCGAGGGCCGCCAGTCCGTTCATGTCCGGCAGGTGATAGTCCAGCAGCACCAGATCCAGGTCGGCATGGGAGGAGGCCAGCTCGAACGCGCGCGCGCAATGCGAGGCTTCCAGCACCTGGGCTTGCGCATCCAGCCCCTTGAGAACCTGGCGCAAGCCTTCGCGCACCAGGGCGTGATCGTCAACAACGAGGATCTTCATGACCGATGGCTTGGCGTTGGCATGCGCGGCGGGTCATCGCATCGCCAGCCGGATCAGACGCAGCGCGCGCCATCGACTTCAATGCACACGCCGCTGATGAAGGCGGCTTCATCGCTGGCCAGATAGAGCGCGGCGTTGGCCACATCGAGCGCGGTCGAGAAGCGCCCCAGCGGGATGGAGGCCAGGAACTTCGCGCGCCGCGCCGCATCGACCGGGCCGCCGGCGAACTCCGCCGACAGACCCGTGTCGGGGTTGAACACCGGGTTGATGCAGTTCACGCGGATGTTGTCGGGGCCGAGTTCGGCGGCGAGCGACTTCGAGGTGGTGATCACCGCGCCCTTGGAGCCGTTGTACCAGGTCAGGCCCGGGCGCGGGCGCACGCCCGCCGTGGAGGCGATGTTGATGAAGCTTCCGCCGCCCTGGGCGCGAAAAACGGGCACGGCGTGGATGGTGGCGAGGTAGATGCTTTTCACGTTGACGGCGTAGCATTTGTCGAACTCGTCTTCGCCGACCTCCAGCGCCGGGCGGTTGCGGTGCGTCCAGCCCGCGTTGTTGACCATCACGTCCAGCCGCCCGTGGCGCTGCACGGCAGCGGCCACCAGGGCCTTGACCTGGTCGGACTTCGTCACGTCCGCGGCGAAGAAGGATGCCGTGCCGCCGGCCTGGACGATGTCGGCCGCGACTTTCTCGCCTAGCGCGGCATGGATGTCATTGACGATGACCTTGGCGCCCTCGGCCGCCAGCCGTCTGGCAATGCCTTCGCCGATGCCGCCGCCGGCGCCGGTCACGATGACGGACTTGTCTTTGATGCGCACGATGGTTGTCCTTTTGCTATGAATTTGATAGCTTAATGCGCCTGTTCCTCAAGGGCTGCGGCGCGGTTTTTCCTGAATTATGCCCGCGAAGGAAACACCGGCGAGGCAGAGCCCGCCTAACCGTGCCGCACGGCCACCGTCTTGAGGGTGGTGAAGCCGTACAGGGCTTCAAACCCCTTCTCGCGCCCGTAGCCGGATGACTTGACGCCGCCAAAAGGCAGCTCCACGCCGCCGCCGGCCCCGTAATTGTTGATGAAGACCTGGCCGCTTTTGACGCGCCTGGCCATGCGGAACTGGCGCGCGCCGTCGCGCGTCCAGATGCCCGCGACCAGGCCGAACCGGGTGGCGTTGGCCAGCTCCACCGCATGGTCCTCATGGCGAAATGACATGGCGGCCAGCACCGGGCCAAATACTTCCTCCTGCGCCAGGCGGTGCATCACGGGCACGTCGCGCAGGAGCGTTGGCGCCTGGTAGTAGCCCGCCTCGGGCGCTTCGTCCACGATCCGGCCTTGCGCCACCATGGGGATGTTGTCGGTCTGGGCATCGCTCAAGAAATCCCACACGCGCTGCTGCTGGCTTTGGCGAATCAGCGGCCCCACGTCCAGGTCCATGGTGGCGGGGCCGACGCGCAGGTTCTCGAACGCCTGGCCCAGGCGCTCGAGCAGCGGCTCGTAGATGGACTGCTCCACCAGCAGGCGCGAGCCCGCCGAGCAGGTTTGCCCGGCGTTTTGCACGATGGCGCTGATGATGGCGGGAATGGCCGCGTCCAGATCGGCATCGGCGAACACGATCTGCGGGCTCTTGCCGCCGAGTTCGAGCGTGACCGGGCAGTGGCGCTGCGCTGCGACCTGCTGGATGAGCGTGCCCACCGTGGGGCTGCCGGTGAAGCTGATGTGGTCGATGCCGGCGTGGCGCGCCAGGGCGTCGCCCACCTCATGGCCGTAGCCGGTGACGATGTTGATGACGCCGGCCGGAAAGCCCACTTCGGCGGCGAGCTGGGCCACCCGCAGCAGCGAAAGGCAGGCGTCTTCGGCGGGCTTGACCACGCAGGCATTGCCGGCCGCCAGGGCACCGCCCACGCTGCGGCCGAAAATCTGCATCGGGTAGTTCCACGGAATGATGTGGCCCGTGACGCCATGGGGCTCGCGCCAGGTGAAAACGCTGGTGCCGTCCTGACAGGGAATGGTCTGGCCATGCAGCTTGTCGCAGGCCCCGGCGTAAAACTCGAAATAACGCGCCAGGGCCACGACATCGGCCCGGGCCTGCTGCGTCGGCTTGCCGCAATCGCGCTGCTCGATGCGCGCCAGTTCCTCGGCGTGCTCGCTCACGGCCGTGGACAGGCGCATCAGCAGCCGGCCGCGCTCGGCGGCGTTGAGTTTGCTCCATACCGCGTCCAGGCCATGGCGCGCGGCTTTCACGGCGATATCGATGTCCGCGGCGTTGCTGCGCTGGATGCTGTCAAAGGGCTGCCCGTCCGACGGATCGATCATCGGGATCGTGCGCCCGCTGGAGGAGGGAATGGATGCGTTGGCGATGAAGTTGAGTTGCATGACCCCGATTCTCCGTGAAAACGCCCGGACGGCCCGCGCGCGCCGACTCCCAAAGTGCCGGACGGCCCGCGCTACGTGTCAGCGATTGGTGACCACGGCGGGGCCGATCTCCTGCAGCGGCCCCAGCGGATTGGTGATGACGTCGACTTCATTGATCACGGGCTGCCCGCCCCACGCCCGATAGACCACCACGTCATTGACCAGCAGGATCAACGCGTTGAAACGCCAGCCCGTGCTGACCGTGTGGCGCTTGAAGTTGAGGAAATCCGCCCAGAAGTTGCCGGTGCGCACCTTGTTGATGCGCGCAACGTTCATGTCCCAGCCGTGACAGCCATCGCGCGCATTGAGGCAGGCCATGATGCCGGGGTCGAGGTCTGCCTTGCTGAGCAGGCTGCCGGTGACAAACCGGCGCACGATGTCCGAGTAGGTCAGGATGACGGTATTGGGTTGCTTGACCGGGTCTATCCCCAGCTTTTCAAGCTCGGGAAGATCGCTCTTCATCGGAACCAGTCCCTCGATGGCCTGGCGCGCGTCATCGAAACTCTGAAAGGTGGGAGACTCGCTGCGCGATTGCGGCAGCATGGAGGAGCACGCGCTGGTCAGCAGTACCAGTGACAGCAGGTATCCGAACTGGAGGGTGCGATGGAAGTGCAATGGGTGCCTGTGCAAAGGGTCAAGTGATGAAACGCCGGTGATGCCGGCCGGCATGTTGGCTGCCCAGTCGCGATCACCAGCAAAGTATCTCCAGCGGGGCGCTGGTGCAAATTGATATTGATCAACATTTTGCACTTTCCCGCAGGCGCGGCGCTGTGCCAGCAGGGCAGACGCCGCCCGGCCCCTCAGGGGGCGGTGGATTCCTGAGCGACCCGCGTGTAGGCTGCGGCGTTGGCCTGGAGCCAGCGTTGCGACAAGTCGCTGGCCTGCTGGTTCGGGTGAAAGTCCTCCCGCACATAGTCGCGCCATGGCTTGTAGGTCAGGCGCACCAGTCCGCGCGGGCCCAAGAGGAAGCTGGCGGCACTTTTCCAGCTGCTCCATTGCCACAGGGTGCCGTCGCGGCGCAGGTTGTTGACGGTCTGGCGCAGCGTGTCGCCCAGGAAGATGAGGGTGACCCGGCGGAACCATCGGATGCGCCATTCATGGCTGCCGCCCAGGGCCTGGTACAGGTCGAATGCCGTGTTCTTGTGCTCGGCCTCTTCGGCGCAGTGCCACAGCCACAGCGTGGCCAGGCGCGCTTGCGTGCCGCCGAGCAGGTCGGGGTTGCGCAGCAGCCATTCCGCAAAAATCGCGGTGAAGTGTTCGTTGGCCGCCGTGATGCCCAACGCGTGGCGCGGATCGAGCCCGGCAAGTTGCTTGAGGCGTTCGCCCGCACGCGGTTCCCAATCGTTGACCAGACCGTGTTTTTCAATCTGGGCGTTGAAGAGCGCATGAATGCGGCGGTGGGTCGCTTCCTGGCCGATGAAGCGCTGGACTTGCGTTCTGAATGTTTCCTGGGCCGGCGCGGGCAGGGCGGCCAGGCCCCGGCGCACGGAGTCGATGAAAAACTGCTCGCCCACGGGAAAGCTCATGGACAGGGCGTTGAAGAATGCCGTGCGAAAGGCATCGCCCCCGCACCAGTGACGTGCCACGGGGGTTTCCAGGTCGATCAAGAGGCGGCGCACGACGAGTTCGGTCATTGCTGAATGGCTCCATGAATCCACTTGGCACGCGTTCGTGCCGAGTGATGCTGGATGCTGCATGACTTCTGTGGTACTGTCAAGTACCGACAGATATCCGCAGCCTGCCTGTTCCCGGTTTTCACTTCAAATCACTAGCACTTATGGATGGCGTTTCACTGGAACCGCAAATCAGCGGGCATCGCCAGCGCCTGCTCGAAGGCATGGCGCAGTCCGTCGCGCTCAAGGGTTATGCCGCCACCACGATTGCCGACATCGTGCGCGAGGCCGGCGTGTCGCGCCGGACGTTTTATGAGCACTTTGCCACCCAGGACGATTGCCTGATCGCGCTGTACGGGGCGGCCAGCCACAACGCGCTCAAGGTGCTGCGCTCGGCCATCGACCCGGCGCGGGACTGGCAGACCCAGGTCGAGCAGGCCATGGCCGCTTACCTGGCGGGCCTGGCCCGCAATCCGGTTCTGCTGCGCACGCTGTTCGTTGAAATTCTGGGCCTGGGCGCGCCGGGGTTGGCCGCGCGGCGGCGCGTGAACCGCGAAATGGCCGATTTCATGCTCGAAGTCATCCATGCCGGCCAGGGCCACGCGGCCCTGAGCGCCGACATGGCCATGGCCGTGGTGGGGGGCGTCAACGAGCTGGTGCTGCAGGCGATCGAGCAGGAGCGCTGGCATGAGCTGCAGGCCATCGCGGCCACGGCGAGCCAGCTGGTGCGCGCCGTTGTCAGGCCGGATGCCTGACGAAAACAGGCCGCAGCCGTTTTCCGCTGGGCGTGGCAAGCTACAAATAAGATAGCAATAAAAAAGCCCGCCGAGGCGGGCGTGGGGACAAGTGGCCGGGAATCAGCCGCCGTGGATCTTCATCATCAGCGGCACGATCAAGAGCGCCACGATGTTGATGATCTTGATCAGCGGGTTGACGGCCGGGCCGGCGGTGTCCTTGTAGGGGTCGCCCACGGTGTCACCCGTGACGGCGGCCTTGTGCGTCTCGGAACCCTTGCCGCCATGGTGGCCGTCCTCGATGTATTTCTTGGCGTTGTCCCAGGCGCCGCCCCCGGTGCACATGGAGATGGCGACGAACAGGCCGGTCACGATGGTGCCCATGAGCAGGCCGCCCAGCGCGGCCGGGCCCAGCAGCAGGCCGACCAGGATCGGCACCACGACAGGCAGCAGCGACGGAATCATCATTTCCTTGATGGCGGCCGTGGTCAGCATGTCCACGGCGGTGTCGTACTCGGGTTTGGCCGTGCCGTCCATGATGCCCTTGATCTCGCGGAACTGGCGGCGTACTTCCACCACCACCGCGCCCGCGGCGCGGCCCACGGCCTCCATGGCCATGGCGCCGAACAGGTAGGGAATCAGGCCGCCGATGAACAGGCCGATGATGACCATCGGATTGCTCAGGTCGAAACTGATGACCTTGCCGTAGGCTTCGAGCTTGTGGGTGTAGTCGGCAAACAGCACCAGCGCGGCCAGACCGGCCGAGCCGATGGCATAACCCTTGGTCACGGCCTTGGTGGTGTTGCCCACGGCGTCCAGCGGGTCGGTCACGTCGCGCACGCTCTTGGGCAGTTCGGCCATTTCGGCGATGCCGCCGGCGTTGTCGGTGATCGGGCCGTAGGCGTCCAGCGCCACGATGATGCCGGCCATGCTCAGCATCGAGGTGGCGGCAATCGCGATGCCGTACAGGCCGGCGAGCTTGAAGGCCACCAGGATGGCAATGCACACGAAAATCACGGGCCAGGCGGTGGAGCGCATGGAGACGCCCAGGCCGGCGATGATGTTGGTGCCGTGGCCGGTGGTGGAGGCCTGTGCGATGTGCTGCACCGGGGCGTACTGGGTGCCGGTGTAGTACTCGGTGATCCACACCAGGGCGGCGGTCAGTACCAGGCCGACGGCGCAGGCGCCGAACAGCTTCATCTGGCTGCCGGAAGCGGCGATGGCGTTGTCCGGCATCAGCCACGTCGTGACGAAGAAGAAGGCGATGAGCGACAGGCCGCCGGCCACGGCCAGTCCCTTGTACAGGGCCGGCATGACGTTTTTCATGCCGGGCGAGGCCTTGACGAAGAAACAGCCGATGATGGACGCGATGATGGACACGGCGCCCAGCGCCAGCGGGTACACCACGGCGCTGGTGCCCACGCCCGTGAGCAGCAGGGCGCCGAGCACCATGGTGGCGATCAGCGTCACGGCATAGGTCTCGAACAGGTCGGCGGCCATGCCGGCGCAGTCGCCCACGTTGTCTCCCACGTTGTCGGCAATCACGGCCGGGTTGCGCGGGTCGTCCTCGGGGATGCCGGCCTCGACCTTGCCCACCAGGTCGGCGCCGACGTCGGCACCCTTGGTGAAGATCCCGCCGCCCAGACGGGCGAAGATGGAGATCAACGAGGAGCCGAAGGCAAAGCCGATCAGCGGGTTGAGCAGCTTGGCCAGGTTCCGGTCGGGCGTCAAACCGCCATTGCCGACCAGGAACCAGTAGAAGCCCGTCACGCCCAGGAGGCCCAGGCCGACCACCAGCATGCCGGTGATGGCGCCGCCGCGAAAGGCGACATCGAGCGCCGGACCAATGCCCCGGGTGGCGGCCTGGGCCGTGCGCACATTGGCGCGAACGGAGACGTTCATGCCAATGAAGCCGCAGGCACCCGACAGCACCGCGCCGATGATGAAGCCGATGGCCGACAGGCCATCCAGAAAAAAGCCGATCAGAATGGCCAGGACCACGCCGACGACGGCAATGGTCTTGTACTGCCGTGCCAAGTAGGCCGCCGCGCCGGTCTGGATGGCGGCGGCGATCTCCTGCATGCGTGCATTGCCCGCGTCCTGGGAAAGAATCCAACTGCGTGCCCAGAAGCCGTAAGCCACGGCAATGAGTCCGCAGACGAGCGCCAGAATCAGCGCTGAGTTGCCTGTCATGTCAATCTCCTGTGTTGTGTCGCGTGAGGGTGGCAACGCAGGGGCGGAGCCACCGATGCGTTGCTTCCTCGTCGCGCTTGAACCTGGGCGATCTCGCGGGATGATTGGCCAACGGGCGGACTGTAACGTGAAAAAAGCCGTTTTCCACCCGCTCGTCAGTGGCGAGCAAGTAAAATAAGGGTTAATACCGAGCTGTTACTGATTTAACTCAAACCCAAGAACTCACCATGTCTCTCGACAACGTCACGCCTGGCAAAAATGCCCCCGAAGCTTTTAATGTGATCATCGAAATTCCGATGAATGCCGATCCGATCAAGTACGAGGTGGACAAGGAATCCGGCGCCATTTTCGTGGACCGTTTCATGGGCACGGCCATGCACTATCCCACCAACTACGGCTATGTGCCCAAGACCATCAGCGGCGATGGCGATCCGGTGGATGTGCTGGTGATCACGCCTTTTCCGCTGATCCCCGGCGTGGTGGTGACCTGCCGGCCCATCGGCATCTTGAAGATGGAGGACGAGGCCGGCGAGGACGGCAAGGTGCTGGCCGTGCCGACCGACAAGATCCTGCCGATCTACACCCACTGGCAAAAACCGGAGGACATCAATCCGCTGCGACTGAGGTCCATTGCCCACTTCTTCGAGCACTACAAGGACCTTGAGGTGGGAAAATGGGTCAAGGTCACCGGTTGGGAAGGCGTGGACTCCGCCAAGAAGGAAATCCTGGACGGCATGGCCAATTACAAGAAGGCGCTGGGCTGATTTTCCGTCCGCCCCTTGCCTGCTTCAGGCGCGCGAGGCCCTGAGGAGCATGGCCCGAGGTCGGGCACTGCTGTCCCCCGGGAGGCACCTGCGGTGGCCCTGGCACAGGTGGTTTTTCTGGTCCGCATGGGTTGGAGGGACGAAACGGCCGAGGCTGGATACGGCCGCGTGGCGTCCATTCACGCCAAGGAGGCCAGCGTGTATCATGAGCTGGCAGTTCTGCCAGCGCCTCCTTAAGGAACGGACACCATGGAAACGATGCACGATACCCCTTCACTGTCTCCTCAGGCGGGCACGCGGGCGGCTCAATCCTCGGCAGCGGGCGGGCAATACCTGACCTTGCGGCTGGGCGCCGAGGAATATGCCATCGATATCTTGCGGGTGCAGGAAATCCGCTCCTACGAGGAGCCCACCCGCATGGTGAACGCGCCGGGCTTCGTCAAGGGCGTGGTCAACCTGCGCGGCGTGATCGTGCCCATTGTCGATCTGCGCATGAAGCTCAAGCTCGAGAAGGTCGAATACAACGACTTCACGGTGGTCATCATCCTGAATGTGTGCGGAACCGTCATTGGCGCCGTGGTCGATTCCGTCTCCGATGTGGTGACACTGAGCGAGCAGGCCATCAAGCCCGCGCCGCAGTTCGAGACGACGGTGGACGCCCGCTTCATCACGGGCCTGGCCAATGTGGGCGAACGCATGCTCATTGTCATGAACATGGAAGCCCTGATGAGCAATGCCGAGATGGGGATGGTCAGGCAAGCCCTGGGGACGTGAAGGGCCAGTGTCTGGCCATGGCCGGTGCCGGCCTCACGGTTCCTGCCTGAACGGACTGCGGCTGGAGAGCTCGCCCAGGTAGTCGGCAATACCCTGGCCTTCACGTTCCAGGAAGCGCTCCACCGCATCGGCAAAGGCGGGATGCGCCAGCCAGTGGGCGCTGCTGGTCTTGACTGGCAGCAGCGCGCGCGCCATCTTGTGCTCGCCCTGCGCGCCCCCTTCGAAGTGCTGGTAGCCATGCTCGATGCACCACTGCAAGGGCTGGTAGTAGCAGGCCTCGAAGTGCAGGCAGTCCACGCGTTCCAGCGCGCCCCAGTAGCGGCCGTAAGCGGTTTTCGGCTGATTTTTCAAGTCATTCTGGCCCCCAGCCCTTTCTTTATCGGCGTCAACCGCTATCAAACTTGTAGCGATTGGCTGTCCCTGGCGTTGCGCCACGAACAGCAGCCAGTGGTCGGCCATGGTGTCGGCCATGCGCTGAAAGAAGCCGCGGCTGAGGTAGGGCGCATTGCCGTGTTCCAGGTAGGTGCGTTCGTAGCAGCGGTAGAAAAAGTCCCAGTCCTGTTTTGAGATGTCGGCTCCCAAAGACCAGCGAAATGTCACGCCGGCCTGGGCCACCTTGCGCCGTTCCTGCTTGATTTTTTTCCGCTTTTCCTGGGCCAGGGACGCCAGGAAGTCGTCAAAGTCGCGGAATCGCGTCGTCTCCGCTGGCGGTGCAGCAGGTGAATCGGCCAGCGCAGGGGCCTGATTTTCCGCCGGGCCGCCCCGAGGAAAATGAGCCCCCTCGGGGGGCAG
The DNA here is from genome assembly GCA_040377375.1 of Hylemonella sp. Classification (GTDB taxonomy): domain Bacteria; phylum Pseudomonadota; class Gammaproteobacteria; order Burkholderiales; family Burkholderiaceae_C; genus JBEIOV01. Next base: position 83,380 of record JBEIOV010000011.1, read on the forward strand.
CGCAGCACGCGAAGCGGCCAGCGTGGGGGCCACATTCTTCCAGTGAAATTGCACGGTGTGCCGCAGCATCATGCCGGCGCGGGTGCAGGCGGCGATGTCCTCGTCGCTGGCGAACAGCAGATGCAGGGACGAGAGCTGCTCGTCACGGCACCAGTCGAGCAAGGCGCTGACCAGGGCCTGGCGTGCCGCGGCGTCGCGCGCCAGCAGGCGAGCCCCCGGCACCGGCGTGAAGGGCACCGCCACCACGGCCTTGGGGTAGTAGGCCAGGCCGTGCTGGGCATAGGCGTTGGCCCAGGCCCAGTCGAACACATATTCGCCGTAGGAATGGTCCTTGAGGTACAGGGCGCAGCCGGCGACCAGATCGTTGCCGCTGTGCAGGGTGACGAAGCGCGGGGTCCAGCCGGTCTGCGGCGTGGCGCTGCCGCTCTCGTGCAGGGCGGCCAGGTATTCGTGCCGCATGAAGGGGCTGGCATGGGTTTGCCGTGCGAGCAGGGCATTCCATGGGGCGGCCTGGACCTCTAGCGGCGAGCTCAGTACCCGGATGACATAATCTTCCTCATTCATGCCGCACCCAGTGACCCCGGCCTCCGTCGCTGAACGAGGCAAGCCAAGCCCAGGCGACGAGCCGGTCCAACCCAAACGGAATTTCGTGTTTTCATGACTCTCAAACTCTGTGTTGCCCAGCTCAATTTTGTCGTTGGTGACCTGGCCGGCAATTCGCAAAAAATCATCGACGCGGCCCGCGCCGCGCATGCCGCCGGGGCGCGGCTGCTGCTGACGCCGGAACTCTCCATTTGCGGCTATGCGGCCGAAGACCTGTTTCTTCGTCCCGCTTTCATCGCTGCCTGTGATGATGCCGTGAAAACAGTGGCCCGCGAACTTGCCGGGTTAAAGGACATGACGGTGGTGGTCGGGCATCCCACGGGTGGCGACCGGCGCACCCGCTCGGTGTCCGTGCAAAACCGCCACAACGCCGCCAGTGTGTTGCGTGAAGGCGCGGTGGTGGCCACCTATGCCAAGCGCGAGCTGCCCAATTACCAGGTGTTTGATGAGCGCCGCTACTTCACGCCGGGGCAGGGCGTGTGCGTGTTCGAGGCGGGAGACGCCGGTGCCATGGTCAAGGTGGGCCTGCTGATTTGCGAGGACGCCTGGTTCGAGGAGCCGGCGCGGCTGGCCAAGGAGGCCGGGGCCGAGATGCTGGCGGTGATCAATGCCTCGCCTTTTCATGTGGGCAAGGGCGATGAGCGCGAGCAGATGATGCGCGCGCGGGTGCGGGCCTGCGGCCTGCCGCTGGTCTATGCGCATCTGGTGGGCGGGCAGGATGAAGTGGTGTTCGAGGGGCACTCCTTTGCCCTCGATGCCGATGGGACGGTCGCTGGCCGTGCCCCGAGTTTTGAGGAAAATCTGTTTGAAGTCCTTGCCAACCGGACGCAAGGCGCTATTGATTTTGTAGCAAAAATGGCGCCTTTGCGCGTACCCGAGGCCGACCTGTGGGATGCGCTGGTGCTGGGCGTGCGCGACTACATCGGTAAAAACGGTTTTCCCGGCGTGATCATCGGGCTCTCGGGAGGGGTCGACTCGGCCCTGGTGCTGGCGGTGGCGGTCGATGCGCTGGGCAAGGACAGGGTGCGCACGGTCATGATGCCCTCGCCCTACACGGCGGACATCAGCTGGATCGATGCGCGCGAGATGGCCACCCGTCTGGGCGTGCGCTATGACGAAATTTCCATCGTGCCGGAGTTCGAGGCGTTCAAGGCTTCGCTGGCGGGTGAGTTCAAGGGACGGGCCGAGGATGCGACCGAGGAGAACATCCAGGCCCGCATCCGCGGCACGCTGCTGATGGCGCTGTCCAACAAGTTCGGCAGCATTGTGCTGACCACCGGCAACAAGTCGGAAATGGCCACGGGCTACTGCACGCTGTATGGCGACATGGCCGGCGGTTTCGCGGTGATCAAGGACCTGGCCAAGACAACCGTGTTCAGATTGGCGCGCTGGCGCAATGCGAACGACCCTTATGGCACCGGGCGCAATCCCATTCCCGAGCGCATCATCACCCGCCCGCCCAGCGCCGAACTGCGCCCCGACCAGACCGACCAGGACAGCCTGCCGCCGTATGACGTGCTGGACGCGATTCTGGAGCGTTACATGGAAAACGACCAGGGCATCGAGGACATCATCGCGGCGGGTTTTGCCCGCGCCGATGTGGAGAAGGTGACCCGTCTCATCAAGATCAACGAATACAAGCGCCGCCAGGCGCCAGTGGGGATACGGGTGACCCACCGCAGCTTTGGCAAGGATTGGCGTTATCCTATAACCAGCAAGTTCAGGGCTTGAGAAAACTGGCGAAAACTCCGATGTCTCACGCCACGATTGATTTAATTGACAGGAATTTCTCAAATGAAACAAATTACCGCCATCATCAAGCCGTTCAAACTGGAAGAGGTGCGTGAAGCGCTGGCCGAGTGCGGTGTCACGGGCTTGACGGTGACCGAGGTCAAGGGGTTCGGCCGCCAGAAGGGGCATACCGAGCTGTACCGGGGGGCGGAGTATGTGGTGGACTTCCTGCCCAAGGTGAAGGTGGAAGTCGTCGTGAAAACCGGCGATGTCGAGCGCTGTGTCGATGCGATCGTGCGGGCGGCCCGCACCGGCAAGATCGGCGACGGCAAGATTTTCGTCACCAGCGTGGAGCGCGTGGTGCGCATTCGCACGGGTGAGCTCGACGAAACCGCCGTCTGAGGCGGTTTTCAGTCGTCCGTTAAATTTCGCCGAGCTGGGGCGGGGGCGACATGCCGGCGGCCTGCACCAGCTCCTGCAGCAGCGCCTGCGGGTCCGTGCCGAAGCGGACCAGATCCATCTGCCAGCTTCCCAGGAACTGCTGTTCCAGCGTTGAATTCAGGAATTCGAGCAGGTGATCGTAGTAGTGGGCGGTGTTGAGCAGGCCGATCGGCTTGTCGTGGTAGCCCAGCTGGCGCCAGGTCCACACTTCGAACAGCTCCTCAAACGTGCCAATGCCGCCAGGCAGCGCCAGGAAGGCGTCGGCGCGTTCGGCCATCATGCGTTTGCGATCGTGCATGGTGTCCACGATATGCAGTTCGCTGCAGTCGCGGTTGGCCCATTCCTTCTCCACCAGTGCCTTCGGGATGATGCCCACCACCCGGCCGCCGGCGTGCATGGCGGCGCTGGCCACGACACCCATCAGGCCCCCTTTGCCGCCGCCGTAGACCAGCTGTCCCCCATGCTGGCCGATCCATGTGCCGACGGCGCGGGCGGCGTCGGCGAAAGCTGGATGGGTGCCAGGACGGGAGCCGCAGTAGACGCAAACGGAAAAGGCCGAGTTCATGCGGCCAGCTTTTGACAAAGGGCTGCGACCCAGATGCCCGCGCACAACAGCAAGCTCAGCAAAACGGCGGCGCTTCCCATGTCCTTGGCGCGTTTGGACAGGTCATGCCATTCGGGACCAATGCGGTCGATCGCGGTCTCTATTCCCGTGTTGAGGAGTTCCACAATCATCACAATGAGGAGCGAACCGGCCAGCAGGGCGGTTTCGACCCAGTTGCGCCCGACCCACAGGGACAGGGGAAGCAGCAGCAATGCGGCCAGTGCCTCCTGCCGGAACGCGGTTTCTCCCCAGCCGGCACGCAGGCCCTCGATCGAGTAGCCCATCGCGTGCCACATGCGGCTCAAGCCGGTGCGGTTTTTTTGAGGATTGACGCTGGAATTGTCATGGGTTGCTGCCATACCCTGATTGTCACAGAGGTTTGTGACACTAGCGGCTCAAGGGCCGGGACGTGACGAGTCGTGTCCCGGCCAAGGCGTCGTGCCAGAACTGGCGCTGCGGATGAAAGCGGCTGAGCAGGGCCCAGACGGCGACCCAGCCGATGATCAGGACGGTCGACTCGCCGCCTGACAGCTTGAAGGGGGCCACGGCGGCCAATACGGGCAGGAACCAGAGCCAGCTCAGGCCGTAGCGCAGCAGGGCCCGGGCTTGCGTGACCGGGCGGCCCATGCGGTCCACCAGGCGGATGTTCCAGGTCTTCATGGCCAGTGTCTGCCCCTTGGCCCAGAACCAGGAGAAATAAATGCCGAACACGATGAACAAAAAGGCTTGCTGCGCGTGGCGGTTGTCCAGCGCGTGACGCGTCTGGGTGAGTGCGCTGAACAGGTAGCCGGCGATGAAAACCACGCCGAACAGCAACAGGCCTTCATACAGCCAGCAGGCCATGCGGCGCAGCAGGCCGGGTGCCGTCAAATCAGTGGGCGCCTGTGATGCGGCCATGCAAGCCTGGCGGGGCGCCGTCTCGGAGATCATCAGTCAGGATCCTGCCCGTGTCAGTTTTTTTGCACTGGCGCGGGCTCGACCAATGGCAAGGGGTGCGGCAGCAAGGTGTTGTGATCGACGGAATGGGTGGCCGTGGCAATCTTGGGGGGAGACTTTGGCGTTTTGCGGGTGACGGGAACGACCGCCAGTTTCTGGGGGGGGGCCGGCTTGATGGCGGGGGCAACACCCACGCGTTTCGGAGGGGCTTTTGCGGCCAGCTTTTGTTTTTCTTCCGGGCTGAGCGCCTGGTAGGCCTGCCAGTTGGCGGTCTTCTCGGTGGGCGACAGTTTTTTGGTTTCGGCGAAGTTCAGGCGGGCCTGGGCACGCTGCTGCTGGCTCAAGGATACCCATTCGGTCATGCGGCTGTGCAGTTTGGCCTGCTCGGCGGCAGGGAGCGAAGGATAATTTTTCGAAATGGCGAGCCATTTCCGCTTGTGCGCCTCGTCAAGACTGGCCCAGTTGGCGGCCAGCGGCTTGAGCGATTGCTGCTGTGCCGGGGTCAGATCCTGCCAGGATGGCCTGGATGCAAGTTTTTTGCTTGCAGTGCCAGCGGCCGGTGTTTTGGAAGCAGCCACCTTCCCGGTACTTTGGGGCGGTTGTGTCGCCGTCATGGCCGTGGTCTGGGCCAGCGCGCAGGAGGCCGAGGTGCTCAGCGCCGTCAGGGCAAGAAAGAGCGCGCCTGAAACAGCGACACCCGCCATCAGCGGGTACTGCTTTGGGGCGGGCGCCGGACTTTTCATGGTTGCCTGCGCCTATTGAGGCTGATCACGCCCCGACTTGAGAAACTGCAGGAACCCGGGATCCGTATAGGCAGCCGGAGGCAGGTCATCGGTCAGGAGGGCTGAATCGACTTCGGCAAGCTCTTTTGCGCGGTTATCGTCCTGGATGATATTGATGGCGATCAAGCCCATGATCAGGGCGATCAGGGGAAGGGCAGACGCAATTCGATTCCACCACTTCGCATCGTCATCCCCAAAGGAGAGCGTTCCGGTGTTGCCCGACGCGACAAGCTGGGATGCCATGCGCGTTTGGGCGACTTTGCGTTTGCCCAAGGCCTGCATGCGTGCGATGCGAAGACGTTCCGAGATGTCGTGGGGCATGGCATCCGCAGCCTCGGACAGGCGAGCAGCCACCTTCAGGCCATAACGGTCCTGAATCAACTCTGTTTGGTCGTGGCGCGAATTGATCATAGTTGTATTCCCTTTGCCCTCAACGCCTTGCCGAGGGTTTGGACTGCTCGGGAGCAATGCGTTTTGACGCTGCCCTGCGAACACCCCATGGCTGCCGCAGTCTCTGCCACGTCAAGCTCCTCCCAGTAACGCATGAGGAACGCTTCCCGTTGACGGGCCGGCAACTCCTGAATCTCGATTTCGATTGCACGCAAAATCTGGGCCCGCTCGGTCGTGCTTTGCGCGCTCTCGATCTGGTTTGAGTTGTCGGAAGCGTCTAAAGTTTCCAGTAGATCGAATTCCCCGTCTTCCGAGGGGGATTCAAAGTCGCTCATGTTCGAAAAAAGGGCGTTGCGCGTTTTTTGGCGACGAAACCAGTCCAGCGTGCAGTTGGAAAGGATGCGCTGAAACAGCATGGGCAGTTCGGCGGCTGGCTTGTGGCCATAGTGCTCGGCCAGTTTCATCATGCTGTCTTGCACAATGTCCAGCGCCGACTCGTCGTTGCGTACGTGGTACACGGAACGCTTGAAAGCGCGCTTTTCGACGCTTTTCAGGAAATCAGAGAGTTCTTGTTCAGTTGCCAAGAGGGTTGGGCCGAAAAGGCGAAAGTAGGTGGAACGTCTCGTTGGGGCGGTTTGGGAGGGGTTTGAGCCCAGTTTGGGGCGAATTATGGCACCGGGAGAGGGGTTTTCTGTTGTGAATTCCCCATTTTTGAATGGTGCGGTGCGATAATCCGAACTGCACAAAATAAAAGGCAAACGGGTCACGGTCCGGCGCAACAAGCACTGCGCCCATGGCTTTGGCCTCAAGTTCCGACGCGACGCCACAAGTGTTTGCGAAGGGGCACCCAAGGTTTTTCGTTAGAGAAATTCACAAAGGTTCATCATGGAAATATCAAAAGCCGAAATTGCTTCGGCGGCGGCGGCAATGACTTCAGCCAAAACACTTAGCGAGACTCCCGGCAGTCAGGATCTTCGGGGCGCGGAAATCCTGGTGAAGGCGCTTCAGGCCGAGGGCGTCAAGTACGTCTGGGGCTATCCTGGCGGCGCAGTCCTCCACATCTACGACGCTTTTTACAAGCAGGACACGATTCAGCACATCCTGGTGCGGCATGAGCAGGCGGCGGTGCATGCGGCCGATGGCTATGCGCGGGCCACGGGTGATGTCGGGGTGGCGCTGGTGACCTCGGGGCCGGGCGTGACCAATGCCGTCACGGGCATCGCCACGGCCTACATGGACAGCATTCCGATGGTGATCGTGACGGGCCAGGTGCCCACGCACGCCATCGGACTGGATGCCTTCCAGGAATGTGACACCGTGGGGATCACGCGCCCCATCGTGAAGCACAATTTTTTGGTCAAGGATGCGCGCGATCTGGCCGTGACCATGAAAAAGGCCTTTCACATCGCCCGTAGCGGCAGGCCAGGGCCGGTGGTGGTGGATATCCCGAAGGACGTGTCCTTCAAGAAAGTGCCCTATGCCGGCTATCCCGAGTCGGTGGAAATGCGCTCCTACAACCCGGTGCGCAAAGGCCATGGCGGCCAAATCCGCAAGGCGCTGCAACTTTTGCTGGCCGCCAAGCGCCCTTACATCTATACGGGCGGCGGTGTGCTGCTGGGCAATGCCTCGGCCGAGCTGCGCACGCTGGTCGACATGCTGGGCTATCCCTGCACCAATACCTTGATGGGGCTGGGCGCCTATCCGGCCAGTGACCGCAAGTTTCTGGGCATGCTGGGCATGCACGGCACCATTGAGGCCAATAACGCCATGCAGAACTGCGACGTGCTGCTGGCCGTGGGCGCGCGCTTTGATGACCGGGTGATCGGCAACCCCAAGCACTTTGCCCAGAACGAACGCAAGATCATCCATATCGACATTGATCCATCCAGCATTTCGAAACGCGTCAAGGTCGATATCCCGATCGTGGGCGATGTCAAGGACGTGCTGTCCGAGATGATTGCGATGATCAAGGAAGGCACGGTCAAGCCCGATGCGAATGCCCTGGGCGCCTGGTGGGACACGATCGAAACCTGGCGCAAGCGCGACTGCCTGAAGTATGACCATGGCAAGGGGGATGTGATCAAGCCGCAGTATGTGGTGGAAACCCTTTGGAACATGACCAAGGACGCCGACACCTACATCACGTCGGACGTCGGTCAGCATCAGATGTGGGCGGCCCAGTATTACCGCTTTGACAAGCCGCGCCGCTGGATCAATTCCGGTGGACTGGGCACCATGGGTGTGGGCATTCCCTATGCCATGGGCGTCAAGCTGGCCAAGCCGGACAGCGAGGTCTTCTGCATCACGGGGGAGGGTTCAGTGCAAATGTGCATTCAGGAGCTGTCCACCTGCTTGCAATACAACACGCCGATCAAGATACTCTCGCTGAACAACCGCTATCTGGGCATGGTGCGCCAGTGGCAGGAGATCGAGTACTCGGGCCGCTATAGCCACAGCTACATGGACGCCTTGCCGAATTTCGTGAAGCTGGCCGAGGCCTATGGCCACGTGGGCATGCTGATCGAGCGGCCGCAGGACGTGGAGCCGGCGCTGCGCGAGGCGCGCAAGCTCAAGGACCGCACGGTGTTCATGGACTTCCGCACAGACCCGACCGAGAACGTGTTCCCCATGGTGCAGGCGGGCAAGGGCATCACCGAGATGTTGCTCGGAAGCGAGGACCTGTAGAAAACACAAGACCCAGGTCCGGTTCCGGACCTGATTTATCCCTAATTTCTGACGAATCTATTGTCTGCCGAGCCCTGCCGTTACCGCGGCAGGGGGAGGGCAGCGAAAAGAGGAATCCATTCATGAAACACATCATTGCAGTTTTGCTGGAAAACGAGCCGGGCGCTCTTTCTCGCGTGGTGGGCCTGTTCTCGGCCCGCGGCTACAACATCGAGTCACTGACTGTTGCGCCGACCGAAGACCCCAGTTTGTCCCGCATGACGATTCAGACCACCGGATCTGACGATGTCATCGAGCAGATCACCAAGCACCTCAACCGCCTGATCGAGGTCGTTAAAGTCGTTGACCTGACAGAAGGCACCTACACCGAGCGTGAGCTCATGATGGTCAAGGTGCGCGCGGTCGGCAAGGAACGCGAGGAAATGAAGCGCATGGCGGATATCTTCCGTGGCCGCATCATCGATGTGACCGACAAGAGCTACACCATCGAGCTGACCGGAGACCAGTCCAAGAACGACGCATTTCTGGACGCCATTGAGCGCAGTGCGATTCTTGAGACCGTGCGCACCGGATCGAGTGGCATCGGACGCGGCGAACGCATCCTGCGAGTTTGATTTTTACCAAGGAGAAAGAAGTGAAAGTTTTTTACGACAAGGACTGCGACCTGAGCCTCATCAAGGGCAAGACAGTTGCCATCATCGGCTATGGCAGCCAGGGACACGCCCATGCCCAGAACCTGAACGACAGCGGCGTCAAGGTGGTGGTCGGTCTGCGCAAGGGGGGCGCTTCCTGGCCCAAGGTCGAAAAAGCCGGTCTGAAAGTGGCGGAAGTTGCCGATGCAGTCAAGGCCGCCGACGTCGTCATGATCCTGCTGCCGGATGAGCAGATCGCCACCGTCTACAAGAACGACGTGGAACCCAACATCAAGTCTGGCGCTTCGCTGGCATTTGCCCACGGCTTTAATGTGCACTATGGCCAGGTGCAGCCGCGTGCCGACCTCGACGTGTGGATGGTCGCGCCCAAGGCGCCTGGGCACACCGTGCGCAGCACCTACGCCCAGGGCGGCGGTGTGCCGCACCTCGTGGCCGTGCATCAGGACCAGTCCGGCAAGGCCCGCGACCTGGCGCTGAGCTACGCCATGGCTAACGGTGGCGGCAAGGCCGGCATCATCGAGACCAACTTCCGCGAAGAAACCGAAACCGATCTGTTCGGCGAGCAGGCCGTGCTGTGCGGCGGTACCGTCGAGTTGATCAAGGCCGGTTTCGAGACGCTGGTGGAAGCCGGCTATGCGCCCGAAATGGCCTACTTCGAGTGCCTGCACGAGCTCAAGCTCATCGTGGACCTGATTTATGAGGGGGGCATCGCCAACATGAACTACTCCATTTCCAACAACGCGGAGTATGGCGAGTACGTGACCGGCCCGCGTGTCGTGACCGAGGAAACCAAGAAGGTCATGAAACAGGTGCTCAAGGACATCCAGACCGGCGAATACGCCAAGAGCTTCATCCTGGAAAACCGGGCTGGCGCGCCCACGCTCATCAGCCGCCGACGTCTGAACGCCGAACACCAGATCGAGGTGGTCGGTGCGAAGTTGCGTGCCATGATGCCCTGGATCGCCAAGAACAAGCTGGTGGATCAGACCCGCAACTGAAGCACATCGGCGTCATGACAAAGGCCACTTCGGTGGCCTTTGTTTTTGCCGGTTTTCTTTGACCGGACTGACTTACACTTGGCGCCTATGAGTGACGCTCGATCCAGCCTGACACGGGAGACCTCTCGTGTCAACGAAGCCTTCGCAACGGGGTGCCTGTCATGGCGGCTGAGGGCTGAAAACCAGTCATGCCGTCTCGCTTCAATTCTCGATCCGCTATGAAAAATATAGCGACTGACGACACATTCAAAGGAATCAGAGGCAATTTTTATGCATGACGGAACGGATTCTGGCCTGGCCGACGCGGAGGATGTCGTGGTGCGCAAGCGGCGCAAGGGCATTTATATCTTGCCCAACCTGTTCACGCTGGCGGCGCTCTTCGGTGGTTTTTATGCCATTGTCATGGCGATGAACGGCCGCTTCGACCTTGCCGCCGTGGGGGTCTTTTGTGCGATGGTGCTCGACAGCCTGGATGGCCGCGTGGCCCGCATGACGAACACGCAAAGCGCGTTTGGCGAGCAGATGGATTCGCTGTCGGACATGGTGTCGTTTGGCGCCGCTCCCGCCCTTATTGCCTATGAATGGGCGCTCAAGGGGCTCGGCCGCTGGGGCTGGATCGCCGCTTTCGTCTACTGTGCGTGCGCGGCGCTACGCCTGGCGCGCTTTAACGTCAATACGACCGTCGTGGACAAGCGCTATTTCCAGGGCCTGCCGTCGCCCGCGGCCGCGGCCCTGGTCGCCGGCTTCATCTGGCTGATGGCGGACATCGGCATCGCCGGGTCGAGTGTGGCGTGGCCGATGTTTGTGCTGGCCCTGTACGCGGGCCTGACCATGGTGACCAATGTGCCGTTTTACAGTTTCAAGGATGTTCAAATGAAAAAAAGCGTGCCCTTTGTCGTGATCGTGCTGATTGCGCTGGGCATCGCGGTCATCAACATTCATCCTCCGGTTGTGCTGTTTGGCGTGTTTGTGGTGTACGGCATCAGTGGCTATATGGTCTATGGCTGGCGCAGGGCCAAGGGCCGGCCCACCAGCGTGATCAGCACGTCAACCGATGAGCCTGACGAGCGCGGACTGCATAACTAGTCCCGGGTTCTGTCCCCTCCCATGGGCTTCAAATTTGTGATACATTGAATCCATGAAATCAATTTCGCTAGCGCTACTGCTGCTACGCCAAGACGGGCGGAATCGGTAGCGCACGCGCACATTTTCCAAAGAGGCCCGTATGCATCCGCAGCGGGCCTTTTGCTTTGTATTTCGATTTATTGAACCGCCGGTCAACAGGAGAAACGAAATGGCTGACAAATTGATCATTTTTGATACCACCTTGCGTGATGGCGAGCAGTCGCCCGGTGCGTCCATGACCAAGGACGAAAAACTGCGCATCGCCCGTCTGCTGGAGCGCCTGAAGGTGGACGTGATCGAAGCCGGCTTTGCCGCCAGCTCCAATGGTGACTTCGAGGCTGTCCAGAACATTGCCAATACCATCAAGGACGCCACGGTGTGTTCGCTGTCGCGCGCCAATGACCGCGACATTTCGCGTGCCGCCGAAGCGCTCAAGGGCGCCAACAGCGCCCGCATCCACACCTTCATTGCCACATCGGCCCTGCATATGGAGAAAAAGCTGCGCATGACGCCGGAGCAGGTGCTGGAGCAAGCCAAGCTCTCGGTGCGCTTTGCCCGCAATCTGGTGGCCGATGTCGAGTTCAGCCCGGAGGATGGCTACCGCAGCGATGTTGATTTTCTGTGCCGCGTGCTCGAGGCGGTTATCAAGGAGGGGGCCACCACGCTGAACATCCCCGACACCGTGGGTTATGCCGTGCCGGAGCTGTATGGCAACTTCATCAAGACCTTGCGCGAGCGCATTCCCAATTCCGACAAGGTCATCTGGTCAGTGCACTGCCATAACGATCTGGGCATGGCCGTGGCCAACTCGCTGGCCGGCGTGAAGATTGGCGGCGCGCGCCAGGTGGAATGCACCATCAATGGCCTGGGCGAGCGCGCCGGCAACTGCAGCCTGGAAGAGGTCGTGATGGCGGTGAAAACCCGCCGGGACTATTTCGGACTGGATGTGGGCATCGATACCAAGCACATCGTGGCGGCCAGCCGCATGGTCAGCCAGACCACGGGCTTCGTGGTGCAGCCGAACAAGGCGGTGGTGGGCGCCAATGCATTTGCCCATGCCTCGGGCATCCACCAGGATGGCGTGCTCAAGGCGCGTGACACCTATGAGATCATGCGCGCCGAAGATGTGGGCTGGAGTGCCAACAAGATCGTGCTGGGCAAACTCAGCGGCCGCAATGCCTTCAAGCTGCGCCTGCAGGAACTCGGTGTCACCTTGGACAGCGAGACCGAGATCAACACCGCTTTTTCCAGGTTCAAGGAACTCGCGGATCGCAAGAGCGAGATTTTTGACGAAGACATCTTGGCTCTGGTCAGCGACGAGAGTGTGACCAGCGAGAAGGAGCAATATGGTTTTGTATCCTTATCGCAACACAGTGAAACCGGTGAACGCCCGCAGGCCAGCATCGTGTTTACCGTGGATGGCAAGGAGGTAAAGGGAGAGTCGGACGGCAACGGGCCGGTTGATGCCTCGCTCAAGGCCATCGAGTCGCTCGTGAAAAGCGGGGCGGAAATGGTGCTTTATTCAGTGAATGCCATCAGCGGTTCGACCGAAAGTCAGGGGGAGGTGACGGTGCGTCTGCAAAACAGCGGACGCGTGGTCAACGGCGTGGGGTCCGACCCTGATATTGTGGTGGCCTCCGCCAAGGCATACCTGAGTGCACTCAACAAGTTACAGAGCAAAGCTGATCGTGTGGCCGCACAAGGCTAGAAACACCCCCCAATTCCAAGTCTTAGTTTAGGAAAGTCGCGCAAGTAGTTGATCTTGCGCGACTTTTTTTGTATAAACTCACAATATTGCTAAATACGCCGATATATGAATATATGTCTATACGACGTCTTGTTGAGTTGGGAAATACTTTGAACCAAACTTTCTACCTCCTGGGGTCGCTTTCTCTTGCCATGGCGCTGCTGCTGCCGGCCGCGAACGCTGCGCAAAGCACGCGTGAAACGGCCAAGACACCAAAGAGCGTGGTGGTTGCCAAACGCAAGGTGTCCAAGACCCTGGTTGCCAAACGCCGGCCGGTGGTGCGCGTCTCGGCCGTGCCATCCAAGCCATCGTTCGGACAGACGGCGGGTCTGCACGGTATTCATGATGTTCTGGATCTGAAGTCCAGCGTTGCGCTGGTGATTGACCAGGATACCCGCGAGGTGTTGTTCAGCAAGAATGAGCAGGCGGTGTTGCCGATTGCCTCGTTGACCAAACTCATGACGGGATTGCTCGTGAGCGAAGCGCGCCTTCCCATGGACGAGATGATCACCATTACCCAGGCAGATGTGGATACCGAGAAGGGCAGTTCTTCTCGCCTGCGGGTCGGAACCGAACTCAGCCGCGGGGAGTTGCTGCATCTTGCCTTGATGTCCAGCGAAAACCGGGCGGCCAATGCAGTGGGACGGACTTACCCCGGTGGTTTGCCCGTCTTTGTTGGCTTGATGAATGCCAAGGCGCGCATGCTGGGCATGAACGACACCAGCTATGTGGAGCCAACGGGACTGTCCAGCCGCAACCAGTCGAGCGCCAGGGACTTGGCCTTGCTGGTCAACGCCGCGTATGCCGATCCGCTGCTGCGAGAGTTGTCCACGTCACCGGGTTACCAGGTGGCCGTGGGGAAGAAGACGCTCCAGTACAACAATACCAATCGTCTGGTGAAGAATCCGGCGTGGGAAATCGGTTTGCAAAAAACAGGCTATATCTCTGAAGCTGGCCAGTGTCTCGTGATGCAGGCCAAGGTCGCGGGGCGCAAGCTCATCATGGTTTTTCTCGACTCAGCAGGCAAGCTCAGCCGCCTGGGGGATGCCGAGCGCGTGCGTCGCTGGGTGGAGTCGATCCCTGCCAAGAGTCCGGTGTTGAGTCCGGTGACAAGTCTGTCGGCCAGCGACACGTTCGCCGTCAATTGATCATCCGGCGGGTGGCGAGCTTGCCAGCCAAGCCGCGCCCGGTGATGGCGCCGCCCTGAAACGCGCTTAACGGGCCGCGCCCGGCTTGTACCCTAAAGTAGCCGAGATTTCATTGGCAACAGCCTGCAGTTTGGGTAGCCACTCCTCATCCAGCCGATCTGTCGGTGCAGAGATCGACAAGCCAGCCACAAGCTTGGCCTGATCGTCGTAAATGCCGGCGGCCATGCAGCGCACGCCCAGCTCCAGTTCCTCATCGTCGCGGGCACTGCCATATTGGCGAACCTTTGAGAGTTCCCGCTCCAGTGCGGGCAGTTGCGTGATGCTGTTCTTGGTGTGACCGCTCAGGCCGGTGCGCGTGGCATAAGCGCGTACGCGCTGGGGGTCATCCGCGGCCAGAAACAGTTTTCCCACCGAGGTCAGATGCAGTGGCGCCCGCCCGCCGATGGCGCGGACCACCTGCATGCCGGAGCGTTCGCTGTAGGCGCGCTCGATGTAGACGATTTCGTCGCCCTGGCGCATGCTCAGATTGACGGGTTGCTGAATCTGCTTGTGCAGTTCGCGCATGGGCGCCAGCGCTGCATCACGCACGTTCAGGCGGCCCTTGACGAGATTGCCGAGTTCCAGCAGGCGCATGCCCAGCCGGTAGGTGCCCGCTTGGGGACGGTCCACAAAGCGCCCGATGGCCAGATCATTCAGGATGCGATGCGTCGTCGATGGATGCAAGCCGGTTTTCTCGCTGATCTCCTTGAGCGAGATGGCCTCTTCCCTGGAAGCCAGCACGTCGATCAGGCTGAACATCCGTTCAATGACCTGAATCGTGGGCGTGGCCGGAACAAGGGGGTCTTTTTTTTTCATGGAATGTTTCTGAACGGCGGAGTTGATTTTATCCTGTGAAATCAGGCCCCGGAGCTTGCGGCAAGGCAGTCAGGCAAAGGAATCGCTGGATGACGTACCGGCGACCCAGCTGCCATCGACCAGGATCTGCAAGGGTGAGAACCGCGCCTTGTAGTTCATTTTGGGGCTTTCTTTGATCCAGTAGCCCAGATAGACATGGGGCAGATGGAGCTGCCGGGCCTGTTCAATCTGCCACAGGACGCTGTAGGTGCCATAGCTGGTGCCAGGCTCATCGGTCTCGTAAAAAGTATAGACCGCCGAGATGCCATCCTCCAGGACGTCGAGTATCGATACCATTTTCAAGGCGCCCGCCGAGCCATCGGCTTCGGTTTCGCGAAACTCCACGAGCCGGGAATTCACGCGGCTTTGCAGCAGAAACTGGGTGTACTGATCAATGCTGTCCTGGTCCATGCCGCCGCCCGCGTGCCGCCCATTCTGGTAGCGCAGATACAGCTGGTAGTGCTCGGGGACGAAACACAGCTTGAGCACCCTGGCCTGCAGGGCGCCATGGCGGCTCCAGGCGCGCCGCTGGCTTCTGTCAGGGCGAAACGCATGGGCCAGAACCCGCAATGGCACGCAGGCCTGGCAGCCATCGCAATAAGGCCGGTAGGTGAACATGCCACTGCGCCTGAAACCCTGGCTCACCAGTTCCGAGTAGATGGCGTTATGGATCAGGTGACTGGGTGTGGCCACTTGCGAGCGGGCCTGTTTGCCTGCCATGTAGCTGCAGGGGTAGGGGGCCGTTGCATAGAACTGCAGCGTCTGTAGGGGAAGATCCTTGAGGTGCGTCACGTTGGGGTCGGCTGTGCATTCAGGAGTTGGCGCCAGTATAGAGGGTCGAAATGCCAATCGGGTGACGCCTTGGTGCGTCCCATCCTGACTTGCGCCAGAAATTCGGCGCGCGGAATTTCACGGGCACCCAGCGACGCCAGATGAGGCGTGTTTTGCTGGCAGTCAATCAGCCCGATGCCATGCGCCTTGCAAAAGCAGACCAGCGCGGCAAGCGCTATCTTGGAGGCGTCCGCTGCCCGGGCGAACATGGATTCGCCAAACACGGCTTGCCCGATGGCAACGCAATACAGCCCGCCCACCAACTGTCCATCCAGCCAGGTCTCGACGCTGTGGGCCAAGCCGGCGTGGTGCAGATCGACATAGGCCCGCACCATGTCGGGCACGATCCAGGTACTGGCCTGCCCCGTGCGCGGGCTGCTGGCGCAGGCCTCGATAACCTGCTCAAAGGCCGTGTCAAAACGGATCTCGCACCGAGGGGAGTCACGAAACTTCTGCAGCGTCTTGCGCAGGGAGCGGTGCAGGCGAAAGCGGGCAACCTCCAGCGTCATGCGCGGGTCCGGACTCCACCACAAGACGGGCTGCGCTTCGCCAAACCAGGGGAAAATCCCGCTGCCATAAGCGCGGCGCAGGGTGTCGACATCCAGCACGCCACCGGCGGCCAGCAGGCCTGGCGTGCCGCTGTCATGCCCGTGCGCCTGCGACACCGGCGGGAAGGCCTGGCCGGGAGCCAGCCATGGGAGCGGCAAGGAAGCAGATCGCATGACATGACTGTAGCCCACGATGCGGCGACGGCGGAATGGCCGTTTCCATGTTGTCCCGGCGTTTACTTTGCCATGTGGCGGGTGGACCGCCTCTGCGGCACGGTAGAATGCAGGCGTGTCGGGGCGTAGCGCAGCCTGGTAGCGCATCTGGTTTGGGACCAGAGGGTCGAAGGTTCGAATCCTTTCGCCCCGACCATGTCTTTGTCTCTCGATCTCTGCCCGTAGCTCAGTTGGATAGAGCAACAGCCTTCTAAGCTGTGGGTCGCAGGTTCGATCCCTGTCGGGCAGGCCAGCAGGCTCGGCCATCAAAAAAACAGGCTGAAGTAAAAATTCAGATGTTTTATGGCCTTGGCCCTTTACCGTCGGGCGCAACCAGCTATCAAATTAATAGCGTATCAACCTTCCCTTCATGGTGCAGCCAACGTTGCGCCGCGGCTTGCAGGATGTCGGCTGGCCCGGTCGTGTAGAGCTGGATGCCCTGTCCACCGGTGCCCGCGAGCATGTCATGCGCTTGCAGCACGCGGCGGGTCTGCCGCGCCACCGGGGTGCCGCTGTCGATCAGTTGCACCTGCGGGCCCAGCAGGGCACGCAGGACGGCCTCGGCAAAAGGATAGTGAGTGCAGCCCAGAACCAGGGTGTCAATCTGCCCGGGTTGCGTGCCAAATTCGCCCATGGCTCTTGTGTAATCGGCGCAAAGCGCTTCTGTTTTGATGGCATCCTGGCGCTCGATGGCATCCGCCAGACCGTCGCACGGCTGGCAGATGAACTCGCTCTGGCCGTGCAGCGAATCGAGCAGGGCGCGAAACTTGGCGCTGGCCAGCGTGCCGCGCGTCGCCATGACGCCAACCCGCCGGGTCTGGCTGCGGGCCACGGCGGGTTTGAGGGCCGGCTCCACGCCGATGATGGGTAGTTCGGGGTGGTGTTGGCGCAGCAGGTGGACCGCAGCCGCGGTGGCGGTGTTGCAGGCGATGACCAAGGCCTTGATCCGGTGCTGCTCCAGCAGATAGCGCGTGATGCGGTGCGAACGCGCGATCACATGGGCATCGTCACGCTCGCCGTAGGGGGCATGGCCGCTGTCAGCCACATAGACAAAATCTTCCAGCGGCAACTCGGCGCGCAGGGCCTGGAGGATGCTCAGGCCCCCCATGCCGCTGTCAAAGACGCCGATCGGGCGCACGGTGTCAGGCGGCAGCGACGGAGATGCCCTTGAATTCGCCGCTGGCAATGCGCTTTTCCCACTCGGCCGGACCGGTGATGTGGGCACTGGTGCCGCCGGCATCCACGGCCACGGTCACGGGCATGTCCACCACATCGAATTCATAGATCGCTTCCATGCCCAGGTCGGCAAAGCCGACCACGCGGGCACTCTTGATGGCCTTGCTCACCAGATAGGCGGCACCGCCCACCGCCATCAGGTAGGCGCTCTGGTGCTTCTTGATGGCCTCGATGGCCACCGGGCCACGCTCGGCCTTGCCGATCATGGAGATCAGGCCGGTCTGGGCCAGCATCATCTCGGTGAACTTGTCCATGCGGGTGGCCGTGGTCGGGCCGGCCGGGCCCACGGCCTCGCCCTTGACCGGATCGACCGGGCCGACGTAGTAGATGACGCGGTTGGTGAAGTCCACCGGCAGCTTCTCGCCCTTGGCCAGCATGTCCTGGATGCGCTGGTGCGCGGCGTCGCGGCCGGTCAACATCTTGCCCGACAGCAGCAAGGTGTCGCCGGCTTTCCAGCGGGCGATTTCACCCTTGGTGAGCGTGTCGAGATCGACCTTGCGGCTTTTCTTGTAGTCCGGTGCCCAGTGCACGTTGGGCCACAGGTCCAGGCTGGGTGGGTCCAGGTAGACCGGGCCGGAGCCGTCCATCACGAAGTGGGCGTGGCGCGTGGCGGCGCAGTTGGGGATCATGGCCACCGGCTTGCCCGCGGCATGCGTGGGGTACATCTTGATCTTGATGTCCAGCACCGTGGTCAGACCACCCAGGCCTTGCGCGCCAATGCCCAGGGCATTGACCTTCTCATACAGCTCGATGCGCAGTTCCTCGGTCTTGTTCCCGGGGCCGCGTTGCAGCAGCTCGTACATGTTGATGTCCTCCATCAGGCTTTCCTTGGCCAGCAACATGGCTTTTTCAGCCGTGCCGCCAATGCCGATGCCCAGCATGCCGGGCGGGCACCAGCCCGCGCCCATGGTGGGCACGGTTTTGAGAACCCAGTCCACGATGGAGTCGGACGGGTTGAGCATGGCCAGCTTGCTCTTGTTTTCGCTGCCGCCGCCCTTGGCCGCCACCGTGATGTCCAGCTTGTTGCCCGCCACGATCTCGGTGAAGATCACCGCCGGCGTGTTGTCCCTGGTGTTCTTGCGCTCGAACTGCGGATCGGCGACAACGGAGGCGCGCAGCATGTTGTCGGCATTGTTGTAGCCCTGACGCACGCCTTCGTTGATGGCGTCTTCCAGACTGCCCGTGAAGCCTTCCAGCCGCACATCCATGCCGACTTTGAGGAACACATTGACGATGCCGGTGTCCTGGCAAATCGGACGATGTCCTTCGGCGCTCATGCGCGAGTTGGTCAGGATTTGGGCAATCGCGTCCTTGGCCGCCGGGCTCTGCTCGCGCTCGTAGGCGCGCGCGAGATGGGAGATGAAGTCGCCGGGGTGGTAGTAGCTGATGAACTGCAGCGCGGCGGCAACGGATTCGATCAGGTCGGCCTGGCGGATGGTGGTGGTTGACATGGTGGTGCGCGTGATGGGTTGGAACAGGGAGCGGCCGCAAGTTTACCCAAGTCCACTTGGCGCCAAGCTGGCCGCCGGGCAGGAATCGCGGTGGCTTTACCCCGATGGGGGCGAGTTCTGGCGGCTTGCTGTCGCCCTCAGTGATCGTCCGGCCGGCTGCTGCTCAGGATCTTGTCGGTCAGTGCAATGGCCAATGCGCTGAGCAGGAAGACGACGTGAATGATGGTTTGCCACATCAAGACCTTGACATCGTAATTGGCCGCGTTGATGAAGGTCTTGAGCAGGTGGATCGAGCTGATGCCGATGATGGCCGTGGCCAGCTTGACCTTGAGCACCGAGGCATTCACGTGGCTGAGCCACTCCGGCTGGTCGGGGTGGCCCTCCAGGTTCATGCGGCTGACAAAGGTTTCATAGCCGCCCACGATCACCATGATGAGCAGGTTGGAGATCATGACCACGTCGATCAGGGCCAGCACCACCAGCATGATGATGGTTTCATTGAGGCCGCCGATATTGGTGGTTTCCTTGTAGCCAATGCTGGTGATCAGTGCCTGCAAGGCCGTCTGGCTGCCAAACGCGGCTTCCAGCAGATGCACCAGTTCCACCCAGAAATGAAAGACATAAACGCCTTGGGCCGCGATCAGGCCCAGGTACAGGGGCAACTGCAGCCACCGGCTGGCAAAAATGAAATTGGGTATGGGGCGCAGGGGGGATGCCTTGGTCTTGAGGGGGTCAGTCATGGGTGTGGCCTAGGGTTTTTCCGGGGTGCAGCAATTGTAGGCGGGCATTTCCTCTCTTCCCTGCCTCAGGCGGATTGGGTACATTCGTAAGCTTGATGCCAGTCAGTGGCCTGTAAGTGCAAACCCCGACATTGCGGGCAGTTCTGTTTTTCTGTTTTTGGAATTGAGGAGACAAACCCATGAATGCACCTGCGTCCGCCATCGAATCCATCTTGGTCGAGAACCGCGTTTTCCCGCCCGCCGAGTCGGTGGTCAAGGCGGCCCGCATTTCGGGCATGGCGGGCTACAACGCCCTGTGCGCGGCCGCCGAGAAGGACTTCGAAGGCTTCTGGGCCAAGCTGGCCCGCGAGAACGTGGTGTGGAACAAGCCCTTCAGCCGCACCCTGGACGAGTCCAATGCGCCGTTCTACAAATGGTTCGATGACGGCGAACTCAATGCCTCGGCCAACTGCCTGGACAAGCACATGGGCACACCGGTCGAAAACAAGACGGCCGTTATTTTCGAGGCAGACGACGGCACGGTGACCAAGACCACTTACAAGGAGCTGCTGGCCCGTGTCAGCCAGTTTGCCAACGCGCTCAAGGCCGATGGCATCCAAAAGGGCGATCGTGTTCTGGTGTACATGCCCATGACCCTGGAAGGCGTGATTGCCATGCAGGCCTGCGCCCGCATCGGCGCCACCCACAGCGTGGTGTTCGGCGGTTTTTCAGCCAAGGCCTTGCAGGAGCGCATCATTGACGCGGGTGCCGTCGCCGTCATCACCTCCAATTACCAGATGCGGGGTGGCAAGGAACTGCCGCTCAAGGCCATTGTGGACGAAGGCCTTGCCATGGGCGGCTGCGAATGCATCAAGACCGTGTATGTCTACCAGCGAACCCAGACGGCATGCAACATGGTGGCGGGCCGCGACAAGACGTTTGCCCAGGCCCTGGCTGGCAAAAGCACCGAGTGCGCGCCGGTGGCCGTGAGCGCCGAGCATCCGCTGTTCATTTTGTACACCTCGGGCTCCACGGGCAAGCCCAAAGGCGTGCAGCATTCCACCGGCGGCTACCTGCTGTGGGCCAAGCTCACGATGGACTGGACCTTTGACCTGAAGCCCACCGACATCTTCTGGTGCACGGCCGACATCGGCTGGATCACCGGCCACACTTATGTCGCCTATGGCCCGCTGGCCGCCGGCGCCACGCAGATCATTTTTGAAGGCGTGCCGACCTTTCCGAACGCGGGGCGCTTCTGGCAGATGATCGAGCGCCACAAATGCACCATCTTCTACACGGCGCCGACGGCCATCCGCTCGCTCATCAAGGCCGCTGAAGCCGACGAAAAAGTGCATCCCGCCCGCTCCGACCTGAGCAGCCTGCGCATCCTGGGCTCGGTCGGCGAGCCGATCAACCCCGAAGCCTGGATGTGGTACTACAAAAACGTGGGCGGCGAGCGCTGCCCCATTGTGGACACCTTCTGGCAGACCGAAACCGGTGGCCACATGATCACGCCGCTGCCGGGGGCCACGCCGCTGGTGCCGGGCAGCTGCACCTTGCCGCTGCCGGGCATCATGGCCGCCATCGTCGATGAAGTGGGCAACGATATTCCCAATGGCACGGGTGGCATCCTGGTGGTCAAGCGTCCCTGGCCGTCGATGATCCGCACCATCTGGAACGACCCCGAGCGCTTCAAGAAGAGCTATTTCCCCGAGGAGATGGGCGGCAAGCTGTACCTGGCGGGTGACGGTGCGGTGCGCAGCGCCGACCGGGGCTATTTCCGCATCACCGGCCGCATCGACGACGTGCTCAACGTCTCGGGCCACCGCATGGGCACCATGGAGATCGAATCCGCACTGGTGGCCAAGACCGACCTGGTGGCCGAGGCCGCCGTGGTGGGGCGCCCGGATGACCTGACCGGCGAGGCCATCTGTGCCTTCGTGGTGCTCAAGCGTCCCCGGCCCACAGGGGACGAGGCCAAGCAGATCGCCAAGGAACTGCGTGACTGGGTGGCCAAGGAAATCGGTCCGATCGCGAAACCGAAGGACATCCGGTTTGGTGAAAACCTGCCCAAAACCCGCTCCGGCAAGATCATGCGCCGCCTGCTGCGCTCCATCGCCAAGGGCGAGACCATCACCCAGGACACCAGTACCCTGGAGAATCCGGCGATTCTGGATCAGCTCGGTCAAGCCTATTGATGCTATCGAAAATATAGCTTTTTGCGCTTGCCGGGCAAGGGGCGACGCATCATTTGAGCAATAAAAAAGCCCGCATCAGCGGGCTTTTTTACCAGGGAGTGCCCGCTTATTTGATGGCCAGGACCCAGGCAGCCAGTTTCTTGGCCTCGGCTTCGTTCACCTGGGTATTGGCAGGCATGGGCACCGGGCCCCAGACGCCAGAGCCGCCCTTCATGATTTTCCCGGCCAGCTTGTCAACTGCCGTTTTGTCGCCCTTGTACTTGGCGGCGACTTCCTTGTAGGCCGGGCCCACCAGCTTTTTGTCAACGGCATGGCAGGCCATGCAGTTCTTGGCGGTGGCAAGGGCCTGATCGGCAAATGCGGGCGCGGTTACCGAAACAGCAGCAATCAGGGCAAACAGGACACGTTTCATTTTCTTCCTCGTGGGTTGGGTTACAGTCAACTAACGTTATTGTAGTGACTGCGGTTGACCCATGCGGGCATCGGGTCATGCATGATTTGGGAGATGGCGATGTATTTTCTGGGCGCTGGGATCATTCTTCTGGTCTTGAAATACCTTGAAATCGGGCCGGTGGCCGGCTGGGACTGGTGGGTCGTGCTGGCCCCGTTCGGGCTGGCGGTGCTATGGTGGCTCTGGGCGGACCAGTCCGGCTACACCAAAAGAAAGGCCGTGGAGCGGGAAAACCAGCGCACGCAAAAGCGCATTGATAAGAACCGCGCGGCCATGGGGGTCCCGACCCGTAAAAAACGCTGATGCGCGGCCAATAAGGCAAAAAAGCGCCCCATTCTGAAAAATGGGGCGCTTTTGAGTTGAAACGGCCGCGATTCAGTAGTCGTCCAATACGGCGCCCTTGCTGGCGGTGGATGCGTTGAAGGCAAACTTGGCCTGCACGCCGCGTGTGTAGCGCGGCGCCGGGGCCGTCCAGCCAGCACGGCGTTGGGCGATCTCGGCCTCGGGCACATTAAGCTCCAGCCGGAGTTGGCGCGCGTCGATCGTGATGCTGTCGCCCTCGTTCACGAACGCGATCGTGCCGCCGGCAGCCGCTTCGGGCGCGACGTGGCCCACCACCATGCCCCAAGTGCCGCCGGAAAAGCGGCCGTCGGTGATCAGGCCCACGCTTTCGCCCAGGCCGGCGCCAATGAGCGCACCCGTGGGGGCCAGCATTTCGGGCATGCCGGGGCCGCCCTTGGGGCCCAGGTAGCGCAGCACCATCACGTCGCCGGCCTTGATCTTGCCGTCCAGGATGGCTTTGAGGGCCGACTGCTCGTCCTCGAACACGCGGGCCGGGCCGGTGATGACCGGGTTTTTCAGGCCGGTGATCTTGGCCACGGCGCCTTCGGGGCTCAGGTTGCCCTTGAGAATGGCCAGGTGGCCCTGCTTGTACATGGGCTTCGTTATAGGACGGATCACGTCCTGGTCGGCGCGCGGCTGGTCCGGAATGTCCTTGAGCACCTCGGCAATGGTCTGGCCTGTGATGGTGATGCAGTCGCCGTGCAGCAGGCCGGCGCCCAGCAGCACCTTCATCACTTGCGGGATGCCGCCGGCGCGGTGCAGGTCCACCGCCAGGTATTTGCCGCTGGGCTTGAGGTCGCACAGCACGGGGGTTTTCTGGCGCACGCGCTCGAAGTCGTCGATGCTCCATTCCACCTCGGCCGCATGGGCGATGGCCAGGAAATGCAGCACCGCGTTGGTGGAGCCGCCAGTGGCCATGATCACGGCCACGGCGTTCTCGATCGATTTGCGCGTCACGATGTCGCGCGGCTTGAGGTCCTTCTTGATGGCCTCGATCAGCACCTTGGACGACTCCTTCGCCGAGTTCATTTTCTCGTCGTGCGGGTTGGCCATGGTGGAGGAGTAGGGCAGGCTCATGCCCAGGGCCTCGAAGGCGCTGGACATGGTGTTGGCGGTGTACATGCCGCCGCAGGAGCCGGTGCCGGGAATGGCGCGCTGCTCGATCTCGTGCAGGTCAAAGTCGCTGAGCTTGCCCGCGGCGTTCTCGCCCACGGCCTCGAACACGCTCACGATGTTGAGGTCCTGGCCCTTGTAGTGTCCGGGCAGGATGGTGCCGCCATAGACGTAGATGGCCGGCACGTTGGCACGCAGCATGCCCATCATGCCGCCGGGCATGTTCTTGTCGCAGCCGCCGATCACGAGCACGCCGTCCATCCACTGGCCCTGCACGCAGGTCTCGATGCAATCCGAGATCACTTCGCGGCTGACCAGGCTGTACTTCATGCCTTCGGTGCCCATGGCCATGCCGTCCGAAATGGTGGGCGTGCCGAACACCTGGGCGTTGCCGCCGGCTTCCTCGATGCCGGCAATCGCGGCGTCGGCCAGCTTTTGCAGGCCGGAGTTGCAGGGCGTGATGGTGCTGTGGCCGTTGGCCACGCCGACCATCGGCTTCTTGAAATCGCTTTCCTCGTAGCCCATGGCGTAGTACATGGAGCGGTTGGGCGCGCGCGATTTGCCCTCGGTGATGTTGGCCGAGCGGCGGTTGATCTGGATGACTTTGGTTTCCATGGCTTGATCCGGAAGGAAGAAATCGGTAATCCATGAGTGTAAGCCGCCGCGAAGCGCCTTCGCGCTGCGGCACAATGCGGTCATGCTGATTCACCCTCAAATCGACCCGGTCGCCCTGCAGCTCGGCCCACTGGCCGTTCACTGGTATGGGCTAACCTACCTTGCCGCCTTTGGACTTTTCATGTTTCTGGGTCTGCGTCGCCTGCGGCATGAACCGTTTGCGTCCGTCACTGGTGTGTCGGCCTGGACGCGCCGTGATGTGGAGGACATCCTGTTTCTCGGCGTCCTGGGCGTGGTGCTGGGCGGGCGGCTGGGCTACTGCCTGTTCTACAAGCCTGCTTACTACGCAAGCCATCCGCTGGAGATTTTTGCGGTGTGGCAGGGCGGCATGAGCTTTCATGGCGGCATGCTGGGTGTCGTGGTGTCCATGCTCTGGTTTGCCCGCACGCGCAAAAAGCCCTGGCTGCAGGTGGCGGACTTCGTGGCGCCCTGCGTGCCCACGGGACTTGCGGCCGGGCGGGTGGGCAACTTCATCAATGGCGAGTTGTGGGGGCGATTCAGCGACCCGGCGCTGCCCTGGGGCATGGTGTTTCCCGGCAGTGGCTCGGCCCTGCCGCGGCACCCGTCGCAGGTGTATCAGTTCCTGCTCGAAGGCCTGCTGCTGTTCGTGCTGTTATGGCTTTATGCGCGCCAGCCCCGAAAGCAGGGGCAGGTCGCGGCGATCTTTCTGGTGGGCTACGGCGTGCTGCGTTTTGTGGCCGAATTTTTCCGGGAACCCGACAATTTTCTCGGACTGCTGGCGCTGGGCTTGAGCATGGGGCAGTGGCTTTGCCTGCCCATGATCGCCGCCGGGGCTGTTTTGTGGTGGCGGGCCAACAGCAGCGCCGGTGTGCCGGCCAGCCGGGCCTGATGCGGCTTACATGGAAAACAAGGCCAAAGTCCTTTGTTTTTCTATGTGGGTAGCTATAAAAATAATAGCAACTTCGTTTTCCTTGGGTTGATTCGAGGCCTGTCCACAAGGCCCCTGGGCTTGCGAGGGCGGGCTTTCCGGTTTCATAATTACGCATAATTATGAGAAATTACACGAAACCGGATGCCCGCCTTCCCTGACCGGAAGGCTTAGTCAACTTGCAAGTCAACATGCGCCTTGTTCACAATTCCCTGCACGATGAAGTGGCCGTTTTGCTGCGCGAAAAAATCTTCGCGGGTACCTTGGTGCCTGGCAGCTTCATCGAGGAAACGGCCCTGTGCGAAAGCCTGAAAATCTCCCGCACGCCCTTGCGCGAGGCGCTCAAGGTCCTGACGGCCGAGGGGCTGGTGCGCCATGAGCCGCGCCGGGGCTGCTTCGTCAATGAAGTCACGGAGCAGGACCTGGACGAAATCTTTCCGGTCATTGCCCTGCTGGAAGGGCGGTGCGCGTTTGAAGCCGCCCGCCATGCCAGCGACGCGGACCTAGCGGCACTGGAAGTCCTGCATGAGCGTCTGGGCCGGCACGCGCGCGCCAAGCGCATCGTCGACTATTACGAGACCAACTTCGCCATTCACGAGGCCATCATCAAGCTGGCCGACAACCGCTGGCTGGCGCAGGTGATTGCCGATTTGCGCAAGATACTCAAGCTGGCACGGCTGCAGCAGCTGCATGCGCCCGGGCGGCTGGAGCAGTCCTTGAGCGAGCACATGGCCGTGTTTGCCGCGCTCAAAGCGCGGGACTGCGAGGGGGCCGATGCCGCCATGCGCACCCATCTCACGCGCCAGCGCGAGGCACTGCGCGAGCTGGCGCGCAAGCAAAAGAGCCGGGTGCTGGCATGAACACGCCCGACTGGATCAGCCGCAACGTCTCGCGTCTGCGTTCCACGCCGCCGCTTGAATCCAATCGTCCCCTGGCCAGCCAGGAACAGGCGCAGGGCGCTATAAAAAACATGGCGGC
This sequence comes from Hylemonella sp., assembly GCA_040377375.1. GTDB lineage: Bacteria > Pseudomonadota > Gammaproteobacteria > Burkholderiales > Burkholderiaceae_C > JBEIOV01. Next base: position 109,761 of record JBEIOV010000011.1, read on the forward strand.
CGTGGCGGCGGGACGCAGCACGCGCGAACGCCTGCAGGCCCGGCTGCGCCACAAGCAGGAAGCCTTGTCGCCGCGCGTGCTGCGCCGCACGCTGACCGAGCTGCAGGGGGTTGTGGACCTGCAGATCAGCGAAGTGGAGGGCGCGCGCCGCGCCAAGGGCGTGGCGGGCTGGTACGGCAGCGCCACGCCCGAACAGCGGCGCGACGCCTGGCTGCTCATGAGCGAGCAGTTTGCGCCGGATGCGCGCAAGGTGAAGGCGGCACGCGAGCAGTACGAGTTGGCCATGGGCACGCCCGAGGAAGGGCAGGCCGAGATCAGCGTGCGCAAGGCATTCGAGTCGCCGCGCGCGCGCCTGTTGCAGCGGTTCTCGGCGTTTCCCGAAGGCATGCGCTTTCTGGTGGACTTGCGCGCCGAGCTATTGCCTCAGCTCAAGAGCGACAAGAGATTGCTGGCGCTCGATGCCGAGCTGCAGAGTCTCTTCACGACCTGGTTTGACGTGGCCTTTCTGGAGTTGCGGCGCCTGAGCTGGGATTCGCCGGCGTCGCTGATCGAAAAGCTCATCAAATACGAGGCCGTGCATGACATCAAGAGCTGGGCCGATCTGAAGAACCGGCTGGACAGCGATCGCCGCTGCTACGGTTTCTTCCACCCCCGCCTGCCGGACGAGCCCCTCATTTTTGTCGAAGTGGCGCTGATGGATGAGATGGCGGCAAGCATCACGCCCCTGCTGGACGAGGCGGCGGCCGCGTCCGATCTCAAGCGGGCGACGACGGCGATTTTTTACTCCATCAGCAACACCCAGCCCGGACTGCGCGGTGTGAGCTTCGGAGAATCGCTGATCAAGCGGGTGGTGGAGACGCTGAAAAACGAGTTCCCCAAGCTCAAGGTGTTTGCCACGCTGTCGCCCATTCCGGGTTTTCGCGGCTGGCTGGGAAAGAATGCCGCGGCCATGTTGCAAAAGCTCGGCGACAAGGAGCGCGCCGAGCTGGGCCGGGCTTTGGGCACGGCGGCTCCAACGCCGGAGGCTTTGCTGGAGGCCGTGGAGACGGTTCGCGAGTCCGATGACAAGGGGCCGTTGCCCCGCTTGCTGCGTCGCTGCGCGGCCTACTACCTGGGACGCGAGTCGCAGGATGGCAAGCCACTGGACGCGGTGGCGCGGTTTCATCTGGGCAATGGCGCGCGCGTGGAGCGGCTCAACTGGGCGGGCGACCCTTCGGCCAAGGGCTGGAAGCAATCCTGCGGCCTGATGGTGAATTACCTCTACGACCTCAAACGCCTGGACAAGCACCGAACGCAGTTGGCGCAGGGCAAAATACCGGTCTCGGGTGATATCGAGGATTTGATATTCTGAGCGACTTGGTTTCATAACAACAGGAGACATCAATGACTTTCAATGATCGGACAAAAAGCACCAGGCGAGCTGTTCTGGGCCTGGCGGCGGCCGGCCTGGCGGCGCTTCCCCTGTTCGGCCACGCCCAGTCCGGCTGGCCCAACAAACCCGTGACCCTGGTGGTGCCATTCCCGGCTGGCGGGGGGACGGATGCGTTTGCCCGGCCGTTGTCGGCGCAGTTCTTCAAACTCACCGGCCGCCAGCTCATCGTTGACAACCGGGGCGGTGCCGGCGGGACCGTGGGCGCCAGCATTGCGTCCAAGGCACATCCAGACGGCTACACGCTTTTCATGGGCGCGGTGCACCACACGATTGCCCCCTCGATGTACCCCAAGCTGGACTACGACATCGAAAAAGACTTCGTTCCGCTGGCGCTGGTCGCCAATGTGCCGCAGGTGCTGGTGGTCAATCCCAAGAAGGTGGCCGGCGACTTCAAGGCCTTTTTGGCGCAGGTGCGCCAAAACCCCGGCCGCTTCAACTACGGTTCGGCCGGCAGCGGCACGTCGCACCATCTCGCAGGCGAGCTGTTCAAGCAGCAGACCAAGACCTTCATCACGCACATCCCCTACCGGGGCGCGGGCCCTGCCTTGCAGGACCTGATCTCGGGCAATGTGGACATGATGTTCGACGGCCTGGGTTCCTCGGCCGCCCATATCAAGGGTGGACGCATCAAGGCGCTGATGGTGTCGGGCAATAAACGCAACCCGGCCTTCCCCGATGTCCCCTGCGCCGCCGAGCTGGGTTTGCCGGACTACACCGTGACCACCTGGTATGGTTTGTGGGCGCCCAAGGGAACGCCTGCCGATGCGCAGGCGCGCATTGTCGAAGAGGTGCGTCGGGCTGCCGCCACGGACGAACTCAAGGCGATCTGGGCCAGCAACGGCGCGGAGTTTGGCAACCTCACGCCGCAGCAGTTTGGCAGCTTCGTGAGCGCCGAGGTCAAGCGCTGGGCCACCGTGGTCAAGACCTCGGGTGCCAAGCTGGATTGAGTTTTGCCACGCAAAGGGACAGGGACGCCAGGCCAAGCTTATGGGGACCGGATTCCGATAAGCCGCCTCCCGCTGCCCGACGGCGTCAACACATCATGAACGCAAACATCCAGGTTGATCAGCGTGACCATGTGGCCTGGGTGACCTTGTCCCATCCCGGAAAATTCAATGCCATGTCGCGTGCCATGTGGCGCGCGTTGCGTCTTGTTTTTGAGGGTCTCCAGCGCAGCACGGACGTGCATTGTGTCGTGGTGTCGGGGGATGGGGGCCACTTCTGCGCGGGCGGCGACATCTCCGAGTATCCGGGTTTCCGTTTTTCCGAGGACAGCCTGCGCGAGTTTCACGAAGGCGATGTCTGGGGCGGCCTGCGGGCCATGCTGGATTGCGATGTGCCCCTGGTGGCGCAAATCAGCGGCAACTGCATGGGGGCTGGGCTGGAAATTGCCAGCTGCTGCGATATTCGCATTGCGGGAGAATCGGCGAAATTTGGCGCCCCGATTGCCAGGCTCGGCTTTCCCATGGCGCCGCGCGAGGCGCAGCTGGTCATGGGCGCGGTGGGGGCCTTGACGGCCCGGGAAATGCTGCTGGAGGCGGCTATTTTTGGCGCGCACGACATGAAGGCCAGGGGCTTTCTCAATCGCGTGGTCGGCGACGCGCAGGCAGAGTCGCAAGCCCACGCCGCGGCGGCGCGCATTGCGGCGCTGGCGCCACAGGCGGCACGCCTGAACAAGCAGACCCTGCGCGACTTGAGCGGTCTGGCGGCGCCTGAAAAAAGCGTGCCGGGGCCGGTCGGCCTGGCGACGCAAAGTGCTGCCTACGCCTATGCCGACAGTCCGGAACACCGGGAAGGCATCCAGGCCTTTCTTGAAAAACGCAAAACCGCTTTTTGAACACCATGAGCCAACCCATTCCCATGCCCACGGGCAACGCCAATCTTTTCGCGGCGCTGCGCGCCGCCTTTCCCCGGAACCTGGATACTGTGGCGGTGGAAACCGACAACGGCCTGAATTACTCCTGGCGCGATCTGGATCGCGCCACGGCCATGCTGGCCAACCTGCTCGATTCGCTGGGCCTGCCCGAGGGCTCGCGCATTGCCGTGCAGGTGGACAAATCGGTCGAGGCCATGATGCTGTACCTGGCCACGCTGCGCGCCGGTTTTGTGTTCTTGCCTCTCAACACAGCGTACCAGAGTGCGGAGATCGACTATTTCGTCGGCAATGCCGAACCGGCGGTGGTGGTGTGCACGGCCAGGAATTTCGGCTGGATCAGTAAGATCGCCTTCAAGGCCGGCACCCGGCATGTGTTCACGCTCAATGACGATCGCACGGGCTCCCTGCTGGAGCGTGCCGCGCATTGCTCCGACCGGCATGATGTGGCGTACAGAACGGCCAACGACCTGGCGGCCATTCTTTATACCAGCGGCACGACGGGGCGCAGCAAGGGGGCGATGCTCACGCACGGCAACCTGCTCAGCAACGCCCTGGTGCTCCAGGAATACTGGGGCTGGCGGCCTGGCGATGTGCTGATTCATGCGCTGCCGATTTTTCATGTGCATGGCCTGTTCGTGGCCCTGCACGGAGCCCTGATCAACGGCAGCAAGATGATCTGGCTGGCCAAGTTTGATCCGAAGCTGGTGCTCGAAAAAATGCCGCAGGCCACGGTGTTCATGGGCGTGCCCACGCTGTATGTTCGCCTGCTGGCCGAACCCGGACTCACCAAGGAAGCCGTGCGCAACATGCGCCTGTTCGTTGCCGGTTCGGCGCCGCTGCTGATTGAAACATTCAATGAGTGGCAGGCGAGAACCGGACACACCATTCTGGAGCGCTACGGCATGAGCGAGACGATCATGCTGACGTCCAATCCATACGACCCCAGGCAGGGCGAGCGGCGCGGCGGCACGGTGGGTCTTCCCTTGCCCGGTGTCAGTCTTCGGGTGCAGGACGATGCGGGGCGGCCACTGCCTGTGGGCGAGATCGGCGGTATCCAGGTCAAGGGCCCGAATGTGTTCAAGGGCTATTGGCGCATGCCCGAGAAAACGCGGGAGGAATTCACCGCGGACGGTTACTTCAAGACCGGGGATGTGGGCAAGATCGACGAGCGCGGTTATGTGAGCATCGTGGGGCGCAGCAAGGACCTGATCATCAGCGGCGGCTACAACGTTTATCCGGCCGAGATCGAGGGCTATATCAACGAGATGCCCGGCGTGGCCGAGAGTGCCCTGGTGGGCGTGCCGCATCCCGACTTCGGCGAGGTCGGCGTGGCCGTGGTGATCCCGAAGCCGGGCGCCGTGCTGGACGGCAAGCAGATCATTGCCGATCTCAAGTCCAAGCTGGCCAACTTCAAGATTCCCAAGCGCTGTTTCGTGGTGGCGGAGCTGCCCCGCAACACCATGGGCAAGGTGCAAAAAAATGTGCTGCGGGAGCAGCACAAGAATCTGCTTTGCTGATGCCGCCGCCATGGATTTGCTCTCAAATCCATAGCGGCTTACGCTTTAAAAATAAAGGCCAGGGCCCGAATTAGCGCAAAACCAGCACGGGAACGTGCGAGTGCGTCAGCACCTGCTGGGTTTCGCTGCCGAGCAGCAGGCGCTTGATGCCGCGGCGTCCGTGCGATGCCATCACGATCAGATCGCATTTATGCTTCTTGGCCGCGGCGATGATCGCCTCGCTCACGAGATCCGATTTGGCGGTCACGGCCTTGACCTTGACGCCTTTGGCCGACGCGGCTTTTTGCACGGCATCGACAACCGCCTGGCCGTGATCGGCCCATTGTTTCTCGACGCGGGCGATTTCGCTGGCCTGCAGCGCCAGACCACCTTCAAAGTAGCTTTGGGGGTAACGCGGAATGACCTTGAGCGCCACCAGTTCGGCACCGGTCAGCGCGGCCAGGCCGATGGCGCTGCTGACTGCTTTTTTGGACAATGTCGACCCGTCGGTGGCGACAAGAATGCGTTGGTACATGGAAAGCTCCTTTGTTTTCAATCGAGTGCTCAGCTTACATTTTGCATCTGACCCTGTCTTGATCCAGATCAAGTTGGGCCGGGGTGCTGCCCGCTAGTCTTGGCCATCATGCAAACCGCAAGTCTTGCCGCGTCCGCCGGACCTACCGAATTATCACCCGAGGCAGGCAGCGGGGATCCGGTCGCGCGCCGCGCCCGCCCGCCCGCGGACCCGCTGTACCTGCTGGATGATCCGCAGGAGTGGTCTGCCTTCAGCCGGCCGGCGCCCGCAGGTGCCGCCTGCTGGGAGTCAAATGTGGTGATCGAGGGCATGCACTGCGCGGCCTGCGCCCTGACGATCGAGGAGGCCTTGCGGGCCGTGCCCGGCGTGCTCAGTGCGGACGTCAGCTCCGGTAGCCAGCGGGCTCGCGTGGTCTGGTCCGACACGGCGGTCAAGCCGTCGGGCTGGATGCAGGCCGTGCAAAAGGCGGGTTATCGCGCGCTGCCTGCCAACGATGCTTTTGCCAATCAACGCCGTCGCAGCGAGGCCCGCAAGGCGCTGTGGCGCTGGCTGGTGGCCGGCTTGTGCATGATGCAGGTCATGATGTATGCGTGGCCGGCCTATGTGGCGGCCCCCGGCGACCTGACACCGGAGATGGAGCAGTTGCTGCGCTGGGCCTCCTGGGTGCTGACCTTGCCGGTCATGCTGTTTTCCTGCGGCCCCTTCTTTTCCAATGCGCTGCGCGACATCATGCGGCGGCGCGTGAGCATGGATCTGCCGGTGGCGCTGGGCATGCTGATCACGTTCGCGGTCAGCACGGCCGGTACTTTCGAGCCACAGGGCATCTTTGGCCGCGAGGTGTATTTCGACTCGTTGACGATGTTCGTGTTTTTCCTGCTCACCGGGCGCTGGCTGGAGTTGCGCTTGCGCGATCGCACCGCCGGTGCGCTGGATGCGCTGATGAACCAGCTGCCCGACAGCGTGGAGCGCCAATGCGGGGAGGGCCGTTTCGAGCGGGTGGCGGTGCGGCGCCTGGCCGCGGGGGATGTGATTCGTGTTCTGCCGGGGGAGGCGTTCCCGGCCGATGGCGTCGTGCTGCAGGGCGACACGCTGGCCGACGAAGCCTTGCTGACCGGGGAGTCCCGGCCACTGCCACGCGGGCCGGGTTCGGCCGTCATTGCCGGCAGCCACAATCTTTCTGCCGTGGTGCAGGTCAGGGTGGAGCGCACGGGCAAGCAAACCCGTTTCGCCCAGATCGTGGCGCTGATGGAGAGTGCGTCGACGACCAAGCCGGCGCTGGCGCAGCTGGCCGATCGCATTGCCAGGCCGTTCCTGATCGCTGTCCTGCTGAGCGCCGCCGGCGCCTGCGCCTTCTGGTGGACGCGCGATCCGGGCCACGCCCTGATGGTGGCGGTCGCGGTGCTGGTGGTGACCTGTCCCTGTGCCTTGTCGCTGGCGACGCCGGCGGCCATGCTGGCTGCCGCCGGCGCCCTGGCACGCCGGGGTGTTCTGGTGCGTCGCCTGCAGGCGCTCGAGGCATTGGCCGCGGTGGATGTGGTGGTCTTTGACAAGACCGGCACGCTCACGCGCGACACCATGGTCTTGAGTGCCATCCAGGTCCGGGACGGCGTTGCCGCGCAGCAGGCGCTGGCCATGGCGGCGGCGCTGGCGCGGCACTCTTTGCATCCGGCGTCGCGTGCGCTGGTGGCCGCCGCGGCAAGTGCCGCGAACCCGCGGCAGTGGCTGTCGCAGGCCGTTGCGGAATCCGCGGGGCAGGGGGTGTCGGGCCGGGTGCATGAAGCCGGCGATGCGTCAACCATGGTTGACTTGCGCCTGGGCTCCGCCGGTTTTTGCGGGGTTCAAAAGCCATCGGCTGATTCGCCACGCGTCTGTCTGAGCGACGCCCATGGCTGGCTGGCGACGTTCGAGCTGAGCGAAGACCTGCGTCCCGATGCGGGTGCCACCGTCGCGGCACTGCAGGCGCAGGGTGTGGCGGTGCATTTGCTGTCTGGCGATGAAGTCCGGGCCGTGGCGCGCGTGGCGGCGCAGCTTGGCATCGCGCAGGCCCACGGTGGCTGCACGCCCCAGGACAAGCTGGCTTTTTTGCGGGACATGCAGCAACGCGGTCACAAGGTTGCCATGATTGGGGATGGCCTCAACGATGGCCCGGTACTGGCCGGGGCGCATGTGTCGTTTGCGTTTGGATCGGCCGTGCCGCTGGCGCAGGCGCAGGCGGACTTCGTGGTTCTGGGGGAGCGGCTGTTCAGCGTCATGCAGGCGCTGCGTCTGGCCCGCCGGACCTTGCGGATCGTGCGACAAAACCTCTGGTGGGCCCTGGTCTACAACGCCGTGTGCGTGCCGCTGGCGGTGCTGGGCTGGCTGCCGGCCTGGCTGGCGGGTCTGGGCATGGCGCTGAGCTCCCTGCTGGTCGTTCTCAACGCCCTGCGCCTGTCCGTGGATATCACGCCTGGGAGGGCGGACTGATGGACATTCTCTTCCTGTTGATTCCCTTGTCGGTGATCCTGGTGTTTTTTATTCTGGGGGGGCTGTGGTGGGCGATTCACCGTGGACAGTTTGAGGATATCGAGGCGGAAGGAGAGCGAATTCTCAAGAACGATTGATATGCGTCAAATAGGCCGCAGGGTCGCCATAGGAAACTCGGCCAAAACCAACTCAGAGAAGAGGTAAATATGATGTTTTCCAATACGCAGGCGACTGCTTACAACGACACCGTTGTGCGGCAGTTCGCCATCATGACGGTGGTCTGGGGGGTGGTCGGCATGCTGGTCGGCGTGATCATCGCCGCGCAGCTGACTTGGCCCGAGCTCAACTTTGGCATTCCCTGGCTCAGCTACGGCCGCTTGCGGCCATTGCATACCAATGCGGTGATTTTCGCCTTTGGCGGATGCGGCCTGTTTGCCTCGGCCTATTACGTGGTGCAGCGAACCTGCCAGGTGCGCCTGTTTGGCGACAAGCTGGCCGCCTTTACCTTCTGGGGCTGGCAACTGGTGATCCTGGCCGCGGCCGTTTCGCTGCCGCTGGGTTATACCCAGGGCAAGGAATATGCCGAACTGGAGTGGCCGATCGACATCCTGATCACTTTGGTTTGGGTGTCTTTTGCCATTGTCTTTTTCGGCACGGTGGGGACGCGCAAGGTGCGCCACATCTATGTGGCCAACTGGTTCTTCGGCGCGTTCATCATTGCCGTGGCCCTGTTGCACCTGGTCAATAGTGCCGCGATTCCCGCTGGCTTCATGAAGTCCTACTCTGCCTATGCCGGCGTGCAGGATGCCATGGTCCAGTGGTGGTATGGCCACAATGCCGTGGGCTTCTTCCTGACGGCGGGCTTCCTGGGCATGATGTACTACTTCATCCCCAAGCAGGCCGAGCGGCCGATATATTCCTACCGCCTCTCCATCGTCCACTTCTGGGCGCTGATCTTCCTGTATATCTGGGCCGGTCCGCACCACCTGCACTACACCGCCCTGCCTGATTGGGCCGCGACCCTGGGTATGACCTTCTCGATCATGCTGTGGATGCCGTCCTGGGGGGGCATGA
>JBEIOV010000031.1:0-23071 GCA_040377375.1 Hylemonella sp.
CCCGTCGGCCCGGCCCCCAAGGAAATCCCGTGAGCCCTGTTTATCGGTGTGCCTGTTTTGCAGTTCCCTCCAAGCTGCTGAAAAAAATTGCCGCCAAGGCCGGAGAAGCCGACCGGCACGTGATGCATGGCCATATCGAGAGCACAGCGCGTCTTCGTTCCCTGCGAAGCGCCTGGAGCGCGCCGTCACCGCCCGCCGGGCATCTGGCGGCACCCGCGCCCCAGGCGGCGCCTTACCAGCGCGCGGTGTTTGATGCCGGCACAGGCATGCAGCTTCCGGGCAAGTCCGTACGAACGGAAGGCGGCAAGCCGGTCAGGGATGTGGCCGTCAATCAGGTTTACGACAACACCGGCATCACGCTGGATTTTTTCCTCCAGGTTTTCGACCGTAACTCCATCGACAACCGCGGGATGCGCGTGAGCTCGGCAGTGCATTTCGGGAAAAACTTCAGCAATGCCATGTGGACGGGCGAGCAGATGGTTTACGGGGACGGGGACGCCAATGTGGGTGGGTTCACCCAGGCGCTCGACATCATCGCCCATGAGCTCACGCATGGCGTGACCCAGCATCTGGTGCGGGGCGGCTTGGGGGTGGTCCGCGTGCCCGTCAGGAACCGGGAGTTCAAGGAGCAAACCCATGCGATCGAGGGGCAGAGCGGCGCCCTCAATGAATCCTTCTCCGATGTGGTCGGCTCCATGGTCAAGCAGTGGCATGCCGGCCAAGACGTGACCCAGGCCAGCTGGCTGCTCGGTGAGCACATGCTTGCGCCGGAACATGGCCGGGCCATCCGTTCGCTCAAGGATCCGGGTAACCGCAAGCTGACCTGGTACGAAGACGATCAATTCAAGAGCATGGATCAGTATGTCGAAGGTGCCGATGTCCATGACAGCTCCGGCATTCCCAATCACGCGTTTTATCTTGCGGCTCGCACAATGGGCGGTTTTTCCTGGGAAACCGCTGGTCCGATCTGGTATGCGGCTTTTTCCTCGTTGTCGCGCAAGTCGGGCTTCGAGGACGCCGCACAAGCGACCCTTCAGGCCGCCGTGGCACGTCACGGGATGAAGTCCAAAGAGTACAGGGCCGTCCAGGCGGCCTGGCGGGCTGTCAAAGTGTTGCCCTGAGCCGTTTGTATTCCCTTGCTTTGTTTCTGGCACCGTGCAAGCATCCGGGTTGCCAAAGTTGCAAGTTGTTGAGTAACCCCCAAAGATGCCCTTGCGTTGCCCATCCTGCCTGACCACCCATCCGGACGCTAACCGATTCTGCGGTTACTGCGGCACCCTTCTTCATGCGGGTGCTGAGACTAACCATCGGCCGGCGCCACCCGTGCCGGAAGTCCAATGGGGAGCGCTCAAGCAGGCCACGATTGTGTTTGCGGACATTGTCAGTTCCACAGAACATGTGGCCGGACTTGATCCCGAGCAGGCCATGGAGCAGTTGCGGCCCGCCGTACAGCGCATGTGCCATGCGGTGGAACGTTTTGGCGGCACTGTGGTGAGAACACTGGGTGACGGCATCATGGCCCTGTTTGGCGTGCCCAAGGCGCTGGAAGGCCACGCCAGCCTGGCTTGCGAGGCCGCCATTGCCATGCAGGCGGCATTCGAAGGCCATGCGCAAGGAATGCGCATCCGGGTCGGCCTGCATTCCGGGCAGGTGGCGCTCGATCCGGAGGCCGCCGATGCCACCAAGGGGGGCGGTGTGCATGGTCATGCCATCCACCTGGCCAGCCGCGTGGTGGCCCTTGCCGAGCCGGGTGGTATCTGCCTGACGGCGGATTGCCTGGCCCTGGTCCGCTCTGTTTGTGATGTCCGGCCTATGGGCCCTCATGTCCTTAAAGGCATCAGCGAGCCCGTGGAGATACATGCCCTGCTCGGCATGAAGCACGATGTGCACAACTACCATTTTCACGAGGCGGCCCTGTCCGTTTTCAGGGGACGGGCCAGGGAACTGGAGACCCTGAAAAGCGCGCTTGCCCGCGCCGAACATGCACAAGGCGCGGTGCTGGGCCTGTCGGGTGCGCCCGGGACCGGCAAGAGCCGCCTCTGCCATGAGTTTGCAGAGTGGTGTCGTGCGAGGACGATACCCGTTTTTGAGGTCCGGACCCAGCTGTATGGGCACGCCACGCCTTTGCAACCTGTGCTGATGCTGCTGCGTACCTGCTTTTTCCAGATCTTGCCCACAGACGAGCCTGCCACTGCGCGCCAGCGCATCGCGGATATCCTCGCGAAATCCGGCGCCAGCGCGGCCGATGATTTCGCCCTGCTGTGCGAGTTTCTGGGTGTTGCTGAAGGGGGCACGGCTTGTTCGCTCAACCCGAAAGCGCGGCGCGCCAGGTTGCTGGGGCTGGTGCATGAGCTGGTCAAACACACCGGAACCCGTCTTTCCGTCATCGTCTTCGAGGACCTGCACTGGCTCGATGAGGCCAGCGCCGAGTTCGTCTCCGCCCTGGTGCAGGCCGTAGCCGGTACCCGGCTTTTGCTCCTGCTCAATTACCGCCCCGGTTACCAGCTCCTGTGGGCGGAGTCGCCACATTTCCAGGCCATGCATCTGGCAGACCTTGGCACGGACGATGCGCGGGATCTGGTGCACGAGCGGTTGCGCCACCATCCGCACCTTCAGGGATTTTTACCCCTGATTGTCGAGCGATCCGCAGGCAACCCGTTTTTTGCCGAAGAACTCGTCAACTCGCTGATCGAGAAAAGCGTCCAGCTGAAAATCTCCGGTTCCGGTTCATCGGATACGGCACCGCTGGTGAATGCCCTGCCTGCGACGGTGCAGGCCGTGATAGGCGAGCGGATTGACCGGCTCGTTGCAGCGCAAAGGACCTTGTTGCACATCTGTGCCGTCATCGGCAAGGAAATTCCTTTGGTGGTGTTGCAGGACGTCGCGGTTTACCTTGTCAGCCAGGTCGAGAGCGGACTCGATGGGCTGTGTGAGGTCGAGTTGCTGCAGCTTCTGCGGGAGATCGCCGGCGGGCGCCGTTTTGCCTTCCGTCATCCGCTGATCCAGGAGGTGGCCTACAACACCCAGCTCAAGGCCCGGCGTGCCAACCTGCATGCCGCGGTGGCCGTTGCCATGGAGGCCCACTACAGCGCACAGCCGGGCGAGTTTGCCGCCTTGATCGCTTATCACTATGCAGCCGCAGGCCAGCTCGTGCAGGCAGCCGAGCACGAAGCGCGCGCGGCCAGGTGGACGGGATCGACCAATTCTGCGCAGGCCATCAAGCACTGGCGCCGGGTATGGTCACTGCTGGAGGGGCAAGAGCGCTCGCGCGAGGTCAACAGCCTGCGCGCGCTGGCCGGTGGGCGGATTGTCTACCTCGGCTGGCGGGAGGGGCTGAAGCCGGACGAAGTCCAGCAGATTTGCAGTGAGGCCATGGGGCTGGCGAGAGACATGGACAACCGTCTTGAGCAGTTGCTCCTGTTTGCCCAGGGGCGCATCCTGCAATCCGGAGGCGGAGCGGCAGACGACTATGTGGCGGCTGTGCGCAAGGCACTTTCACTGACACCGCCGGGCAAGGATGCCGGACGTGTTGCGATGCTCAACGTGGCACTTAGCCAGGCCTATGCCTGGGCGGGCCTGCTGGATCAAGGGCTCGCTGCAAATGATGCCGCCTTGCTCGACCTGGAGAGCATAGACACATTCGATCGTGAGTTCATTGATTTCAGCATTGAACAGTGGGCACTCGGAATTCGCGCACGATTGTTGGTACGCATGAATCGGCTGGGTGAAGCACAGGCTTGCCTGAAGAAAATGTTGTCTGCCAACGAAGGATTGAACGATCCGGTGATCGGCCAGATTACGCATCACATTCACGTTGAGCTGGCGGCGATGACCCAGAATGCAGCGCTTGCCAGGGAGCATGTCGCGGTTGTCATCAAAATCGCGGAGCAATACGCCAGCCCCTATTCAAGGATATTTGCGCTTTGGAGTTCCGGCCTTGCGGAAGTCAGTGTCGGGAACCTGACGGTGGCGCAGGGCAGTTTTTTGAGCGCCCTTGAACTGATTGCGAGTTCCAAAGTCGCTGTCGAGTTTGAGGCAGAGATACGGGCGGGTATTGCCGAGTGCCATCAATACCTGGGTGACTCCGAGCTGGCGCTGGTTTCCGCCAAAGAGGCTATCGCTGTTTCGAGGCAGCGCAGCAACCGGCTCGCTGAATGCCGGGCCCTCATCGTGTGGGGCGCTGTGCTGGCGTCAAAGAATGAGCCGGCAAAGGTCGAAGAGGCCCATGACATGTTTGAACAGGCCGCACAACTGATTTCCCAGACCGGGGCCAAAATCTTCGAGACTTCACTGGCACGAGCCAGGGCCTTGCTGCCTGCGGGGTTGTAGAGGCCGAGCCTTTGGGGGCTCAGGCCGTTCGTGCGAGCAGTGTGTACTCGCGCATGCCGTAGCCGGTAATAATTTCTACCCTCGAATTGAATGCCCGTTCGCAGTGCCGGCGCCAAACGTCTGGATGAGCACTGTAGAGTTCAGGTATCGCCGGAATGTGGGCCGGAAAAGGGGCCAGAAAATTGACCGCGAAGCCCCGGCGGCTGGTTGCATGCATGTCCGCCAAAGTCTTCGCAACAAAGTGCTCCCACAGATCGACCGGCTGGTTAAGTTTTACATTGAAGATGCCGCTGGCAACCGAATAGTCAGCCGTTCGCGGACTGATGCTCGCGACTGCAAATGCTGTGGCCTGGCGCTTTTCCCATAACACCTGGGCATGAGCAATCATGGCCGGCGAAAGATCTATTCCCAGGTAGTCAACCGCTTTGCCCCGAAAGCGCCTCGCCAGAAAAGCCAGCAAGGCGCCATAACCGCACCCTACGTCATTGAGTGTGATGGGGGCATCAAAATTGCAGAGCTTGAGCAGATGCACAAAACGCATCTGCTGCGTCGGCACGCAGGACCAATCGACACCCAGGGGGGTGGCCCCATAGGTGTCGATCTTCCTGCTGTAGTATTGCCCGACTTCAGCAAGCAGGCCTTCAAGTGGGTTCTGTGAGGGGGGCGCTGTCACTGGCGGCTACGTTTGAACCGTCTTCCAGGTCGCTGCTTGTTCCCGCCGTCGCTTATTTTTTTGTGCGGGGTTTGGCCGGTTTCACCGCAGCTTTGGATTGCCGCGCTGCGTTTGCTGCTTGCACCGATTGCATAGGTAGCGAGATCGTGAGGTAGTCCTGCTCAAGGTAGTGCACGGGACGGCCCTTGTCGGTGATTTTGACTTCTGCGTTTTGTTTTTCGCCCCGCATGTCGTGGGAGGTGAAGTACACCGGCAGGGGATTCTTTGACGCCAGGTTTTTGATCAGGGCATTGACGATGGCAACGTCGCCGTTTTGTTTGGGGCGATTGGAGTCGTGCTTGCTCAGGGCGCCCACCAGGGCGTACCAGCGGGTTTTAACTTCGTTGTTGCGGGCGCCAAGGTTGAGGGCCATCACGCTGGTTTTGAAAGAGCGGCCCTTCTTGAAAATCTTGAACTCTTTCTGCAGCGCAACCATCTCTTCTATGCCACCCTGGTGTGTGTCCTTGCCTTGCGGTGGGGCAAATCGAAGGTTCAGCTCATCCAGCATGCTGCCAATGTAGATGTCATGCTCTTTCATAAACCAGCCCATATTTTTCTCCTGTGGTCAAAGCTTGAAGTCGTAAAAAATGCAACGCTGTGTTAACGCGCTGTGAGTGTAGGCCCAAGTGGCGCCTGTGAAAAGAGCGACGGCGGCGACGAGAACTTTAGCTTTCGTTCGACATCGGGTGCAGGCGTCACAAGACCGCTGATAAGGTCAGGTGCTTCGCGGACGGCTTGCTGGCGACCGGGCCTTGGGCGTCCCGGCCGATGTCACATGCTGTTCAGAAGTCGCCGCGCTTCCTGCGGTGAAGCATCACTGGTTCCCCTGAGGCGCACCGTCGCGCCACTGCGTGTTCCGGCCGCACTCACGCCCGGTGTTGCAGGGTTCTCGTCGCTGAAGGCTGCAGCGTCGGGCACCTTGACCACGCCGGGTCGTTGCGGCCGGCCGGCATCGGGATCGGGTCGCTGCGGCGAATAGTGGGCCCAGCGCGGGCCGGTGATGCGTGTGCCGCCCACCGACACGGTGCGCTTCCCGGTGGCGATGCTGTTGAAGTTGCCGCTGCGCCGGATGGCGCTCGGGTTGCCGGGGTGGTCCACAAAGGCATCCGGGTTGCCGCTGGTGTCGTACCATTTGTCCTCAAAGTGCGACTGCCGCGCCCCGCTGCGCGTGCCCACCACCACGTCGTCCCGCTCCACGTAGGCGTCCACCGTGACAGGTTTTTTGCCGATGTTGATGAGTTCGATCTTCCATACGCCGCTGGGCGCAGTCGCCGCCTTTGGTTCGAAGCTGAAGGTCGGCGCGACCGCCAGCAGCGCGCAGGTGCCGCGCCTGCCGGTGGCCACCGCTTGCGGGTAGATCAGCGCACACAGGGGCTGCTTGCCGCCGTTGGTCCACATCCGGGATTCGCCGAATTTCAGCGCCGGCAAGGGGGCACAGCCCGGGGGGGTCAGCCGGATCTCCAGACCGTCACAGTTTTCCTCTATCCACAATTCCACAAAACTTTGGGTCGAATCGTCGGGTAGCCCACGCCAGTCAAGCGTATGACGCTCTCCTTTTGATAGCGTTGTGTTGGCATGCGTACGCAGCTGGTAGCTGTTGCCGGCGGCCAGAACAAGCTGCAAGCGGCTGCCCAGTAGCGTGATCAGCTGGTCCATGGCCGCTTCCAGCAGCGAGGTGCCGTCGTGCGGGCCGGCCAGGGTGCCGAAGCTGATGTTGACTGTGATCTTTGCTTTGTCGGTGCAACGCGACAGGATGTACATCAGGCCGTCCAGCACATGCACATTCATCGAGCCGCCCGAGGTGTCGCGCACCGTGTCGTAGTCCAGCTGGACCGCGATCAGCGGCGCGCGGCTGGCGTCGTCGTTGGCGGGGGCCCAGGTCGGCGGCGCGTCAAAGCCCGGCGGAAGATTGCCAACCTGGGCCAGCAGCGTGCGCGGGCCGGCCGCCAGATCCATGACGTGGGTGCCGTGGCTGATGGCGGTGTCGAGTGCGTGGAAAAAATGCTCGCGCTTGGGCATCTTTTTGCCGAGCGTGGACAGTCCCAGCGCGATATAGACGGCGTTTTCGTCCACCAAGCCGTTGTAGGTGTTGGCCTGTATGGCCGCGTTGATGTCGGCAGCGGTCAACTCGTGCCCGTAGCCCAAAGGTATTGGGGTGTGGCCTGTGCCCCTGGCATCCTGCCGCCAGAAGTAGGCGGTGCGTGCCTTGCCCTGATGCAGAAAGTTGGCATGGGCCAGCGCCAGGCTGTCGTCGATCAGCGCCAGCACCTTGCCCGACAGCAGTGTTTCCGCCTGCGCTTCGGCCTGGTAAGCGGCGCCGGTGGAGTGGGGCGGCAGGCTCCCCTTGCCGGGACCGGTCGGGTCGTCGGCATATTCCGCCGCCGGCAGGCCCAGCTCGAAGCGCAGCACCAGCGCGTGCAAGCGGCCGCCGGGCTGGATGTGTTTGAAAAAGGCCGGCCGCACCCGCGCCGTGCAAAACTTCAGGCCCGCAGGTGCCGCGCGGCTGGTGTACACCGGCGGCACATGCAGCCATTTGCTGGATGCAGCATCCAGCAACTGCTGCACGCTCGCACCCGGCTTCAGTTCGATGGCAATCGGCAGCCATTTCGGGCGCCTGTCGCCGTAGCCGGCGAAGTCGTCGGCTTCCGCCCAGACCAGGTAGGGGTCAAAACCCGCGGTGGCACCGGGCCTTGCCCAATCTATGCCCGTGAACTCGCCCTTGGGCAATTTGGTCCAGCTCATGGCGGCTTACTTGAGCGGCTGCCACTCTTTGGCGGCTTTGGTCCACATGAATTCGAGCAGCGGCGAGGCGGCAATGGCCGAGGCCGTTGAGCCGTATTCGTAGTAACCGCTCTTGTTGTCGGTCATGGACACGCGCGGATCGAAGTCCAGCACCTGGTCTTTGGAGCCCTGGAATTTCGGGCCGTTGAAGCCGCGCTCGTGCACTTTCTGGCCGGTGCAGCGCGCCACAAAAAAGTCGGCCAGCGAGGTACCCAGCAAGCGGCCCACCGCGCTGTCGACCGGGTAGTGCAGGCCGGCGACGGTGCGGTTGACGGCTATGCGTGCCGCCTGCCGTTCTAGTTGTTCCTTGTATTTGCCGCCGTGAGGCAGCAATGCCTGCAGGACCGCAGACAGCATGAAGGCTTCTGTGGAATGGCCGCTGGGCCAGCTGGCGTGTCCCGGCGTCGGGATCATGGGCTGGATTTGTGGCGACAGGTCGACCGGCCGGGGGCAGGCAAAGGCATGTTTGAAGCGCATTTCGACATGCGTGGCCAGCGACAAGGCCAAGGCCATGAGTTCGATGGTGTATTTGTGCCGGGTGGTTGACAGACCCACGATAGAACCCCAAAAGGGCACCTGTGGTGTCATTTGGGTCAAGACCTCAATGGCCCGGTCTTCTCGAAGCTCCGAATAGTTGGACACCAGATCCAGTTGCTGCCTGAAAACTTCGGGCGTGGGCCTGTACAGGCGGACCAGCCGTTGGCTCTTGATCGGCTTTTTTTCGAGATCGGCGAATTCAACTGTGACCAGCTTCTGGTTCTGGTTTACGCTGAAGTGCAAACCAGCCAGCAGTTCCAGTTCGCAGACCCAGTATCGGGGGCCTGCATCCCAGTGTGTCAGTCGATCGGGTTGATCCAGCGGCGTGGGCAGCACAGGTGCCTCGGACAAGCTCTTGAACGGGCCAACCAGCGCAGATCTGCTGTGGGTTAGCGCCGCACTCAGCGCCGGACTCGCATCGGATGCGCCCCCCGTCAAGCCGGTCAGCCCAGTGAGGCCGGTCAAGCCGGTGAGACCTGTCAGGCCAGTGAGGCCGGTTAAGCCAGTGAGGCCGGTCAGACCGGTCAGCGTTCCAAGGTTGCTCATTAACTTACTCCAAAAATGGCAAATGATTTATTGGCTGTAGGGTAGCCCGGCGCGTTGCAATGCTTCGGCATACTGTTTTCCTACTGTGAACTGGCTGCTCGGCGACCGCCTCAGGAATTCCTCAACGGTGAATTGCGGGTCAAGCTTCAGCAATTGCGTCACCGAACCTCTTGCACTTTCTATATCGCCTGCCAGCGCTTGGGCGATGGCCAACGCCCTGTACGTCGACACATGGGTGCAGTTTGCACGCAGAGAACGTTGAGCCAGCTCGATGGCCCGCTGATAGTTGCCGGCCGAGACTGCCGCGGAAGCCGCGAGTGAGTCGTAGAAGTAGCGCGTGGGGTCCAGAGGCGAAAGTCGCAATGCTCTTTCTGCCGCAGATATGGCGTCCTGACCTTCTCCCTTGAATGCATGCAGCGTTCCCTTGAACAGCCACGCCAGAGATTCATTGGGGTTGATTTCTATCGCATTGGCATACCGCGATAGGGCGCCTTCGGTGTCCTTGACCAAATGAATTTTTACCAAGCCGTCTATCGTCAGGGCCAGGGAGCATTCCGGATCGGTATCAAGCGCGCGTTTGGTGTGGTCCTGTGCCAACTTCGCTTCTTGCCCCGGATTGCTGCTCCAGCCTTGCGAAGCGCTCAAGACATGCCACTGCGCCAGCCAGGCATGGGGAATTGGGTGGCGCGGGCTGCGTTCGATCAGGTGCTCGAGCAGTTTTCGCGCCCGGTCAAATTCAGTCACGGAGGTCCGATGCATCAATGCGACAGCCCCCAGCAGTAGCGTGTACCCCTCCAGGGTTGGAAGCGCCTGGCTGCGAGCTCGTTGAAGCTCTTTTGACATGACCGAGGAACTGATGGTTGTAACCAGCCGGGATATCAATTCATCATCCGCGGCAAACAGCCCATGAACCTGCCCCTTGAGACTTTCGGCCCACAGGACATGACCTGTCTTGGCCTCGATCAATTCCACGAACAACGCCAATTGTGTGCCGGCGCTGCGGCAGGTGCCCGAGAGAATGTAAGTCGCACCCAGGTGTGTCTTGATGTCCCCGATAGATTCACGGCGGTCGCGAAACACCGTCGTCGACAGGCGCGAAATCACATGCAGCTCGGAGGTCCTGGACAGTGCAGCAATAAGCTCATCGCACAGTGCTTCGCCGAGCATTTCGTGCCCTGGTTCGCTGCTGCGCATCGCAAACGGAATCACGGCGATGGTGGGGCGCAGGTTCAGCTCCACCGCGTTGCCCAGCGGAACGATGGGCGCATCGCCGGGTGGGCCGACGCGGTAGGCGCGCACCGGCTCTTTCACATGTTTGAGGTGGCATTCACCGAGGTCTTCGACGTCCGCGTCCAGCAGGGGCGCGAGCTGGTCGCGCATGTCGGCGGTGACCACGGTTTCGCCAGGGCCCGCCAGCGTGCTCACGCGCGAGGTCAGGTTGACGTCGGTGCCGTAGATGTCGTGCTGGTCGGTGACGAAGCTGGCGAGGTGGCCGCCCATGCGCAGGTGCATCTGGTGCTCGGGCCGTACGCCGCGGTTGGCCTGGCGGGTGAAGCTGTGCAGCTCAAACGCGGCCTTGACACAACCCTGGGCGCTGGCGAATTCCAGCATCAGGCCGTCGCCCAGGCTTTTGACAATGCGCCCGCCATGCCGCGGCAGCACGTTCTGCTCCGCTTCTTCCACGAGTTGTTGCCACCGCCGTACAAAGCCATCCTGGTCCTGCTCCATGATCCGGACCGACTCCACCACGTCCATGACCAGCAATACTTTCGTATTTCTTGTCAGGTTGGCAGGTAGTTCGATCAACGGGAGCCTCATCGTAGACGGTGTAACAAAATTTTACCTCCTCCTTTTGTAGGAGAGGCCGTCTCGATGAATTGGATCGCACGATGGCGCGCTGCGCGCTGCCATGCGTTGCTTTAGCGCTGAATGACTGCTTCTTCGTCCTGCTGCGCATCGGCTGCGATGTCCGGCAAGCTCTGTAGCCGCCGGTAAATCGGCGTGAAGTCGGGCGCGGTTTTGTCGAACAGCTCCTGGAAGCTGTTGATCACGAAGTAGGTCTGCTGGTAGCTGTCGATCTTGTAGCGCGTGCGCATCACGCGCTCGATGTCCAGCGGCAGGCGTTGCGGTTCCGGGCTTTGCACCGAGTGTCGCAGCTCTCCCGATGAACTCAGGATGCCGGCGCCGTAGGCACGCAGTCCGTCTTGCTGCCGGATCAGCCCGAACTCGATGGTGTACCAGTAGAGCCGGCTCAGCTGCTCGCAGGCGCCCAGGCCGTGCGCCTTGAGCCCGCCCTTGCCGTATTCCTGCATGTGGTCGGCAAACACCGGGTTGAACAGCAGCGTCACGTGGCCGAACAGGTCGTGAAACACGTCGGGCTCAACGATGTAGTCGAACTCCTCCGGCTTGCGTATCCAGTCGGTCACCGGGAATTTGCGATTCGCCAGCAGCGTGAAAAAAGGCACTTCCGGGATCAACCCGGGCACGGTGACGATTTCCCAGCCGGTGGCCTGGCGCAGCCGCTGGTTGATGTCCTCAAAGCGCGGGATGTGGTCGCTCGCGCCCAACGAGGGCAGGGCGGCGATGAACTCGTCGCAAGCCAGGCCCGGCAGCAGGGCGGCCTGGCGCGCATACAGGCGCCGGTAGGTGTCGTGGTCGGCAGCGGTGTAGCTGTCGTAGTCCTGCGGGCAGGTGTAGTCGGCGCCGGCGCGTGTGTAGTCGCCCCTTGGAGGACGTTCGCTGGCGCCATAAACGACAGGATCAACAGCCATTCAGAAACCCCCGAATTCGGATTTACCCGTCATCCCGGACTTGATCCGGGATCCATGTTTCATGCACCACCGTCCCGGCCTGCGAGGCATGGATTGCGGGTCAAGCCCGCAATGACAGACTTCAATTGTCATGGACGCTTACGCTTTTTCCAGCACGCCGCGCCGCATCTGGTCCAGCTCCATGGTTTCAAACAAGGCCTTGAAGTTGCCTTCGCCGAAGCCCTGGTTGCCCTTGCGCTGGATGAACTCGAAGAAGATCGGGCCGAGCTGGTTCTCGCTGAAGATCTGCAGCAGCAGCTCGCCCGGCGTGCCGTCCACCAGGATGTTGCGCGCCTGCAGTTCGGCGACGTTTTCGCCGTGGCCGGGAATGCGTTTGTCAAGCAGCTCGTAATAGGTGTCGCTGGTATTGAGCAGCTTCATGCCGCTGAGCTGCAGCGCATCGACCGTGGCGTAGAGGTCGTCCGAACCCATGGCGATGTGCTGGATGCCCTCGCCCTGGTATTTGTCGAGGTATTCCTGGATCTGGCCGGCTTTTTCATTGCCTTCTTCGTTGATCGGAATGCGGATCTTGCCGCAGGGGCTGGTCATGGCCTTGCTCTTGACGCCGGTGGTCTGGCCCTCGATGTCGAAGTAGCGCACCTCGCGGAAGTTGAACAGGCGTTCGTAAAAGCCCGACCACTCGGCCATGCGGCCGCGGTGCACGTTGTGGGTCAGGTGGTCGATGTAGGTCAGGCCGTGGCCGGCCGGGTTCAGCTCGGCGCCGGGCAGGGGCTCGAAGTCCACATCGAAAAAGCCGATGTTGCCGATGTCGCCGTCCTTCGCGCCATTTTTGCCGCGCCAGCGGTCGATGAAATAAATGATGGAGTCGCCAATGCCCTTGATGGCTGGAATGTTCAGCTCGCCGGGGCCGGCCGTGTGGGCATATCCCCAGGCGCCGAGGCGGATGGCGCGTTCGTATGCCGCCTTGGCATCCTGCACCCGGAAGGCGATGGCGCAGACGCTGGGACCGTGCTGGCGCGCAAAACGCTGGGCAAACGAATCCGGCTCGGCGTTGATGATGAAGTTGATGCCGCCCTGGCGGTACAGCGTCACGTTTTTATGGCGGTGTTTTGCAATCGGCTTGAAGCCCATGCGTTCGAACAGCGCGCCCATGGCGGCGGGATCGGGCGCGGCGTATTCGATGAACTCGAATCCGTCGGTACCCATGGGGTTGTCCCAGGCAGCAGGAGCGGTTGTGGCAGCGGGGTGGGTGGTGGCGGTCATGGTGTCTCCAGGCGATAAGGGCGTTGCGGGCAACAAGTCTCTTCACTGTAAGGGCGCCGGCCCTCATGTTTTATGCAAATCAAGGCGCAGATATTGGCATTTGCGCAGTAAACCTGCAAAATAGTCGCTATGGAAGCATTGGACAAGCTGGATCGGCTCATACTGCGCAGCCTTCAGGCAGATGGGCGGGCCACCTACGACCAGATCGCCGAGCAGGTCAGCCTGTCGCCCAGCGCGGTGCTGCGCCGCGTCAAGCGACTGGAGGAAAGCGGCGTGATTGATCGTTATGTCGCGCTGGTCAGGCCCGAAGCGGTCGGGCTGGGATTGACCGCGTACATCAATGTACGGCTTGAAAAACACACGGAATCGCACAAACGCAACCCGATGGACCTGTTCCGCGCCAGCGTGCAGACCTGGCCCGAGGTGGTCGAATGTGCGGCGCTGACCGGCGAAATGGATTACCTGCTGCGGGTGGTGGTGGCCGACATGGGGCATTACAGCCGTTTCATCATGGACACCCTGCTCAAACACCCCAGCGTGCAGGATTGCAAAACCAGCTTTGTGCTGGACCGGGTGAAGGCGACGACGGCGGTCCCGGTTTGATGGGGTGGGCTCGCCCGGCTTGTTTTTGCGGGCGCCTGGGCGCCTAATCAGCGATGAATTAGGGGAAGCTACCCGTTTGGGCGTTGCCTTGTGCCGGTCTGGCCAGCGCTGAAGCGGCCCATTGCTCCTGATTTGATAGCTGTTTGCCCTTGCTGTACATGGGCTGAAGGCCAATTTGACTTGTCAGCCGGGCTTGGTGCGGTGTTGGCCCGGGCAGAGCCCCTGTGGCTGGACTTCCTAGGGAAAACCCTTATATTGACCCCATGGTTACCCCCGGCTTACTTTTAAAGGCATCCCTGAACGCAGGCAAGGAGTTCTTCCGTTCGCCTGCGATCGAGGGCGAGCCCCCTGCTTACCGTGCGCCCGTGATGGTGCCCATCCGCTCCATAGGTCCCAGCCACAGCGAGCGGATAGAACGGCATTTGCTCGCGCTGGATTCGCACGACCGTTACCTGCGCTTCGGCTACGCTGCCAGCGACGAGCAGGTTCGTCGTTACTCGGCCAGCCTCAACTACGAGCGGGATGAAATTTTCGGCATCTACAACCGCCGGCTTGAACTGATTGCCATGGCGCATCTCGCGCTGTCGGTGGACCCCACGCTGACCAGTTGCGCCGAGTTCGGCGTGTCGGTGTTGCCGCAAGCGCGCGGCCGCGGCTACGGCGCCCGCCTGTTCGAGCGCGCCGTGATCCACGCGCGCAACGAGGGCGTGAGCATGATGTTCATCCATGCGCTCAGCGAAAACACCGCTATGCTCAACATCGCCCGCAAGGCCGGCGCGGTGATCGAGCGCGACGGCTCCGAGAGCGAGGCCTACCTCAAGCTGCCACCGGCCGACCTGGACTCGCGCATGACCGAAATGGTCGAAGAGCAGATTGCCCAGACCGATTACCGGCTCAAGGTTCAGGCCCGGCAGTTCTGGGGCATCCTGGCGATGGTCCAGGAAGTGCGGCGCGGCGTGCGCGACAGCCGCGACCGCATGCCGATGTAATGGCCCCCACGTTCGCTCACTGCGTGTAGCTCTCTGCCCCCCGAGGGGGCGCTGCGCCTGCGGGCCGGCAGAGCCGGACCCGCGGCCCCTGCTTGAAGGGGGAGGGCTCCAGGCCCAAAGTCAATCTGCAGCGGGTTTGTAGCGCCTTGCGCTGCTGCCGTGCCGCCGGTCGGCGAGCGGCAGGCCGTCCTGACCGGCCATGGCATCGGCGACCTGCTGCAGGCGTTCCAGCATCCGGCCCAGCATGTCTGTTTCTGCCGGCGTCAGTGCTGCAAGCACCTCGCGGTTGATCCGGCTGACCAGCGGGAACAACTCGCTGTGCAGGGCGATCCCGGCGGGCGTGAGTGCCAGCTGGATCTGCCTGGCGTCACCGGCGCGGCTGGTCCGGCTGACCAGTTTTTTGCCGGCCAGCGCCGTCAAAGCCTTGGAGGTGCGCGGTCGATCCAGATGGGCTTGTTCTGCCAGTGCCGATGAGCCCATGGGTCCGCGCGCCGCGAGCACGGCCAGCACGCGCCACTCGCGCCGCGTGATGCCGAACTGGCCTTCGCAGTAACGCACCACCACGCTGCCGGCCGTGGCATGCAGGCGGCTCAGCCGGTACAGCAACAGGTCGTCAAGAATTTCTGGCTGCGCCAGGCGCGGCACGTCCGGAGAAGGGCTGGGCATGAGGGTTATTACCGGGGATGATTGATTTCTGCAATCAATGGTGCGTCGGGACAATCGCGGCTCACACACCGGAGAATCATCATGCCACAGCGTTTTGCATCCGCACCGCCTGCCCTCCAACGCCGCAAGCTCCTGCTTCACGCTGCCGCCGCAGGCGTGCTGGCCGCCAGCGTGGGCATGCCGCGCTGGGCACGCGCCCAAAGCGGGCCGATGCGGATTGTGGTGGGTTATCCGCCGGGTGGCGGCACCGACCGCGCGGCCCGGCTGGTGGCCGAGCGCCTTCAGCAGGTGCTCAAACGCACGGTGCTGGTGGAAAACCGCGTGGGCGCCGGCGGGCGGCTGGCCGCACAGCAACTGGTCCATACACCGCCGGACCAGACGGTCCTGCTGCTGGCCAACCCGGCCGTGATGAGCGTGTCGCCCATCATCTACAAGGACCTCAAATACGACGTGCAAAAAGACTATGTGCCGGTCGCCGCCGTCACGGATTACGACTTTGGCGTGGCGGTAGGTTCCGCCCTGCCGGTGAAAGAGGTGCAGCACATGCTGGCCTGGATTCGCGCGAATCCGGCCAAGGCCAATGCGGGCGTGCCTGGCACCGGCAGCCTGCCGCACTTTTTCGCATTGATGCTCAGCTACATGGCGCAGGTCAACATCGAGGTGGTCGGTTACCGGGGCTCCGCGCCGCTGGTCACCGACCTCATCGGCGGGCAGATTCCCATGGCTTTTGACACGCTGGACTCCCTGCTGCCGCACCACCAAGGCGGCAAGCTGCGCATCCTGGCCACCTCGGGTCTCAAGCGGTCGCCGTTTTCGCCCAGCGTGCCCACTTTTAAGGAGCAGGGGCTGCCGCTCAGTGCTGTCGGCTGGAACACGTTTTTTGCGCCGTCCACCATGCCGCGGGCCACGGTGGAGATGCTGAGCAAGGCGGTCTACCAGATCATGTCCGAGCCCGACACGCGCGCCAAATTCGCTGCCGCCAACATGGTGCCGGTGGCCATGACCCAGGCGCAGACCGAGGCGTCGTTCAAGGCCTTCAACACCCAGTGGGCCCCGGTGATCCGGCGCTCCGGCTTCAAGCCCGAAACCTGAGCGGGTGAGCACAGCCTTGACCACCTCGCCACGCCCCAACATCGTTTTTATCGTCGCGGATGACCTGGGTTACGCCGACCTCGGCTGTTATGGCGGCCGGGCGCCGGTGTCCCCGGTGCTCGACAGCCTGGCAGCAGCAGGTATCAGGTTTACCCAGGGTTATGCCAATTCGCCGGTGTGTTCACCCACGCGTTTTGCGCTGATGACCGCGCGTTACCAGTACCGCCTGCGCGGCGCTGCTGAAGAGCCGATCAGCAACAAGAGCCGCGACAGCACCACGCTGGGGCTGCCGGCCGACCACCCCACGCTGCCGTCCTTGCTCCAGGCCAGCGGCTACCGCACGGCGCTGATGGGCAAATGGCACCTGGGCTACCCGCCGTCGTTCGGGCCGCTGCGTTCGGGCTATGAAGAGTTTTTCGGCCCCATGTCGGGCGGGGTGGACTACTTCACGCACTGCAGCTCGGGCGGTGTCCACGACCTGTGGTTCGGCGAAAAGGAAAAAAAGGAAGACGGCTACCTGACCGACCTCATTTCGCAGCGCTCGGTCGACTATGTGGAACGCATGGCCGATGCGGCCAGGGCCGGCACGCCCTTCTTTTTGAGCATGCACTACACCGCGCCGCACTGGCCGTGGGAGACGCGCGACGACGAGGCGCTGGCGCAGGATGTCAGGGACAAGCTGTTTCACCTGCATGGCGGCAACATCCACAGCTACCGCCGCATGATCCATCACATGGACGAAGGCATAGGCCAGGTGATGGACGCCCTGCGCCGTCACGGGCTGGCCGACAACACCCTGGTGGTGTTCACCAGCGACAACGGCGGCGAACGCTTTTCCGACAACTGGCCGCTGGTGGGCGGCAAGATGGACCTCACCGAGGGCGGCATCCGCGTGCCCTGGATCGCGCACTGGCCGGCGCAGATTGCGCCAGGCCAGGTCAGCGAACAGCATTGCATGAGCATGGACTGGTCGGCCACGCTGCTGGATGCGGCCGGCGTGGCAGCCGACCCCGCCTACCCGCTGGACGGCATCTCGCTGCTGCCGGGGCTGCAGCAGCCGGACCGGCTTTTCCACCGGCCGCTCTACTGGCGCATGAACCACCGTGGCCAGCGCGCGCTGCGTGACGGCCAGTGGAAGTATTTGCGGGTGGACGGCAACGACTACCTTTTCAACATCGCCGCCGACGAACGTGAGCGCGCCAACCTGTCAGCCCGCGAACCGGCGCGCCTGGCGCCCATGCGCGAGGCATGGGAGCGCTGGAATGGCAGCATGCCGGCGATTCCGGCGGATGCCACGGTGAGCCTGGGTTACTCGGTCAAGGACATGCCGCAACGGTAGCCATCCTTCCGAGATTTCCACAGCTGGCTGGAACCCCCTCCCGGAGGGGGCAAGGGGGCGCAGCCCAGGCGCGCAGCGCAAGTTCCCCGTACCCGGCAACAGCCGGGCGGGGGAATTGCGCTATCCTTGTCAGCTCGCCAACTACCGCACACCGCCCGTGTCCGACACCCCCCCCAGTAGACCTTCCAAGCCGGAAGACAAACGCGGCTTTCTGCAAAAGCTCGCCGAGATGCTCCACCCGGGGCCTGATTCCAAAGACGAACTGATCGAGACCCTGGTCGAAGCCCAGGACAACGATGTCATTGGCGCGCAAAGCCGCGAGATGCTGGAGGGCGTGATCCGCATGGCCGACATGACGGCCGGCGACGTGATGGTGGCCGCGCCGCGCATGGATGCCGTCAACATCGACGCGCCTTTCGACGAGTTGCTGCACCTGGTCATCGACACCGCCCACTCGCGTTTTCCCGTTTATGAAAACGAGAAGGAAAACATCATCGGCATCCTGATGGCCAAGGACCTGCTCAAGCTGCAGCGCGCGCCCGAGCTCAACATCCGCGCGTTGCTGCGCCCGGCGGTGTTCGTGCCCGAAAGCAAGGGCCTGAATGACCTGCTGCGCGAGTTCCGCGGCAACCGCAACCACCTGGCCATCGTGATCGACGAGTTCGGCCGCGTGGCGGGGCTGATCACGATTGAAGATGTGCTCGAGCAGATCGTCGGCGAGATCGAGGACGAGTTCGACATCGCCGAGGACGACGGCGACATCTTCGGCCTGTCCGACCACACCTACCGCGTCAGCGGCGACACCTCGATCGAGCGTGTCAGCGAGGCCTTCGGCGTGAAGCTGCTGGACGAAGATTTCGAGACCATAGGCGGCCTGGTCGCGCACGAGATGGGCCATGTGCCCAAACGCGGCGAGGTGTATGTGCTGGCCGGCCTGCAGTTCACCGTGCTGCACACCAAGGGCGGGGCCGTGCGCTGGTTCAAGGTGTCGCCGGCCGCCGATGCCGGCACGCCGGCTCCGTAAAGACCACGCAGCATGGGACGGCAGACCATCGACAGCATGATGTCCTCGATGCCGACCCTGCCGGCGCTGCTCGAACACATCGGATATCCCCCGCAAAAGAAACAGGGCCTGTCGCTGCTGCAACTGCTGGGGGTTGTGGTCGCCGGCGGCCTGCATGCGGCCAGCATCGCCTGGCCTTTCGCCTTCGGCCTGCCGCAGGGCCAGCCGGTCTGGTGGCTGCAGCTGCTGGCGCTGGCCGGGCTGGCCTGGCAACTGGACCGTTGCCGCACTTTCCGCCAGGGGCTGACGCTGGGCTGGCTGTTTGCCACGGCCTGGCTCTGCGGCATTTTCTGGTGGCTGTTCATCTCGCTGCACACCTATGGCGGGCTGGCGTCGCCGCTCGCCGTATTGGCGGTGCTCGGGCTGGCGGTTTTTCTGGCCACCTATTACGCGCTGGCCAGTGCCGTGTTTGTGACCATCGCGCCGGCCGGCCGCACGCGCCGCGCCCTGGTGTTTGCCGCGCTGTGGCTGCTGGCCGAACTGGCGCGTGTCGAATTCTTCACCGGTTTTCCCTGGGGTGCCGCCGGTTATGCCCATCTGAGCGGCTGGCTCGACGACTACGCTCGCTGGATCGGGGTGCACGGCATCACCTTCCTGGCCGCCTTCCTGGCCGCGGGCCTGGCCGGCTGGGGCCAGTCGCGGCGCCAGGTGCTGCTGTTCCCGCTGACGGCCCTGCTGATTGTCGGCGTCGCCATCCTGGCCGGGCGCCAGACCTCGACGTCGGCGGGCAGCCTGCAGGTCACCTTGCTGCAGGGCAACATCCCGCAGAACGAAAAATTCCAGCCGGGCAGCGGGCTGCCGACCGCACTGCGCTGGTACGCCGAACAGTTGCAGAGCGCCAAAACCGCGCTGGTGGTCGCGCCCGAAACCGCCTTGCCGCTGCTGCCGCAGCAACTGCCCGAAGGCTACTGGCCGGCCTTGCAGTCACGTTTTGCCGCGGGCGGCCAGGCCGCGCTGATCGGCATCCCGCGCGGCAGTTACGAAGCCGGTTACGCCAATTCGGTGGCCGGGCTCAAACCGGCAACGGCAGGCGCGCCTGGTCCGGTAGCGGCCTATTACTTCGACAAACACCACCTCGTGCCTTTCGGCGAATTTGTGCCCCCCGGCTTTCGCTGGTTCATCAACCTGATGAACATCCCGCTTGGCGACTTCAGCCGCGGTGCGCTGGGCCAGCCTTCCTTCGACTGGCAGGGCCAGCGGCTGGCGCCGAATATCTGTTACGAGGATCTGTTCGGCGAAGAACTGGCGGTGGCCTTTGCGGACGCGGCGACGGCGCCCACCATCCTGGTCAACGTCAGCAACATCGGCTGGTTCGGCAACACGGTGGCGATCGACCAGCACCTGGCGATCTCGCGCATGCGCACGCTGGAATTCGAGCGGCCCATGATCCGTGCCACCAACACCGGCGCCACCGTGATCATCGACCACACCGGCCGGGTCAGCCACGAGCTGCCGCGCCACACGCGCGGGGCGCTGGTCGGCGAGGTCGAGGGCCGCAAGGGCCTGACGCCCTATGCCCAGTGGGTTTCGCGTTACGGGCTCTGGCCGTTCTGGGGCGGGGCCGGTGTGCTGGTGCTGCTGGCCTGGCTGGCACGTCGCCGCCGTTGACAAGCGCCTCAAGCGCTATCAAAACAGGAGCTGGATGTCCTTGCCCGCTATGGGCGGGAGGCCGATTTGACCTGAAAATCAGGAAGCAGTCCGTCCCATGCGAACCAGTCGCCCCGGACGTTCTGCCGTGATCTCTCCCTCGCGCTGCACCGCCACCCCGGCGACCCAGGTCGCGACATAACCCTGGGCCTTCTGCACAAAGCGTTTGCCGCCGGCCGGCAGGTCGCGCACCAGCGCCGGTGTGCCCACGCTCAGGCGCTGCGGGTTGATCAGGTTGAGGTCGGCGCGCTGGCCGGGCGCAATTTCGCCGCGGTCGTTCAGGCCCAGGTAACGCGCGTTGCGCCGCGTCAGCATTTCCACCGCGCGCCCCAGCGGCAGCTTGCCCTGGTCCCGGCCCAACACCCAGTGGGTCAGCATGAAGGTGGTGAAACTTGCGTCGCAGACCGTGCCCACGTGCGCGCCGGCATCGCTGAGACTGGAGAGCACGCGCGGATGGTCCAGCATCTGGCGCACCGCGTCCAGCGAGCCGTTGTTGTAGTTGAAGATGGGAAAGTAGATGAGATGGCTGCCGTCGCCGCCGGCCAGGTGGTCGTACAAGGCCTCCAGCGGCGTGATGCCGCGCTGTTTGGCCTGTACCAGGAAACTCTGCATCACCGAGGGCTCGTAATTGAGTTTCTCATCGAGCGGGAACATGCGGCCGCTGATCAGGGCTATGCGCGCCAGCAGGATGTCCCACCAGCGGCGGGATGGCCGTTCCGTCGCCGGCCAGGCGCTCCGACTTCTCCGCGAGGATGCGCGCCTTGCGGGCCGGCTCGCGCAGCGCGGCGGCGCGTTCGGCCAGCGGCAGGTGGGCAACTTCCTTGTAGCCGGGGAAACCCATGAAGGGGTGAAAACTCGCGTCGAGTCCGTTGATCACGCCGATGCCGCGCACCGCCGCCTGCAGAAACAAGGGCAGGCCGGCAGCCACCGCCTTGTCGACGCGTTGGCGTATCGCTTCGTACTGCTCGCCGCCCGGATCGCGCTGCAGCCAGGTCATGGACAGCGGTTTGCCGCTGGCTTGCGCCATCTGCGCGACCAGGTCGAACTCGGCGTCGAAACGTTGGGGTCCCTGCAGCAAATCGAAGTCGCTGACCACCTGCACCACGCCATGCTTGACGCCGTCGAACGCGCCGGCCAGTCCGACCAGTTCGGCCGCCGTGGCTTCGGCGGCCGGTGTTTCCTTGCCTTCGGAGGTGCGGTGGTTGTCGCTGCGGCCGGTGCTGAAGCCGGCCGCGCCGGCCTGCAGCGCCTCGTGCAGCAAGGCGCGCATGGCGGCGATGTCGTCCGCCGTGGCCACCTGTTTGGCCACCGCGCGCTCACCCATCACATACATGCGCAGCGGGTCGTGCGGCACCTGCACCAGGTAGTCCAGGCTGCGCGGGGTTTTGTCCAGCGCATCCATGTACTGCGGAAAACTTTCCCAGTCCCAGCGTATGCCCTCATGCAGCGCCGCGCCCGGAATGTCCTCCACGCCCTCCATCAGCTTGATCAGGTCGTCCTGGTGGCCGGGCCGCACCGGCGCAAAACCGACGCCGCAATTGCCCATGACCAGCGTCGTCACGCCGTGGTAAATGCTGGGCGTGAAGTTGAGATCCCAGGTGACCTGGCCGTCGTAGTGGGTGTGGATGTCGACAAAACCGGGGGTCAGCCACAGGCCGTGGGCATCCACGGTCTCGCGTGCGGCTTCGCTGATGGCGCCGACTTCCACGATGCGGCCATCGCGTACCCCGACATCGGCGACAAAAGGCTCGCCGCCGCGGCCATCGACCACGGTGGCGCCTTTAACGAGAAGATCGAGCATCTTGTTTCCTCCACCAGTAAACCATGGCCAGGCCGCTCACGATGTGCCAGATGCCCCACAGGCTGGCCACCGTGACCATGCCCAGGTCGCTGTTGAACTGTACGCCGATGATGCCCAGCGCCAGCCCCGAATTCTGCATGCCGCCTTCTATCATCACGGCGCGGCGGTCCTTCTCGCTGACCCGCATGGCCACGCTGGTGAGCCAGCCGAAGAACAGCCCGCAGGCGTTGTGAATCACCACGATCAGCAGCGTCGGCAACAGGCCCAGCGTCAGCAGCTGCCTTTCCTTGATCAGGCCGGCCACGATGAACAGCAGCAGGCAGATCACGGCGAAATGTCCCAATGGCTTGCGTATGCGCGCGGTCAGCATGGGCAGCTTGTGCGAAAACAGCAGGCCCAGCGTCATGGGCACGGCCAGCAACAGCAGCAGGCTCAGCCAGATGCCCGACGGGTCGATGCTGAGTTCACGCATCCAGGCCGCCGTTGCGGGGTTGGTGGCGATCATCCAGCTGAAGTTGAAGGGTGTGGCCACCAGCGCGATCACGCTCGCCACGGCCGACACGCTGACCGACAGCGCGGTGTTGCCGCGTCCCAGGTGGGTGATGACATTGCTGAGGCTGCCGCCCGGACAGGCCGCAACCAGGATCATCGCGGCTTCGACATTGGGCGGCAGGTCCAGCAGCAGCGTGGCAAGCCAGGTGGCGACCGGCAGCAGGATGAACTGCGGAATCAGCCCGCAGATCACCGCCCGGGGCGTCTGCGCGACACGTTTGAAGTCCTCCACACGCAGCTCGAGCGCGACCGAAAAAACCATGGTCGCCAGGACCAGCGTCAGGATCAGTTGTTGTGTTGTCATGTACTTTCCTTGCGCTTTGAGGGTAAACCGGACAAAGCTCCGTAAAATCAAGGGTTTTCGCGGGTTCAGGCCTGCC
>JBEIOV010000026.1:0-33694 GCA_040377375.1 Hylemonella sp.
ACACGAGGATTGCTACGATGTATTCTTCTGCCACCATCGTTTCATGCGGGTGGACTTGAACGCGCTGAGAATTGGTTCCTGAGACTCCAAGGTGTTTCCTATGTCCCCGCACACCCGTTTCCCATGTCTCCGGTCTATACATTTCGCCAAAGAAAAGTAAGCAAAAGAAAAGCGAGCCGGATTCGTCGGCCCTGCGCTGCGCTGCGGGCACGCTGCGTTGCTCGGTGCAGCCGGGGTCTGGCTAAACTCGCTACGCTCAAACAACGCCAGCCCTGATCCGTCTGCCCCTGCGCTACTCGCCTCCTCATGACGGCGGTAGAAACCAAAGACCAAAACCGGACCCGAATCCAAGCCCACAAGGACGCGCCACGGCGCGTCCTTGTTTGGCTGCCGGTTGTTCTGTTTTTTGTCTTCCCGCCGTCCTGGCAGGGCTGAGCAGCGCAGGGGCGAGGGGAACAAGAGGCTCGGATGTTTGAGCCCGCAGGGCGAGTTTCCGAGCCTCCCCCTCGAACCGAGCAGCGCAAGGCACCGCGCAGCGGCCCTGACTGCGGCTCGCCTTTTCTTTGGTGACTTTCTTTTGGCGAACGCAAAAGAAAGTTACTGCGCTGTCGGGCGCATATCCCGACACCAACACGCATGCCGGCGCAAGATCTGGCAAGGCGGCACCGTCGGACACATTCCGACACCATTCGCCGGGTTAGCATTCCTCCATGCAAGCCGTGCCACCCCATCACCCGGCAACAGCCCGCCTGATCTTTCCGGTGCTGCTCGCCTGGGTCGGCGGCACGGCCTGGCAGCTGCAGCAGGCCGAATTGTTCTCGTGGCAAATATATGTGTATTTTTTGCCTCTGGCCCTTTTGTTTATTGCGTGGATAGCTATTAAATCAATAGCAGATATCTGGCGCCCGATGGTGGTGGCGCTGGCGGCCGGGGTGCTGGCGTTCAGTGTGACCGGGTTGCGCGCCACGGCGTTTCTGAGCGAGTCGCTCGCGCCCGGGCTGGAAGGGAGGGACATTGCCGTGACAGGCGTCGTTGCAGCCATGCCGCAGCGCAACGAAACGGGCCTGCGCTTTCGTTTCACGGTCGACAGCGCGCAACTGGACGGCCGGCCGGTGGCCCTGCCGCCCAACATCTACCTGGGCTGGTATGGCGGGGTGTTCGGGAGTGGCGGCATGGAGGCGGATTGGCAGCGCCAGCCGCAGGACCTCCAGGCCGGGGAACGCTGGCGGATGACGGTGCGTCTGAAGGCGCCGCATGGCGCCAGCAACCCGCATGGTTTTGATTTCGAGCTCTGGTTGTGGGAGCAGGGCCTGCAAGCCACCGGCTATGTGCGCGCCGGTCTGAGGGATCCGGCGCCGCAGCGCCTGGATGCGCGCTGGCGCCATCCCGTGGAGCGGGCCCGCCAGCAGGTGCGCGATGCCATTTTCGAGCGGCTGGCCGGCCGTGCCCTGCCGGGCGAGGAGCGCGACAACGCACGCCTGGCGGGCATCGTGGCGGCGCTGGTGGTGGGCGACCAGACGGCGATCGACCGGGCCGACTGGGACGTGTTTCGCGCCACCGGCGTGGCCCACCTGATGAGCATTTCCGGGCTGCATGTGACCATGTTCGCCTGGCTGGCGGCGCTGGCGCTGGGCTGGCTGTGGCGGCGCTCCGAACGCCTGTGCCTGGCGTTTGCGGCGCCGAGCGCGGGCCTGATCGGCGGCGTGCTGCTGGCCGCCGCCTATGCCGCTTTCAGCGGCTGGGGCGTGCCGGCGCAACGCACGGTCTGGATGCTGGCGACGGTGGGGCTGCTGCGCCTGGGCGCGAAGCGCTGGCCCTGGCCGCATGTGTGGCTGCTGGCGTGCGCCGTGGTCGTGGCGCTGGACCCCTGGGCCCTGCTGCAGGCCGGCTTCTGGTTGAGCTTCGTCGCCGTGGGCGTTCTGTTTGCCGCGGATTCAGGAGCGCCTGACGAAGGAAACACAAGGGCCTGGAGCCGGATTCGCTCCATGTTTCGGGAGCAGTGGGTGATGACCCTGGCGCTCACGCCGCTCACGCTGCTGCTGTTCGGCCAGGTTTCCCTGGTCGGTTTGCTGGCCAACGCGCTGGCCATTCCCTGGGTGACGCTGATCGTCACGCCGCTGGCCATGCTGGGGGTGTTGCTGGCGCCCTTGTGGGACGCGGCGGCGTGGACGGTGCAGTGGCTGGCCTGGTACCTGCAGTGGCTGGCGGCTTGGCCTCTTGCCACCATTTCCATGGCCCAGCCGCCCCCGTGGGCCGGCGTGGCGGGCATCGGGGGCGGCGTTTTGCTGGTGATGCGGCTGCCCTGGAGCATGCGCTTGCTGGGCCTGCCCTTGCTGCTGCCGGTGCTGCTGTGGCAGGCGCCCCGTCCTGCGGCGGGCCAGTTCGAACTGCTGGCGGCCGACATCGGGCAGGGCAATGCCGTCATCGTGCGCACGGCCTCGCACGCGCTGGTGTATGACGCCGGACCCCGCTTCTCGCGCGAGAGCGATGCCGGCCACCGCGTGCTCGTTCCCCTGCTGCGTGCGCTGGATGTGCGGGTGGACGTGCTGCTGCTCAGCCACCGGGACGCCGACCACACGGGCGGCGCGCTGGCCGTGCTGGCCATGCAGCCCGCAGCGCAACTGCTCAGTTCGATCGAGGACGGGCATGAACTGCAGGCGGTGCGGCAGGCCAGGCGCTGCGAGGCCGGCCAAAGCTGGCGTTGGGACGGGGTGGACTTCGAAGTGCTGCATCCCCAGGCCAGCGACTACGAGGGGAAAAACAAGCCCAACGCCCTGTCCTGCGTGCTGCGCATTTCCAATGGTGCTCGGACAGCGCTGCTGACGGGGGACATCGAGCAGCCCCAGGAAGCACGGCTGGCGGCGGCCGGGGTGCCGCTGGCGGCGGATGTGCTGCTGGTGCCGCACCACGGCAGCAAGACATCGAGCAGCGCGGTTTTTCTCGATGCCGTTGCGCCCCGCATGGCGCTGGTGCAGGCGGGTTACCGCAACCGCTTCGGCCATCCGGCCGCGCCAGTGATGGCGCGCTACGGCGAGCGGCACATCCCGGTTGTCGATTCGCCGCACTGCGGGGCCGCCACCTGGCGCTCGGCCCAGCCGGCGCGGATCGACTGCCAGCGCGAGGCGGCCATGCGCTACTGGCACCATCGCGTGCCCTGATTTTTCCGTGCTATTCGAGGCTTTATGGCGGCGGCTTTTCTGGTAATGTCTGTTTTGAGGAGCACCAATGCAAGTTGCCGACATCGACCGGGAGCTGGAGCAGGCACAAAAGGACGGGCCGGTCCGCGACATCATCATCCCGCCCTGCCCGGAGCTGCTCGCCAAGCTGCAGCTGGAAGTCAATCAGGGCGACCCTGATCCGGCGGTGATCGCGCGCATCGCGGGCAGCGATGTGGCCATGGCGGCGTCGCTGATCCGCATCGCCAACAGCCCTTTCTATGCACGCTCGCGCCCGGTCAGCACCGTGGCCGAGTCCGTTGCCATGCTGGGCGTTGGGCCTGCCGTCTCGGTGCTGGCCGGATTTCTGGCGCGCCATGCGATTCGTGTCGACTCCCCCCTGATCGAACACTTCTGGGAAACCTCCACCCGCCGTTCGCTGGCCATGGCCCATATTGCGCGCCAACTGTACGGTATCGCCCCCGACATTGCCCAGACCTGCGGCCTGTTCTGCCATATCGGCATTCCCGTCATGCTGCAAGGGGTGCGGGGTTATGCGGGAACCCTGGCCGAGGCGCTGGCGCGCCAGGACCGCAGCTTCACGCAAACCGAGAATGCGGCGCACCGCACCGACCATGCGGTGGTGGGCGCCATCGTGGCCAGGACCTGGCGGCTGCCTCCCATCATCGCGATTGCCGTGCGGCTGCACCACGATTTCACCAGCCTGCCCGACAAGGGCATTCCGGCCGAGGTCCGCGCCCTGGTGGCGATCGCGTTGGTGGCCGACTACCTGGTCGGCCATCACGACGGGGCGAAACAGCTCAAGGAGTGGGACAAGCATGGCCCTGCCTGCCTGGACCATCTTCAGATCAACGAGCGCGAAGTCGATGTGTGGATCGACGAGCTGCACCCCGTGTTCGACAGCGTCGTGGTGGCCTGAGAAAGCATCCCGATGCCGGCACCGAACCCGAAGCGCGACACGGATTCCAACCTGGCCATGCTGCAGGCCGAGCAGTTGCGCATGCATCACGTGAACCTGCCCTATGAGGCGGGCGGCAGCATGCTGACCGGGCTGATGCTTGCCGCCGTGCAGTGGGGCACCGTCGCCAACGCCGCGGTGCTGGGTTGGCTGGCCTGCCTGGCGATCGCGCATGGCGCGCGCATCATGACCGACCGTGCCCAGCAGCGCCTGCCGCCGGGCCCGCGCGACAACGCCGCCTTGCTGCGGCGGGTTCATCTTCATTCGGTCGTGCATGGCGTGGCATGGGGGCTGGCCGGCTTGCTGCTGTTTCCCGTGAACAATTTCGAGCACCAGATTTTTCTGGCGCTCGTGGTTCTGGGCATGACGGCTGGCTGCCTGACCATCACTGCCCTGGATGTGACGGCGGCACTCCTGTACAACGTCCTGTCCATGACGCCCCTGATCGCGCGCCTGTTCATCGAGGGCGGGGATTTGCCCTGGGCCATGGGCATGATGGGCCTGCTGTTTCTGGGCGTGACCAGCCTGATCGCCATGCGCGCCCATGGCAACGCGCGTGAGAACATCGCGCTGCACCAGGCTGACGCCACCAAGGCGGATGCCTTGCGGCGCAGCGAGACCCAGTTGCGCATGCTGCTGGAAGCGTTTCCCGGCTTCATCACCTGCTTCAACACGGATCTTTGCTTTACGTATGTCAACGAGCGCTACGCGGCGCTGCTGGGCCGCACGCCGGAACAGGTGGCCGGGCGCAGCATCGAGGAAATGCTGGGGGCCGATCGCGCCGAGCGGGTCCGTGTTCATGTCGAGCGGGTGCGGGCTGGCGAGCGCGTGACATTCGAGGGCCGCTACGAGGCGACGAGCTTTCGCCCGCGCACGGACATGCAGGTGGCCCTGGTGGCCGGCGTGGATCATCTCACGGGTGCGCCGGTTTTTTATGGATTCGGCACCGATATCAGCGACCGCAAGCAGGCGGAAGAGGCGCTCCAGGTCGCCCGTGATGCCGCGGAATCGGCCAGCCGGGCCAAGAGCGAGTTCCTGGCCAGCATGAGCCACGAACTCAGAACGCCGCTCAACGCCATCCTGGGCTTTTCCCAGCTCTTTGGCATGGATCCGGCCCTGCCGCAGGACACGCGGGACAATGCCCAGGAGATTGAGCGCGCGGGCCAGCACCTGCTGTCGCTGGTCAACGACATCATCGATCTGGCCCGCATCGAAGCGGGAAAACTCGAGATTTCCCTGGAGCCCGTGTCCCTGGAGTCGGTGCTCAAGGACAGTCTGTCCCTGGTGGCGCCCATCGCCAGCAAGCAAGGCATCCAGTTGATCGACGCGGGGGGCGACGGGCACGCCGGGACGGTGCGGGCCGACTATGTGCGCCTGCGCCAGATACTCATCAACCTGCTGTCCAACGCCATCAAATACAACCGGCCCCAGGGCAGCGTGCATCTGAGCTGCCAGCACAGGCCGGACACAGGCAGCATCCGCATCACCATCCGCGATACCGGCCATGGCATTGCGGCCGACAAGCAGGACCGCATTTTCAACGCCTTTGACCGGCTGGGCGCGGAACGGGGTCATGTCGAAGGCACCGGCATCGGCCTGGTGATCACCCAGCGCATTGCCATGGCCATGGGCGGGAACATCGGCTTCGAGAGCAAGGAAGGGCAGGGCAGCAGCTTCTGGGTGGAGTTCCCGCGCAGCGCGCCGGCCGGACTCCATGCGCTGGAAGAAACCGTACCGGTGGCCGGCGTCACCCTGGCCGGCGGGCATGGCAGGCCCGGGCGTCCACTGATCCTCTATATCGAAGACAACCCGATGAACCTGCGGCTCATGCAGCAGATTTTCACCCGGCGCCCGGATCTGGAACTGCGCGATGCCGACAACGCGGATGCCGGCATCGCCCTGGCCCGCAGCCTGGGGCCCAGCCTGATCCTGCTGGACATCAACCTGCCGGGCATGAGCGGCTATCAGGCCTTGAAGATACTCAAGGCCGATCCGCAGACCACCGGCATCCCGGTGATCGGCGTCTCGGCCAATGCGATGCGGGGCGATGAGGCCCGGGCGCTGGCGGCGGGGTTTGCCGCCTACATCACCAAACCCATCGATGTGCCGCTGTTCCTGACAACGATTGACAGCGCCGTCAAGCAGCTCCGTGCTTGAGCGGCCGGATCTGCGGAGGGAGGTCGGGGCGGCTCAATTGGCCATGGCCATGGCGACTTCCCGGCCCAGATCGATCACCGCCATGGCGTAGTAGCTGCTCCAGTTGTAGCGCGTGATGACGTAGAAGTTGTCGGTGCCCGCCACGTAACTGGGCGCGTCTTCTCCATTTTGCAGCTCGATCAGGGCCAGGGGGCCCGGATGCTGCAGGGCCGCGCCTTCGAGCACGGCGCCCTTGCCCAGGAAGCTGGCCACACTGAAGGTGGGCAGGATGTCGGGGGCGAGCAGGGCGCCGAGGTCGGGTTTGCCGGAATCAAAACGCACCGGGTAGTGGGTGGGCATGCCGGGCTGCCAGTTGAAGGTCCGGAAGTAATTGGCCACCGATCCGATGGCGTCGGCCGGGCTGTCGAACAGATCGACCCGGCCGTCGCCGTCAAAGTCGATCGCGTATTTCGCCCAGCTCGAAGGCATGAACTGCGTCATGCCCATGGCGCCGGCATAGCTGCCGCGCAGGGCCAGCGGGTCGGCGCCGGTGCGGTGGGTCAGGCTCAGGAACTGTTCGAGCTCGGTCTTGAAGAACTCGGTGCGCGCGCGCGCGCGGGGATGGATGGCGGGAAAATCAAAAGCGAGCGTGGCCAGCGCATCCATGACCCGGAAGCTGCCCATCTGCTGGCCATAAATGGTTTCCACGCCGATGATGCCAACGATGATTTGGGCCGGCACGCCGTATTCCTTTTCGGCGCGCTCCAGGGTTTCGCGGTGCGTTTGCCAGAATTTCACGCCGGCATTGATGCGCACGGGGTCGATGAAACGGCTGCGGTAGAGGCGCCAGTTCTTGGCGGTTCCGGCCGGGGGCGGCTCCATGAGGCGCGCGATGCGGGGCAGGTAGCGGGCCTGTCCAATGGCCTGGCGCACCCAGTCGCGGTCGAGGTCGCGGCGTTCGGCGATGTCATCGGCGGCGCGCATGACCTCTTCCCGGCCGGCGTAGGCCGTGCCCTGCGGGACGGCGTAAGTCACCGACCGGATGGCGGTTGCCTTTTTCTTCGATTTTTTTGGCTTGTTTGCGGCCACGGCGCCCGTGGTCAGGGCGCAGGTAGCTATGAAAATAATAGCAAATTTGAAAAATCTTGAAATCACGTGGGCCAACTGAGTTGATTGAGTTCGCGTTGCAGTGCCGCGAGGCTGTCGCGCTTGCTGCCGGCGGCGGCAGGCGCATACCGTTGCGCTTCCAGCCGCAACAGCCAGGCGCGCATCGCCTGCACGTCATTGTCCTCCGGTCTGCGCTGCTGCGCCAGCCGCTGGGCCATTTGCCGCGGCGGGCTGTTGGGGGGGATGTCAAGGCCGCCCCGGCGCAGACGCGCGGCGGCTTGGTCCAGCAGCCGCAGCCAGGGGTCGTGGCGGCTGCGTTCCCACAGCGTCCAGGCCGCGCCGCCCAGGCTGGTCAGAACGATGATGCCGATCAGCACATAACCCAGGTCAGCCAGGCTGGGAGATTCAAAGCCGATGTTCTGGAGCAGCTTGAGCTGCCTGCTTTGCGTGTAGTTCAGCACCCACTGGTTCCAGCCATTGTTCATGGCCTCCCACGCCGCGCGCAGGCGCAGCCTCAGCTCGGGGCTGACATTGCCCAAGGCGCTGGCGATGGGGCCGCTGGGGGCCGCCAGCCGCTCTCGCGTGCCGATGCGTCCGGGCGCCACGGCCGCGGTGGGGTCCACGCGCACCCAGCCCTGCGCGCCCAGCCAGACCTCGGCCCAGGCGTGGGCATCGCTTTGGCGCACGGTCCAGAAGTTGTCGATGGGATTGCGCTCGCCACCCTGGTAGCCGGTGACGATGCGGGCGGGAATGTCCAGCGCGCGCATCAGGATCACAAAGGATGAGGCGATGTGCTCGCAAAACCCGGCCTTGCGGTCAAACCAGAATTCATCCGCGCTGTGCTGGCCGAAGATGTCCGGCGCCAGCGTGTAGGCATAACCGCCCGTGCGCAGGCGCTCCAGCACGGCATTGACCAGCATGGCGGCATCGGCCGAGGCATGGCGCGGGTCGCGCCGCAGCTCGGCGGCGAGTTGCAGCGTGCGCGGGTTGAAGCCGGGGGGCAGGGCCACGTCATCCTGCAAGCTGGCCGTCGGGCGCTGCGGGCCATGGCGGAAATCCAGGTGGCTTTGCGCCTGGTAGCGCACGATGTCGGTGATCGGACGCTCGGTGAGCCACTGCAGCTCCGGGGTCATGCTGGCTTGAAAGCCGGGCAGGATGGGCTTGTCCCGGGTGGCATCCAGCACAAACAGCCAGGGGCGGCGGTGCGGCTCCAGCGTGACCTCGTAGCGGATGGGGGTGCCGGCGACCTGCAAATTGGCGGGGAGCTGCATGCGCGCCGGAAAAGCCGATTGCAGGGGCAGCCATTCGCGCCCGTCGAACGTGGACAGGACGGGGCCGCGCAGGTACAGCTCGGATTGCCGGGGCGCCGCGTCCTCGAAGCGGATGCGTAGGGCCACGCTGGAGTCGAGCGCCAGGCTGGCGATATGGCCGACCTTCATGGTGGCCGAGAGGCCGCTGCGCCCGCTCATGGCATCGGACGGCACGCCCCACAAGGGCGCCAGCCGCGGAAACAGCACGAACAGGACCACCATGATGGGGGCGCCCAGCAGCGCCATGCCGCCCGCCGTTCTGGCGGCCAGCAGCAAGGAGGGCTTGCCCGCGGGCATGTGGGTATTGACCAGCGCGGTCAGCAGCCCGAGCAAGGCCACCAGCATGGCGGCGGCGGTGAGCAGCGACTGGGAGAAAAAGAAGTTGGTCAGCATCGTGAAGAGGCCGAGAAAGAAGACCACGAACGCATCGCGCCTGGCACGCAGCTCCAG
This sequence comes from Hylemonella sp., assembly GCA_040377375.1. GTDB lineage: Bacteria > Pseudomonadota > Gammaproteobacteria > Burkholderiales > Burkholderiaceae_C > JBEIOV01. The sequence goes on from JBEIOV010000026.1 coordinate 9,138, forward strand.
CGTCTTGAGGGCCAGCAGCAGCACGATCAGGGTGACGCCGGCATCGCGCCCGAGCAGTGTGCCGTGGGTCCGCCAAGTGGCCGCCGCGCTCAGGGCCAGCAACGCCAGCAGCCACCAGCGGGCGGGCAGGGGGCGCAAGGTCACGGCCAGCCAGCCGCGCCACAGCAGCAGGCCGGCGGCCAGCAGGCTGCACCACAGCGGCAAGCGGTCGACCTGGGGCAGGATGACCCAGGCGATGACCAGCAGCAGGAACAGGGTGTCGCGGCTGTCGCGGGGCAGGGAGGCGAGCTTGTTCAACATGCGTGTTGAAGACGGGGTCTTGCTTTGCCGGCGCGGTTTGTTTTGTCGGGATGGGTGCCCGACAGCGCAGGGTTTTTGGTTCTCGCAGGAGCCGGGTCTCGCCCCGGCGGGCGACTCACTTTCTCTTGCTTACTTTTCTTTGGCGAAACAAAGAAAAGTGAGTGCGCTGTCGGGCGCATAACCCGACATCCTGAGCCCGTCAGGGTGAAACCCGACATCCCAAATCTCAACATAAAGCCAACGCCTCCAGGCAGCGTTTCTTGTGCGCCTCGCCGCTGCCGGGCCTGATGTCCTGGCCCGGCAGGCGCAAGCCGTAATCCAGGGCGAGCTGGTCGGCCTGCAGCACCCAGGCGCACAGGCGGGAGAGTTTGTGTTCCAGATGGTTGGCGCCGCTGCCCGACGGGATGCCGGCCTGGGCCAGGTCCAGCCAGAGTTCGGTGCGCTGCGCCTGCGGTGCATCCTGGCTGACCAGTTCATCGGTTTTGGCGGATTTTTTCCAGACGATCAGCTTGAGGGGGTCGCCGCGCCGGTAGGCGCGCACACCGTCAAACTCACCGGCGGCTTGTGAAGGCGCCGCGGCCATGCCGCCGGCGTGGGGTTCACCGAGGGGCAGGGGCGGTGGCACGGGCTCGGGGGCCGGGTAGACCAGCACCTGCGCCGCGGGGCGCCAGACGGTCCAGATGCGAAACGTGCCCAGCGGAAAGCGGGTTTCGGCCGTGAGCGTGGGCACGTGATGCAGGCCGCGCCGGCCGGCCTTGAACGCGACCTGCACCACCTGGCGGCCCTGCGCGGGAACATCGCACCAGGTCCACTGGCCGGAACCCAGCACGCTCAGGCCGATGCCGTGCCGGGGGGAGCGGCGGGTGTTGGTGAGGGTGACACGAACCGTCGTGCCCGTGGCGCAAAAATGAGCCTCGGGTGGCGCCAGGCTCAAGGTGAGACCGCGCAGCGTGCTGTGGCCCACGTGCATGCCGACCAGGGCGCTTCCCGCGAGCAAAAAGGTCAGCAGGTAGCCCAGATTGAGCTGGTAGTTGATGGAGGCGATCAGCAGCACCAGCAGTGTCGCACCCAGCATGAAACCGGGACGTGTCGGCAGGATATAAACCGTGCGCTGCGTCAGGGTCATGACATCGGCGCGCGGCAGCCGGGCCTGCCACCAGCGCGTCAAGCGGGCGCGCGCGCGCGCCACCGGGTTGAATCCAGGCGTTCGGGCCGAGCCTGGCCGGTCCTGAATCTCGCCGAAGGGCTCGGGGCGAACGGACCTGGCGTTCATGGCAGGGGCACGGCCTGTGCCATGGCGCGCACCTGCTCGGCCGATCCGCGTCCGGCGTCGCCGACGGGGGTCAGGCGGTGGGCCACCGTCTGCGGCAGGATGGCCTGCACGTCGTCGGGCGCCACATAGTCGCGTCCGCTCAGCAGGGCCTGCGCCTTGGCGGCCCGTATCAGCGCAATCCCGGCGCGCGGGCTCAGCCCCTGAACAAACCAGCGCCCCGAGCGGGTGGCGGCGACCAGGTCCTGGACATAGTCCAGCAGCGGTGCCGCGGTGTGGATGCCCTGGACCTGTTGCTGCAGTTGTCCCAGCTCCGCGGGGGTCAACAGTTTATGTAAGGAATCGACCATGTCGCGCCGGTCATGGCCGGCGAGCAGTTCGCGCTCGGCGGCACGGTCCGGGTAGCCCAGCGAGATGCGCATCAGGAAGCGGTCGAGCTGGGATTCAGGCAGGGCATGGGTGCCGAGCTGGTCATGCGGATTCTGCGTGGCGATGACGAAAAAAGGCAGGGGAAGCGGGCGGGTCTGGCCTTCCACCGTCACCTGTTTTTCCTCCATGGCTTCGAGCAGGGCGCTTTGTGTCTTGGGGCTGGCGCGATTGATTTCATCGGCCAGCAGCACCTGGGCGAAGATCGGCCCGGGGTGAAAGACAAAGGCTTCCCTGGCACGGTCATAGATCGACACGCCGGACAAATCGCTGGGCATCAGGTCGGATGTGAACTGGACCCGCGAGAACTGGAGCCCGAAAGCCCGGGCAAGCGCGTGGGCCAGGGTGGTTTTGCCGACGCCTGGCACATCCTCGATCAACAAATGGCCGCCTGCCAGCAGGCAGGCCACGCAATCCTGTATCTGCGCTGATTTTCCGACGATCACCGTGTTAAGCTGATCAATCAGTGATTTGAGATTTTGTTGTGCATTCATGGCACGACGTTACCTGAAAATTAAAGACACGGGCGCTCACTGTGATGAACATGACCGGATACTTTACCCATCGCGACTGCTGGAAACATGACATGGGAGCGGGCCATCCCGAATGCCCCGCGCGGCTCGATGCCATCGAGGACCGGCTGCTGGTGAGCGGCGTGGGAGACGCGCTGGCGCGCTACGAGGCGCCACAGGCGCCGCTGGCCGATCTGGAGCTGGCGCATGGCCGCATGCATGTGGCGGCCCTGCGCGGCCTGAGCGACAGCCTGAGGGAGGAAGTTTTGGCCGGGGGGCCGACCCATGCCCAGATCGACCCGGATACCTCCATGAATGTCAGCACCTGGGACGCCATCCTGCGCGCCGCCGGGGCCGCGCTGGCCGCGACCGATGCCGTGATGGCGGGCGAGATCGAAAATGCCTTTTGCGCGGTGCGCCCGCCGGGCCATCATGCCTGTCGCGACCATGCGATGGGATTTTGTTTCATCAACAACGTGGCGATCGCCGCCAAATACGCGCTGGAGCGCCATGGTCTCAAGCGTGTGGCCATCGTCGACTTCGACGTGCACCACGGCAATGGCACGGAAGACATCGTGGCCGGCGATGACCGCATCCTCATGGTGAGCTTCTACCAGCATCCCTTTTATCCGCATGGCGGCTCACGCTCCAATGCGGACAACCTGGTCAATCTGCCGGTGCCCGCCTACACCAAGGGCATGGAGGTGCGCGAGCTCATCGAGGCGGTCTGGATGCCGCGCCTGGAGGCCCACCGGCCGGAGATGATTTTCATCAGCGCCGGATTCGACGCCCATCGCGAAGACGATCTGGGGCAGCTCGGGCTGGTCGAGCAGGACTATGCCTGGATCACCCAGCGCATCAAGGATGTGGCCCGGCGGCATGCCGGCAAGCGCATTGTGTCCTGCCTGGAGGGCGGCTACAACCTGAGTGCGCTGGGGCGCAGCGTGGAGGCGCACGTGCGCGTGCTGGCCGACGTTTGAGGTGGCGGCCGCAGGCAGCGAGCTCGCGTGGGAGAGTCCGATCCGTTACCAGGCAATATAGGCGTAGCCTTTTTCCTGCAGTTCCATGACCGCGGCTGCCCCCACTTCCTCGACGGTGGCGAAGTCAAGCATGTCCTGCGGCGTCCAGCCCAGCGAATGCATGGTGTTGCCGCAGGCAATGAATTTCACGCCGTAGGACTGCGCCATGCTCTTGACGCGCTGCTGGTGCACGGCAGACACCGGGCGCTGGGGGTTTTTGGCCAGCAGATGAATGCCTGGCCCCCAGGCGACCACCACCACGCTCACATCGTCCACATATTTCTTGAGGACGGCGCCGATCGAGTTGAGGACGGCTTCCTGATGCTCCTGCTCATGGTGGTTGAGCTGGTAGACGATTTTGTGGAGGGCGCCATCGGCCGGTTCCTTGGCTTTTTCGCCAGCCCGCGCCGCGACCGGCATCACGCTGCCGGCCGCCGCCGCGGCCACCGCGGTGAAGAGTTGACGTCTTGGCAGGGTGTTGCGTGAGCTCATGAAAGGGGCGGCCGGTGCTGTCGGGGTTCTGTGCAGCGGGTAGATTAGCGCAAAACCCGTTCGGTTGCGCCAAGCCGGGGCGGGCGGGTTGCCGATTGATGGAGAATCCGTTCATGAGTCCTACTTCACCGGATGCGCCGCCCATGAATGCCATTCTCTTGCACGAACGTGATGCGCGCGGGGTCCACACGCTGACCCTGAACACGCCCCAGTCCTTCAATGTTCTGGGCGAGGCCATGCTGGCGGCGCTGCAGGGCGCATGGCAGGCCGTGGCCGAGGATGCGTCGGCCCGCGTCGTGGTGCTGGCGGCGCGGGGCCGGGCTTTTTGTGCCGGCCACGATCTCAAGGAAATGGCGGCCCGGCCCGAGCTGTCGTACTACCAGCAGCTTTTTGGCCAATGCACAAAAATGATGCTGGCCATCCAGCATCTGCCCGTGCCGGTGATTGCGAAAGTGCAGGGACTGGCCACGGCGGCGGGTTGCCAGCTCGTGGCGCAATGCGATCTCGCGGTGGCGGCGCATGGCGCCACGTTTGGCGTGAACGGCATCGATGCCGGCCTGTTCTGCGCCACGCCCAGTGTGCCGCTGGTGCGCAACATGGCGTCGAAGCAGGCCATGGAAATGCTGCTCACCGGCGAGTTCATCACGGCCGAGGAGGCACGCGTGCGCGGCCTGGTCAACCGGGTGGCGCAGCCCGAGGCACTCGATGCCGAGCTGGAGAAACTGGTGCGGGCCATTCTGGCGCGCCCCCGGCAAGCCATTGCCATGGGCAAGGCCCTGTTTTACCGGCAGCGTGAAACCGGGATCGAAGCGGCGTACCAGCTCGCGGGGCAGACGATGGCCTGCAACATGGTTCACGATGTGGCGCAGGAAGGCGTGCATGCCTTCATTGAAAAGAGGAAACCCCGATGGTGAGTGCCAATACGTCCGCGGTGCAACTGGATGATCTGGCCGGCTGGCTGGCCGCGCTGGAACGGCCCAGCACCCTGATCGAGCTCGGCGCCGTGGCGGTGTGCTTCGTCCTGGCATGGGGCGTGGTGTGGCTGCTGCGCCGGGCGCTCGGTTCAACCCACGAGAAATCCATCCTGTTCGGACGCCGCATTCTGGACGGGGTGCTGTTTCCGCTGCTGCTGCTGTGCCTGGCCTATGTCGCCAAGTCCCTGCTGGCGCGCTGGATTCCCCTGGCCGCTTTCAAGATCGCGCTGCCGGTGCTGATGTCCCTGCTGGCCATCCGGTTCGGCGTGAAGGTGCTGCAGGTCGCTTTCAACGATGCGCCGTGGGCCAAGATGCTGGAGCGCACCATTTCATGGGTGGCCTGGCTTGCGGTGGTGCTGTGGGTCAGCGGGCTGCTGCCCCTGGTGCTGGAAGAGCTGGATCAGATCACCTGGAAGGTGGGCGGCACCAAACTGTCGGTGCGCAACATGATTGAAGGCGCGCTGACGGGCAGCGTGGTGCTGATCATTGCGCTGTGGATTTCATCGGCCATCGAGGCGCGCTTGCTCAAATCCGCCACGGGCGGCGAGCTGTCGCTGCGCAAGGCCGTGAGCAACGCCACGCGGGCGCTCCTGATGTTCGTGGGCCTGCTCGTGGCCCTGTCGGCCGTGGGCATCGACTTGACCGCCTTGTCGGTGCTGGGGGGCGCCATCGGCGTGGGCATTGGCTTTGGTTTGCAAAAACTGGCCGCCAATTACGTCAGCGGCTTCGTGATTCTGGCCGAGCGCAGCATGCGCATTGGCGACATCGTGCGGGTCGACAATTTTGAAGGCCGCATCACCGACATCAATGCGCGCTACACGGTGATCCGTTCCCTCGCCGGACGCGAATCCATCGTGCCCAACGAAATGCTGATCACCAGCCGGGTGGAAAACCTCTCGCTGGCCGACCCCCGGGTCTGGCAGTCCACCGTGGTGTCCGTGGGTTATGACAGCGATGTGACGCTGGTCAGCCGGCTCCTGAGCGAAGCAGCGCTGGGGCAGGAGCGGGTGCTGCGCGACCCGCCGCCCAGTGCGGCGCTGTCGGCTTTTGGCGCGGACGGGCTGGAATTCACGCTGGGTTACTGGATCACCGATCCCGAGAACGGCCTGCTCAACCTGCGTTCGCAGATCAATCAGGCCATCCTCCAGTCCATCCGCGAGCACGGCATCGAAATTCCGTACCCGCAGCGTGTGATCGAGCTCAAAACCGGACATGACAGCCCCGTGGAAACCCTTAAACCGACCAAGCGGTCGGTTAATTCATAATCGGGGCTGACTGCACCCGCACCACTGTCGTTGACGGTTGGCACCCTGGTGAACCGGACGCGTTGGCCGGTGCGTGACGGCGCAGTGGATCAATAACATCATTCTGGAGACTTCGTCATGAAAAAAATAGGTTCATTCACGCTGCTGGCGGCGGCACTGCTGTGCGCTGGCCTGGCGCAGGCGCAGATCAAGGTCGGCGTGACCGTGTCGGCCACCGGCCCGGCCGCATCGCTGGGCATTCCCGAGAAGAACACCTTCTCCATCATGCCCCGCACCATCGGCGGCAAGACGGTCGAATACATCGTGCTGGATGATGCATCGGACACCACCACGGCCGTGAAGAACGCGCGCAAGCTGATCTCCGAGGACAAGGTCGACATCCTCATCGGCTCCACCGTCACGCCCAATTCGCTGGCGCTGATCGACGTGGCGGCCGAAACCGAAACCCCGGTGATTTCGCTGGCGGCGTCCAGCCGCATCGTGGAGCCGATGGATGCCAAGCGCCGCTGGATGTTCAAGACGCCGCAGAACGACAGCCATATGGCCAGCGCCATCACCGGCCACATGGCCGATTCGGGCATTAAGACCGTGGCCTTCATCGGCTTCAACGATGCCTATGGCAGCGGCTGGTCTGACGAGATGGCCAAGTTCGCCGACATCCGCAAGCTCAAAATCGTGGCCAGCGAGCGCTTTGCGCGCAGCGACACCTCGGTCACGGGCCAGATCCTCAAGATCATGGCCGCCAATCCCGACGCGGTGCTGATCGCCGGTTCCGGCACGCCCGCGGCCCTGCCGCAAAAAACCCTGAAGGAGCGCGGCTACAAGGGCCGGATCTACCAGACGCATGGTGTCGCCAACCCCGACTTCCTGCGCGTTTGCGGCAAGGACTGCGAAGGCACGTTCCTGCCGGCCGGCCCGATCCTGGTAGCCAGCCAGTTGCCCGCGGCCAACCCGATCCGCAAAGTCGCGCTGGACTACATTGCCAAGTACGAGAAGGCGTTCGGCGCGGGCAGTTTCTCCACCTTTGGCGGCCATGCCTGGGACAGCGGCATGCTGCTGGAGCAAGCCATTCCGGTCGCGCTCAAGACCGCCCAGCCCGGGAGCAAGCAATTCCGCGCCGCCCTGCGCGACGCCATCGAAAAGACCACCAACCTGACGGTGTCCCATGGCGTCATGAACATGACGCCCGCCGACCACCTCGGCTTCGATCAGCGCGCGCGCGTGATGGTGGAAGTCAAGGGCGGCACCTGGAAACTGATCGGGGACGCCAAGTAAGCAACAGCTTGCCGCGGCAGGCCAAGGATGAAGGGGGCGGCCCGGCCGCCCCCTTTGTCATCCCTGCCCGACGGCCATTCACGGGGATGAGATGGATTTATCGATAGCGGCCATCCTGGCGCAGGACGGCTTGACCTCGGGTGCGATCTACGCCTTGCTGGCGCTGGCGCTGGTGCTGGTGTTTTCCGTCACGCGCGTGATCTTCATTCCGCAGGGCGAGTTCGTGGCCTTCGGGGCGTTCACGCTGGCGGCCTTGCAAACCGGAAAATTCCCGCAAGTGGTGTGGCTGCTGCTGGGGCTGGGGGGGGTGGCCTTTGCGATGGAGCTCGTGGCCATCGCGCGTTCGCCCGAACGCCGCAGCCTGCTTGAGGTGGGGCGTGCGGTTGTGCAGATCCTGCTGGTGCCGCTGCTGGTCTGGGCGGGCGCCATGCTGCTGCCGCTGGGCGGCTGGCCCATGCCGCTGCAGGTGGCTTTTACCCTGGCCATCGTGATGCCCATGGGGCCCCTGCTTTACCGCGTCGCCTACCAGCCGCTCGCGAGCGCTTCCACGCTGGTTCTGCTGATCGTGTCCGTGGGCGTGCATTACGCCTTGACGGGGATCGGCTTGCTGGCCTTCGGCGCGGAAGGCGTTCGCACCGAGCCGTTCACCGCCCTGCGGTTTGACATCGGTGCCTTGTCCATCTCCGGCCAGAGCCTGGCCGTGATCGGCGCGGCCGTGCTGATGATTCTGCTGCTGTATGGCTATTTCGGGCGCACGCTTGCGGGCAAAGCCTTGCGTGCCACCGCGGTCAATCGCGTGGGCGCCCAGATCGTGGGCATCGGCATCACCCAGGCGGGACGTTCGTCGTTTCTGCTGGCGGCGGCCATGGGCGCGGTGTGCGGCATCCTGATCGCGCCCTTCACCACGATCTACTATGACAGCGGTTTCCTGATCGGCCTCAAGGGCTTCGTGGCGGCCATCATCGGCGGCCTGGCCAGCTACCCGCTTGCCGCGGCGGGCTCGCTGCTGGTTGGCTTGCTGGAGTCCTATGCCTCGTTCTGGGCCAGTGCCTACAAGGAGGTGATTGTCTTCACGCTGATTCTCCCGGTGCTGCTCTGGCGCTCGCTGGCCAGTCCGCAGCATGAGGACGAGGAAGAATCATGAACAGGTTTTTTGCGGCCTTCATTCTCCTGCTGGCCTTGCTGCCGGTATTGCCCCTGCCTGAATTCTGGATCACGCAGGCCAACTACATCGGCCTGTATGCCATCGTGGCCATCGGGCTGGTGCTGTTGACCGGTGTCGGGGGCATGACCTCGTTTGGCCAGGCGGCTTTTGTGGGCCTGGGGGCCTACGCGACGTCTTACCTCGGCACGGTGCTGGGCATGTCGCCCTGGCTTGGCCTGCTGGCGGGCGTGGGCATCAGCATGGCGGTGGCATTGCTTCTGGGTGCCTTGACCATGCGCTTGTCCGGACATTACCTGCCCCTGGGCACGATCGCCTGGGGGCTGTCGTTTTTCTACCTGTTCGGCAACATGGAGTTCCTGGGTAAATTCGACGGCATCAGCGGCATTGCGCCCATTGAAGTGTTGGGCCGTCCCTTGCGGGCGGGCCATGAAATTTTCTATCTCATCTGGCTGGTGGTGGTGCTGGCCGTGCTGGCCACGCAGAACCTGCTCAATTCCCGGCCCGGCCGCGCCATCCGCGCCCTCAAGGGCGGCGTGGTGATGGCCGAGGCCATGGGCGCGCGCACGGCCTGGCTCAAGCTCGTGTGTTTTGTCTTCGCGGCGGTGCTGGCGAGCCTGTCGGGCTGGCTCTATGCCCACATGCAGCGTTCGGTGAACCCCACGCCGTTCGGGCTGAATGCCGGCATCGAATACCTGTTCATGGCGGTGATCGGCGGCGCCGGGCACGTCTGGGGCGCGATCTTTGGTGCCGCATTCCTGACCGTGCTCAAGGACCAGCTTCAGTCCCAGTTGCCCCGGCTGCTGGGGGCGGCTGGCAATTTCGAGACCATCGTGCTGGGCGTGCTGCTGGTGCTGTTGCTGCAGCATGCGCGCAACGGCTTGTGGCCCTATCTGGCGGAACTGGCGCCGCGCCGCTGGCGGCGCGGCGCGCTGGTTCAGCCGCCGGCCCGGGCGTCGCCGCTGCCGGTGCGCGAACGGCCCGCCGCGGGCGAGAGTCTGCTGGTGGTGGATGGCGCACGCAAGGAATTTGGCGGCCTGGTGGCGGTCAATGACATGCGCTTCGAGGTGCGCGCCGGCGAGATCGTGGGCCTGATCGGCCCCAACGGGGCGGGCAAATCCACCATGTTCAATCTGATCACGGGGGTGCTGGAGGTGACACGCGGCGCCGTGCGCTACCGGGGCCAAGCCCTTGAGGGCCTGGCCTCGCGCGACATTGTCAGTCGCGGCATCGCGCGCACGTTCCAGCATGTCAAGTTGCTGGGCGGCATGACCGTGCTGGAAAACGTGGCGCTGGGCACGCATTTGCGCGGCCAGGCCGGCGTGTTGCGCAGCATGTTGCGCCTGAACCGCGGCGAGGAAGGGCGGCTGCTGTTCGAGGCGCGGCGGCAACTCGAGCGCGTGGGCCTGGCCCACCTGATGCACGAGCCGGCAGGCAGCCTGGCGCTGGGCCAGCAGCGCATCCTGGAAATTGCCCGCGCCTTGTGCTGCGACCCGACCCTGCTGCTGCTGGATGAGCCGGCCGCCGGCTTGCGCTACAAGGAAAAAGAGGCGCTTGCGCAATTGCTGGTGAGGTTGCGCAGCGAGGGCATGAGCATTCTTATCGTCGAGCATGACATGGATTTTGTAATGAACCTGTGCAATCGCCTGGTGGTCATGGAGTTTGGAACCCTGATTGCCGAGGGCGTGCCCTCGGTGGTGCAGCAAAATCCGGCCGTGCTGGAAGCCTATCTGGGAGGCCTATGAGCGGCGCACCGTCATCTGTGGCGACGCCATCGCTGCTGCTGGATGTGCGTGACCTGCACGCGGGTTATGGCAAGGTGGCGGCATTGCACGGCATGCACCTGCGTGCCGCCGCGGGAGAGATCGTCACCGTGATCGGCCCCAATGGCGCGGGCAAGTCCACCTTGCTCAACGCGCTCGCCGGCATTCTGCCGCTCACCGGCAATGCGCGTGGGCAGATCCGTTTTCTGGGTCATGAGCTCAACCGCATGCCGGTGGAAAAGCGGGTCGCGCTGGGCATGTCGCTGGTGCCGGAGAAACGCGAACTCTTCGGCAGCATGAGCGTGCAGGACAATCTGATACTTGGCAGCTACTGCCGCTACAAACGGCGCGAATCCAATCATGCCGATCAGTTGCAGCCCGTCTATGAGCTGTTTCCCCGGCTGCGGGAGCGCCGTGAACAACTGGCCGCGACATTGTCAGGCGGCGAGCGCCAGATGCTGGCCATTGGCCGTGCGCTGATGGCCAGGCCGCGTCTGCTGATGCTGGACGAGCCCAGCCTGGGACTCGCGCCCCTGATCGTGAAGGAGATTTTTCACATCATCCGTCGCCTCAGGGAAACCGGCGTCACAATTCTGCTGGTCGAACAGAATGCGCGCGCGGCCTTGCAGGTGGCGGACCGGGCCTATGTGCTGGAAACCGGAGAGGTCATGCTGGAGGGCGCCGCGGACGAGCTGGCGCAAGACCCCAAGGTGGTGGAAACCTATCTGGGCCTGACCCGCGCGAAGTGACGCCGCCGGGCCGGCCTGGCATTCCCTGAGTCGGCAATATCGGCCCGAAGGGGTATTTGAGCGTTTATAATAAAAAAACGAACGGTCGTTCTATTTTTTTGAAATCACAAGTGTTTACCCATTGCGCCCGCCGGGTTTGATGCGCTGCCGCATAAAATCAGCAGGTTTACGTTAACGTCAATTCAACAATTCAATGGAGCCGCAGAAATGAAGGTCCTGGTAGCAGTCAAACGCGTGGTGGATTACAACGTGAAGGTTCGCGTCAAGTCGGACAACACGGGTGTGGACATCGCCAACGTCAAGATGAGCATGAACCCGTTTGACGAGATCGCCGTGGAGGAAGCGGTGCGCCTCAGGGAAAAAGGCGTGGTGACCGAGGTCATCGCCGTCTCCTGCGGTGTGACGCAGTGCCAGGAGACCCTGCGCACCGCCATGGCCATTGGCGCGGATCGCGCCATCCTGGTCGAGACCACCGAAGAACTGCAGCCGCTGGCCGTGGCCAAGCTGCTCAAGGCGCTGGTGGACAAGGAACAGCCCGGCCTCATCATCCTGGGCAAGCAGGCCATCGACGACGACTGCAACCAGACCGGCCAGATGCTGGCCGCCCTGTGCGACCTGCCGCAAGCCACCTTCGCCTCCAAGGTGGAAGTGGCCGGGGACAAGGCCACGGTCACGCGCGAGATCGATGGCGGCCTGGAGACGATCGCCTTGACCCTGCCCGCCGTCATCACGACCGACCTGCGCCTGAACGAGCCGCGTTATGTCACGCTGCCCAACATCATGAAGGCCAAGAAGAAGCAGCTCGACACGTTCAAGCCCGAAGACCTCGGCGTGAATGTGGCGCCGCGCATCAGGACCCTCAAGGTCACCGAGCCTGCGAAGCGCAGTGCCGGCATCAAGGTGCCCGATGTGGCCACGCTGGTCGCCAAGCTGAAGAATGAAGCGAAAGTGATCTAACACCCCTGAGTCGGCCTGCCGGCCGCCTTCCCCTCAAGGGGACGAACCCAGCAGCCCGGCCCAGCCGGTTCTGCGGGTTCCCTGGAAGGAAGGCCGCACCGTCCACTGAACGCAAAGGATACGAATCATGACTGCACTTGTTATTGCCGAACACGACAACGCCTCGATCCGGGGCGCCACCTTCAACACCGTGACTGCCGCCGTCCAGTGCGGCGGGGAAGTGCACGTGCTGGTCGCCGGCATGGCTGCCGGCGCGGCAGCTGCGGCAGCGGCCCAAATAGCCGGCGTGGCCAAGGTGCTGCACGCCGACAGCGAGGCCTTCGCCCATGGCCTGGCTGAAAACATGGCCGCCCAGGTGCTGGCCATTGCCGGCAACTACAGCCACATCCTGTTCCCGGCCACGGCCTCGGGCAAGAACATGGCGCCGCGCGTGGCGGCCAAGCTCGACGTGGGACAGATTTCCGACGTCACCAAGGTGGACAGTCCCGACACCTTCGAGCGCCCCATCTACGCTGGCAACGCGATTGCCATTGTGCAGAGCCTGGACGCGATCAAGGTTCTCACCGTGCGCACCACCGGTTTTGATCCTGCTGCGGCCACGGGTGGCTCGGCTGCCGTGGAAAGCCTGGCCGCGGTGGCGGCGAACGCCAAATCCTCGTTCGTGGGCAGCGAAATCGCCAAGAACGAGCGCCCCGAGTTGACGGCGGCCAAGATCATCGTCTCCGGCGGCCGCGCCCTGGGCTCTGCTGAAAAATTCAACGAGGTCATGACACCGCTGGCCGACAAGCTCGGTGCCGCCCTCGGTGCCAGCCGTGCCGCGGTGGATGCGGGTTACGCGCCCAACGACTGGCAGGTGGGGCAGACCGGCAAGATCGTCGCCCCCCAGCTGTATATCGCCTGCGGCATCAGCGGCGCCATCCAGCACTTGGCCGGCATGAAGGACTCCAAGGTGATCGTGGCCATCAACAAGGACCCCGAGGCACCGATTTTCTCGGTGGCGGACTACGGGCTGGAGGCCGACCTGTTCGTGGCGGTGCCCGAGCTGATCGCGGCGCTTTGACGCCCAAGGAAAAAGCATCGCAAGCGGTGCTTTTTTTGTTTGTGAATTCGCTGGAGAAACTATATGAGCTATGTCGCGCCACTCAAGGACATGCTGTTTGACATCAAGCATCTGGCCCAGATCGACCAGGTTGCCCAGATGCCGGGATTCGAAGATGCCGGTTTTGACACGGCTCAGGCCGTGCTGGAAGAGGCGGCCAAGTTCAATGAGGGCGTGCTCAGTCCGCTGAACCGGGAAGGCGACAAGAATCCGTCGAGCTGGAAAGACGGAGCAGTCTCCACCACGCCGGGTTTCAGGGAAGCCTTTCGCCAGTTTGCCGAGGGCGGCTGGCAGGGCCTGCAGCACCCGGTCGACTTTGGCGGCCAGGGCCTGCCCAAGACGATAGGCGCGGCCTGTATCGAGATGTGCAACAGCGCCAACATGAGTTTTGCGCTGTGCCCGCTGCTCAGCGACGGTGCCATTGAAGCCCTGCTTACGGCGGGTTCGGACGAACTCAAGGCGACCTATCTGGAAAAGCTGGTGAGCGGCCAATGGACCGGCACCATGAACCTGACCGAACCCCAGGCCGGCTCGGATCTGGCCATGGTGCGCAGCCGCGCCGAGCCGCAGCCCGATGGCACGTACAAGGTGTTCGGCACCAAGATTTTCATCACCTACGGCGAGCACGACATGGCCGAGAACATCGTGCACCTCGTGCTGGCGCGCGTCACCGGGGCGCCCGAGGGCGTCAAGGGCATCAGCCTCTTTGTGGTGCCGAAGTTTCTGGTGAACCGGGATGGCAGCCTGGGCGCGCGCAACGACGTGCATTGCGTGAGCATCGAGCACAAGATGGGCATCAAGGCCAGCCCCACGGCGGTCTTGCAATATGGCGACCATGGTGGTGCCGTGGGCTACATCGTGGGCCAGGAGAACCGCGGCCTGGAGTACATGTTCATCATGATGAATGCGGCGCGCTTCGCGGTCGGCGTGCAGGGCATTGCGATTGCGCAGCGCGCCTACCAGAAGGCGGTGCAGTTTGCCAAGGACCGGGTGCAGAGCCGCCCGGTCGATGGCTCGATCAACGCCAGCGCGCCCATCATTCACCATCCCGATGTCAAGCGCATGCTCATGACCATGCGCGCCTACACCGAGGGTTGCCGCGCCATGGCGTCGGTGGCCGCCGCCGCCTACGACGCCGCGCATCACCACCCTGATCCCGATGTGCGCAAGCAGAACCAGGCTTTCTACGAATTCATGGTGCCGCTGGTCAAGGGCTACAGCACCGAGATGAGCCTGGAAGTCACCTCGCTGGGCGTGCAGGTGCATGGCGGCATGGGCTTCATCGAGGAAACCGGCGCCGCGCAGTACTACCGCGACGCCAAGATCCTGACCATTTACGAAGGCACCACCGCCATCCAGGCCAACGACTTGGTGGGGCGCAAGACCGCGCGCGATGGCGGCCAGACGGCACTGGCCATTGCCCGGCAGATTGAAGGTACGCAAGGCCAACTGGTCAAGAACGGCAGCGCGGATGCCCTGGCCATGGCCAAACGCCTCAAGGCGGCCTGCGAAGCCTTTGTCGACGTGGTCAACTTCGTGGCGGGCAACACCAAGGCCAGCCCCAATGCCGTGTTTGCCGGCAGCGTGCCTTACCTCATGCTCGCGGGCAATCTCATGGCGGGCTGGCAGATGGCGCGTGCGCTGCTGGTGGCGCAAGAGCTACTGACCGAGGGCGTGGACGCGGACTTCATGCAAGCCAAGATCACCACGGCCCGCTTCTATGCCGACCATATGCTGAGCCGCGCGCCCGGCATTCGCGACAGCATTGTGGAAGGCGCGGACAGCGTGACGGCGCTGGCGCTGCAAGCGTTCTAGCCGGCAGCCGCGGGGCGCGCGGCATCTCGCGCCCCGCGCCGGCAAGCCCAGAATATTTGCTATTAATTTGATAGCTATTGTCGCCCGATTGACAAGGACTTCGACTGTTTTTTGTCAAAATTTTGGAATACATCCACGAAAGACGCCATGTCCAGACTGCCCGCCCCCCTGAACCAGCTGCCGTTGCCCATCATCGGCTCGCCGCTGTTCATCATCAGCACGCCGAAGCTGGTCATCGCCCAGTGCATCGCGGGCGTGGTGGGCGCCATGCCTTCGCTCAACGCGCGTCCGGCCTCGCAGCTCGACGAGTGGCTGGCCGAGATCACCGAGGCGCTGGCGGCGCACAACAAGGCGAATCCGGACAAACCGGCGGCACCGTTTGCCATCAACCAGATCGTGCACAAGTCCAACGACCGGCTCGAGCACGACATGGAGATGTGCGTGCGGTACAAGGTGCCGATCATCATCACCTCGCTGGGCGCGCGCGAGGACATCAATGCCGCCGCCCACAGCTATGGTGGCGTGGTGCTGCATGACATCATCAACAACAAGTTCGCCCACAAGGCGATCGAGAAGGGCGCTGACGGCCTGATCGCGGTGGCGGCCGGGGCCGGTGGCCACGCCGGCGTGAAAAGTCCTTTTGCCCTGGTGCAGGAAATCCGGCAATGGTTCGATGGCCCGCTGGCCTTGAGCGGCTCCATCGCGACGGGCGGCGCGGTGCTGGCGGCGCAGGCCATGGGCGCGGACTTCGCCTACATCGGTTCAGCCTTCATCGCCACGCATGAGGCGCGCGCGTCCGAGGCCTACAAGCAGGCCATCGTGGACGGCAATTCGGACGATATCGTCTACAGCAACCTCTTCACCGGCGTGCACGGCAACTACCTGGCGCCCTCGATTCGTGCCGCCGGCATGGACCCCGACCACCTGCCAGAAAGCGACCCGAGCAAAATGAATTTTGGCGGCGACGCCAAGAAAGCCTGGAAGGACATCTGGGGTTGCGGCCAGGGCATCGGCGCGGTCGACAGGATCCAGAGCGCGGCCGACTTCGTGGCCCAACTGCGGCGCGAGTACCGCGAGGCGCGTGCGCGCTTGCTGGCATTCCCCGAGGTGTGAGCGGCACCGGCGGCTTGGCGGCCGCGCGCAGCCAGGCCGCAAGGCGGCGGTTTCACGCATCGATTTCGACCCGGTTGCGGCCCTGCTGCTTGGCCCGGTACATGGCGTGGTCAGCCCTGCGCAGGCACTCTTCAATGCCGGTGTCGGTCGGTCTCAGTGTCGCGATGCCAATGCTGATGGTGCAGCGGATTTCCTGGCCGTTGAAGATCAGCGTGTGCCCGGCCACGGCCTGACGGATGCGTTCGGCCAGATGACTGGCCCCTTCCAGTCCGGTATCGGGCATCAACACGGCGAACTCCTCGCCGCCGATGCGGGCCAGGAGCTCGGTTTCCCGCAGCAGGTTCTGGCTTTCGTGGAAAAGGGACTTGAGCATTTCATCACCCGCCGCATGTCCGTGGTCGTCGTTGATCCGCTTGAAATGATCGATATCCATCCAGGCGATCGACAGCGGGGTGAGGTAGCGCCTGGCCCGGAGGAATTCCTGGTTGGCCCGCTCAAAGAAATAGCGCCGGTTCGCCATGCCGGTCAAGGGATCGCGCCGGGCCAGTTCCACCAGCTCGGCCTCGGTCTTCTTCTGCGACGTGATGTCACGGAAAAACCAGACCCGTCCCAGGTATTGGCGATTGTCGCCGCGCAGCACGGTGGAGTAGCGCTCCAGGGTCCGGTCGTCTTTCAACTCGATTTCGCAATGATCGTTCATGTCCGGGTGCTCGTACAACTCCCGCACCCGTTCCAGGAAGTTTTGGGAGTCCTTGACGCGATCGAGCACCATGGACAGGATCTGAGCGTCGGCTGTCCCGATGGCCGTGTCGGGCTGCAGACCCTTCAGGCGATCGAGCGGCAACTTCCAGATGTCGATGAAACGATGATTGTGGGAAACGACGATTCCCTTGTCATTGACCACCAGTATCCCGTCAGGCGAGGCTTCGTGGATCGCCCGGATCAGGGAGCCCTGAAACTCGGCATCGTTCTCGCCTGCTTTGGCTGCTGGCTTGGGCATGTCGTCAACCGGTTGCATCTTGCGGGTTTTTCGGGAAAGCGAGGCGCGCGCCGATATGCGCGACCTTGCGTTGCCTGGCCAGCTCCATCTGAAGCTGCCGCTCTCCGGCACCCTGTTTTTGCGCAGCGGTCTTGCTGTCATGGCAATGACTGCAACTCACACCGGGCACGAAAAACGCCGAAGCCTTGTCGGCTGCGCTCAGGGGATGACGGCACGAGCGGCAAAGCTCATAGGGGCCGGGCTGCAGGCCATGCCCGACCGAAACACGCTCATCAAAAACAAAGCATTCGCCTTCCCAGCGGCTCATCTCCTGCGGCACCATTTCCAGGTAGCCGAGAATGCCGCCTTCGAGGTGATAGACCTCGTCAAAGCCCTCGCTGCGCAGGAATGCGGTGGATTTTTCGCAGCGGATGCCGCCTGTGCAAAACATGGCAACCCTCGGCTTCTTGCCCGATGGCGGGTGCAGCGCGGCCTGCTGGCGCAGCCAGGCGGGAAACTCCGCAAAGCGCTTGATGCCGGGATGGAGTGCTCCCTTGAATGAGCCGATGGCCACCTCATAGTCGTTGCGCGTATCAATCACGATCACGCCGGGATCGTCAATCAGCTGGTTCCAGTCCTGGGGTTTGACATAGCGGCCAGCCATGCGGCCCGGATGGATGCCGGGCACTCCCATGGTGACGATTTCGCGCTTGAGGCGAACCCGCATGCGATAAAACGGAGCCTGGGCTGCGAAAGCCTGCTTGTGCAGCAGATCGGCCAGGCGCGGATCCTGCCGCAGGAAGGCCAGCACGGCGTGCACGCCCTGGGCCGGGCCGGCAATGGTGCCGTTGATGCCTTCGGTCGCCAGCAGAATGCTGCCCTTGACTCCGTTGTCCTCGCAGCAGGCGAGCAAGGGCGCCTGGAGCTCGGAAAAATCCGGCAATTCAACGAACTTGTACAGCGCAGCGGTCAGGAATTCATTCATGTTTGCTGCTGACCGCATGTGCACGGGCCACTTTCCTGGCCGTGTCTTCCTTGCAGGCTTTTGCAATCGGATCGTAAATGGCAGCGCCAACGATGGGGGCTTCTTCGTCCAGCGCGTCCCAGCGGGCCCGGATGGCATCGAGGAATGCCGTGGGGTAGGGTTGTTCCATGGTGCTGCTGGCGAGGGCCTGCTCCACTTCCCTTCGGACCGCGCCGTATTTCACGGCCGCGGCCTTGTGTTTTTCCGCCAATTCAGGATAACGCAGGAACGTCTGCAGGCTGGCCAGGACAGCGGCGGTGACACTGACGAGGCCGACCGCAATGGTTTCCCACTGTCCAGGAGACGAATCCAGCGAGGCAAAGACGGCGGTGCCGGCCACGGCCGACAGCACCACCACCGGGATGCCCAGCAGGAGGTTGCGGCGCTCATAGCGCTCCGCAGCCTTGAAATGAGCGGTATGGGAAATCCTGAGTCCCTGGTGCCATTGCTGTAGTGTCGCGATTTGTTCCATAGGCTTGGTCCTTGGTTGATTGTCTCCAGCGGATCACCGGTGCAGGCATTATCTGGCCGCGAGTTGTTTGTGTTTCATGAATGTACCCCTATACTGTACTTATGTACAGTATTTGTGAAAACCTTCTTCAGCCTGGGTGCGGCTGGTCATGAACGAGATCCGCGTTCCGGTGCATGCCATCAAGGGGCGAGGAAGCGCCACGCGCATGGCGCATCGTTTCGAACAAGACGCACGCAGTGCCTTTGATGACGGCTGGCAGACCTGGGATGAGCGCTTGCAGACGGATGCCGCGCCCCCCGTCACCGAGGTGATTTTTGAAGATGCCAAGAGTGTCATCACCCGCAATGACTCACCCGACATCTATTTCGATCTGTCGATCAATCCCTACCGGGGCTGCGAGCACGGCTGCGTGTATTGTTATGCCCGGCCGACGCACAGCTACCTCAACCTCTCGCCCGGCCTGGACTTTGAAACCCGGATCATGGCCAAGCGCAATATCGCATCCGTGCTCCGCGCCGAGCTGTCGCGCAAGAGTTATGTGCCCAGCTTGCTCAACATTGGCTCAGCCACGGATGCTTACCAGCCCGTGGAGCGCGAACTGCGTTTGACCCGCTCGGTGATTGAACTGCTCCAGGCCGCGCGGCACCCGTTTTCGCTGGTGACCAAATCCAGCGGCGTGGAGCGTGATCTGGATTTGATCGCCCCCATGGCGGCGCAAAGCCTGGCCGCGGTGTACGTCACCATCACCACGCTCAACAGTGAACTGGCGCGCAAGCTGGAGCCCCGTGCCGCCGCACCGCAGCGGCGGCTGCGCATCATCCGCACGCTGGCCGATGCGGGGGTGCCCGTGGGCGTGAGCGTAGCCCCCCAGATTCCGTTCATCAACGACGACATGGAGCAGGTGTTGCAGGCAGCCTGGGAGGCCGGGGCGCGCAGCGCTTTCTACACCGTGCTGCGCCTGCCGTGGGAACTCAACCCCCTGTTCCAGCAATGGCTGGACTTGCACTACCCGCAGCGTGCGGCGCGCGTCATGGCGCGGGTTCGGGACATGCGTGGCGGCAAGGATTACGACAGCAGCTTCGCCAGCCGCATGAAGGGCAGCGGCTTGTGGGCAGAGCTGGTGCGCCAGCGTTTCGAGAAAACCTGTGCCAGGCTGGGCTTCAATCGTGAACCCGTGGTCCTGGATCTGGGCCAGTTCCGCCCTGCCCTGGCCGCAGGGCAGGGCAGCTTGTTCTAGAGGGTGGGTGTTCAGCCGGACTATCGGGAGATCATGTCGGCCAGGGCCGCCAGGGTATTGAGCGGATTGGTCATGTGGCGCAACTGCGGCAGCCGGCCCAGCAGGCCGGACACATCGTCAGCGCTGGCAAACCAGACCCCGGCGAGCACGGTGCCGGCGATCACAAGAAAAATGGCATTCTGCAAAAAATTCCAGAGCGCAGGAATACGCCGGATCGGGGTGCGCCAGAGCCAGAGGGACGGCAAAACCGCCAGCACCATGAACGTGATGCCTGCCTGCCAGCTGAGAAGTCCCTGGAAGATGAGGCGTGGCCTGGTCTGCAAGACCTTGAGCACCGCGCTGGCATCGATCACGGAGCCTTGCGTCAGCATGATGTGAGTGCCGAGCGCGGCCATGAAAAAAAGAACGATGAGAGCCGGTTTGAATGTCCAGCGCCACGAAACCAGACTCAAGAGGGCGCAGAGCGCGGCGACGATCAAAAGCGCAAGACGCAGTCCCAGCCACAGGCCCTGGATGGCACCGAGCTCCGGCGGGCGCATCAATTCCCGCCAGAGAACATAGTTGCCGGCAGTGGCCAGCCAAGTGCTGGCCAGCAAGGCAATCCAGAACGGATGGGTGGCAATGCGCTGCACCGCAGGTGAAAACTGCACGGAGTTCGCGAATTCAGTGGAGCGGAACAATTTGAGGGATGACATGGTCTTGCATTTTCTCTGATTATTTGTCCCTTGCGTAACGTGTCGTAACGCGCCACGCGGCTTGCCGGCATCCGCTCAGGCGGGCCAGGTGGAGCCCTGCTCCGGCACCATGGCGCGCCAGCCGAGTTCATGGTCGATGCGCTTTCGCAACTCGTCGGAAGGCCCCATTTCGCCGTGAACGACGTAGACCTGGTTGGGTGCATGGGGCATGGTGCGCAGCCACGCCAGAATTTGAGGCGCGTCGGCATGGGCGGAGGCCGACTCCAGCTGGATCACTTCGGCATTCACATCCACGTCACGGCCATGGATGCGCACCGATCGTGCCCCGCCGGCCAGCGTGGCGCCGCGTGTGCCCGGGGCCTGAAAGCCGGTCAGGATGATCATGTTGCGGTGGTCGCCGGCGTACAGGGCCAGGTGATGCAGCACCCGTCCACCGGTGGCCATGCCGCTGGCGGACAGAATCACCATGGGACCATGGCGCCGGGCCAGGGCGCGTGACTCGTCGGTGCTGTT
The DNA here is from genome assembly GCA_040377375.1 of Hylemonella sp. Taxonomy (GTDB): domain Bacteria; phylum Pseudomonadota; class Gammaproteobacteria; order Burkholderiales; family Burkholderiaceae_C; genus JBEIOV01. The sequence continues at coordinate 30,249 of JBEIOV010000026.1, forward strand.
GATCATGGTGGCGCTGTGGGTCAGGGCACGAACTTCCTTGCTGCTGAGCCGGTGCTCGTCCGCGAAGTGCTCAAACAGGTGCGTGGTGCTGACCGCCATGGGGCTGTCCAGAAAGACCGGCAGGGAATGGGGAATTTCACCACGCAGCTTGAGTTGACCAATGGCGTGCAACAGCTCCTGGGCCCGGCCGACGGCAAACACAGGCAAGACCGCGACGCCACCACGTGTTGTCACCTTGTGCAAGGCCGGCCCCAGCTCTGCGAGCACATCCTCCTTGGGGTGCTCCCGGTCACCATAGGTCGACTCGATCAGCACCGTGTCGGCGGCAGGCGGCCTGGCTGGCGGCTTCATGAGCAGGTCGTCCGTGCGCCCCAGGTCGCCGGAGAAAAGTATGCGCCGCCCTGCCACCTCCAGCAGCAGGCTGGCCGCCCCCAGGATATGGCCGGCGTGCGAGAAGCTGGCGCGCCAGCCCGCAATGGGCTCGAACGCGCTTCCGAAATCGACCGTCTTGATCAGGGAAAGACAGTCGAGCGCGTCGCGCCGGCTGTACAGGGGCAATGCCGGCGTGTGTTTTGAAAAACCGTGGCGGTTGGCGAATTCGGCATCTTCTTCCTGAATATGGCCGCTGTCGGGCAGCAGAATGGCGCACAGGTCGCGCGTGCCGCGCGTGGCGTACACATGGCCCGAAAACCCTTCCCGGGCCAGCAGGGGAAGATAGCCGCTGTGATCCAGATGGGCGTGGGTCAGCAAGACCGCGTCAATCTGGTCCGGGGCCACCGGCAGGGGTTGCCAGTTGCGCAGGCGCAGCTGCTTGTAACCCTGGAACAGCCCGCAGTCCACCAGCAGGCTGTGCTTGCCGTGGCGAACCAGATACTTGGACCCGGTAACGGTGCCGGTACCGCCGAGAAAGGTGATGTTGACGCTCATGCTTGCAGTTCTCCGTTGGCCTGCATGTTAGCGTGCCCTGAAGGCAAAAAAAATGCCGCGAAGCCTCTCGCGGCTTCGCGGCATGCCCGGACCCGGGCCCGTTCCTGTAAAAAGTGAGCAGCGCTAACTGAAGAAGCTCTTGAGCCGATCCGTCCAGCTGTCGCCACTGGGCGAGTGCTTGGCTCCGCCTTTGCGCAGGGATTCATCGAGTTCGCGCAGCAGTTTGCGCTGATGCTCGCTCAGCTTGACGGGCGTCTCCACCATGATGTGGCAGTACAGATCGCCCGGATAACTGGAGCGCACGCCCTTGATGCCCTTGCCGCGCAGGCGGAACTGCTTGCCGGTTTGCGTGCCTTCGGGAATGTCAATGGCCGCTTTGCCCGCGAGCGTGGGAACGTCAATTTCTCCGCCCAGTGACGCGGTGGCGATGCTGATGGGCACCGAGCAGTGCAGGTCGTCGCCATCGCGCTCGAAGATATCGTGCTTCTTGAGGCGCAGTTCGATGTACAGATCGCCCGCCGGCCCGCCGTTGGTGCCGGGCTCGCCATTGCCCGCGCTGCGGATGCGCATGCCGCCGTCAATGCCCGCCGGAATCTTGACCTCCAGCGTTTTCTGGCGCTTGATTTTCCCCTGTCCATGGCAGGCATGGCAAGGCTCGGGGATCACCTTGCCCGTGCCGCGGCACTGGGGACAGGTCTGTTGCACACTGAAAAAGCCCTGGCGCATCTGGACGGAGCCCGAACCATTGCAGGTCGTGCAGGTCTTGACTTGCGTCCCCGGCTTGGCGCCGGAGCCGTGGCACACGTCGCAGTTATCCCAGCTGGGAATGCGGATTTGCGCATCCTTGCCCCGCGCGGCTTCCTCGAGCGTGATTTCCATGGCATAGCTCAGGTCGCTGCCCCGGTACACCTGACGCCCGCCGGCGGCGCGCCCGCGCTGGCCGAACATGTCGCCAAAAATGTCGCCAAAGGCATCCGCGAAGCCGCCATAGCCTTCGCCACCGCCAGCGCGCATATTGGGATCGACGCCCGCATGGCCGTACTGGTCGTAGGCGGCGCGCTTTTGCGCGTCGGACAGCATTTCGTAGGCTTCCTTGGCTTCCTTGAATTTTTCCTCGGCCACCTTGGAGCTGTCGCCCTGGTTGCGGTCAGGGTGATGCTTCATCGCGAGCTTGCGATACGCCTTCTTGATGTCCTCCTCGGACGCATTCTTGGGTACGCCCAGGGTTTCGTAGTAGTCTCGTTTGGCCATGTGGTTCTCAGATCATTGACGCAAAACGCCGCGCTGACGATCCGCTGAGGATCATTCGAACGCGGCGAAGCAGGGCGCGCAGAGCGCGCATCAGCCTTTTTTGACTTCCTTCACTTCGGCATCCACGACATTGTCGTCGGCCGGACGGCTGGCGGATTCGGCCGCGCCCGTGTCCGCACCAGCGGTCGCGCCGGCAGCAGCAGCCTGGGCCGCCTGCTGGTCGGCGTACATCTTTTCCCCCAGCTTCTGGCTTGCGGCCATCAGGGCATTGCTCTTGTCCTCGATCGCCGCCTTGTTGTCACCCTTGAGGGCTTCTTCCACGTCCTTGATGGCGGCCTCGATTTTTTCCTTCTCGCCCGCCTCCAGCTTGTCGCCGTATTCGGTCAAGCTCTTCTTGACGCTGTGCACGCTGGCGTCGGCCTGGTTCCTAGCCTGCACCAGTTCCAGCTTTTTCTTGTCATCGGCCGAGTTGAGCTCGGCGTCCTTCACCATCTGCTGGATTTCCTCCTCGGTCAAACCGGAGTTGGCCTTGATGGTGATCTTGTTCTCCTTGCCCGTGCCCTTGTCCTTGGCACCGACATGCAGGATGCCGTTCGCGTCAATGTCGAACGACACTTCAATCTGCGGCGTGCCGCGTGCGGATGGCGGAATGCCTTCGAGGTTGAACTCGCCCAGCAGCTTGTTGCCGGTGGCAATCTCGCGCTCGCCCTGGAACACCTTGATCGTCACGGCCGGCTGGTTGTCGTCGGCGGTCGAGAAGGTCTGGGCAAACTTGGTCGGGATCGTGGTGTTCTTGGCGATCATCTTGGTCATGACGCCACCCAGCGTCTCGATGCCGAGCGATAGCGGGGTCACGTCCAGCAGCAGCACGTCCTTGCGGTCACCGGAGAGCACCTGACCCTGGATGGCGGCGCCCACGGCCACGGCTTCGTCCGGGTTCACGTCCTTGCGCGGCTCCTTGCCGAAGAATTCCTTGACCTTCTCCTGCACCTTGGGCATGCGGGTCATGCCGCCGACCAGAATCACGTCATGGATGTCGCCCACGCTCACGCCGGCATCCTTGATGGCGGTGCGGCAAGGGGCGATGGTGCGCTCGATCAGCTCCTCCACCAGGCTTTCCAGCTTGGCGCGGGTCAGCTTGATGTTGAGGTGCTTCGGGCCGGAGGCATCCGCCGTCACGTAGGGCAGGTTGATGTCGGTCTGTGCACTGTTGGACAGCTCGATCTTGGCTTTTTCGGCCGCTTCCTTCAGGCGCTGCAGGGCCAGCA
>JBEIOV010000004.1:0-146250 GCA_040377375.1 Hylemonella sp.
CGACGACTTCAGCCATGGTGACACCGGCCTGATCGACCAGGGTGGTGCCCTGCTCGACCCGCTGCACGCTGTCGTTGATCAGGGTCTTGATTTCCTTGGCCGCATCAGCCGAACGGCCGGCCAGGCTGCGTACTTCGGACGCCACCACGGCAAAACCGCGGCCTTGCTCGCCGGCGCGCGCGGCTTCCACTGCCGCGTTCAGGGCCAGGATATTGGTCTGGAAGGCAATGCCGTCGATCACGCTAATGATGTCGGAGATCTTCCTGGACGAGTCGTTGATGCCCTTCATGGTGTCCACCACCTGGGCCACCACTTCGCCACCCTTGACGGCCACGGTGGACGCGCTTTGCGCGAGCTGGTTGGCCTGTTTGGCGTTGTCGGCGTTTTGCTTGACGGTGGAGTTGAGTTCCTCCATCGAGGCGGCGGTTTCTTCCAGCGCGCTGGCCTGCTGCTCGGTGCGGGCGGACAGATCGTGGTTGCCCTGGGCAATCTCGGCGCTGGCCGTGGCCACGCTCTCGGAGCCCTGGCGCACGCCGGAAACCACCCTGCTGAGGTTGGCCTGCATGTCCTTGAGAGCCGTCAGCAATAGCGCCGTTTCGTTGCGTCCTTCGCTGTGAATCTCCTGGGTGAGATCACCATCGGAAATATGGCGCGCGATGTCGGACGCTTGTCGTATCGGTCGTCCGATGGAACGCGCCAGGGAAAATGCATAAAAACTGCCCAAGAGCAGGGCAAAAATTCCGCCAACGACCAAGATCTGTTGCCCCGTGGCGGCACTCTTTTCCGCGTCTGCCAGGGCCGCATCGTAATTGGCCTGCTGTCTTTTCTCCATCTGGTGGATCGAATCACTGTAAGCGTCCGCCAGGGGCCTGAGATCCTTGTCCAGTGCGGCCAGAACATCTTCGCCGGCCGCTTTCTTCTTGAGCAAATTGGCGCGTGGCGTACGGTAGGCCTCGCGCGCGGCATCGATCTTGGCAATCAATGCCTTGCCCTCCTCCGATTGCACCAGTTCAATCAGGCGCTTGCGGGATGCCAATGAAATCTCCGAGGTCTTGTCCATCTCGGCTTGCCACATGGGTAGCCTGCTCGAATCCGCATCGAGTATGGCCGCCTTGGTGCGCACCCAGTTCAAGTCAATGGTCTGCCGCCACTGGACCGCGAGCTTGAGCTTTTCGTTATCAACCGTGCCCAGCGCATGTGTGGTGGTCGCCAGCTCCTGCAGCCGCCACACGCCCACAGCCACGCTGATGACCAGTATCAGCAGGATGATGCCAAAAGCCAGCGCCAGTCGCGTGCCAATTCGCAAGTCTCGGATTCTGTCCATGTTTGCTCCTGTTCTTCTGCTTGTATGAATGCTGGATTCAAGTCAGACTGGAGTCGCACGCGACCGCCAGCTGAACCAAGCGCCAGAATAGCATTCTTTGCGACGCCCTGCGAACGCAAGATAGGGGAGCTTTGGAGCGCTTATGGGCGCTTTGAGCCCTGACGCCAGAGCAATACCAGCGCAAGCAGCGCAACCCCCGCAAAACACAGAAACGACCAGTTGGCGATGGAGCCCCCGAGAAAGGTCCAGTCCACCTTGGTGCAGTCGCCGCTGCCCTTGAAGATCATGGGGATGGCGCGCTGCAGCGGAAAGGTCTCGATCATGCCGTAAAAATCGCGGCCGCAGGACACCACCTCGGGCGGATACCACTGCAGCCAGCTCTGGCGGGCGGCCACGAAAGCGCCGAAACCCGCCGCGAGCAGAATGAGCACGGCAGCGCCGGCATGAATACTTTTTTTGCCCGTGGCCGCCGTCAAGGCGGCGAGGACTGCTATCAAAACAAGAGCATATCGCTGCACGATGCACATCGGGCAGGGCTCCAGCCCCACCCCATGCTGCAAATACAGGCCAAAGGCCAGCAGCGCCACGCAAACAGCCGCCAGCAGGGCGAACACGCGCCGGGGCGACTGGTCCAGGTAATTTTTCAGATACGGCACCACCATCAATGTCCTTCAACAAACACACGGGCGAGGCGCGGCGTCACCACCAGCGTTTCGCCCTCCCGCAAACCCAGCTCCCTGTATTGTTGCGCAGGAATTTGCGCCTCGATCAGGTCAGCCCGGGATGCATTGTCTGCTGGTTTGTTGTCGTTTGAGGGAATAAGTTCCAGCCGCGCGATCGGTCCGATCACAATCGCCCGGCTCAATTGCACGACGATGCCGCTGGCCCCCAAGGCATAACGCTGCACATCCAGATCGTGCGGGCGCACATAGGCAAAGGCCTTGGCGTCCTGCGCATTCCGGTGTTCGGGAGAATCCAGGCGTATGCCCTCCAGGGCACTGCCGATGAGCACTTCCCCCTCGTGCGCGCGGCCGTGGAACAGGTTGACGTCGCCCAAAAAGCCATAGACAAAGGGGCTGGCCGGATGGTCCCACACGTCCTGCGGCGAGCCGATCTGCTCCACCTGGCCGCCATTCATCAGCACCCCGCGGACCCGCGGCTTCAGGCGTTTTTTTCCACCAGTTGCTCGCCCTGCATGTGCTCGCCCATGAAGTCCAGAAAACTGCGCACGGCCGGCACCTGCCCGCGGCGCGATGGGAAAACGGCGTGCACCAAGCCCGGCCTGGCCGTCCAGCCCGGCAATACCGGCACCAGCAGTTGGGCCTGCAGCTCCGCCTGGCTGACGGTTTCGGGCAACAAACTGATGCCGGTACCCGCCAGCACCGCCAGCTTGAGCGTCTGCAGGTCGTCGGCCACGTAGCGCGGCTGGTGCGCAAAGGCGTACTCCTGTCCTTGCGGCCCCACCAGCACCCAAGTGCCGCGCCCGTCGGTCGACGACATGGCAACCGTGTCCAGCCGGGCCAGATCTTCAGGGCTTGATGGCGTGCCCTGGCGGCGCAGCTGCTCCGGGCTGGCCAGCAGCTGCGCTGAGCTGGCGCCCAGTTGCTTGATCACCAGGCTGCCACTGTCGTCCAGCGTCGGCCGCACCCGCAGTGCAATGTCGACCCCCTCTTCCACCAAATCCACCACCCGGTTGGTGACCCGCATGTCGAGCTTCACATGCGGGTACAGCGCCAGATAGCGGGGAATCAGGTAGCCCAGCGTGCTTTGCGCCACCGTCACCGGACAGCTGATGCGCAGGGTGCCGCGCGGCTCCACCTGCATCTGCACCACCGCCTCCGCCGCTGCCAGGGACTCATCGCGCATGGCACTGCAGTGGCGCAGGTAGATCTTGCCTACCTCCGTGAGCGAGAGCTTGCGCGTGGTGCGCTGCAGCAGCCGCACACCCAGCCTCGCTTCCAGCTCGGCCACGCGCCGCGACAAGCGTGATTTGGGCAGACCCAGCGCGCGTCCGGCAGCGGCAAAACCGCCCCGCTCCACCACCTCGGCGAAATACACCATGTCGTTCAGGTCTTGCATGAAATTCCCCCAGATGCCGCTGACCGTGCCATCACCTTATTGTCCCACTAGTAGAACAATCTATCGCGATTTTTCCAACTTATCAATAAATCGATTCATGAGCAGAATCTATCCCATGGCTGCGGTTCACAGTGAGCACGGCCAACACCCGATTCACTCAAGCAAGGAATTCATCATGAGCAAGCTTCTTCACATCGACTCCAGCATTCTTGGCGGCAATTCGGTTTCTCGCCAGCTCACGGCCCAGATCGTCGCTTCATGGCGCGCCAGCCACCCCGCTGTCGAAGTCAGCTACCTCGACCTGGCCGTGGACACGCCCAGCCACCTGTCGGCGGACTCCCTGGGCTTTCGCCTGCCCGCCGGCACGGCCGATCTGAGCGAGGTGCAAAAGCGCGAAAACGCCATCTCCGAGGCCCTGGTGTCGCAGTTCTTGGCGGCGGATGTGGTCGTGATCGGCGCTCCGCTGTACAACTTCGCCATCCCGACCCAGCTCAAGTCGTGGATTGACCGCGTGGCCCAGGTCGGCCGCACCTTCAAGTACACCGACAAAGGCCCCGTCGGCCTGGCCGGCGGCAAGACGGTGATCATTGCCTCGGCCCGCGGCGGCGTGTATTCCACCAGCGAAGCCATGCGCGCCCTGGAACACCAGGAAAGCTACCTGCAGACGGTCTTCGGCTTCTTCGGCGTGACCGACGTGCGTTTTGTGCGCGCCGAAGGCCTGGCCATGGGCGACGCCGCCAAGGCAGCCGCCCTGGCCGCCGCCAAGGTGGAGATCACGGCCCAGACGCAAGCCGCGGCCAATCAGGCACAGGCCACCCTGGCAGCCTGAGGACGGCCAGGCGCAGGCCCAGCCTGCACCCGAAAAAAAGCCCGCGGTCGCGGGCTTTTTTGTAGCCATGAACGGGCTCTGGCCAAGTTCAAGCCCGAACGGAGGGGCTTGCAGCGTGTCCGCCGATGCGTCAAACGCTGGCTCAGAACCCGGCCAGCACCGAGCCCTTGAACTCGGTCTGGATGAACTTGCGCACGTCTTCCGAGTGGTAGGCCTTGACCAGCTTGGCGACCCAGGGCTTGTCCTTGTCCTGCTCGCGCACGGCCAGCAGGTTCACGTAGGGCGACTTGGCGGCCTCTTGGGCAATCGCGTCCTTGGCCGGGTTGAGGCCGGCGGAAAGCGCGTAATTGGTGTTGATGGCCGAGGCATCCAGGTCGTCCAGCGAACGCGGCAATTGGGCGGCGTCCAGCTCCACAAACTTGATCTTCCTGGGGTTCTCGGTCACGTCCAGCGGCGTGGCCTTCAGGCCGGCTTCAGGCCGCAGCTTGATCAGGCCCTTGTCCTGCAGGACCAGCAGCACGCGGCCACCGTTGGTCGGGTCATTCGGAATGCCAAAGCGCGCGCCTTCCTTCAGGTCCTTCAGGCTCTTGACCTTCTTGGAATAAATACCGATGGGAAAGTTGACGGTGTAAGCCACGGACACAATCTTGTAGCCCCGGTCCTTGACCTGCTGGTCAAGAAATGGCTTGTGCTGGTAGCTGTTGCCGTCCAGATCGCCCGCGGCCAGCGCGGCGTTGGGCTGGATGTAGTCGCTGAATTCAACGATCTGGATTTTCAGGCCATCCTTTTCCGCTATTTTCCTGACCTGCTCGAAAATTTGGGCATGCGGGCCTGCCGTCACACCGATTTTGAGGGGTTTGTCCTGCGCCAGCGCGAGGCCGCAGACGGAAGCGGTCAGCGCGATGGCGGCAACCGATTGAAGCAGTTTGCGTTTTTTCATGTGCATGTCCTTTGATAAAAAGTTGAAGTGGATGGAAAACGAATCAGCGCCAAGGGCGACCAATGCAGGCCGCATCGAGGCCGGAAACAGGATTTATTTGTGGCTCAGGCGACGCACCAGCCAGTCGCCCAGGCTTTGCACCGCCTGCACGAACAGGATCAGCACCAGCACCACGGCGGCCATCACCTCCGGCAGGAAACGCTGGTAACCGTAGCGGATGCCCAGGTCGCCCAGTCCGCCGCCGCCAATGGCACCGGCCATGGCCGAATAACCGGTCAGGCTCACCAAGGTGATGGTCAGGCCGGCGACGATGCCCGGCAGCGCCTCGGGCAGCAAAACCTTGAACACAATCTGCCGCGTGGTGGCGCCCATGGCCTGTGCCGCTTCGATCAGGCCGTTGTCCACCTCGCGCAACGCGGTCTCCACCAGCCGGGCCACAAAGGGCGCCGCTGCAATCGTCAACGGCACCACGGCGGCGGCCGTGCCGATGGACGACCCGGTGATCAACCGCGTGAACGGAATGATGGCCACCAGCAGAATGATGAAAGGCGTGGAGCGCACCGCGTTGACAATGCCGCCGACGACACGGTTGGCTGCCGCGTTTTGCAGCACGCCGCCTTGGTCACTCAGCCGCAGAAACACGCCGAGCGGCACGCCGATCAACCCGCCCACCAGGCCCGAAATACCGACCATCACCATGGTTTCCCAGAGTGAGCTGACAAACAGCTCCAGCAGCGCCGGCGAAAAATTACTGAACATGGGTCACCTCCTGCACCGCCACGCCAGCGCCGCGCAGGTGCGCCACGGCCGCATCGAGCTGCTCGCGCGCGCCGCGGGCGAACACCGCCAGCGTGCCAAACGGCTTGCCCTGGATCTCATCCACCTGGCCATAAACAATGCTCAGGTCCAGCCCGAAGCGGCGGATCACCTCCGACAGCAGCGAGCGGTCTGATTCATCGCCGGCAAATGCCAGCCGCAGCAGCTGCCCCTGCTGCGCATGCGGCGCGCTCATGAGGGTGCGGATACGCGCCAGCACGCTCTCGGGCAGCTCCTGCGGAACGATCTCGGCAATCAGGCTGCGCGTGGTGTCATGCCGGGGTTGCGTGAAGACATCCATCACCGGGCCGCTCTCCACGATGCGCCCGGCATCGATCACCGCCACGCGATCCGCCACCTGCTTGATCACCTGCATCTGGTGCGTGATGAGCACGATCGTCAAGCCGAACTCGCGGTTGATCTGTTTGAGCAGGCCCAGGATGGAACGCGTGGTTTCCGGGTCCAGCGCCGAGGTGGCTTCATCGGACAGCAGGACCTTGGGCCGGTTCGCCAGCGCGCGCGCAATGCCGACGCGCTGCTTTTGCCCGCCGCTGATCTGGGCCGGGTAGCGGTCGCGCAGGGCCGACAAACCCACCAGGTCCAGCAGTGATTCAACCCGGGTGCGAATCTCGGCGGCCGACTGCCCCGCCAGCTCCAGCGGCAACGCCACGTTGTCATGGACCGTGCGGCTGGAAAGCAGATTGAAGTGCTGGAAGATGATCCCGATGTCTCGCCGCGCCATGCGCAGCGCAGCGCCGTCCAGGGCCGTCAGCTCCCGGCCCCCCACCAATACCTGGCCCGCGGTAGGACGGCTGAGCAGATTGATCACCCGCACCAGCGAACTCTTGCCCGCACCGCTGCGGCCGATGATGCCAAACACCTCGCCGGACTGGATCTGCAGGTCCACCCCCCGCAGCGCCTCGACCGGACCCGTGGGGCCTTTGTAAGTTTGGGAAATACCCCTGAGTTCAATCATGAAACCTGATTGCGCTGACGCATGAAAATGCATTCGGCACTTTTTTAAGAACAATCAGGGAATTTACGATGGTTTGATCAAACCACAAAAGAATAAGAAATTGATTGCTTAGACTTTTAAGTGCTTAAGGAATGCGATCGGGTGCAATCCGGCGGCGCACGCCCCATCGACCTGGGGTTGGTGTGTGCAGCGAGGGGCTGCCGGGGACGCAGACGTCAGCCTGCCGCCTCGTCCAGCGCCTTGCACGACGGCGCGCACACGGCTTGTGACTTGCCAAGCACCTTGCGCATGACCATCGAGGAACGGGCACGGTGCTTGCCGCACATGAAGCACGACATGGTTGCCGCGCCAAACGATGCTGCGGCGGCAAAGGGCGAGCCCGATACCTTGGACTTGTACCGAAGCCCGTCGGGGAGGACAGCCGTTTTTGAGTCAGTTCTAGCCATGGTCTGAGTCTTCTCTGGAGTGGCGCATGGCATGGGCGATCGCCTCTTTGGCCTGACGCTCGGTGGCAAGCGACAGATCGAGCGACGAGCGGCACAAGCCAGCATTCGTATAGTTGATATTTTCGTACACTTGCGCCGCCGCCGGGTAAGCATCCAGCAAAGCCCCCAAGTCCGTGTCCGGCGGAACCCCGCCGAACTCACTCACCAAGTGCAGCACCACCGAACGATATTGTTCGGCGCCCACCGGCACCGTGCTGTGTTCGAGGCGCTCAAGCAGCCGGGCAAGCACATGGGCAACGGTCAGATGTGTCTTCGAAGGCAGGGTTTTACTGGCGTTCATAAACCATGATCTTGGGGTACTTTGCCCAAATACAAGCATTCCGCGTGCCGGACCTCGTCTGCCTTGCGGCGGCTGCATGCCGGTTTCAGTGGCCTGCCGCGACCGCGCAGGAGCCGATTCTGACATATTTTTGAGTAAAAAACACCCGTAACCCTTTGGATATGCGCGCAATATGCTCCTTATTTTGTAGCAAAAAGCAGCACCGGCTTGCCCGCTGCGTCACCGCTGATCGCCGTGGACGACGAACCGTGCTTCTTCGGTCCCCTGACTCCCTAGGCCGAAACCCTGGAACGCATGCTGAACGCCCAGATCGGCACCGATTCGGCCCGTGCGCTCAAGGACAGCGCACTGACGGAACTGGTCGCCAGGGTACGCGGCACGATGCTCAGCAACTGTTGAACCATATCCATAACAGCCCGTGAAATTACCCCTTGACTTGAGATGGCCTGCGTGACGCCGTTGCGTATTACTTCCTGGTGTAGATCTGGTCGAAGACCGCGCCGTCCGAGAAATGTTCCTTGGCCACTTTGTCCCAGCCGCCGAAGGCTTGGTCGATGGTGAACAGGTTCAGCTTGGGCAACTGCCTGGCGTACTTGGCCTGCGCCTTGGGCGAGGTGGGACGGTAGAAATTCCTGCCGATGATGTCCTGGGCTTCCTCGGTGTAGAGGAACTTCAGGTATTCCTGCGCAACGGCGCGGGTGCCCTTCCTGTCGACATTCTTGTCCACCACGGTCACGGGCGGCTCGGCCAGGATGCTGATGGACGGCCCAATGATGTCAAATTTGGCGCCAAATTCCTTTTCCAGCAGATAGGCTTCGTTCTCCCAGGCGATCAGAACGTCACCCTGGGCGCGCTGGGCGAAGGTGATGGTCGATCCCCGTGCGCCGGTGTCGAGCACCGGCACATTGCCATAGAGCTTGCCGACAAACTCCTTGGCCTTGGCGTCGCCGCCGTACTTGCGCTTGGCGAACTCCCAGGCCGCCAGATAGTTCCAGCGGGCACCGCCCGAGGTCTTGGGATTGGGCGTGATCACGCTGACGCCGGGTTTGACCAAATCATCCCAGTCCCGGATGCCCTTGGGGTTTCCCTGGCGCACCACCAGCACGATGGTCGAGGTATAGGGCGAGGAGTTCAACGGCAGGCGCTTTTGCCAGTCCTTGGGGATCCAGCCACCGTTTTTGTGCAGCGCATCGACGTCACCCGCCAACGCCAGCGTCACCACATCGGCGTCCAGCCCATCGATCACCGAGCGCGCCTGCTTGCCGGAGCCGCCGTGCGACTGCTTGATGCTCACGTCCTGGCCGGTTTTGGCTTTCCAGTGCTTGGCAAATGCCGCGTTGTACTCGACATACAGCTCGCGTGTCGGGTCGTAGGAGACATTGAGCAGGGTCACCGCTGACTGGGCGTGACTGGGCAAAACTGACCCCGCCAGCACGACGGCCAGTGAAAGCTTGATAAAGTGACGGCGTTGAGACATGGTTTCTTTCCTTTTCAATCGGGCAAAAATGCGATGAATTGGATTCTGGGAGAGACCATTGAAAACTGGAACGAATAAGATTTCAGTTCTTTATTTCGCAAACATCTTAAGAAACTGAAAGAGGCTGTATATGGCACGCATGGTGAACTGCATCAAACTGGGCAAGGAAGCCGAAGGCCTGGACTTCCCGCCCTACCCAGGTGAACTGGGCAAACGCATCTGGGAGAGCGTAAGCAAGGAGGCCTGGGCTGCCTGGCTCAAGCACCAGACCATGCTGGTCAATGAGAACCGCCTCAACCTGGCCGATGCCAAGGCCCGCCAGTACCTGGCACGCCAGATGGAAAACCACTTCTTTGGCGGCGGCGCAGACGCGGCGACGGGCTATGTCCCGCCGCCGAGTGCATAGCGCAGTGGCGCACTGCAAGGATGTGGTTTCACCACAACCATGTCTTCGGTTCAGGCGCAGACACGGCCCAAGGCGACGTGCCACCCAGCGCCTGAGAACGCTCGCCTGTGACTGATCCGGCACCGCATGCCCTGCTGCACGGGTGCGGCCTGCCGCAGGCCTGGGGCCAGCAAGCGGCCTGGCGCATCCTGGAAACCCGCTTCCACCAGGGCTTGCGTTTTCTGGCCACCTGGCGGGCTTGGCTGGATGACGCGCAGCGGCCTCGCATGCTGCATTACGTCGCGCTCAGCACGGACCCGGTCAGCGCGCAGGCCTTGCTGCACAGTGCCGCCCCCTTTCCCGACCTGCTGCCGCTTGCGCAGGAACTGAGCCAGCAGTGGTTTGGCCTGCTGCCGGGCTTTCACCGCTTGGCGCTGCAGCAGGGGCAGGTCCTGCTGACGCTGTGCGTGGGCGACGCGCGCACCCTGCTGCGCGAGCAGCAATTTGCCGCGGACTCGGTTTATCTGGACCTGCCGGATGCCTTTGCCAATGTTCCCGCGTGGGACCGCTGGACCGTCAAGGCCCTGGCCCGCTGCTGCCGGCGCGGCACGGGCGTGGCGGCAGTTCATCTCTCACCAGACGTACGCGAGAGCCTGAGCCAATGCGGTTTTGAGATGCAGCAGACCCAGGGCTCCTTCAACCCGCGCTGGGAACTGAAACACACGCGCAGCCAAAGCCCCAAAGCCGCCGTGCCCGGCCGCTGCGCCGTCATTGGTGCCGGGCTGGCCGGCGCCAGCGTGGCAGCGGCGCTGGCGCGGCGCGGCTGGCAGGTGCAGGTGCTGGATGCGGCCGATGCGCCCGCCGCCGGGGCGTCCGGCCTGCCCGCCGGGCTGGTGCTGCCGCATGTCTCGGTGGACGACAGCCCGCGCTCGCGCCTGTCGCGCTGTGGCGTGCGCCTCATGCTGCAGCAGGCGCGCAGCCTGTTGCAGCCGGGCCAGGACTGGCAGGCCAGCGGCGTGCTCGAACACCGCCTGGACGCAACAGCCGGCCTGCCCGCCAACTGGCCCGCGGCAGGCATGGACTGGTCGCGCCCGGCGCCAGGGCTGGCGGCGGGCACGGCCTGGGGCCAGGGCATGGCCGCCGATGCGCCATCGCTGTGGCACGCGCAGGGGGCCTGGCTCAAGCCCGCGCGTCTGGTGCAGGCCTGGCTGGCCCAGCCCGGCGTGCGTTTTCAGGGCCAGGCCCGCGTCGCCGCGATCCGCCGCGCGGGGGATGAATGGCTGCTACTGGACGCGGCCGGCAAGGTGCTGGCCACGGCCAGCCTGCTGGTGCTGGCCGGCGCCTGCGGCACGGACGCGCTGCTCGATGCGCTGAAGTCATCACAGCCGGCGCTGCAGGACGGCATCCAGCGGCTGCCGGCACGGCACGGCATGCGCGGCCAGCTGTCCTGGGGTTTGCAGCAGGCAGCGGATGCCGCGGCCCTGCCGCCTTTCCCGGTCAATGGCCTGGGCAGCCTGATTGCCTCAGTGCCGGTGAGCGGGGGCCTGGCCTGGTATGCGGGAGCCACCTACGAAGCCGACACCCAGCCGCCGGCAGCGCCGGCCGAACACCACCACCTCAATCAACAACACCTGCAAACCCTGCTCCCCGCCGCCGCCCAGGCACTCGGCTCCCGCTTTGAAGCCGGCAGCGTGCAGGCCTGGAGCAGCACGCGCTGCGTCAGCGCCGATCGACTGCCGCTGGTGGGTCCGCTCGAGCCCGGCGACACACCCAGCCTGTGGATCAGCACGGGCATGGGTTCGCGCGGTTTGAGTTTCTCGGTGCTGTGCGCCGAGCTGTTGGCGGCCCGACTGGGTGCCGAGCCGCTGCCGGTCGAAGCCTCTTTGGCGCGCTCGCTGAACGCGACGCGCCTGGCCAAGCAGGCCGATACCGCCAGCCGGCAAGTCTTTATACCCAGCAGGAATAACGACATCACCAAAATGTAGTTTGCAATATAAGGGTGTCCACCTACAGTCTGCCCATGCATGACTTGGCGTTCATCTTTGCGGGTTTTTTTGTCGGCCTGATCGTCGGACTCACCGGCGTGGGCGGCGGCTCGCTCATGACGCCGATCCTGATCTTCTTCTTTGGCGTCAAACCCTACCTGGCCGTGGGCACCGATCTGCTGTTCGCGGCCTTCACCAAGATGGGCGGCACCGTGCGCCTGGCGCGGGCCCGGGTCATCGACTGGCGGGTCGTGCTGCACTTGTCCGCCGGCAGCATTCCCGCCGCCTTGACCACGCTGCTCGTGTTGCGCTGGATCGGCCCGGCCCATCCGCAGGTGCAAAGCCTCATGACCAGCACGCTGGGCGCCGCATTGCTGCTCACGGCAGCGGCCACCCTGTACAAGGCGGTGCGCGGCAAGGCCCTGCCGCTCACCGTGGCCCGGGGCCAGGAGGCGCGGGCCGCCACGCCGCGCCACTGGAGCCTGCCCCTGCTGTTTGGCGCCGTCATCGGCACCCTGGTCACGCTCACTTCCGTCGGGGCCGGCGCCATCGGCGTGAGCGTTCTGCTCATCCTGTACCCCCTGCTGCCGCTGCCGCGCATCGTGGCGGCCGACATTGCCTACGCCGTGCCGCTGACGCTGGTGGCGGGCCTGGGCCACGCCTCGCTCGGCTCGGTGGACTGGGGCCTCTTGGCCCGGCTGCTGGCTGGCTCCCTGCCCGGCATCTGGGTGGGTTCGCACCTCATGACGCGCATCCCTGATCGTGTCGTTCGCTCCGTTCTGTCCGTGCTGCTGGCTTATGCCGGATTCAAACTGATTGCCATCTGATCCATGTACCAATACACCGACTTCGACCGGGAATTCGTCCGCACCCGGGCCGCGCAATACCGTGATCAGCTCGAACGCCATCTGTCCGGCCAGCTCAGCGGCGACGACTTCAAGCCGCTGCGGCTGCAAAACGGCTGGTACATCCAGCGCCATGCGCCGATGCTGCGCGTGGCCGTGCCGTACGGCGAGCTGTCCAGCGCCCAGGTGCGCGTGCTGGCCCGCATTGCACGCGAATACGACCAGCCCACCTCCGAACTGTTCCAGGGGGCGGTGGCAGCGCAGAACCGGCTGGGCGAGATCCAGCTGCGCGACGGCAAAGCCATCGGCAGCCGCCTCACGACCGGCTACGCCCACTTCACCACGCGCCAGAACGTGCAGTACAACTGGATTCCGCTGGACAAAAGCGCTGACGTGATGGACCTGCTGGCCAGCGTGGGCATGCACGGCATCCAGACCAGCGGCAACTGCATCCGCAACATCACCAGCGACGAGCTGGCCGGCATTGCCGTGGACGAAGTGGCTGACCCGCGCCCCTTCGCCGAAATCCTGCGCCAGTGGAGCACGCTGCACCCCGAATTCGCCTTCCTGCCGCGCAAGTTCAAGGTCGCCATCACCGGCGCCCGCGAAGACCGCGCCGCCATTGGCTGGCACGATGTGGGCCTGCAGCTGGTTCGCAACACAGACGGTAAGTATTCAGGTAGCGGCGCCGAAGGCGCCTTGGGCTTCAAGGTGCTGGTCGGCGGCGGCATGGGCCGCACGCCGGTGATCGCCACCCCCATCCGCGAATTCCTGCCCTGCGACCAGATCCTCAACTACCTGGAAGCCGTGGTGCGGGTCTACAACCGCTGGGGCCGGCGCGACAACGCCTACAAGGCGCGCATCAAGATCCTGGTCAAGGCCGAAGGCCAGCGCTATATCGACGAGGTGGAAGCCGAGTACCGCGAGATCCTGGAGCAGGATGGCGCGCCGCACACCATCAGCGCCGCCGAGTTCGAGCGCGTCAGCGCCTCGTTCGTGCCGCCGGCACTCAGCTGCGACCGCAAGAGCGCCGACGCCAAGATCGCCCACATCCTGCGCGCCGCCGCCGAGGACGACGTGGAGTTCGGCCGCTGGCTGCACCGCAACGTGGCGCCGCACAAGAACCCCGACCTGCGCGCCGTCACGCTCTCCTTCAAGCGCCTGGGCCAGGCGCCGGGCGATGCCACGGCCGACCAGCTCGACGCCGTGGCCGAACTCAGCGAGCGTTTCAGCGCCGGCGAGGTGCGCGTCACCCACGCGCAGAACCTGGTGCTGCCCTGGGTGCGCTGCGACCAGCTGCCCGAGCTCTGGCGCGAAGCGCGCCGCCTCGGCCTGGCCAAACCCAACATCGGCCTGCTGACCGACATGATCGCCTGCCCTGGCGGCGACTTCTGCGACCTGGCCAATGCGCGCTCCATTCCGGTGGCCGCCGCCATCACCGAGCGCTACCAGGACCTGGACGAACTGCACGACCTGGGCGAGATCGACCTGCATATTTCGGGCTGCATGAACTCCTGCGGCCACCACCACAGCGGCCACATCGGCATCCTGGGCGTCGACAAGGACGGACGGGAGTGGTACCAGGTCACCCTGGGCGGCTCCGACGGCAGCACGCTGTCCGGCCCCGCCGGTCCTGGCAAGGTGGTCGGCCCGGCCTTCTCCAGCGCGGAAGTGCCGGACGTGATCGAGGTCGTGCTGGAAACCTACCGCGAGCAGCGCACGGCCGGCGAACGCTTCATCGAAACGCTGCGCCGCGTCGGCGCCGAGCCGTTCAAGCAGGCGGCCCACCAGATGCGCCACGACCTCGAACGCCGCGCCGCAGCGCTGGCCGAGCACCAGCACCTCGCCTGAAGGAATGAATACTATGAAATTGATAGCTGCTCACGCCCATTCGACGGCACCGGAAGGCCAAAATGTGCTTGAAATTTCAAATGACGCGGACCCGCGCGCGCTGGCGCTCGAAGGGGTGGACCGCATCGACCTGCACTTCCCCAGGTTCACCGACGGCCGCGCCTTCAGCCAGGCCTACCTGCTGCGCCGCCGACTCGGCTTTACGGGCGAGATCCGCGCCACCGGCGACGTCCTGGTCGACCAGCTGCAGCAGATGGCGCGCAGCGGCTTCGATGCCGCCGTGCTGCGCGCCGACCAGGACCTGGCCACGGCGCAGCGCCAACTCGACCGCTACCGCGCCTTCTACCAGGGAGACGCCGTCCACGCGCAACCCCATTTCCAGAAAGCCGCATGATGAGCGCCATTGACCTGCACGCCCGCGCCTCCCAGGATTTCGACACCAAGCTGGCGCAGACCCGCGCCCTGCTGCAACAGGCCGCGCGCGACCATGCGCCGGCCGCGGCCGGCAGCCCGGCGCTGATCAGCCAGGCCTCCAGCCTGGGCGCGGAAGACATGGTGATCACGCACCTGATCAACGCACTGGCGCTCGATATCGGCGTTTTTGTGCTCGAGACCGGCATGCTGCACGCCGAAACCCTGCAACTGCTGGAACAACTGCGGACCCACTCGCGCGCGCCCGTCGACACCTTCAAACCGGTCAATGAGGCGATGCTGCAGTTCGTGGCGCGCGAGGGCAAGGACGCGATGTACCGCAGCATCGAGCTGCGCAAGGCCTGCTGCCATATCCGCAAGATGGAACCGCTGGAGCGGGCCCTGGCCGGCAAAAAGGCCTGGATCACGGGCCTGCGCCGCGAGCAGTCGGGCGCGCGCGCCGAGGTGCCACGGGTTGACACGGCGGACGCGCGCCGCGTCAAGTTCAACCCGCTGGCCGACTGGACCTGGGGCGACGTGTGGCACTACATCCAACTGCATCAGGTGGCCTACAACCCGCTGCACGACCAGTTCTACCCCAGCATCGGCTGCGCCCCCTGCACCCGTGCCATTTCGCTCGGCGAGGATTTCCGCGCCGGCCGCTGGTGGTGGGAAAGTGAAGACCTCAAGGAATGCGGCTTGCACGTCAAGCCGCACTCAGCGCCGGTAGGCGCTGCTGCATCGCGCAGCGAGGCAGCCGAGGTCTTCGCTTCGGCGCAGGCTCATATCGCCGCAGGCGATGTGAAGCCCGAAGGGCGTGCCGAAGCCAAAACGACGACAAAAGACAACCAAGGAGCGCCCGCATGAACGCGCGCACAGAACACGAATTGCTCGACACGCCCCGCCACGCCGCCAGCGCTCACCACCTGAGCAATGCGCATCTCGATGCCCTGGAAGAGGAAACCATCTTCATCCTGCGCGAAGTGGCGGCGGCCTTTGAACGTCCAGCCCTGCTGTTTTCGGGCGGCAAGGACTCGCTGGTGCTGCTGCGCTGCGCCGAAAAGGCCTTTGTGGGCAAGGAGGGCCCCCGTGGCGGCGGCCGCATCCCCTATCCGCTCCTGATGATCGACACCGGCCACAACTTCACCGAAGTCACCGACTTCCGCGATTTGCGCGCCAGGCAATTGCAGGCCGAACTCATCGTGCGCAGCGTGGAGGACTCCATGGCGCGCGGCACCGTGCGGCTGACCCGCCCCGACGAGAGCCGCAATGTGCACCAGTCGGTCACGCTGCTCGAGGCCATCGAGGAATTCCGCTTTGACGCGCTGATCGGCGGCGCCCGGCGCGACGAGGAGAAAGCACGCGCCAAGGAGCGCATCTTCAGCCACCGCGACAGCTTCGGCCAGTGGAACCCGAAGGCCCAGCGTCCCGAGCTGTGGACGCTGTTCAACACCCGGCTGCAGCCGGGCGAGCATTTCCGCGTGTTTCCGATCTCCAACTGGACCGAACTCGACGTGTGGCAATACATCGAGCGCGAGAACATCGCCCTGCCCTCGATCTACTACACGCACCCGCGCGAGGTGGTGGACCGCCGCGGCCTGCTGGTGCCGGTGACCGAGCTGACGCCGCCGCGCGAGGGCGAACAGGTGCAGGTGCGCGACGTGCGCTTTCGCACCGTGGGCGACATCACCTGCACCTGCCCGGTGGAAAGCCTGGCCGCCACCGCCGCCGAGATCGTGATCGAGACGCTGGCCGCCGATGTGAGCGAGCGCGGCGCCACGCGCATGGACGACAAAACCTCCGACGCCTCCATGGAAAAGCGCAAGAAAGACGGGTATTTTTGAACACCCCCCGGCTTGCCCACTTCGTGTGGCCGCTTTCCCCCTTGCAGGGGGCGGCACCAGCGGCCCGGCGAAGCCGGTTCCGCGGTGCCCCTGGGTTGAAGGCACCTGATTCCTGAAAGATTTCCAATATGACACCCGCTACGAAATCAATAGCTACTCCCGCATATTCCACGAGGGCTAAAGGCCAAATTGACACCCAATCCGCGCTGAAGTTCATCACCTGCGGCTCGGTGGATGATGGCAAGAGCACGCTGATCGGCCGCCTGCTGGTGGACAGCCGCGCCGTGCTGCAGGATCACCTGGCCGGCGTGCAGCGCCAGGGCGAGACCGACCTGGCGCTGCTGACCGACGGATTGAGCGCCGAACGCGAGCAGGGCATCACCATCGACGTGGCCTACCGCTACTTCAGCACCGAAAACCGCAAGTTCATCATCGGCGACGCGCCCGGCCACGAGCAGTACACCCGCAACATGGTGACGGCCGCCTCGAGCGCCGATGCCGCCGTGGTGCTGGTGGATGCCACCAAGCTGGACTGGCAAAACACCGGCCTGGCCCTGCTGCCCCAGACCCGGCGCCATTCGCTGCTGGCCAAGCTGCTGCGCGTGCCCTCCATCGTGTTTGCCGTGAACAAGCTCGATGCCGTGGCCGACGCCACCCTGGCGTTTGAGCACATTCGCGCGGCGCTGCTGGCCTTTGCCCAAAACGCCGGCATCCCGGTTGCCGCCATCGTGCCGATCTCGGCGCTCAAGGGCTGGAATGTGGTGGATGGTGCGCTGGATGCCGGCTGGTGCGGCTACCGTGGCCCCACGCTGCTGCAGATTCTGGAGCAATTGCCCGTCACTGCGGCCGATGCCGCCCTGCCCTTTGCTTTCCCCGTGCAGTGGGTCGAGAAATTCTCCTCATCGAGCGACACCCGCCAGGGCCGCCGTGTGTTCTGGGGCCGCGT
This sequence comes from Hylemonella sp., assembly GCA_040377375.1. Classification (GTDB taxonomy): domain Bacteria; phylum Pseudomonadota; class Gammaproteobacteria; order Burkholderiales; family Burkholderiaceae_C; genus JBEIOV01. The sequence continues at coordinate 17,495 of JBEIOV010000004.1, forward strand.
GGCGAACGGCGACATTCAGCCCGGCAGCACCATCCAGGTCTTTCCAAGCGGGCAAACCGCCAGCGTCGCCCAGGTTTTGGACCATGTGCGCCAGCCCGGCATGGTGGCCGCCGGCCACAGCGCCGGCATCGTGCTGGACCGCGAGGTCGATGTCTCGCGCGGCGACTGGCTGCTGGTCCATGAGCCGGCGCGCAGCAGCTTTGCACTCAGCCGCGAACTCAAGGCCACCGTGGCCTGGCTCGATGACGAGCCGCTGATGGCCGGACGCGTGTACTGGGCGCTGCACGGCCACCGCTGGGTCAAGGCCCGGGTCAAGCGCATCGTGCACAAGCTCAACATCAACACGCTGGCCGAGGAAGAAGCCACGCAACTCGATCCCAACGCCATCGGCTATATCGAGCTGGCCCTGCAGGAGCCGATCGCGGCTTTGCCCTACAGCCGCTCACGGGTGCTGGGCTCGGTGGTCCTGGTGGACACGGCATCCCATAAAACCGCCGGCGCCGTCTTGTTGAATTGATCCACCTCAAGCAACCCTGCTGCAACCAAGGCCACAGGGAAACAAAGCGCGCGAAAAAACCAATAAAATAAGCGTTTTTGGCGAATGCCCCTTGTTTCCTCTTTGCCTTGCGGAGGCTTCGCTTTGGAAAACTCCGTTTTCACCCATCCGTCCAGAACTACAACATGACCCATACCGTCACCGAAGCCTGCATCCGCTGCAAATACACCGATTGCGTCGATGTCTGCCCCGTGGACTGCTTCCGCGAAGGCCCCAACTTTCTGACCATCGACCCCGATGAGTGCATCGACTGCGCCGTGTGCATTCCAGAATGCCCGGTGAATGCGATTTACGCCGAGGAAGACGTGCCCGCCGACCAGCAGCACATGACCCAGCTCAATGCCGAACTGGCCAAGCTGCCCACCTGGAAAAGCATCACCAAGCGCAAGACACCGCTGCCCGACGCGGATGAGTGGAAAGACAAGACCGGCAAGCTCAAGGAGCTGCAGCGCTGACATGCCGTCCGGACCGAGGCATCGAAGCCCGTGCACCCGGCCCCTGGCCCTCTCTGGGCAAACGGCAAGCAAGTGAAGTCATGGAACCCCAACTGAATCAAGAAGTGATCAATACCGCGCAAGCCCACGAGGGATCGATCGAAACCGATGCCGTCATCGTGGGCGCCGGCCCCGTGGGGCTGTTTCAGGTGTTCGAACTCGGTCTACTGGAAATCAAGGCCCACGTCATCGACTCGCTCGCCTACCCCGGCGGCCAGTGCGTGGAGCTGTACCCCGACAAGCCGATCTACGACATCCCGGCCGTCCCCGTGTGCACGGGCCAGGAACTCACCGACAACCTGCTCAAACAGATCGAGCCGTTTGGCGCGACCTTCCACTTCGGCCAGGAAGTAACCACGGTGCAAAGGCAGGACGATGGCCGCTTCTTCGTCGAGACCTCCAAGGGCACGCGTTTCCTGGCCAAGACCGTTTTCATCGCGGCCGGGGTCGGCGCCTTCCAGCCGCGCACGCTCAAGGTCGATGGCCTGGACAAGTTCGAAGGCTCGCAACTGTTCTACCGCGTCAAGAGCCCGGCCGATTTCGCCGGCAAGAACCTGGTCATCGTCGGTGGCGGCGACTCGGCGCTGGACTGGGCCCTGAATTTTGTCAATGAAGGGCCCCACAAGGCCGAGAGCGTCATCCTGATCCACCGCCGCGACGGCTTCAAGGCCGCCCCGGCCAGCGTGGCCAAGATGAAGGATCTGTGCGATGCCTACGAGATGCAGTTCATCGTCGGCCAGGTCACCGGCTACGAGGAAGCGCACGGCAAGCTCAGCGGCGTCAAGGTCACCGGCGCCGACGGCGTGACACGCGTCGTGTCGCTCGATGTGCTGCTGGTGTTCTTCGGCCTGAGCCCGAAGCTCGGCCCGATTGCGGACTGGGGTCTGGACATCGAACGCAAGCAGCTCAAGGTCGATACCGAAAAGTTTTCCACCAATGTGCCCGGCATTTTTGCAGTCGGCGACATCAACACCTACCCCGGCAAGAAAAAGCTGATCCTCAGCGGTTTTCATGAGTGCGCGCTGGCTGCTTTTGGCGCCGCGCCCTTCATCTTCCCCGAAAAGAAAATCCACCTGCAGTACACCACCACCAGCCCCAAGCTGCACAAGGTGCTGGGGGTCGAGACCCCCGTGTTCGACTGACCCAGGTCAAGTTTCACGAAAGCACTTCGAGCCCGCACCATGCGGGCTTTTTCTTTGGTCTTACAATCCACCCGTGCTTGCAAGAGCACATTCGCTGGGGGTGTTGCCACCGCGTGATGAACGCGGCAGGCGGCTGAGAAAGTCCCTTTGAACCTGACTGAGGTAATCCTCGCGCAGGGAAGCAGGTCCAACCGGGCTGTCACGATATTCTCAGGTGACACCATGCCCGGCGCAAGCCGCCCACCTGCCACCTGTTTTGCACGGAGCAAATTGATGGCAAATCAAACATCCCCTTCCAGCGGCAACCAGGCCTTGACGCCGGTCGCCGCGGCCGACCGGGTCTTCCACTGGCACGAGCACACCTCGCTCTGGTTCAGCCTGGGCGTCGGCCTGCTGGTCATCCAGGTCGGCGCCTACCTGGTGCCTGCGGTCGGCAGCCGAGATGCCGCCATCGCCATCGTGCTGGGCTCGCTCATCGGCGCCGGGCTGCTGGCCTGGACCGCCAAGCTGGGCTGCGACAGCGGCCTGACCAGCGCCGGCCTGATGCATGCGACCTACGGCAGCTTTTTCGCGCGCCTGCCCGTGCTGCTCAACATCGTGCAGCTCATCGGCTGGACCACGTTCGAACTGGTGATCATGCGCGACGGCACCGCCGCCATCGGCAAGCAGTCGTTCGGGCTGGCGCTCGACGGCAGCGGCGGCATGCTGGCCACCACCCTGCTCTGGGGCGCGGTGCTGACCGCGCTGCTAGCGGGGTCGATGCTCACGCTGGTGCGCAAATTCATCGGGCGCTTCGGCCTGCCGCTGGTGATTGCCTCGCTTTTGTGGCTGAGCTGGCAGTTCGGCGGCCAGCTGCAAGCCAGGGGATTCGATGCCTTCTGGGCGCGCCCTGGAGACGGCAGCATGGGTCTGCTGTCCGCCATGGACCTGGTGATGGCCATGCCGGTGTCATGGCTGCCGCTGGTGGCCGACTACGCGCGCCATGGCCGCAGCGGCAAAAGCGCCCTGAGCGGCACCTGGCTGGGTTATGCGCTGGCCAATGTCTGGTGCTACGCCCTGGGCGTGCTGGTGGCCAGCGTGGCCGCGCCCGGCGCTGACCTGGTGACCGCCCTGCTGCTGGCGCAAGGCGGCCTGATCGCCCTGAGCCTGATCCTGATCGATGAAATCGACAACGCCTATGGCGACGTCTACTCCGGCTCGGTGTCGGCCCACAGCCTCAAGCCCTCGTGGAGCATCCGCCGCTGGGGCAGCGGCCTGGCCCTGGCGTGCACCGCCCTGGCGCTGGTGCTGCCCATGCACAGCCTGGAGCCCTTCCTGCTGCTGCTGAGCTCGATCTTCGTGCCGCTGTATGGCGTGATCCTGGGCCGGCTTGGCACCGGCCAGCCTGACTTCGCGCCATCCCCGCGCAAGATAGAAGTCAGCGCCGCACTGCTGTGGCTGGCCGGTATTGCGGCCTACCACGCCATCGCAAGCTGGGCGCCGCACTGGGGATCAGCCCTGCCCACTCTCGCTTTCACCTTCGTGCTGGCATGGCTGACCCGCCCGCGCCGGATCTGAACACCGTGTCAAAGCGCAGGCAGTATCCGCATGGCAACAGGCGCATAAGCATGGTTGAGCGGCCCGTGACCATGCCCGGTGCGCACCTCGGCCCCTGCCGCGATGGCCTGCAGGATGTAGGCCCGCGCCTGCGCCACGGCCTGCGGCAAGGCCAGTCCGAACGCCAGATGGGCGGCAATGGCCGACGACAGGGTGCAGCCTGTGCCATGCACATTGCGGCTGGCAATGCGTGCCGACCGCAGGTGTTGCAGCGGCTGCTGCGGCTGCGCCAGCACATCGACCACCTGCACGCCCGGCAGATGGCCGCCCTTGAGCAGCACGGCCTGCGCGCCCAGCGCCAGCAGATCGCGCGCGGCCTGGTCCAGCGCCGCCGCGCTGTCAATGCCGTGCCCCAGCAGCAGGGCCGCCTCGTCCAGATTGGGCGTGACCACCGCGGCCAAGGGAAAGAGTTCGTGCACCAGCACCTGCACGGTCTCCTGCGCCATCAGGCGGTCGCCGCTGGTGGCCACCATCACCGGATCGAGCACCACCTGCTTGAGCTGGTAGTGCCGAATCGCCCAGGCCACGACCTGCACCACCTCGGGCGAATGCAGCATGCCGATCTTTACCGCATCCACCCCGATGTCTTCCACCACGGCCTGGATTTGCGCCTTGAGCATCTCGGGCGGCACGCCGTGGATGGCGCTCACGCCCATGGTGTTTTGCGCGGTGATGGCCGTGATGGCGGTCATGCCGTAGCAGCCCAGCGCGCTGAAGGTCTTGAGGTCGGCCTGGATACCGGCGCCGCCGCCGCTGTCGGAGCCCGCGATCGACAGGACGCGCGGGTAATGCGGGCCCGTGGCGGCAGAAATTGAATGAGTTGTCATACCGAAAATTATGAGGCAATTGCGTGATGTCCCCTGCCCCCTCTCTCTCCTCCCGTTCTTCCATGGTCGTGCTGGGTGCCGGCCTGATGGGCCGGCTGCTGGCGTGCCAGCTGGCGCGTGCCGGCCATGCGGTCGAGCTGTTCGAAGCCGGCGAGTCTGATGCACAGGGCTCGGCCGCCCGCATCGCCGCCGCCATGCTGGCGCCGCTGGCCGAATCCGCCGTCACCGAAATCAGCGTGGTGCAAATGGGCATGCACGCGCTGCGGCGCTGGCCCGAGCTGATCGCACAACTGAGCCAGCCGGTTTTCTTCCAGCAGCAGGGCACGCTGATCCTCTGGCATCGCCAGGACGCGGCCGAAGCCTCACGCTTCACCCGCCAGATGACCGCCACCCGCCATGCGCTGGCGGCACTGCCCGCCACCCAGGCACTGGACAGCACCCAGGTGGCGCAGCTCGAGCCCGAACTCGGCGCGCGTTTTGCGCAGGGACTTTACCTTCCGGGCGAAGGCCAGCTCGACAACCGCCAGTTGCTGGCGGCCTTGCTGCATGAGCTGCGCGCGCTGAAGGTCCAATTGCACTGGAACAGCCCGCGCGCGCCCGGTGACTTCCATCCCGGCCAGCCGGGCCAGGCCGACTGGGTGTTTGACTGCCGCGGCCTGGGGGCACGAGATCAGTGGCCGGCCCTGCGCGGCGTGCGCGGCGAAGTGGTGCGGCTGCACGCGCCCGAGGTGAACCTGAGCCGCCCGACCCGCCTGCTGCACCCGCGCTATCCGATCTACATCGCGCCCAAGCAGGACCATGTGTTTGTCATCGGCGCCACCGAAATCGAGTCGGACGACCTGTCCCCGCCCAGCGTGCGCTCCACGCTGGAACTGCTGAGCGCCGCCTACACCGTGCACACCGGTTTTGCCGAAGCCCGCATTCTGGAGATCGCCACCCAGTGCCGCCCCACCCTGCCCGACAACCTGCCGGCCATCCGGCATCTGGGCCCGCGCGTGCTGCAGATCAACGGCATGTACCGCCATGGTTTCCTCATCGCGCCGGCCCTGCTCGACGTGGTGATGGAACTCGTGCACACCGGTGCCTCGCCCCTGGCCGGCACTTTTTCCCTGTCGCTGCAACACGCGGCACAATGACCGCATGCAAGTTTTCATCAACAAGACCAGCCATGAGCTGCCGCCCGGCGCCACCCTCGCCGATGCAATTGCCGTGACCGAGGCCAAACCCCCGTTTGCCGCCGCGGTCAATATGCAATTCGTCGCCAACACGCAATATCCCTACACCCCGCTGCAAACCGGCGACCGCATCGACATCATCTTTCCGGTCACCGGCGGTTAAGCCCTTCACGCCATGCCACACACCCCCGCCACAGATACCCTGGTTCTTTACGGCCAGGCCTTCCACAGCCGCCTGCTGTTGGGCACGGCGCGCTACCCCTCGCCCAGCGTGCTGGAGGCCGCCGTGCGTCGCGCCCAGCCCGCCATGCTGACGGCCTCGCTGCGCCGCCAGGGTGCGGCGCCCGGCGAGAGCGACAACGGTTTCTGGGAGCTGCTGCGCCAGCTCGATGTGCCGGTGCTGCCCAACACGGCCGGCTGCCATAGCGTGCAGGAAGTCATCACCACCGCCCAGATGGCGCGCGAGGTATTCGCCACACCCTGGATCAAGCTGGAGCTGATCGGCGACGACTACACCCTGCAGCCCGACACGCTGAACCTGGTGGAAGCGGCCAGCTGGCTCATCAAGAACGGCTTCAAGGTGCTGCCCTATTGCACCGAGGACCTGGTGCTGTGCCAGCGCCTGGTGGACGTGGGCTGCCAGGCCGTCATGCCCTGGGCCGCGCCCATAGGCACCGGCAAGGGCCCGGTCAACCCCTACGCCATGCGCATGCTGCGCGAGCGCCTCACCGTGCCCATGCTGGTGGATGCCGGCCTGGGCCTGCCCTCACATGCCTGCCAAGTGATGGAATGGGGCTATGACGGCGTCCTGCTCAACACCGCCGTGGCGCTGGCACAAGACCCGGTGGCCATGGCCGGCGCGTTTGCCAGTGCCGTGCAGGCGGGGCGCGACGCCTACCTGGCCGGCGCCATGGCAGAGCAGCACGCCGCCCAACCCAGCACCCCGGTGCTGGGCACGCCTTTCTGGCATCAGGCCTGACCATGACGACTCACGACACCATGGCGCAGGCCATCATCGCCGCGCACCAGGCCCTGGCCCTGCCCGCCGCCGCACCCACGGCGCCCACCTTCAGCAGCGACGCACCGGTGTATCGCGCCGCCAAGCAGGCCGGCCTAGCCCTGGGGTTTGTCGAGCATGACGCCGAATGCCTGGCCCAGGCCTGGCACGCCATGGCGCAACGCAGCGGCGAGTTCAAGCCCGCAGTCTGGCCGGACCAGCCCGCGGACTTTGGCATGCGGCCCTGGCCGCGGCCCGATGCCTTTGCCAGTTGCCCGCATCAACTGGGGCTGTACGCCGTGCTGCCCGATGCGGCCTGGGTCGGCCGCATGGCACGGGCCGGCGTGCCCACGGTGCAGTTGCGCTTCAAGTCCGACGATGCCCGCGCCATCGAGCGCGAAGTGCGCGCGGCGGTCCAGGCCGTGCAGGGCACCCCCGCATTGCTTTTCATCAACGACCACTGGCAAGCAGCGATCGCCGCCGGCGCCTACGGTGTGCACCTGGGACAGGAAGACATGGACATGGCCGACCTGTCCGTCATCCGCGCCGCCGGCTTGCGCCTGGGCCTGTCCAGTCATGGTTATGCCGAGATGCTGCGTGCCGACGCGTTCAGCCCGAGCTACCTCGCCCTGGGCGCGGTTTTCCCCACCACGCTCAAGAGAATGGCCACGGCGCCGCAGGGCACGGGACGGCTGCATGCCTATGCCCGCCTCATGCGCGACTACCCTCTGGTGGCCATCGGCGGCATTGACGGCAGCAAACTTCAGGAGGTGTTGTCCAGCGGCGTGGGCTCGGTGGCCGTCGTGCGCGCGCTGGTCACGGCCGAGCAGCCCGAAGCGGTGGCGGCCCGGTTGCAGGCCAGCATCAGCGCCGGACTGCGCAATTAGCATCTGCATCAACAGGCGACCGCCGCCGCACCGGGATGTCGCATCCTTGTTTCGGTCTCACTTCGAAAACACAAGAAAAAACACGCTATAATTTCAGGCTTGTTCCTCGATAGCTCAGTTGGTAGAGCGCCGGACTGTTAATCCGTAGGTCCCTGGTTCGAGCCCAGGTCGAGGAGCCATGTTTTTGATGAGCCCTGGCACGCAAGTGCCGGGGCTTTTTTCATGCCTGGCCTTGGCTGAACCCGGCTGATCCCAAGGCCAGTCTGAGCTCTTCCTCATCCATCGAACGCGCAGCGCCAAAGCCGGCGACTTGCCGGGCACCAGTGAGCTGGACTGCAAAAAACATGAAATCGCCCAGTTGTGTCATGGGCTCAGCCTCTGGAAATCTGGCCAGATAGGCATCGCGGCAGGCATGCCAGTCCAGGCTGCCGGGTTCGAGCCCCCTGGCCGTCCCTTCCAGGGTCACGCGCGGCAGGGCGTGAACCGGCGCCCCCGGCACTTCGGACTGCATGACAAGCAGCGACACTTGGGGCCTGTCCTGCAGGTTGCGGGTATGGGCTGCCAAGCCACTGACATGGATGACCAGGCAGCCAAGGGCCGGCTCCAGTGCAAACGGCACCATGGAGACAAACACAGCCCCGTCATCGCCGATGGTTCCCAAAGCGGCGACACGCCGCGAATGCAATAGGGCCCGCAGCTCGCGGGTCAATCTTGATTCATGAGGCACGCGACGCCCTTGAGTATGTGTTCCTGACATGGAGAAAATCCCGGATGCGGCTCATAATGATTCGCGGACAGATCACTTTATCAGCCTGCACCCTCCCGAATCCACGCTGGCGACAACCCGTCCACCGAAAGAACCCATGGTCAGACTCAAATTCTCGATCGAGCTGAATTACGACATCGACCAGCCCGGCTGCGATTTCATTTTCAGCATTCATGCCGCGCAAACCCGGCACCAGACCGTGGTGAGCGAATCGCTGGGCATCAGCCAGAACCTGCCGCCCAATCTGTACACCGATCCGGTCACGCACACCCGCTTCCTGCGCCTCAAGGCCTTTGCCGGCCCGCTGACGGTGCGCTATGACGCCACGGTGGATCTCAACCACTTCACGGCGCCACCGGAGCAGCTTGGCGAGGTGGCCGTGGCCAACCTGCCCGGGCCGGTGCTGCCCTACATCTACCCCAGTCGTTATTGCCAGTCTGACCGGCTGCAGCGGCTGGCGGTCAAGGAGTTTGGCCATCTGTGGCAAGGTTACAGCCGGGTGCAGGCCATCCGTGACTGGGTGATGAACCGTGTCCTCTTTCGCGCCAACTCGTCCACCGGCACCACCAGCGCCGTGGACACGCTGGTGGAAGAGGTTGGCGTGTGCCGCGACTTTGCCCACCTGATGATTGCCCTGTGCCGTGCCGTCAACATACCGGCCCGCTTTGCCACCGGCATTGACTACGGCGCCGACCCGATCCTGGGGCCGACCGACTTTCATGCCTATGTGGAGGTCTATCTGGGCGACCGCTGGTACATCTTCGACCCTTCAGGCGTTGCCATCCCGATGGGTTTTGTGCGTTTTGGCACCGGGCGCGACGCCGCCGACGCGGCGTTTGCCACCCTGTTCGGCGGCGTGCGCGGCTCTGCCCCGGTGATGCAGATCGAGGCCGTCCCCAATGCGCAGGGGGTGCTGGTGCTGCCGCAACATGTGCCGCATGCGCTGTCCACCGACGGGCAACTTGATGCGTAGGTGTTTCAAAGGGGCTCTTGGGCCCGCGCTTTCACCCAGTCGCCACTGGCGATGACGGGCTTGCCCTTGACGCACGCGGGATTGATTTCATAGACAAGACAGGACAACTCGCGCGAGCCCACCCTCACAAGAACATTCCGCTTGAAATATTCGTCCTTCCGCTGCGGGTAGATCTCCTCGATCTCGTCCAGCGTGCGCTCCAGCGCGGCGTCGATGGCATAGACCTCGCCCACCACATGGCCCGCAGCCTCCCCCACGGCCGCGTCGCTCCGGCCCAGGACCACGCCGGGGTACGCCCCCAGGTGGTACATGACACCCGGGATCACACCCGGCCCCACCCAGCGCGGCGCCGGCGCCAGGCGGGTGATGTCCCGCTCATCCCCCCGGCGCAGGGTGCCATACACAAAGACGTAGCGCTCGGACACGGCGACCCCTTCAACACGCCTCAGCGCGCCAGGTAGCCGCCATCCACCGGGTAGTAGGCGCCGGTCACGAAGGAAGCCCGGTCCGAGGCGAGCCAGGCCACCAGCTCGGCCACCTCTTGCGCGCGGCCCAGCCGGCCGATGGGATGCGCCCCCACCAGCATGGCCTGCACGCCGGCATCCTGCTCCAGCCCGCTGATCATGGGCGTGTGGATGAAACCCGGCCCCACGGCATTGATGCGCACGCCGTGCGCGCTGTACTCCAGCGCGGCCGTCTGGGTCAGTCCCAGCACGCCATGCTTGGCGGCGGCATAGGCCGGCGCCGTGGCAAAGCCCACCGCGCCCAGGATGGACGCCATGTTGATGATGGAGCCGCCACCCGTCTTGAGCATGGCGGCGATCTGGTACTTCATGCCGTAGAACACGCCCGACAGGTTGATGTTGATGACCTGCGCCCAGCCGTCCAGCGGGTAGTCGGCCGTGGGGGCGCTCGGCCCGCCAATGCCGGCGTTGTTGCAGGCCACGTCCAGCCGGCCGTAGTGCGCCACGGCGCGCTCCACCAGGGCCTGGCCATCCTCGGGCTTGCCCACGTCGGCCGCCACGAAAATGGCGTCGCCCCCCTGCGCGCGCACCAGCGCCGCCGTTTCCTCGCCGGCCTGGGTGTTGATGTCCGACACCACCACCCTGGCGCCCTCGCGCGCCCAGACCAGCGCCACCGCGCGGCCAATGCCCGATGACGCGCCCGTGACCAGTGCGACCTTGTTCTTCAGCATGAGAATCCTCCCTTTGTTTGCCCGTTGGCGCCGCAAGATGGCGGCCATGCCAAGCCGGGTGAAACATCCGGTGAAAGTGACAGCGAGCACTATCTGCCGATCACCCAGGCCGGAACTTGATGATTGTCAACGACAAGCGCGAAAGCCGGGCTGAGCGTGACCACGCAGCCGCATCTCACCTCGAGATCTGATTCGAAACACCTGTCCCTGCTGACATCCGGCGCGCGATCTGCTACCGTCCGGCTCAAGCCAAACCAAACGCCAGATCACCCAGCCACGCAATCCCATATGAGCTACATGAATCATCAAGCCAGCACGCTGCCCGGCATGCCGATACCGCCGGAGCTGCCACCGGTGCCGTTTCAGCTGCCGCCGGAGCAGTCACCCGAGATTCCGCCCGGGGTCCATGAGCCGGCGCCGTTTGAGCCGGCCTTGCCGGACGTGGAGCCCAGCATCATGCCGGTCCCCAAGGCCTGAGGCTCAAGCCAGGCCAGCAGGACACGGCATCACAGTTGCCGCACCGACAACTCCCCGGCCCGGCCTGAAAACTTCACCCGGGCATCGAGCTTTTCGACCTGCACCCTGGCCGCCCGGTTGCCGTAGACCGAGGCCTTGAGCCAGTCGCATTCGGCCTGCAGCATGGCCTCGTCGTCCAGCCAGGTGTGCCAGACCTTTTGCTCCGCATTCCAGCGGTAGCCACGGGCCTTGAGCTGGTCCTTGGCATCGAACGGTGCCGCGGTGGCCTGCAGCCGGTAGCCCGGCTTGCCGGCCGCCGCCATGACCCGGGCCAGGCCGGTCTGGCTGGAGACCGGCAGTGGGGCGCCCAGCACGGCCAGCAGCGCGTGGCAATCCATCTCGGCGCGGTGGGCGTCATAAAACCAGCCCAGTTCCATCGCCAGGTACTCCAGCTTGGCCGAGCCGTGGCCTTCTTTCTTCCAGTCGATGTCGGCAAAGGAACAGGCCCAGGGCAAGGAGGCAAACTGCGGCATGCGGGCCTCGACAAAGGGCCGGTCAAACGCGGCGTTGTGGGCAAGAACCAGATCCACGCCCTCCAGCAGGGCCGCGATGCGCGGCTCGTCCAGCTGCTGGCCCTTCACCATGGCGTCCGAGATGCCTGTGATGGCCTCGATCTCCTTCGAAATCGGCATGCCGGGGTCTTGCAGGCCGTCATAGACCTCAACCGCGCCGATGGGCCGGCCGCTGGCACGATCCACGTCCACCCGCAGCATGGCCAGCTCAATGATCTTGTCGCGTGAGGAGTCCAGCCCGGTGGTTTCGGTGTCGAGCACGATCACGCGGCACAGCGCCCCCTGCGGCGTGCCCTCAAAGTGGCGCCGGGGCACCAGCCGGCGCAGCACCCGGTAGTCGGGGTGGCGCTCCAGTTCACGGGCCAGGGTTTGCGCGTCGGGCATCGGCGCAGGCTTGGCCGCCCTGGCGCGTGGTTTGGTCCCCACCACTAGAGCTTGGGCCAAGGAGGCGCCGGCAAAACCGAAGTCGAGTTGCGGGTCCGTCATCGGGCCACCTTGCGGCAGCCATGGCGTGCGGTATCAGGCAGGGAAGTTAAAAATCCATTCATGCGCAGAGCTTAACGTACTCGTGCGCCACGGGATGGGGATGGATGCCGCGCCGGGGCGGCGTGATCCACCGTCAGCCCGGGTGCGGTCACGGGTCAATACGTTTCCAGATGAAGCCGGCCTTCTCTCTTCAGCGAGGCGCTCACCGCCTCCCAGGACAAGCCCGCCTTCAGGGTGATGTCGCGCAGCGCCAGGACCACGCCCTCTTCCATGCTCTTGAGTCCGCAGACGTAAAAGCAGGTGTTCTGGTCGTTCAGCAAAGGGGTCAGGTCAGCTGCGCGCTCGCGCATCACGTCCTGGACATAGCGCTTGGGTGCCCCCGGTGTGCGTGAAAAGGCGAAATTGATGTCAATGAAGTCCTTGGGCAGGTTTTGCAGCGGACCGAAGTAGGGAAGTTCCTCCTTGGTGCGCGCCCCAAAGAACAGCATGAGCTTGCCACCTTCGAACTTGCCCGAGGCACGTAGTCGGCGCCGCCATTCGGTCATCGCGCGCATGGGCGCGCTGCCGGTGCCGGTGCAGATCATCACGATACTGCTGCGCGGATGGTTGGGCATCAGGAAGCTCGTTCCAAAAGGGCCAATCACCTGCACCTTGTCACCCACCTGCAGGTCGCACATGTAGTTCGAACCCACGCCCCGCACCGGCTTGCCCTGGTGATCTTCCAGCACGCGCTTGATGGTCAGCGACACGTTGTTGTAGCCCGGGCGCTCGCCGTTGCGCGGACTCGCGATCGAGTACTGGCGCGCATGGTGCGGTCGGCCGCTGGCATCGCTGCCGGGGGGGATGATGCCGATCGACTGGCCTTCGAGCACCGGAAAAGGCATGGCGCCGAAGTCCAGCACGATGTGATGGGTGTCGTACTCGCGCCCCACCTCGGTCACACGCACGTTGCCAACCACGCTGGCGCTGATCGATTTCTGCGCCGCCTTCGGGCCGTAGAGGTTGGTGTAGGCATGCGCGGCGGACCAGGGCGGCAGCGCGGCCCCATATTGCGCACTGCTGAATGCCGTCTCGCCCGTTGGGTCGGTCACCGCTTGGCTTAGCCCGGCCGCGGGCTGTGCCGCCGCTTCGGGAACGCCCACGGCCGCGAGTTCATCGCCCGACAGCTCGGCCGGCAACTCATCCCAGGTGAGCTGCTCGGCCAAGGTATAGGCCCTGGCTTTGGGCATCGTTCGCCAGTTGTCTATGGAGCCCGTCGGGCAAGGAGATATGCAGGCCATGCAGAAGTTGCATTTTTCGGCATCCACCACGTAGTTGCGCGCGTCATGCGTGATGGCCGCCACCGGGCACGTGGCTTCGCAGGTGTTGCAGCGGATGCAAATCTCGGGATCAATCAGGTGCTGCTTGATGACTTGGGCTTCGGCCCTCTCCATGGCGGTCTCCGGTTCGTCGCTCTCTTCGTGCGCGGGGGGCCCGCAGCCCCCCCTTGTCTGCCTGGGTCAGCGCGCCTCAGTTGAAGCGGACATAGTCGAAATCCACCGGCTGGCGGTTGATGCCCATGACCGGCGGAGCGATCCAGTTGGCAAACTTGCCCGGTTCGACCACGCGCCCCATCAGGCTGGCGACAAAGGCCCGGTCCTCGGCGCTCGGAAGCCATTCACCCTCCCTGGCGTTCCATTCCGCATCAGAGACCACGCGGCCGTCCGGCGAGACCTTGACGCCGGCCAGCGCACCGATGCTGCGGTGAAAGGCCTTGTGCGGCACCGCCAGGCGCAATGGAATGCCGGCCTTCTCGATGACCTTGTTCCAGCGCTCGACACCGCCGATGGAATCCTTGATGTAGTCGTCGCGCAGCACCTCATTCAGGGCATTGAGCATCGGAACTTCCTTTTCCACCAATTGCCCCCCCTGCACTTGCAGGATCCGGTAGGTCTGGCCCTTGAGGATGTGGTCGTCCACGCGCTTGCCTTCCTCGAAGCGGCCTTTGAGGCCGGTGCTGTAGAAGGTGGCGGCATTGCTCGATTCGTCGGCGCCGAACAGGTCGATCGTGACGCTGAAGTGGAAGTTCAGGTAGCGCTGGATCGTCGGCAAGTCGATCACGCCGGCGGCGCGCAGCCTGGCTGGATCGTCGGTCTTGAGCTGGTTCATCATCTGGCAGGTGCGCTGGATCACGCGCGAGATGCCGGACTCGCCCACGAACATGTGGTGCGCCTCCTCGGTCAGCATGAACTTGGTCGTGCGGGCCAGCGGATCAAAGCTCGACTCCGCCAGCGCGCACAGCTGGAACTTGCCATCGCGGTCCGTGAAATACGTGAACATGAAGAACGACAGCCAGTCGGGCGTCTGCTCGTTGAAGGCCTGCAGGATGCGCGGATGGTCCTGGTCGCCGGAGCGGCGCTCGAGCAGGGCCTCGCCTTCCTCGCGGCCGTCGCGGCCGAAGTACTTGTGCAGCAGGTAGACCATGGCCCACAGGTGGCGCCCTTCCTCGACGTTGACCTGGAACAGGTTGCGCAGGTCGTACTGGCTCGGGCAGGTCAGGCCCAGGTGGCGCTGCTGCTCGACCGAGGCCGGCTCGGTATCGCCCTGCGTGACGATGATGCGGCGCAGGTTGGCGCGGTGCTCGCCGGGCACGTCGGTCCAGGCATCCTCGCCCTTGTGGTCGCCGAAGTGGATCTTACGGCCCGCCTCGGCCGGATTCAGAAAGATGCCCCAGCGGTAATCGGGCATCTTGACGTGGCCGAACTGGGCCCAGCCCTGCGGGTCCACGCTGACGGCGGTGCGCAGGTAAACGTCGAAGTTCTGGCTGCCGTCGGGCCCCATGTCCTTCCACCAGTCCAGGTAGTTGGGTTGCCACTGCTCGAGCGCGCGCTTGAGCGTGCGGTCCTCGCCCAGGTTGACGTTGTTGGGAATCTTCTCGCTGTAATCAATGCTGGACATCATGGTCTCCATGGCTGACGTTGCTTCGGTGGAGATGTTTCGGTTGCAGCGCGCCACCCTGACCCGCGCCGCACAACGTTGTCGATCAGACGCGGTTCCAGTCGAACGCGGCCTTGTCTCCCTTGCCATAGACCTTCAAGGCCCCCTTTTCACCAACGGCGTTGGGGCGCTGGAAGATCCAGTTCTGCCAGGCGGTGAGCCGGCCAAAAATACGGGTGAACATGTTTTCCGGTCCATTGAAGCGCAAGTTGGCTTCCATGCCGGTCAGGGCATCGGGCGACATGGCCACCCGTTCCTCCACGGCGATGCGCACTTCGTCATCCCAGTCGATGTCATCGGGGTTGGAGGTGACCAGGCCCAAGGCGTATGCGGCGTCGGCATCCAGCGGCTGCCCTGCCTTGCCGCGCACCGCATCGAGCGCGGGCTGTTCGTCATAGAAACGACGCCCCAGGCGGCTCTGACCGGTGACCATCGGGTACAGGCCGAAGTTGGTCTCGGCCACCGTGATCCTGGGCGCGCGCGCCTCGTCGTCCGGCAGCGCCAGGTGATAAATGCGGTCGCACGCGAGCGCCAGTTCGAGGAAGGTGCCGGCAAAGCAGGAACCTGGCTCGATCAGGGCAAACAGACTGCGCGACGAAACGTCGAAGCGGCTCAGCGTGCGGCGCAGCAGGCCGATGGTTTCCCGCACCAGCCAGTGGTCCTTGTGGGCCATCAGCGTCGCGTCCATGGCAAGGATGGCCGCGGCCTCGCCCTGGGTCTTGATGAGCCAGATTCCGATGTCCAGTTCATTGGTGCGCATGGACAGGATGGCATCTTCGAGCTCCCGCGCGAGCGCCAGCGCAAACCAGTCGGCACCGGCCGCCTCGATGCCGGCCAAGTCCGAGGCTTGCGCACCGGCCGGCCCCTTCACGGTGAAGGTGGCTGTGCGCTTGGCCCGGTCGATCTCGACCGTGACATGCGAGTAGCGCAGCGCATCGGCTTCAATGGTTCGCGCCAGCGGCTTGAGCGCCACGCCTCGAGCCCCGGCCGGGCGATCGCTCATTGCGGCCAGCTGCAAGGCGCGTTCCTGAACTTTTTGCGCAAACACGGCCGGCTTGGCGATATCGTCCACCAGGCGCCACTCCTTGGCCTTCTGGCCGCGCACGCCCTCGGTCGTCGTGCAGAAAATGTCAGCCAGATCATGCCGGACATGGCGCTTGTCGGTCACCCGGGTCAGGCCGCCGGTGCCGGGCAGCACGCCCAGCAAAGGTACTTCGGGCAGGCTGACCGCGCTCGAGCGGTCGTCCACCAGGATGATTTCATCGCAAGCCAGCGCCAGTTCGTAACCACCCCCGGCGCAGGCGCCATTGACGGCCGCCAGGAACTTCAGGCCGCTGGATTGGGAGGAGTCCTCCAGTCCGTTGCGCGTCTCGTTGGTGAACTTGCAGAAGTTCACCTTCCAGGCATGGCTGGAAACACCCAGCATGAAGATGTTGGCGCCCGAGCAGAACACCTTGTCCTTCGCGCTCGTGAGCACCACCGTGCGCACTTCCGGGTGCTCGAACCGAATGCGGTTGATGGCATCGTTGAGCTCGATATCGACGCCCAGGTCGTAGCTGTTGAGCTTGAGCTTGTAGCCCGGGCGAAGGCCGGCGTTTTCGTCAATGTCCACAGCCAGCGTGGCGACCGGACCGTCAAATTGGAGTTTCCAATGCTTGTAACGCGAGGGGTCGGTCTGGTAATCAACACGGGAAAGGGTACTCACGGAGTCCGCTCCTTTTGCAGGCAAAATAATGCATAAATCAATGACGACACATGCATCATATTGCATTAAATTTCGGTGTCAAGCATTTTTTTGCATCTTCTTCAGGCCGCTCAGGCCGGCACTCGAAGTGCGCGGCGCACCAGCTCACGCAGCGCCAGGAATGTGGACTCCAGGGCCTGGGCACTGGTATTGAGTGACAACTCCGCCTTGGAATAGAAAGCGGCGCGGCCCGCGAGGATGCCCTTGAGGTCCTCCATCGCCTCCCTGCTCGCGGCCATGGGACGCAGGTCGCCTTGCGCCGCGACGCGTTTCATATGGTCCTCGGGATCGGCCTGCAGCCAGACCGTGGTGCAATGGGCGAGCAGCAGATTGAAGGTGGCCGCATCCGAGACAATACCGCCCGGGGTGGCGATCACGGCTTCAGGGTAAATCTGGATCGCCTCTTCCAGCGCCCGGCGCTCATAGCGGCGGTAGGCGTTCATGCCATAAAGCGCCTGGATTTCCGAAATGCTGCAGCCGGCGAACTTCTCGATCTCGCGGCTGAGTTCGACGAACGGAAAGCCAAGATCGTCAGCGAGCTTCTGGCCCAGCGTGGATTTGCCGGCGCCGCGCAAGCCGACCAGTGCAACCCGCGTGCTGCGCGCGGCATTGCCGCCGCCCGTTCCCAGCATCTCGCCCACGGCCACGCGCACGCGATGCAAGGTCGCTTCGTCGCGCAGCTCCAGGAGTTCGCGGATCAGCAACCATTCGGGCGAGGAGGTCGTCACATCCCCGATGAGTTCGGCCAGCGCGCACTGCAGGGCACCGGCCACCTGCAGCAGCACCAGGATCGAAACGTTGCCCGTCCCGTACTCCAGATTGGCCAGGTGGCGCTCGGACACCTGCGCCGCCTGCGCCACCGCTTTTCGGGTCAACCCGCGGCGCGAACGCAGGGCCCGCACGCGCTCTCCGAGCGCGGCAAGAAACGGGTTTTTTTCTCCCCCCCCGGGTTCCTGAACAGTAAAGGGCTCATTTGCAACAGCGAGCACTTCCTGGTTTGCCGGACTTGGTGTTATCCCTGATTTATGCAATATATTGCTTGACATGGTTTTTTGTCGAATTTATGCTTCGGCCACGCACAATAATTCATATTCACTCGATTCGCAAGCCCGGCAGATCAAATGGAGTCCTCGTGTCACCCACTGAATTTCGCGAACAGATCGCACAACTGACCTCCCGTCTTGCGGGCCGGGCGCTCGACGCGCGCCTGGAGGACTGGCTCAACAGCGAGTACGCAGCCCACAGCGAGCCGTTTCGCTCGCTCAAGGCGGCATGCCAGTCGGGTGTCGAACAGGGATGGCTGTGCGAGCGCGAAGGCGGAGGCATACGCTACGGCCGAGTCTTCAAGCCCGCCGACGATTTGCACGGATTCTCGGTCGATGTGGTGGACATGAAGGACATCGCGGGCCCCCACCACTCGCACCCGAATGGCGAGATCGACCTGATCATGCCTATCGAGGGCGATGCGCAATTCGACGGCCACCCGGGCGGGTGGCTGGTCTGTCCACCGGGCAGCGCGCACCGCCCTACCGTGTCCCATGGCCGCGCACTGGTCCTGTACCTGCTGCCGGCGGGCCGCATCGATTTCACACGCTGAACAGGAGACACCGATGACCTCCCCCGTCCCCGTTCAGCCCCCCGGTCCGCGCTTCAACTTTGCGCAGCACCTGATCCAGCGCAATGCCCAGCGAGCTGGCAAAACCGCCTTCATCGACGACCAGGGGCAACTGAGCTACGGCGAGCTGGCGCAGCGCATCCGCCGCCTGGCCGCCGCGCTGCTGGACGCGGGGGTGCGCCGCGAGGAACGGGTGCTGCTGCTGATGCACGACTGCATCGACTGGCCCGTGAGTTTTCTCGGCGCGATGTATGCCGGCATCGTGCCGGTGGCCGTGAACACGCTGCTGACCGCGCAAGACTATGCCTACATGCTGCAGCACAGCCGCTCCCAGGCGGTACTGGTTTCCGCCGCGCTGCTGCCCATGCTGCAAGCGGCCCTGGCCCAGGGCGCCCACGAGGTCAGGACCGTGATCGTCTCGCATCCGGGCACCGCCTTGCCGGACGGCACGGTGTCGCTCAATGGCATGATCGCGCAGCATGCGCCGCTGGCCGAGCCGGCTGGCACCGGCCCCGACGACCCCGGCTTCTGGCTCTATTCATCCGGCTCCACCGGGCGGCCCAAGGGCACCTTGCACAGCCACGCCAACCCCTACTGGACGGCCGAACTGTATGGCACGCCGATTCTGGGGCTCACCGAACGCGACGTGTGCTTTTCGGCCGCCAAGCTCTTTTTCGCCTATGGCCTGGGCAACGCGCTGAGCTTCCCCCTGAGCGCGGGGGCCACGGTCTTGCTGATGGCCGAGCGGCCGACACCCGATGCCACGTTCCGGCGCTGGCGCGGAGAGATCGGCGGCACCCGACCCACGGTCTTCTTTGGCGCGCCCACCGGCTTTGCGGGCATGCTGGCGTCCCCCGCCCTGCCCGCGAAAAATGAGATTGCGCTGCGCCTGGCCTCCTCGGCCGGGGAAGCCCTGCCGGCCGAACTCGGCGAGCGCTTCACCGCCCACTTCGGCATCCAGATCATCGATGGCATCGGCTCCACCGAAATGCTTCACATCTATCTGTCCAACCGTCCGGGCCAGGTGCGTTATGGCACCACGGGCTGGCCGGTGCCCGGTTATGCGGTCGAGTTGCGCGGTGACGATGGCCATCCGGTCCCCGATGGCGAAATCGGAGATCTGTATGTCCATGGACCCAGTGCCGCCGTCATGTACTGGGGCAATCGCGAAAAATCGCGCGAGACCTTCCAGGGCATCTGGACCAAGAGTGGCGACAAGTATGTGCGCAACGCCGACGGCAGCTATACCTATTCGGGCCGCAGCGACGACATGCTCAAGGTCAGCGGCCTCTATGTCTCGCCCTTCGAGGTGGAAGCCACGCTGGTGCAGCATCCGGCCGTGCTGGAAGCAGCCGTCATCGGCGTGCCCGACGAAGAGGGACTCACCAAAACCAAGGCCTATGTCGTGCTCAAGCCAGGTTCCTCGGCCAGCGAGGCCGATCTGAAAGCCTTCGTCAAGGAGCGGCTGGCGCCCTACAAATACCCGCGCCTGATCGAGTTCATCTCGGAGCTGCCCAAAACGGCCACCGGAAAAATCCAGCGTTTCAAGCTGCGCGAACGTGTCTGACGCGAAGCGAGAACAGGGGTTTTTCACTAGCGCCGCAGTCCCTGGCCACCGCTAACATCGAAACATCCATCCCATCAGCCCCTTTACAGGAGTATTCCATGACCTCACGCCGTCTCGTCCTTACCCGCAGCGCCGCCATCGTCGGCGCGGCGTCCACCGGTTTGCTGCTGCCCGGCGTCGCGCGCGCGCAAGGCGGCAAGGTGCGCGTGGGCCTGATGCTGCCCTACACCGGCACCTTTGCGCAGCTCGGCGTGGCCATTGAAAACGGCTTTCGCATGGCGCTCAATGAGCAGGGCGGCAAGCTCGGCGGCCGCGACATCGAGTTCTTCAAGGTGGACGACGAGTCCGAGCCGTCCAAGGGCGTGGAAAACGCCACCAAGCTGGTGCAGCGCGACAAGGTGGATGTGCTGGTCGGCACCGTGCATTCGGGCGTTCAGATGGGCATCCACAAGGTCGCGCGCGAATCGGGCGTGCTCAGCCTCATTCCCAATGCCGGCGTGCATGCCGCCACCCGCGCCCTGTGCGCGCCCAATGTGTTTCGCACCAGCTTCACCAATTCGCAGCCCACCCTGGCCTTGGGCAAGGCCATGGTGGACAAGGGCCACAAAAAAGCCGTGTGGATCACCTGGAAATATGCCGCGGGCGAGGAGGCCTTCGAGGGCTTCAAGGAAAGCTACACCAAGGCCGGCGGCACCATCATCAAGGAGCTCAGCCTGCCCTTCCCCAACGTGGAGTTCCAGGCGCTGCTGACCGAAATCGCCGCCCTCAAGCCCGATGCCGTGGCCTGCTTCTTTGCCGGCGGCGGCGCCGCCAAGTTCATCCGCGACTACGCGGCAGCCGGCCTCAAGGGCAAGATTCCGCTGTACGGCTCGGGCTTCCTGACCGAGGGCGTGCTCGATGCCGCCGGCCCCGCCGCCGACGGCATCATAACCACCATGCACTACAGCGACTCGCTGGACACGCCGCGCAACAAGCAGTTCCGCCTGAACTACGCCAAGGCCTTCAAGATGCAGCCCGATGTCTATGCCGTGCAGGGCTACGACACCGGCCTGCTGCTGGTGCAGGGTGCCAATGCGGTCAAGGGCGACCTGACCAACAAGAAGGCGCTCTACGCCGCGCTGGAAAAAGCCGTCATCGACAGCCCGCGCGGCAAGTGGACCATGAGCCGCGCCCACAACCCGGTGCAGGACATGTACCTGCGCGTGGTCGAGAACAAGGAAAACAAGGTGATTGGCATTGCCGCCAAGGCGCTGGCGGACAGCGGCGCCGGCTGCAAAATGGCCTGAACCCCGCGCACGGTCGCACACGACGGCGGCGACCCCGCCGTTTTTCATGCCATTCATGGACTTCCCTACCTTTCTCATCCAGCTTCTCAACAGCGTGCAGTACGGCCTGCTGCTGTTCATGCTGGCCGCCGGCCTGACGCTGATCTTCGGCATCATGGGCGTGGTGAACCTGGCCCACGGCAGCTTCTACATGATCGGCGCCTATCTGGCCTGGTCGCTGAGCGGCCACTTTGGCAGCCTGACGCTGGCCATCCTCGCTGGCGTGGCGCTGTCGGTGCTGTTCGGCCTGGCGCTGGAGTGGCTGCTGTTTCGCCACTTCTACCAGCGCGACCACCTCGACCAGGTGCTGCTGACCTTCGGCCTGATCTACATCTTTGAGGAGCTGCGCTCCATCCTGTGGGGCGACGATGTGCATGGCGTGGCGATCCCCGAGCTGCTGGGCGCCTCCATTGCCCTGACCGACAACCAGTCCTACCCGGTGTACCGCCTGTTCATGTCGGGCGTTTGCATTGCCCTGGCGCTGGGCCTGTACCTGCTGATCTTCAAAACAAAACTGGGCATGAAAATCCGCGCCGGCGCCTTCAACCGCGACATGGCCGAGGCCCTGGGCGTGAACATCAAGCTCATCCACGCGCTGGTGTTTGCGCTGGGCGTGGTGCTGGCCACCGTCGCCGGCATGGTGGCCGCGCCGATTTCCAGCGTCTACCCCAACATGGGCGCGTCGGTGCTCATCATGTGCTTTGTGGTGGTGGTGATCGGCGGCATCGGCTCGGTGCGCGGCGCGCTGATCGCGGCCCTGCTGGTGGGCCTGGTGGACACCTTCGGCAAGGTGCTGTTTCCGCAGGCGGCGGGCATGCTGGTGTACATGCTGATGGCGGCGGTGCTGCTGTACAAGCCCGAGGGCCTGTTCAAGCAATGAGCGCCCCAAAAGCCAACCTCGAAACCCTGCCCGCCGGCCTGAAAGCGGCGCTGGGGCTGGGCGTGATCGCCCTGCTCGGTTTTCCCTTCATTGGCTCGGACTTCTACATCCAGATGGTCACGCGCATGATGATCCTGGCCATCTTCGCCATGAGCCTGGACCTGCTGCAGGGCGTGACCGGCCTGGTGTCGCTGGGCCACGCGGCCTACTTTGGCCTGGCCGGTTACGCGCTGGCCCTGTTGTCGCCGGCCGACGCCGCGCCCAGCCTGTGGTGGAGCCTGCCGCTGGCGGCCGCCCTGTCGGGCCTGGCCGCGCTGGTCATCGGCTTCTTTGTGGTGCGTACCCATGGCATCTACTTCATCATGGTGACCATGGCCTTTGCCCAGATGATCTTCTTCCTGTTCTTTGACAACAAGGTACTGGGCGGATCGGACGGCGTCTATGTGAACTTCAAGCCCAGCCTGGCGCTGGGCTGGGGGCCGGCCAGCTGGGAGCCGCTGTCGCTCGACAGCAAGCTCACCTTCTTCTACCTCACGGCCGCGCTGATGCTGCTGGTGTATGCCTTTTTGCGCCGCCTGCTGTGGTCGCCGTTCGGCCGCGCGCTGGCCGGTATTCGCGTCAACGAACACCGCATGCGCGCCATGGGCTTTGGCACCTTCGGCTACAAGCTCACGGCCTTCACGCTGGCCGGCGCGCTGGCGGGCGTGGCGGGCTACCTGTGGGGCGCGCAGACCGGCTACGTCAACCCCGAGCTCATGGGCTTTCACATGAGCGCGCACGCGGTGCTGATGGTGATCCTGGGCGGCATGGGCAACTTTGCCGGCGCCATCGTCGGCGCCTTCACCTTTGAATATGTGCTGCACGTGTTCAAGGACCTGCCGCAAATCGGCAGCGTGAACCTGGGCAAGCACTGGCAGCTCTGGATCGGCAGCTTCATCGTGGGAGTGGTGCTGTTTGCGCCGCGCGGGCTGCTGGGTCTGGTGGAAAAAATGTTCTCTCGCCGCGCGCCAGCGTTGCCGGCCGACGAGGAGGCCCGGCCATGAACGAAGTACTGCTGTCGGCCCGGCATCTGACCAAACGCTTCGGCGGACTGGCCGCCGTCAACGACGTGTCGCTCGAGCTGTGGCGCGACCGCATCCATGCCGTGATCGGCCCCAACGGCGCCGGCAAATCGACCCTGACCAACCTGCTGTCGGGCGATCTGCCGTCCACCTCGGGCCAGATCATGCTGGGCCGCCAGGACGTCACCGGCTGGCCAGCCGAGAAAATCTCCCGCCAGGGCCTGGGCCGCAGCTACCAGAAAACCAATATCTTCCTGCCCTTCAGCGTGTGGAACAACGTGCACCTGGCCGCGCAGTCGCGCGCCCGGCAGCAACCCTGGAATCCGCTGCACTGGCTTGAATCCGCTACAAATTCAATAGCTATTCACGACCGCTGCACAAGGGCTATCGAGCTTTGCGGTCTGGAAAATCGCAGGAACAGCGTGGCCGGCGCCATCAGCCATGGCGAACAGCGCCAGCTTGAGATCGCCATGACGCTGGCCACCGAGCCGCAGGTGCTGCTGCTCGACGAGCCGCTGGCCGGCATGGGCGTGGCCGAAGCCGAGCGCATGGTGGCCTTGCTGCTCAAGCTCAAGAAAGACCATGCCCTGCTGCTGGTCGAGCACGACATGGATGCCGTCTTCGCGCTGGCCGACCATCTGACGGTGATGGTCAACGGCCAGGTGATCGCCAGCGGCAGCCCGGCCGCCATCCGCGCGGATGCGGGCGTGCAGGCGGCCTACCTGGGCGAGGAGCACGCATGACGCCGCCGCTGATCCAGGTCCGGGGCCTGCACACCTATTACGGCGCCAGCCACATCCTGCGCGGCATCGACTTTGAGGTGGCGCGCGGCCAGACCATCGGCCTGATGGGGCGCAACGGCATGGGCAAAAGCACCCTGCTCAAGAGCATCATGGGCCTGGTCAAGCCGCGCACCGGCTCGGTCCACATCATGGGCCGGGCCATGACGGGCCGCGCGCCGTATGAGATGGCCCAGCTTGGCGTGGCCTACGTGCCCGAGGGCCGCGGCATCTTCGGCAACCTCAGCGTGCGGGAAAACCTGGTGATGGCGGCGCGGCCGGCAAGAAACCAGGCACGTCCCGCCAGCGGCGCGGGGCAACAACGCGACTGGACTTACGAGCGGGTGCTGGCCACCTTCCCGCGACTGGCCGAGCGCCTGAACCACGGCGGCCAGCAGCTCAGCGGCGGCGAGCAGCAGATGCTGACCATCGGGCGCGCGCTCATGACCAATCCCGATGTGCTGATCCTGGACGAAGCCACCGAAGGCCTGGCGCCGCTGATCGCGCGCGAAATCTGGCGCATCTGCGACCTCATCCGCGACAGCGGCATCAGCACCGTGATCGTGGACAAGAACTGGAAGCACGTCACCCGCATCACCGATCGCAATGTGATCCTGGTCAAGGGCCAGGTGGTGTTCGAAGGCAGCTCCAGCGAGCTGCACGCCAAACCCGGGCTGCTGGAACAGTACCTGGGCGTTTAGGCCCGGTCCACCCTACTGCGGGGCCGCAAGCTGCTGCTTCATCTCGCGGCGCAAGGCCACGGCGTCCTGGACACCCACGGAATCGGCCTGTTTGAGCCGGAACACGCGCATCGCGTCGGACACGCCGCGGGCCTGGAGCTCCAGCGCGGCCGCCGACCTTGCCAGGCTGTTCACCAGGTCACTGTTCTGCTGCGTCAGATCGCCAATGTGCGTCAGCGCCGTGTTGATCTGCGAAATGCCGCCGCTTTGTTCCGCCGTGGTGGTATGGATGTCCGCGATCAGAATGCTCACCTGGCGCGCCGTGCCCACCGCTTCGCTCATCGTGGTGCGGGCGTTGTCGGTCAGGCGGGTGCCGACCTCCACCTTTTGCGCCGAATCCTCGATCAGCTGCTTGATTTCCTTGGCCGCAGCGGCCGAGCGCCCGGCCAGGCTGCGCACCTCGGACGCCACTACTGCAAAACCACGGCCCTGCTCACCCGCGCGGGCCGCCTCGACCGCCGCGTTGAGCGCGAGGATGTTGGTCTGGAATGCAATCCCGTCGATGACCTGGATGATCTCGCCAATGCGGCGCGAGGACTCGTTGATGGCCTGCATGGTCTGCGTCACTGCCTCGACCGCCTGGCCGCTGCGCTCGGTAATCTGGGCGGCCTGCGAGGCGAGCTGCGCCGCTTGCCGCGCCGCATCGGCGGTCTGGTGCACGTTGCCGGTGATCTGCCCCATGGAGGCCGCCGTTTCCTCCAGGCTGGCCGCCTGCGCCTCGGTGCGCGCCGACAAATCGCGGTTTCCAGCAGCGATCCCATGCGTTTCGCCGCCCATGCGGTCCACCTCGGTGCGCGCATCGCTCACGATGGAACGGATATTCACATTGAGCTGGTTGAGCGCGCGCTCCAGCCGGCCCAACACCCCGCTGTGCTGACTGTTCAGGCCCTGCGTCAGGTCTCCGGCCGCCATGCGGTTGGCAAACCCGAGCAAGCGCTGCAGCGGATCCTGGGTCATGCTGCGCAGGCGCCAGCTGGCCAGCAGGCCGACCACCGCCACCGCAAGAATTGATCCAACCAAATTGAGACTCGACACCATCGCCGTCCCGCCCGCGGCCAGCACCCCGGCCAGCACCCCGCTGCCGCCCAGCAGCAGCGTCAGCAAGGCAATGCGTGTGTTGACACCAGGATTGAGCGCGCGGCCCATCCAACCGCTCCAGTTGTGGCGCAGCAGCGCACCGTGCCGCAGCCGGTGCACCAGCGCGCCCGCCTGCTGCTCGGCGCGCATCGTGGCATACAGTGCGTCGGAAGCCTGTATTTGCTCGCGCGTGGGCTCGGTGCGCACCGACATGTAGGCCACCGGCCGGTCCCCGTCCAGCACCGGGGTGACGTTGGCCACCACCCAGTAGTGGTCGCCATTCTTGCGCCGGTTCTTCACCACGCCGGTCCATGGCATGCCCTGGGCAATGGTGTCCCACAGATCGCGGAAAGCTTCTTCCGGCACGTCAGGGTGACGCACCAGATTGTGCGGCTGGCCCAGCAGTTCCTCTTTCGTGAAACCGCTGAGCTCGATGAAGACCTCGTTGCAGTGGGTGATGCGCCCTTTCAGGTCGGTGGTTGAAACCACCGTCTTGCCCGAGGGAAACGGGTATTCGTGTTGTGTGACGGGTAGATTGCTTCGCATGTTAAAAATTCTTTTCAATGGGCGCTGCTCCTGTAGGAAGCACCGCCATTCCAACGACAAACGGGAGGCACCGGTGACATCCGGCGTTCTTATCCCCGGCTCAGAAGGTCTCCCACTCATCGCCCTGCGCCGCCACCGGGGACACCCTGGGGGCAGCGACTGGTTTGGGTGCACCCGGCGCCTTCGCCTGCGTCAAGGCAGGTGGCGCTTTCTTGACAGGCCCAGGCGCACGGGAGTTCGACAGCTTGAGCGCGGCTTTGGGGGCCGCGACCCGGCGCACCGGCTCACGCGCAGCGAGGCTTTGCAGCACCACGGGCGCGCCCCGGTGGCCTGCATCCAGCTTGAACGTGGCCACCACCTGGGCCAGCCGCTGCGCCTGATCGCGCAGGCTCTCGGCGGCGGCGGCGGACTCTTCCACCAGCGCCGCGTTTTGCTGCGTCATCTGGTCCAGCTGCACCACCGAGGTGTTGACCTTGCCAATGCCCGCGCTCTGTTCCGAGGCCGCTGCCGTGATCTCGCCGATGATGTCGCTCACCCGCTGCACGCTGCCCACGATCTCCTTCATCGTCTGGCCCGCATCGGCCACCAGCCGCGAGCCCGTGTCCACCCGCTCCACGCTGGCGCCGATCAGGGCCTTGATTTCCTTGGCCGCCTCGGCCGAGCGCCCCGCCAGGCTGCGCACTTCCGAGGCCACCACCGCAAAACCGCGACCCTGCTCGCCCGCGCGCGCGGCTTCCACCGCCGCGTTGAGCGCCAGGATGTTGGTCTGGAAGGCGATGCCGTCGATCACGCCGATGATGTCGGAAATTTTCTTGGAGCTGTGGTTGATGTCGTCCATGGTGCTGACCACCTGCGTCACCACGGCGCCGCCCCGGTTGGCCACCTCGGCGGCGGAAGAAGCCAGCTGGTTGGCCTGGCGCGCCGAGTCGGCCGACTGGCTGACCGTGCCGGTGAGCTGCTCCATCGCACCCGCCGTCTGCTGCAGGTTGGACGCCGTTTGCTCGGTGCGCTGGCTCAGATCCTGGTTGCCGGTGGCAATCTCGGAAGAGGCGGTGGAGATCGAGTCCGCCACGCCACGAATCTGCTGCAAGGCGGTGCGCAAGGCGGAACGCATGCGCTCCAGGGCGGCTAGCAATTGGCCGGTTTCATCATGGGTGCTGGCTGTCATGGACTCGCCACTGAGGTCCATGTCGGAAATCTGCTGGGCCACAAGGCGGGCCTGGCGCAGCGGGCGGACGATCGAGACGATGGCACGCCAGGTCAGCAACAGACCCAACAGAAGCGACACCACGCACAGCGACACCAACAAGGCGATCGACTGCTGCCGGATGGTGGCGATGCGGGCCGCGGCGGCATCAATCTCCCGGCGTTGGATTTCAACCAGCGTCTTCATCGCATCCAGATAGGCGGCCGCGGCGGGCGAAAACCGTTCCTTGAAGATCTGGTTGGCACCGTCGACATCGCCGTCCTTCTTCAACTTAGTCATCTCGTCACGCGCACTCATATACGGTTTGCGGCGCTCGCCGAGCAACGCGATCGTTCTGCTCTGTTCGTCCGTGGTAATCAACGTCTCGATTTTTTTCTGAAATTCGAGCGCCAACCGGGTTCCTTCAGCCGCTTCCGCCGCAAAAAAATCCGCCAAACCGGCATCGCTGCTTTTGGCGATCGCGCTGGTACGCTGAACTCCATTGGAGAGGGTGCGGTACCAGTCCGAGGCGATGCGTTCCGTCTGAACCGATTCACCGGCCATGCGGGCACTTTCGTCCGCCACCTTCTGCAACTGCCAGATGCCAAAAAGACTGCTGATCAGGCACAGCGACAAGACGATGCCCAGCACCAGGCCAAGGCGTTTTCCGATGGAAAGACGGATAAGAAACATCTGGATTTCCCTCAAGTGAGCATGACAGGCTGCAAGGCGCAGGCGCTATGACCTCCAAAGTAGCTCACCAGAAGAAAATCAGGTCGCCCTCCCCGCTCACGCAGCGCGTGAACAGATGCCGGCTTCAATTCAGTGGTGCATCGAAGTTTCATCAGGGTGGGCTCTGCTCAGTCCCCCCCGATGCGGCAACCCCGCTGCCAATAGCTCGCAAGAGCGCCAGGCCGGAAGTTTTGCGACCCCGCTTTTCAGTCGGGTGTGCCCTCAGTGTCCTGATTGTAACAATCGCTACCTGAACCACCATGTGCATTCAGCCGCTCATGCAAGAACCGGACCGCAAAGCGCTGGCCTGTTCACAACAGCGGCCTCAACTCGCGCGCGGCATCCAGCAGCAAAGGCAGCAGATCACGCTGCATGACCTCGGGCTGCAGCCTGGCTGGCGACGCCACCACATTGAGTGCCGCCACCGTTTTGCCCCGCATGTTGCGCAGCGGAACGGCCAGCGCATGGATACCCAGCTCATGTTCCTCGCGGGCCACGCAGAAATCGTCGCCGCGGACCTGCTCGATGCTGGCGCGCAATTTTTTGGGGTCCACCAGGGTCCGCGCTGTCAGCCGGGGCAAGGGGTAGGTCTTGAGCCACTGCGTGAGCGCGGCCCGGGGCTTGTCGGCCAGCAGCACCCGGCCGGTCGAGGTGGCATGCGCCGGCAGGCGCGCGCCCAGATGCAGGCCATAGGCCAGCACCTGGCGCGTGCCGTTCAGGCCGGTGCTGCGGGCCACGATCACGACCTCGTTGCCGTCCAGCACCACCGCCGAAAAGGACTCCTGGGTCTGGGCCGCCAGCCGGTTGAGCGTGGGCTGGATCACCCGGGGCAGGCGGGCCGACGCCAGGTAGCTGCCGGAAAAACGCAGCACCTTGGGCGACAGCCAGAAATAGCGGCCATCGGTCTCCAGGTAGCCCAGATGCGCCAGGGTCAGCAGGTGGCGGCGCGCCGCGGCCCGCGTGATGCCGGCGCGCTGCGCGGCCAGCGTGGCGTTGAGTCGCTGGCGCTCGGTGTCAAAGCTCTCCAGCACGGCCATGCCCTTGGCCATGCCTTCAATGAAATCCGCCTTGGCGATGTCCATGTTCGATCTCCCACAGTTGCGCGATTATCGCGCAAGCGATCTGATCACCGCGCACTGAACCCGGCGGGCACTGGCATGCGGGCCGGGATGGGCATAACCTTGAGGCATATCAAAATCGAAAGGACTTTTCATGCGAACCCAGGTTGCCATCATCGGCGCGGGCCCGTCGGGCCTGCTGCTCGGCCAGCTGCTGCACAAGGCCGGCATTGACGCGATCATCCTTGAACGCCAGACTGGTGACTATGTCCTCTCGCGCATCCGCGCCGGCATTCTGGAGCAGGTCTGCATCGACCTACTGGACGAGGCTGGCGTGGGCCAGCGCATGCACAAGGAAGGACTGGTACACGGCGGCATCGAAATGCTCTACAACGGCAAACGCCACCGTGTGGACATGAACAAGCTCACCGGCGGCAAGAACGTCATGGTTTACGGCCAGACCGAACTGACCAAGGATCTGATGGACGCGCGCGTGGCCGCCGGTCTGCCCACCGTGTACGAGGCGCACAACGTGGCCGTGCACGACTTCGACACCAGGAGGCCGCGCGTGACCTACGAGAAAGATGGTCAGAAATTTGAGATCGAATGCGACTTCATCGCCGGCTGCGATGGCTTTCATGGCGTGTGCCGCGCCAGCGCCCCGCGCAGCGCGATCACCGAATTCGAAAAGGTGTACCCGTTTGGCTGGCTGGGCCTGCTGTCGGACACACCCCCGGTGCACGACGAGCTCATCTATGTCAACAGCCCTCGCGGCTTTGCCCTGTGCTCGCAGCGCAGCAAGACACGCAGCCGCTACTATCTGCAGGTGCCGCTGACCGACAAAGTGGAGGAATGGACCGACGAGGCATTCTGGCAGGAGCTGCGCCTGCGCCTGGACGAGGAAGGGCGCCAGAAGCTGATCACCGGACCGTCGATCGAAAAAAGCATCGCCCCGCTGCGCAGCTTCATCACCGAGCCGATGCGCTTTGGCCGCATGTTCCTTGCTGGCGATGCCGGCCACATCGTGCCGCCGACCGGCGCCAAGGGCCTGAATCTGGCCGCCACCGACGTCAAGTACCTGTCCGGCGCGCTCATCGAGTACTACCAGGACAAGTCCGAGGCCGGCATCGACACCTACTCCGAGCGCTGCCTCAAGCGCATCTGGAGGGGTGAGCGTTTTTCGTGGTGGTTCACCCAGCTGATGCACCGCTTTCCCGATGATGGCGCCATCGCCGCCAAATTTCAGGAAGCCGAACTCGACTACCTGCTCAACTCCGAAGCCGGCTCGCGCAGCATCGCGGAAAACTATGTGGGCCTGCCGCTGAATTTCGGCGAATAAGCCTCCACGTGGCCCGACGCGGGCCCGCCATGAATGGGCGACGCTGTCGCCCATTTTTCATTCCAGGCCTGCGTTTTGCTGTAAATTGGGACTCTTTTCCTTGTTCGACCATTATGGATCGGGCGTAGACAGCTACAAATTTAATAGCAAATGACCAAGGCAAGCTCCCAACCCCTAAAGCCACTCAAGGGCATCCGTGTTCTCAGCCTGAGCCTGAACCTGCCCGGCCCGGCTGCGCTACTGCGCTGCCGCCAGATGGGTGCGACCTGCGTGAAGCTCGAGCCCCCCATGGGGGATCCGATGGGGCTGTACCAGGCGGCGGCCTACGATGCGCTGCATGCCGGTGTGCGGGTCACCATGGCCGACCTCAAGACCGGACCGGGCCAGAAGATCCTGCACCTCGAACTGGCCCGGGCCGACGTGCTGCTCACCTCATTTCGGCCATCGGCGCTGGTCAAGCTGGGCCTGGGCTGGCGCACTCTTCACAAACAGTACCCCGCGCTCAGCCAGGTCGCCATCGTCGGCGCCCCCGGCGCGCGCGCCGAGGCGCCGGGCCACGACCTCACCTACCTGGCCGACAACGATCTGGTCGCCGGCCTGGACTTGCCACCCACACTCTACGCCGACATGGGCGGCTCGCTCATGGCCAGCGAGGCGGTGCTGCAGGCCGTGCTGCACCAGCGCGCCACGGGCAAGGGCGTGCGCCTTGAAGTGGCGCTGTGCGACGCCGCCGCCTGGCTGGCCCTGCCGCGCGCCTGGGGCCTGACGAAACCCGGTGCCGCCGTGGGCGGCGGCCACGCCGGCTACCGCGTCTACCCCTGCCAGGACGGCCGCGTCGCCGTCGCCGCGCTGGAGCCCCACTTTGCCGCCGCCTTGTGCGCCGCCGCCGGCGTGCCGGCCTCCGGCATCCAGGCCATGTTCGCACCCGCCACGCACCAGGCCATCGCCGCCTGGCTGCTCACCCAGACCCGCCAGGCGCTGGAGCAACTGGCGCTGCAAAAAGACATCCCGCTGCACACGCTGGCCAGCGCATAGCGTTCACTCCCTGGGGCTGCATCACTGGAAAACTGTGTTCCAGCGCCAGGCCTTTGCCCGTACTTGACAAGCCCGCCAGGCCGACGGTCCAATGTGTGCGGGCATGAAGTTGAGCGCTTGAGCCTCTTGCCCGCAACTGCTGCTTGCCGGGCAAGCCATTGCCAATAATCAGGCCCACAGGAGACCTCAGATGAGCACTGAAACTTCGGCGTGCGCGCGCAGCCTCGGGCGCGCCACCTTCTTGACCCTTGCGATGGGCCTATCGGCCGCCACGGCGCTGGCGGCCGACCCGCCCAAGCCGGAAGAAGTGCCGTTCTGGGCCATCGGCATGCCCAAGAACGACACCGCCAGCAAAATGGCGCCGGTGCCCTCCTTCCCGATCCCCACGGCCGCCGACAAGCTGCCGCTGAGCAAGCTCAAGCTGCCGCCGGGCTTCAAGGCCGAAGTCTGGGCCAGCGGCATTCTCGATGCGCGTGGCCTGCGCCAGGGCGACAAGGGCACGGTGTTCGTCAGCTCGCTGTTCGTCGCGGGCAAGATCTACGCCGTGCAGGACAAGGGCGGCACGCGCGAGGTCAAGACCATCGCCGAAAAACTGTTCCTGCCCAACGGCATCGAATTCCACAAGGGCTCGCTGTTTGTCGCCACGCCCAAGGACATCACGCGTTACGACAACATCGAGGACAACCTGGACAAGCCGCCCGCGCCGGTGATGGTGTACGACAAGCTGCCCGGCGACGTGCCGCACGGCTGGAAGTTCATCAAGATCGGGCCCGACGGCAAGCTGTATGTGCCGGTGGGCGCGCCCTGCAACATCTGCATGCCCGACGACAAGCATGCGCAAATCCGCCGCATGAACCTGGACGGCAGCGGCGAGGAAGTGGTGGCGCGCGGTGTGCGCAACACCGTGGGTTTTGACTGGGACCCCAAGACCGGCGAGCTCTGGTTCACCGACAACGGCCGCGACTGGCTGTCGGAAGACCTGCCCAACGACGAGCTCAACCATGTCACCCAGCCCGGCCAGCAGCACTTCGGCTTCCCGTACTGCCACCAGGGCAACTTCGCCGATCCCGAGTTCGGCTGGGGCAAGTCCTGCGGGGACTACAGCAAGCCCGCCCTGCTGACCGGCCCGCACGCCGGCACCCTGGGCATGCGCTTTTACACCGGCAAGATGTTCCCCAAGAAGTACCGGGGCGCCATCTTCATGGCACGCCATGGCCCCTGGAACCGCACCCAGAAGTACGCGGCGGACGTGGTCGTGGCCTGGCCTGACAAAAAAGGCGGCATCGCCAGGATGGAGCCGTTCATGACCGGCCTGGTCGAGAACAACGAGTACCTGGGCCGCCCGGTGGACGTGATGGTGATGAAGGACGGCTCCATGCTGGTGTCCGACGACCACAACGGCGCCATCTACCGCATCAGCTACAAAGGCAAGTGAGTTTGCGGATCTTGAGGAACCCGCTCGCCGCGGCCCTGTGCGCGGCGGGCTTTTTTTTACTGGCCGGGACCGCCCTGGCCCAGCCCAAACCCGCCATTCAGGCGCGTTTTGTCCTGTGCATGGCCTGTCATGGCGAGGGCGGCATCAGCAGCGAGCCGCTGATCCCGTCGCTGGCGGGCCAGCCCTCTTTTTATGCCATCACCCAGTTGTTCCTGTTCCGGCAAGGGCGGCGCGGCAATGAGGCGATGACGACTGTCGCCAAGGACATGACGGATGATGACCTGCGGGCGTTTTCCGACTTCATCGGCAAACTGCCGCCCCCACCCGCCCCGGCCCCCGGCGCGGCCGATGCGCCGCGCATGGCGCGCGGTGCGGCGCTGGCGCAGCAGCACCGCTGCGCCTCCTGCCATGGCATGGACTTTTCCGGCGGCAAACAGGTGGCCCGGCTGGCGCACCAGCGCGAAGACTATCTGAGCCAGACGCTGCGGGAGTTTCGCGCAGGCCAGCGCATCGGCTACACCCAGGCGATGAACGAAGCCCTGGCCGGCATTGCGCCGCAGGACTTGCAGGACCTGGCGCACTACCTCGCCAACCTGCCTCCCACTTCGCGCTGACTCAGCCGGCCTTGCGCGCCGGCTTGCTGGCGGCCTTGCCAGAGCCGTTGTCGCGCGGCGGCAGCCCCGTGTGCTGGGTCAGCATGCGGCCCCTGGCGGGCGCGGCCTTCGGCTTGGCTGCCACGGTTTCTGGCTTGGCCGCGACCGGCGTGCTGTTCTTGCGCCGCGCGCTGGTGTAGCCGCCGTCGTTCAGCGGCTGCCAGGTCGGGATCAGGTGGTGCTTGCCGTTGCCGATCAGGTCGGCCCGGCCCATGGCCTTGAGCGCCTCGCGCAAGAGCGGCCAGTTGTTGGGGTCGTGGTAGCGCAAAAAGGCCTTGTGCAGGCGCCGACGCTTTTCGCCGCGCACGACGTCCACCGTCTCGCTCCCATGCGTGATCTTGCGCAAGGGATTCTTGCCCGTGTGGTACATGGCCGTGGCCGTGGCCATGGGGCTGGGATAGAAGGTCTGCACCTGGTCGGCGCGAAAGCCGTTCTTCTTGAGCCACTGCGCCAAGTTCATCATGTCCTCGTCGCTGGTGCCCGGGTGGGCCGCGATGAAGTAGGGAATCAGGAACTGCTTCTTGCCCACCTCGGCACTGTACTTGTCAAACATCTGCTTGAACTTGTCGTAGGTGCCAATGCCGGGCTTCATCATCTTGGTGAGCGGCCCCTGTTCGGTGTGCTCGGGCGCGATCTTCAGGTAGCCGCCAACGTGGTGCTGCACCAGTTCCTTCACGTACTCGGGGCTTTGCACGGCCAGGTCGTAGCGCAGGCCGGAGCCGATCAAAATCTTCTTGATGCCCTTGAGCGTGCGCGCCCGGCGGTACAGGTGGATCAGCGCGCTGTGGTCGGTGTTGAGGTTCTGGCAGATGCCGGGGTAGACGCAACTGGGCTTGCGGCAGGCGGCCTCGATCTCTGGCGACTTGCAGCCGATGCGGTACATGTTGGCGGTGGGGCCGCCCAGGTCGGAGATCACGCCGGTGAAACCCTTGACCTTGTCGCGGATCTCTTCCACCTCGCGGATCACCGAATCTTCCGAGCGACTCTGGATGATGCGGCCCTCGTGCTCGGTGATGGAACAGAAGGTGCAGCCGCCAAAGCAGCCGCGCATGATGTTGACCGAAAAGCGGATCATCTCCCAGGCGGGAATCTTGGTCGCGCCATCATGGCTGCCGTTCCCGTCGGCATAGGCCGGGTGCGGGCTGCGCGCATACGGCAGATCGAACACCAGATCCATCTCGGCCGTGGTCAGCGGAATGGGCGGCGGGTTGATCCACACATCGCGTGCCGTGTGGCCCTCGCCATGCGCCTGCACCAGCGCGCGCGCGTTGCCGGGGTTGGTTTCCAGGTGCAGCACGCGGTTGGCGTGGGCGTAGAGCACCGCATCCATCCTGACCTGCTCGTAGCTGGGCAGGCGGATGACCGAGCGCTCGCGCGGCGGCACCTTGAAGCTGCCCTTGCCATACAGCGCGGGGTTGGGCAGGAAGGTCAGCGGCCGGATGGCGGGGTTGGCCTTCACTCGAGCGTCTTTTTGACCTCCAGCCCTTGTGGACTCTCCGTCGGGCGCTCCTGATTTTGTAGCATCTTTGGCGGCGTCTTCTCTGGTGCAAGCGCTGCCCTGCTGCGCCGCCTGCTCGGAGGTGGTCATGTAGGGGTTGATGTGCGACTCGACGTGGCCCGGCTCGTCCACCTGGGTGGAATCGATCTCGAACCAGCCCTTGCCGGTCTCGTCGTCGCCGCGGCGCACAAAGGCGGTGCCGCGCACATCGGTGATGTGCTGCACCGGCTCCTTGGCCGCCAGGCGGTGGGCGATTTCGACGATGGCGCGCTCGGCGTTGCCGTACAGCAGCAGGTCGCACTTGGCGTCCACCACGATGGAGCGGCGCACCTTGTCCGACCAGTAGTCGTAGTGCGCGATGCGACGCAGCGAGCCCTCGATGCCGCCCAGGATGATGGGCACGTCGTTGTAGGCTTCGCGGCAGCGCTGGCTGTAGACGATGGCGGCGCGGTCCGGCCGCTTGCCGCCCACATCGCCGGGCGTGTAGGCGTCGTCGCTGCGGATTTTTCGATCGGCCGTGTAGCGGTTGATCATCGAATCCATGTTGCCGGCGGTCACGCCCCAGAACAGGTTCGGCTTGCCCAGGGCGCGCAAAGGCTCGGCGCTTTGCCAGTCGGGCTGGGCAATGATGCCGACGCGAAAGCCCTGTGCTTCCAGCATGCGCCCGATCACGGCCATGCCGAAACTCGGGTGGTCCACATAGGCGTCGCCCGTGACGAGAACGATGTCACAGCTGTCCCAGCCGAGCTTGTCCATCTCGGCACGGCTCATCGGCAGGAACGGCGCCGTGCCGAAGCGGGCCGCCCAGTACTTGCGATAACTGGTCAGCGGCTTGGCGGCACGCGTGAAAAAGGAGACGTCGACGGGAGCGTTCATGGCACTTGGGGTAACCTGGCAGTGTAAGGTTTTGGGCCTGGCGGCGCTCCCGGCAGGCGTGATGACCACTTTCATCGTCAGGGCGGTCGCCGTCGCTCCCCGAGCCCCGTCTACGCCGTGCGGCACGGGGTTTGCGTGAACCCGCCGCCTTGAATCCGCTCAGGTGCTCGTGCTCACCGCGGAAAAACCATACAAACGCTCGGGCGGAACCCGCATAGCCAGCGACTTGTCGGCCACCGCGCCCACGATCGCGAATTCAGGCTGGGCGGTATCCCGGCGCAGGGTGCTGGCAACCGGTTTGCCTGATGCATCGGTAATACAGGCCACCGTCGGGGTGTTCGCGTTCTCGCTGCGCTTGATCACCACCCCCAATTCACCCGATTTGAGCTTGACGAAGTCGCCTGGCGGATAAATGCCGAACTCCTTGATGATCGCCATGGACAGCTTGCCGCCCTTGTCCTCGCGGAACACCTGGCGTGCGGCGTCCTGGGCGCTGAGCGGCCCCCGGGTGGCGCGCCGGCTGATCTTGGCCATGAAAATATCGGCAAACCGCAGCGCCTGGGCCATCAGCGAGACCGTGGCCAGGCCAAGGGGATAACCGGTCCCGTCAACGCGCTCGTGGTGCTGGGCCACGGCCAGCAACCAGTCGCCATCGGTGACGCCGGCTTGTTTGAGCAACTCGACGGACTTGGCCGGATGATCCTTGATCTCGGCTTTTTGCAGCTCCCGTATCGCGCTGTCCTGCCCGGCCAGGCGCCCCTGCAAACCCATGATGGAAGCGTTCATCGTAAGCGCCGCCTTGGTCAACCGGATGATCTGGCTCTCGGGCCAATCCATGCGGCGGGCCATCAGGATGCACACCAGCGCCGTGTGCACGGCGTGGGCGTAGCCGTAAATCACATAGGCCACTTTTTCCTGTCGCATGGCCAGGTAAACGCCGATGTCGGCATCCCGCTCGACCAGTTCCATGATGTCGCATGCCAGCGCCTCCAGCCGTTGCTCGAAATCCGGCTCCATCGGACACCCCCGGAGCAGATCTTCCAGCCGCCGGATGGTCTTCTCCCAAAGATCAAACAGGTTCATCTGCCTTGCCGGCGTTGCGACCTCCTGTTGAGCCGCCATGGCTTTGGCATGCGCCTGGACTTCCTCCGCATCGACAAACGCCCCGCGTTCCAGCAGTGTCGCGAGTTGATGTTCGTCCTGGATGATGTGACCGCGATTGAGCAACAGACTGCCGTTGTTCGTGCGCACGCTCCAGGGCAAGGGAGCACCTATCTTGACCCTTGATTGAACCAGTTTTAAGAGCTGCATGTAGTTATTCCGTAACGTAGCGCGCATCCATGCGATGCAAAAGACGGCATTTTCACATGGCGCCAGCAGGACTGCGCCATGGCGATGCCAAGGGTGATCCCTACTTGACCCGGCATGACGTTTCTGCGGGAGTTTACAGACTCCGGGATTTGGCCTGGACGAAGGCCTCGAACTGATCCACCGGCAGCGGCCGGCTGAACAGATAACCCTGGAAGGCATGGCAGCCGATGGCATCCAGAAACTCGCGCTGCCCCTCGGTCTCCACCCCCTCGGCGATCACCGCCAGCCCCAGACTCTGGCCCAGCGTCACCACGGTACGGGCGATCGCCGCGTCGTTGGGGTCGGTCAGCACATCGCGCACAAAGGACTGGTCAATCTTGAGCTGGTCCAGCGGCAGCCGCTTGAGATAACTCAGCGAGGAATAGCCGGTGCCGAAGTCGTCCAGCGAAAAACCGACGCCCCGGGCCTTGAGCTCGGTCATCTTGGTGATGGTGTCATCGACATCGTTGACAAACAGGCTTTCCGTGAGTTCGAGCTTGAGCCTGTGCGCCGCGGCCCCCGTGCGCTCCACGACCGACAGCACCTGCGCCACGAAATCAGGCTGGCGCAGCTGCTGCGCGCTGACATTCACGGCCAGTGTGAGTTCCGCCAGCTCCGGGCGCGCCGCCCAGGCCACCAGCCGGACACAGGCCTCCTCCAGCACCTGGCGCCCCAAAGGCAGGATCAAACCGGTCTGCTCGGCCAGGGGAATGAACTCGGCCGGCGACACCATGCCGCGCAAGGGATGGTTCCAGCGCACCAGGGCCTCGGCGCCGGTGATGCGCCCGGCAGTCCCCACCTGGGGCTGGTAATGCAGCAGGAATTGATGTCCCTCCAGTCCCTTGCGCAGATCGGATTCCATTGCAACCGGCGCGGCGAAATCGGTCTGCATGATGTGCAGCGACAGATAAAGCGCCGTCAGGGCGGACAGATTGGTCACCCAGGTGCCGGTCATGCGCACGCTGTCGGGCAGCGCGTAGGGTGTCGCAATGCCGGCGTTGCTGCTGGCAAAAAACAGGAAGGCCGCGAAGCAAACCAGCGGTATGCCGTGATACAGCCAGACCCGTTCGCCACGCAGCAGGACAAAGGAGCAAATGACGAGCGCCAGCAAATAGTTGTGCGTTGCGCGCGGCGCACCCGCGCTGGGGAGGTCGAACACCGCGGCAATCCCGCAGAACACGGCGAACAGGCTGGCGAGCATCAGCATGGAGGCACTGCGCGTGCGGCCGAACCGGGTCAGCACGGCCACGGTGACCCCGCTGGCCACCAGCACGCCATCGATGGCCACGATGATCCATGCATGGCGCAGGCCGAAAAACACGCCCCAGGCCAGACCCAGCAGCATCATCAGGATGCTGCCCATCCATAGCATCAGCCGCACACGGCGCATGTGCGTGATGCCCAGATCGGCTTCACCCTTTGAACTCATTGTTGTGCGTGACCTGCCCGCAAGGGACTTGTTCACTGGATTATGCGCGGCCCCAGTCGCCGGCGCGGTTTGACGCTTGCCGCCTGGCCCGTGCCGTGCGGCCTTGTCTTTACTCGCGCAGAATCATCTGGCCACGGATTTCACCGCCGGGATGGGCCGCCGTGTGGATGTTGGCGTACCACTTGCCCGCCAGCAGATCGGTGGCTTGCGCCGGCGTCAGCGTGGCCCGCCCTTCCATCGGACTCCTGGGCGTGCCGCCCAGCGGCAAGGCCACGCCCGCATTCGCGCCAATCGCGGCCGGGCCATGAAAATGCCCCGCCGTCGCCGGCCCGGTCAGCCCCGTGTACGACAACTTCCAGCGAAACAACAGGGTGTTCTTGTCCAGCACGGCATCCACCCGTCCGGTGGCCAGTGTCCTGACGGGCGGCACCTGGTTCATGCCGGTCATCTGCGTGCTGAAGGCCGCCAAGTGGGCATCGGGCTGCAGCACGCTGCAGCCGGCCACGGCAACGGCGGTGGCCATGGCCACGAGTACGGCCCGCACGGCACGGGTATCAAGACAAGCGTTCATCATCACATCCTCCACATCCGGCCATCATGCGGTTCTTTGCGCGAGGCGCCGTAACAACATGTAGGCGCAGCACAAGGATCTGGCCTGGATTTTCACGCGATTTATGCCTTCTGGCCTCGTCAAACGGGCGAAGCACGCTATCAAAACAGGAGCAAGTCAAGCCGGGGATTCAGCCCGTGCGCTGGCCGCGGCGCCTGACACAGCCCCTATTTCGCCCCCAGTCCCATCGCCCGTGAAATCACCTCTTTCATGATCTCGTTGGTGCCGCCATAGATGCGCTGCACGCGCGCATCGGCATAGGCGCGGGTGATCGGGTATTCCCACATGTAGCCATAGCCGCCGAACAGCTGCACGCATTCGTCCATCACCTTGCACTGCAGATCGCTGCACCAGTACTTGGCCATGCTGGCGGTCGCCGTGTCGAGCTTGTCCTGCATCAGCAGCCCGGTGCACCTGTCCACGAACACGCGCGCCACCTGCACTTCGGTCTGAAGCTCGGCCAGCGTGTAGCGGGTGTTCTGGTAGCTGGCCACGGGCTGGCCGAACACCTTGCGCTCCTTCACATAGGCCACGGTCCAGTCGATGGCGGCCTGCGCGGCGGCGACGGCACCGATCGCAATCTGCATGCGCTCCCAGGGCAACTGCTCCATCAGGCAGATGAAGCCCTTGTTTTCATGCGCCTCACCGCCCAGCAGCTGGTCGGCCGGCACTTTCACGTTGTCAAAAAACAGCTCGGACGTGTCCTGCGCCTTCATGCCCAGCTTCTTCAGGCGCTTGCCTTTCTCGAACCCCGGCATGCCTCTTTCAACCAGCAGCAGGCTGGTGCCCTTGGCGCCGGCCGTCGGATTGGTCTTGGCCACCACCACCACGAGATCGGCATGCCAGCCATTGGTGATGAAAGTCTTGCTGCCATTCAACAAATAGCTGCCATCCGCCTGCTTGATGGCTGCGCTCTTGATGCCTTGCAGGTCGGACCCCGCCGCCGGCTCGCTCATGGCAATGGCGCCCACCATCTCGCCGCTGGCGAGTTTGGGCAGGTACTTCTGCTTTTGCGCCTCGGTGCCGTAATGCAGGATGTAGGGCGCCACGATTTCGCTGTGCAGCCCGTACCCCATGCCGCTGAAGCCGGCGCGTGCGAGCTCCTCGATCTGCACGACGGAATACAGCTTGTCGGCGCCGGCGCCGCCATATTCCTCCGGCATGCTCATGCACAGAAAACCGTTTTCGCCGGCCTTGCGCCACACCTCGCGGTCCACATAACCCTGCTCCTCCCAGTCGGCATGGAAGGGCGCGATTTCCTTGTCCATGAAGCGGCGAAAGCTGTCGCGAAAGGCTTCGTGGTCGGGGGTAAAAAGGGTGCGATCGATCATGGTGTCACCTGTTTGACGGGTTGGAAGGTATTTTTACAGAGCAATTGCTTGGTGAAATGAATATACTGCATGACCCAAGGAGATTGATCATGACTGAAGCATTCGTTTATGACGCCATCCGCACGCCGCGCGGCAAGGGCAAGAAGGACGGCAGCCTGTACGAGGTCAAGCCGGTCAACCTGCTGGCCGGCGTTCTCACCGAGCTGCAGCGCCGCAACGACTTTGACACCGCGCAGGTGGACGATGTGGTCATGGGCGTGGTGTCTCCCATCGGCGAACAGGGCTCGGTCATCGCCAAGGTGGCCGCGCTCAAGGCCGGCTGGGATTTCCGCTGCTCGGGCGTGCAGCTCAACCGCTTTTGTGCCTCCGGCCTGGAAGCCGTCAACATGGCCGCGCAGAAGGTGCGCTCGGGCTGGGAGGACCTGGTGGTGGCCGGCGGCGTGGAGAGCATGAGTCGCGTGCCGATCGGCTCGGACGGCGGCGCCTGGGCGCAGGACCCCGAGACCAATGCCGCCACGGCCTTTGTACCGCAAGGCATAGGCGCCGACCTGATCGCCACGCTGGCAGGCTTTCGGCGCGAGGATGTGGACGCCTTTGCGCTGGAGAGCCAGCAGCGCGCGACACGCGCGCGCGAAGCTGGTTTTTTTGCCGGTTCGGTGGTGCCGGTCAAGGACTTTCTGGACCAGACCATTCTGGACCATGACGAGTTCATCAAGCCCCACACCACGATGGAAGGCCTGGCCTCGCTTAAACCCGCGTTCGAGCAGATGGGCGCCATGGGCTTCGACCAGGTGGCGCTGAACCGTTACCCGCAGGTCGAGCGTATTCACCATGTGCACCACGCCGGCAATTCCTCGGGCATCGTGGACGGCGCGGCCGCGGTGCTGATCGGATCGGAGGCGGCCGGCAAGGCCCACGGGTTCACGCCACGCGCGCGCATCGTGGCCGCCGCGCTCAGCGGCGCCGACCCGACCATCATGCTCACCGGCCCCATGCCCGCCGCGCGCAAGGCACTGGCCAAGGCCGGCCTGACGATCGACCAGATGGACCTGTTCGAGGTGAATGAAGCCTTTGCGGCTGTGGTGATGCGTTTCATGAAGGAAATGGGGGTGCCGCATGAGAAGGTCAACGTCAACGGCGGCGCCATTGCCATGGGCCACCCGCTGGGCGCCACCGGCGCGATG
This sequence comes from Hylemonella sp., assembly GCA_040377375.1. GTDB lineage: Bacteria > Pseudomonadota > Gammaproteobacteria > Burkholderiales > Burkholderiaceae_C > JBEIOV01. The sequence goes on from JBEIOV010000004.1 coordinate 59,643, forward strand.
ATCCTGAACACGCTGATTGACGAATTGCACCGGCGCCAGCTGCGCTATGGCCTGGCCACGCTGTGCGTGGGCGGCGGCATGGGCATTGCAACCATTGTGGAGCGCATTTAACTACCGTTCGGGCCGAGCTTGTCGAAGCCTTCGAACTTGCAGCGCACCCTCCCCCTTTGACAAGCTCAGGGCAAACGGAAAAAACATGAAAACCATCCAATACGAACTCAAGGACGGCATTGCCACCGTCACCTTTGACGAACCCAATTCGCCCGTCAACACCATGTGCCTGCAATGGCAGCAGGACCTGACGCAGGCGGTGGCGCAAGTGTTCAAGGACAAGGACGCCATCAAGGGCATCATCCTCGCCTCGGCGAAATCGACTTTCTTCGCCGGCGCCGACCTCAAGGCCGCGATGCGCCTCCAACCCGAAGACGCCAAGACCATCTTCACCGAAATCGAGCTGGTAAAAAAGAACTTCCGCACGCTGGAAACGCTGGGCAAGCCGGTGGTGAGCTGCCTCAACGGAACGGCCCTGGGCGGCGGCTGGGAGGTGGCGCTGCTGGGGCACCACCGCATCGCCGTGGACGACCGCAAGATCCAGTTCGGCCTGCCTGAAGTCACGCTGGGCCTGCTGCCCGGCGCCAGCGGCGTGACCAAGATGACCCGCCACCTGGGCCTGCTGGGCGCGCAGCCTTATCTGGTGGAAGGCAAGCTCTTTGGCCCGCGCGAAGCGCTGGAACTGGGTCTGGTGCACGAACTGGTGAGCGATGCCGCGCAGTTGCGCGGCAAGGCGCTGGCCTGGATTGACGCCAACCCCGGCGCGCAACACCCGTGGGAAGCCAAGGACTACAAGATCCCCGGCGGCACGCCGGCCAGCCCCAAGATCGCAGGCATGCTGGCCGTGGCACCGGCCCTGCTCAAGCAAAAGACGCGTGGCCTGTACCCGGCGCCCGAGGCCATCCTGGCCTGCATGGTGGAAGGCGCGCAGGTGGACATGCCCACCGCACTGCGCATCGAGAGCCGTTATCTGGCCAAGCTCATGACCGGCATCAACGCCCGGGCCATGATCAATACCTTCTTCTTCAACATGAACGCCATCAAGGCGGGCCAGTCCCGCCCCAAAGGCGTGGCAAGGTACAAACCCGCCAAGGTCGGCCTGCTGGGCGCGGGCATGATGGGCGCCGGCATCGCTTATGCGCAGGCCAGCAAGGGCGTGGCCACCGTGCTCAAGGACGTGAGCCTGGACAAGGCCGAGGCCGGCAAGGCCTACAGCGCCAGACTTACCCAGGCGCGGGTGGACCAAGGTCGCATGGGCCCGCATGACCAGAAGGAACTGCTGGACCGCATCCACGCCACCGACCAGACCGCAGACCTCAAAGGCTGCGACCTGATCATCGAGGCCGTGTTTGAAAACCGCGAGCTCAAGGCCAAGGTGACGAAGGAGGCCGAACCCATGCTGGCCCCCGGCGGCTTCTTTGCCTCCAACACCTCCACCCTGCCCATCGGCTCTCTGGCCACGGCCAGTGCCCATCCGGAAAAATTCATCGGCATCCATTTCTTCAGCCCGGTGGACAGGATGAAGCTGGTGGAGATCATCCGCGGCAAACTGACTGACGATGAAACCGTGGCGCGCGCCTTTGACTATGTGCAGGCCATTGGCAAGATTCCGATCGTGGTGAACGACGCGCGCGGTTTTTTCACCAGCCGCGTGTTCGGCACTTTCGTGATGGAGGGGGCCGCCATGCTCAGCGAAGGCATCCCGGCCGCGGCCATCGAGAACGCCGGTATCCAGTGCGGCATGCCGGTGGGACCGCTGGCCGTGCTGGACGAAACCTCGCTCTCCTTGAGCGTGCATGTGATGGAGCAGACCCGGGCCGACCTGGCCGCGCAAGGCACGCCCTATGCCGCAACGCCCGGCGAACGGCTGGTGGAGCGCATGGTCAAGGAGCTGAAGCGCCCGGGCCGCGCCGGCGGCGGCGGTTTTTATGAGTACCCGGTGGCGCCGGGCGCCAAAAAATACCTGTGGCCGCAGCTTGGAACCCTGTTTGAAAAAACCGGTGTCCAATGGGACATTAAAGACCTCAAGGACCGCCTGCTCTACCGTCAGGCGGTGGAAACGGCTCGTGTCCTGAGCGAAAACGTGCTGGCCAGCGTGCACGATGCCAACATCGGCTCGATCTTCGGCATCGGCTTTCCGGCCTGGACCGGCGGCGCCATGCAGTTCATCTACGGCATGGGCATCGATGCTTTCATCCAGCGCGCCGATGAACTGGCGGCCCGCTTCGGCCAGGGCTTTACACTGGGTGAAGATGTGCAGGCCGCCATCCGGCGGCATCAACCGGTTTATTAACCGCCCCCAGTCATCCAGGGAGAGAACCCCATGCAACTCGAATCCTCAGCCGGACTGCGGTCTCTTTTCGATGCGCAGCGCAGTGCCTTCGCGCGTGACAGTTTCCCGGACCTGGCAACACGGCTGGCCCGCCTGAGGCGCCTCAAAACCGCGCTGCAGGACAACGAGGACCGCATCGCGGACGCGATTTCGGCCGACTTCGGCAACCGGTCACGGCATGAGACTGTCATCGCCGAGACCTTCATCGTCCTGAGCGCCATTGCCCATGCCCGCAAGCATCTGCCGCGCTGGATGAAAACACGCCGGGTTGCGACATCGTTTTATTCCCTGCCCGGCTCGAGCCGCATCATCCCCCAGCCGCTGGGCGTGATCGGCATCGTCAGCCCCTGGAACTACCCGCTGCAGCTGGCCATCGCGCCGGCGGTGGCGGCGTTCGCCGCAGGCAACCGGGTGCTGATCAAGCCCAGCGAGCTCACGCCCGGGTTTTCCGCCCTGCTGGCCCGCATCATGGACGAGCACTTTGCCGCCGACGAATGCGCCGTGGTGACCGGCGACGCCGACGTGGCGAAGGAATTTGTGCGCCTACCGTTTGATCACCTGTTCTTTACCGGCTCCACGGCCGTGGGGCGGCACGTCGGCGCGGCCGCGGCGGCCAACCTGACACCGGTTACCCTCGAACTCGGCGGCAAGTCCCCGGTGATCGTGGACACGAGCTGCGACCTGGTGGACGCCGCCCGCAAGATTGCGGCCGGCAAACTGTTCAATGCCGGGCAGACCTGCATTGCACCGGATTACGCCCTGGTGCCCGCCGCGCAATTGCAGGCCTTTGTCCAGGCCTTCACGCAGGCCACGCGGCAGATGTACCCGACACTGGAGCACAACCCCGACTACACCAGCATCGTCAACGCCCGCCACCATGGCCGGCTCAGCGGACTGATGGAGGACGCGCGGGCCAAGGGCGCGCGCGTCATGGAGATCAATCCGGACGCCGAAGTCGCCACCACCACAACGCGCAAGATGCGTCCCACCCTGCTGCTGGAGGTGACTGCCAGCATGAGCATCATGCAGGAGGAAATCTTCGGCCCCCTGCTGCCCGTGCTGACCTACGAGACACTGGATGAGGCTATTGAATTCATCAACGCACGGCCACGCCCGCTGGCCCTGTACTGGTTTGGCAAGGACTCCGCCCATCGCGACCAGGTGCTGCGAGAAACCATCTCCGGCGGGGTGACGATCAACGACACCCTGCTGCACGTTGCCCAGGAGAACCTGCCGTTTGGCGGCGTCGGCGACAGCGGCAGTGGCGCCTACCATGGAGACTACGGTTTTCGCCTGTTCTCCAAGGACAAGCCCGTGTTTGAACAATCCAGCCTGTCGGGCACCGGCTTGCTGCGGCCGCCCTACGGCAAACTCGCCGGGACCGTCATCCGGACCTTGAAGCGCCTGGTCTGAGCTGTCACGGCGCCTGTGTAAACTGCCGCATCGATTTCAATCCACTCTCTTTTCCCCCATGTCCGCCACACCGACCGCCGCCTCATCCATTCATTACACCCCCCGCCTTGCCCGCAAAGTCAGCCTGATCACCGGTGCCGCCCAGGGCATCGGTCTGGCCACGGCCCTCAAGTTCGCGCGTGAAGGGGCCATCGTCATCGTCTGCGACGTGAAGCAGGCCGGCGTCGATGCCGCCGTGGCGCAATGCCGGGCGCTGGGTGCCGAGGCCGAAGGTTTTGTGATGGACGTGACCCGGCGCGAGATGGTTGACGCCGTGGTGGCGCAGGTCAAGGCGAAGTTTGGCCGCATCGACGTGCTGGTGAACAATGCCGGCATCACCCAGGATGCGCGCCTGCAGAAAATGACGCTGGAACAGTTTGACCGCGTGATTGACGTCAACCTGCGCGGCGTCTTCCACTGCGCCCAGGCCGTGGCCGACACCATGGTGGCGCAAGGCAGCGGCGTGATCCTCAATGCCAGTTCGGTGGTGGGCATCTATGGCAACTTCGGCCAGACCAACTATGCCGCCAGCAAGTTCGGCGTCATCGGCTTCACCAAGACCTGGAGCCGCGAGCTCGGCCCCAAGGGAGTGCGCGTGAATGCCGTCGCGCCAGGCTTTATCGTCACCCCCATCCTGGACACCATTCCCGAGAAGGTGATGCAGGACATGGCCGCGCGCGTGCCACTCAAGCGCCTGGGCCAGCCCGAGGAAATCGCCAGCGTCTACGCCTTCCTGGCGAGCGACGAAGCCAGCTACATCAACGGCGCAGTCATCGAGGTGTCCGGCGGAATGTCGGTTTGACCTCTGCAGGCAGGCGGGCAAACCGCGATAATTGACGCATGCAAAAGCCCTTGATGGAACAGCGCCCGCAACCTCGCTCCCTGCGCGATCTTTTTGTGTCATTCACCTGGCTGGCCCTGCAGGGCTTTGGCGGCGTGCTGGCCGTGGTGCAGCATGAACTGGTGGAAAAAAAACGCTGGATGACGCGCGAGGAATTCGTGGAGGATTGGGCCGTGGCGCAAATCATGCCCGGCCCGAACGTGGTGAACCTGTCGCTCATGATCGGCAATCGCTATTTTGGCCTGCCCGGCGCCCTGACCGCGCTCGCCGGCATGCTGACGGTGCCGCTGGCGCTGGTGCTGGTGCTGGCCGTGGTCTACGCCAACATCGCCAGTCATCCGGGTGTGGCGGGTGCCCTGCGCGGCATGGCCGCCGTGGCCGCCGGCCTGATCGCCGCCACGGGACTCAAGCTGTTCGGGGCATTGAAGAACAACCCGCTGGGCCTGGCCACGTGCGTGGGCCTGGGCGCACTCTGCTTTGTAGCCATCGCGCTGCTGCGCTGGCCGCTGGTCTATGTGCTGCTGGGGCTGGGCTCCGTGGCCTGCGGGCTGACCTACCGCAAGCTTGGCGCATGAGCGAGGCCCTGCATCTGCACCTGGACTGGAGCGACTGGTTCACCCTGTTTGCGCATTACCTGTCGCTGTCCTTGCTGGCCGTGGGTGGCGCGATCACCACCGCACCCGACATGCACCGCTTCCTGGTGGATGAGCAGCATTGGCTGACCGATTCGCAATTCAATGCCTCCATTGCCATTGCACAAGCCGCCCCGGGGCCCAACGTGCTGTTCATCGCCCTCATGGGCTGGAATGTCGGAATGAACGCGGGGGGCATGCTGACCGGCCTGTTCGGCGTCTTGGTCAGCATGCTGGGCATATTGCTGCCCAGCACCACCCTGACCTACATGGCCGCGCGCTGGGGCCATGAAAACAGGGAGCTGCGTGCCGTTCGCGCTTTCAAGCAGGGCATGGCGCCAATTGTGATTGCCTTGCTGATCGCCACCGCCTGGATTCTGGCCAGTGTCCACAGCAACCCGGCGCAGGACTGGCCGCTGTGGCTGCTCACCGTGGTCGCCGCCCTGCTCGTCTGGCGCACCCGGCTGCACCTGCTGTGGCTGCTCGCGGCCGGCGGACTGCTGGGCTGGTACGGCGTGGTGTAGCCGATGGACTGCTTGCACGCATGCATCTGACACAGCACGCGGCCGCCGCTCAGCCCGGTTGATCAAAGAGGTCGCGGCTGCGCCGGCCGCAGGATAAGGAACGCCATCATCGCGGCGAGGCTGAGGCTTGCCGCCACCAGGAAAACGATGACCGGGCTCATGACCCACAAGGCGCCGGCCAGCAGCGAGGCAGGCAGGTAAATGATGCCCGTCAGAAAATTGTAGACACCGATCGCGGACGCGCGCCGTTCCAGCTCCATGTCCGCGATGAAGGCCTTGCTTTGCGCCTCGTCGATCGCATAGAACACGCCAAAGACGACGAACAGCGCGATCACATGCCATTTCTCGGTCGCCCCCGCGAAACCCAGACTCATCAAAAGATAGATCAGGTAGCCCAGCAGGATGACGCGCGGCCGGCCCCAGCGGTCGCCCAGCTTGCCCGCGAGCGGCGCCACGACAACACACGCGATGTTGAACAAGGCATACAGCAGCACGATGTCCTTGACGGCAAAACCGACGCCGTGCGCGCGCAGCAGCAGGAAGCCGAAGCTGAAATAGGCCAGCGAGAAGATGCCTGCCGGGACCAGGTAGCGCTTGAACCCCGGACTCAGGGTCTTCCATGTGTCGAACATGTTTTCCCGCTGGTGCGGCACCCCGGGCTGATCCTTGATGAAACCCAGCACCGCGATGCTGAGGATGGCGGGAACGAGCGCCACCCAGAACAGCGTCAGATACGTCGAGCGGGTATCCCCCAGCCACGTCAGCAGGCCATATGCCGCCAAGGGGCCGAGGATGGCGCCGGACTTGTCCAGCGCCTTGTGCACGCCAAACGAATACCCCCTGGCCTTTTGACCGGCCACTGCCGAGAGCCAGGCATCACGCGGCGGCCCGCGAAAACCCTTGCCCAGCCGCTCAATGACACGAAAGATGCTCAGGCCGACGATGGAACTGGTGACCAGCAAAATAACCTTGGCCAGCGTGGAGAAGCCATAGCCGAGCAGGGCAAAGACCTTGCGTTTTCCGCTTCGGTCCGACAGCCAGCCGGCGAAGTAGTTCAACGAGGAGGCGGAAAAGTCCGCAAAACCCTCGATTAGCCCCAGCAAGGCCGTCGAGGCCCCGGCAACCGTTGTGAAAAAAATCGCGAAGACCGAGAAAATCATCTCGGAACTGAGATCGGTCAGCAAGCTCACCAGGCCGAGCTTGAACACATCCGGATGCAGGCCCGTTTTCTTGTCAACAGGGTGGTCGGCAGCCATCCATTCCCCGATTTCAGCCGCGCTGTCTTAGCGCTTCATACAGGCACACGCCGCTGGCCACCGACACGTTCAGGCTCTCGACGGCGCCTTTCATGGGAATGCTCACCAGCTCGTCGCAGGTTTTGCGGGTGAGCTGGCGCATGCCCTCCCCTTCGGCCCCCAGCACCAGGGCCACCGGCCCCTTGAGATCGACCTGGTAGACGGTTTTGGGCGCATCGTCGCTGGTGCCGATGCACCAGATGTTGCGCTCCTTGAGCTCGCCCAGCGTGCGCGCCAGATTGGTCACCATGAAGTAGGGCACCGTCTCGGCCGCGCCACTGGCCACCTTGGCCACCGTTGCGTTGACGCCCACCGCATGGTCCTTGGGCGCGCTCACGGCATGCGCGCCAGCCCCGTCGGCCACGCGCAGGCAGGCCCCCAGGTTGTGCGGATCGGTCACGCCGTCGAGCACCAGCAGCAGGGGCGGTTCACTGATGCTGTCGAGCAGGTCGTCCAGCGACTTGACCTGTGCCACGGCTTCGACCCGCGCCGCCACGCCCTGGTGGCCGTGGCTGCCGCACAGCTTGGCCAGGCGCAGGCCATCGGCCTCGATCAGGCGCACCCCGGCCTCGTTGACCTTTTCCAGAAACTGGCGCATGCGGGCATCGCGCCGCGTCGGTTCGTAATAGATTTCAATGATGGATTTGGGCGCGGTTTTGAGGCGCACGCCCACGGCGTGGAAGCCGAAAAGGACTTTGGGGGAGGACATATGATGATTATCGCGGGTTGCCGGACGCCTGCGGGTGGGCAGGCTGGCGGACCGGGTATCCGTTCTCTGGCCCACCTCGCGGACGGATGTTTCTGGTTAACAGCGATTGCCGCTTAAACGACTGAACCGGCTAGCTGGCTCTGTGGCAACCGCGAATGGGGCCGCCGCACGGACACCCAATCCACCAGCCCAAGACGGCCTACTTTCTTAACCTGAGATTGGCGACCCCGGCATCAATGACTCCAACCCGGTGATTTGGTACACCAAGGCGGCACCACTTCCTTCCTGAAGGCGGGTGGTGGGGCTTTCGAACGCAGGCCCCATTCGCGGCCGTCACAGAGTATGCGTGCCAACAATGGTATTGGCGCAGTCACGGTGGCTTGCCAGTCCAGCCGCCCGCGAGCGTGGGCCGGAGTCCGAAAGCCACGCCGCCCGCCTTGCGCGAGGTATCTCACTCGCTACTGTTTTTGTAGCTACTCGTGAATATCCCACGGCGGCCAAAGGTAAAAATGGCCGCTTAATAAGTTTCCGTGGAACTCAGGACTCGCCCCGCCTCAATCACAATCCGCCGCTCGCAGCGCTCGGCAATCGCCTTGTCATGCGTCACCAGCACCAGCGTCGTGCCCAGTTCCCGGTTGAGATCAAACATCAGCGCCATCACCTTCTCGCCGGTGGCGAAATCCAGGCTGCCGGTGGGCTCGTCCGCCAGCAGCACGGCCGGCTGCACCACAAAGGCCCGTGCCAGCGCCACGCGTTGCTGCTCGCCGCCGCTCAGGACCTTGGGGTAGTGGCCCAGGCGTTCGGACAGTCCCACGCGGGCCAGCATCTCGGTGGCGGCCTTGCGGGCATCCTTTCTGTCGGCCAGTTCCAGCGGCAGCATCACATTTTCCAGTGCCGTGAGGTTGCCCAGGAGCTGGAAGCTCTGGAAGACAAAACCCACTTTCTGCGCCCGCAGCGCCGCGCGCTCGTCCTCGTCGATGGCAAACAGATCCTGCCCGGCCAGCCGCACCGTGCCGCGGGTCGGCGTGTCCAGGCCGGCGATGATGGACAGCAGCGTGCTTTTGCCGGATCCCGAGGCGCCGACGATGGCGACGGTTTCCCTGGTTTGAAGAACGAAGTCAATATCGCGCAAAATGTCGAGCGTCCCGGTGGAGTCGGTGACGGACTTGAAAACATGCTCCACTGCAATCATTGAATCAGACATGAGGCTTTCTTTGTATCGACGACACTTTATCGCGGCCAGCATACTGGCTGCCGCTGCGGGGATATCCGGCGCGGCCGAGGGACCCATGGCAGCCCATCCACGCCAGACCATCCTGATCCTAGGCGATTCCCTGAGTGCCGAGTATGGCCTCAAACGCGGCAGCGGCTGGGTCGCCTTGCTCGAGCAGCGGCTGGCGGCGGAAAAGAAAGACGCCCGAGTGATCAATGCCAGCATCAGTGGCGACACGACCTCGGGCGGCCGCTCCCGGCTGGCCGCCCTGCTAGCGCAACACCGGCCCACGCATGTGGTCATCGAGCTCGGCGCCAACGACGCGCTGCGCGGCCTGTCCCTGCAATCGACCCAGGACAACCTCAGCCAGATGACACAGATGGCACAAAAAGCCGGCGCCAGGGTGCTGTTGATCGGCATGCAGGTGCCGCCCAACTATGGCCAGGATTATTCCGACCGCTTCGCCAGCCTGGTCAAAACCGTCGCCAAGACGAACCGGGCCGCGCTGGTGCCGTTTTTCCTCAAGGGCGTGGCTGATGCGCCTGACGCCATCCGCCTGTTCCAGCCCGACCGCATTCACCCTGTGGCCGAGGCGCATCCCGTCATGCTCAACAATGTGTGGCCTGAACTGAAGAAGCTGCTGAAATGAGCCTGACCATCCTGAGCGCCGATGAAGTGCTGCGCCGCCTCGACGAGTTCGACACGGTCATCGATGCCCGCAGCGAGGACGAATACGCCGAGGATCATCTGCCCGGGGCCGTGAACTGGCCCACGCTCCATAACGAGGAGCGGCGTCTGGTGGGCACGACGTACAAGCAGATCAGCGCGTTTGAAGCCCGAAAACGGGGCGCGGCCATGGCGGCGCGCAATATCTCGGCCCATATCGAGCGCGAGGTGCTCGACAAACCGAAGGACTGGGCACCGCTGGCCTACTGCTGGCGCGGCGGCAAGCGCAGCGGCGCACTGGCGCTCATCCTGGACCAGATCGGCTTTCGCGTCACGCTGGTGGAAGGCGGCTACAAGGCGTTTCGCAACGCCGTGACACAGGACCTGCCGCGGCTGGCGGCGGCGTTTGACTGGCGGGTGATCTGCGGCACCACCGGCTCGGGCAAGACGCGCCTGTTGCACGCCCTGGCCGCCGCTGGCGCCCAGGTGCTCGACCTGGAAGCACTGGCGAGCCACCGCAGCTCGGTGCTGGGCGCCATTCCCGGGCAGGCGCAGCCCTCGCAAAAACGGTTCGACACCCTGGTGTGGGACGCGCTGCGCCGTTTTGATCCGGCCCGTCCGGTGTTTGTGGAAAGCGAGAGCAAGAAGGTCGGCAACGTTGCCGTGCCGGCCTCGCTGATCGAGGCCATGCGCGCCAGCGCGTGCCTGAACCTGGTGCTGCCCGACGAGGAACGCGTCGGCCTGCTGATGGAGGATTATGATTTCTTCGTGCGTCATGTCGAGACGTTTTGCGACCGTCTGGATGCACTCACAGAGATCCGGGGCAAAGCCGTGGTGGGAGCCTGGAAAGCGTCGGTGCGCGCCGGTCGCATCGAGCCCGTGGTGCGCGAGCTCCTGACGCAGCACTACGACCCGGTGTATCTGCAGTCCATGCAGCGCAACTTCCGCCACTTTTCCGCTGCAAAAACCATAGCGCCCGACGACCGGTCAGCCAGGGCCATGCGCGAATTAGCGCAAACACTGGTGACAGCCGCCGCCTGAGCCTGCAAGACCCGGCGCTGCGTCTACGGCTGCAGCGCCCGCCAGCGGCACGCCACGCGTCAAGGCTCGAGGCAATCCGTCAGCTCTGAGTCGGCGCGTCCGGTAGCGGTGCCGCCGGGTCGGACGCGTCACCTTCCTGATGCGTTGCGTCCTCGCCGGGCGCCCCGCCCACCTTGCGCTCCGTCTTGCTTCTGAGCTTTTCTTCTTTCTTGCGCTTCTTGGCCAGTTCTTTCTGCCGTTTTTCGTATCCGTAATTGGGAGTAGCCAAAGTATGCTTTCAGGTTAATGGAGCCACTTTACCAGTTCGTGACCAGCCGATTGGATTTCAATTTCGCTTTTTTTCATCAGGCGGCGCCGGCGCTGTCACCCGCCTCCTCGATCCATCGCACGGAACCGCGGTACGCATGCCAGCTGGCATGCCCGAGCCAGGGGCCCACCAGCAGCAAACCCAGCCCCCAGGGAAGCAAGGCCAGGGCCACCAGGGCGGTAAGCAGCAAGCCCCACAGCAGCATGACGCCGGTGTTCTCATAGACCACCTGGATGCTGGTGATGGCGGCCGAAATGGCATCGGTGTCACGGTCCAGGATCATGGGGATGGATACCACCGCAATGGCATACACCAGCCCCGCAAACACACCGCCGACCAGCAGGTAGACGGCGACAAACTCCCAGTTTTCCGGACTGAAAATGGCCTGGATGACGCCGGTGGTCGATGGCATGCCCGTGTTGAAGAACACGGCAAACACCACCAGGGACGCCCGGCCCCAGAGCAGCTCCAGAACGATGAGCACCAGCACCAGCATGCCCATGCTGCGCACATGCGAATCCCAGCAGGTCAGGGACGAGCCCAGATCGGGGCTAAGGCCGCGTTCGCGCCGCCGGCTCACCTCATACAGGCCCATCGCGAGAAACGGGCCCACCAGCAGGCAGCCCGACGCAATCGACATGGTGTACTCGGGCCGGTTGCGAAACACGGCGCCCAGCGTCAGGGCCATCACCCAGAAGCTGATGCCATAAAAAAGGGTGATGCCCATTTCAGCCGCCAGATCACGCCAGCCTCGTGCCAGCCAGCGAAACGGGTCCGACCAGCGCAGCGCGATGATCTGCCGCCGGGGTCCCTCGATCGGCGGCGGCACATAGGGCGCGGGATCCGTGGCCGGAGACTGAAAGGCCTCGGCATCAGCCGTCGGCGCATGGGAAGCAGGTGGACTTGGGGAATGGGTCATGGGCGCAGACTACCCAAACACCCCCCGCCTGGCTACTCAGGAAAACACTAACCCAGGGCCCGCAATGCCTGCGCCAGGTCGGCCTGCAAATCGGCGGCCGACTCCAGTCCGACCGAGAAGCGCACCAGCGTGCCGCGCGCCAGGTGCGGCGGCCAGGGTTTGCGCATGGAAGCCAGGTCGTAGGGCACAACCAGGCTCATGGGACCACCCCAGCTGTATCCCAGCTTGAACAACCGCAGCGCATCGCAAAACGCGTCAACCCGCGCGGCGTCGTATTCCGGGCGCACTATCACGCTGAACAGCCCGGCCGCCCCGCCCGCCTCGGGCCGGCACAAGCCCTGCCAGTGCGCGTGTCCGGGCGACTGCGGCAAGGCCGGGTGCAGCACTTGCGCGAACTCCGCGCGGCCCTGGCACCAGCGGGCCAGTTCGCGCGCGGCCGCATCGTGCGAACGGTAACGCAGCGCCAGGCTCGGCAGGGAGCGCAGCACGGCCTCCACGTCATTGGCGCCCACGCCCAGGCCCAGGCGCATATGGGTCAGCTTGATCTGGATGTGCAGCGCCTCGTCTTGCGTGATGACGCTGCCCATGAGCACATCGCCACCGCCGCTGGGGTATTTGGTCAATGCGTGCACCGAGATGTCGACGCCCAGGCCCGGTTCCAGCGCAAACGGCCGGAACGCCAGCCCCGCCCCCCAGGTGTTGTCCAGCGCCGTGAGAACGCTTTTGCCGCGGCAGATGCGCACGAGTTCACGCAGGTCGGGAAACTCCAGCGTCACCGAACCCGCCGCTTCCAGCCAGACCAGCTTGGTCTTGCCGCTGATCCTGCCGGCCAGGTCCTGCGGGTTCATGGCGTCATAGAGCTGGTGCGTGATGCCCCAGTTCTTGAGTTCGCCTTCGGCCAGCGCCTTGTTCGGGCCATAGGCGTTGTCGGGTATCAGCACCTCGTCACCGGCCTTGAGCAGGGCCAGCGCCACGTTGGCGATGGCGGCCAGCCCGCTGGGCAGCAGCACGCACTGGCGGCCGCCTTCGAGCGTACACAGGCGCTCCTCCAGCAGATAGGTGGTGGGGGTGCCGTGCAGGCCGTAGGTGTAGCCCGTCTTGTCTTTCCACTCGCGGCTGCGCATGGCCGCGACGCTGGGGAATATCACCGTGGACGCCTTGAACACGCCCGGCTGTGGCGCCACAAAACCCTCGGGCGGCGTGTAGGGGTGGTGAATCAGTTCAGTGGCGATATCCCGCATGATGGATTCCCGGCACTCAAACTTTCCACTTTTGCAGCAACTGGGCGGGCCTCAGGGTGTCATAGCTCTCGAAAGGCTGGTGAATCCAGGGGTTGGTGGGCAGGAATTCCACCGAGTAGTCGGGCGCAAAGGTCGACAGCGCCTTGGTCCAGAGCACGGCGCTGCGCAGCTCGGTGATGGAGGAATAGTTGCCCTTGAGCAGGGCCATCACGGCCTTGAGCGTGTGCCCCGAATCCGCCAGATCATCCACCAGCAGCACCCGCCCGGCAATTTCGCCCTTGGGTGTGGTGATGAAGCGCGCGATGTCCAGATGCCCCTGCAACTTGCCCGCATCCGCCCGGTAGGAGCTGGTGGACATGATCGCCAGCGGCTTGTTGAAAATGCGCGAGAGGATGTCGCCCGGGCGCATGCCGCCGCGGGCCAGGCACAGGATGGTGTCGAACTCCCAGCCCGACTGATGAATCCTGATGGCCAGTTTTTCAATCAGGTTGTGGTACTCGTCATAGCTCACATACAAATGCTTGCCGTCTTCCGTCAACATGGTATTGCTCCTGAATTTATAGCTTGCTACGACCGTCTGACAAGGGCTAAAGGCTGATTTCTCATCAGGTTTTGCGTTATTCCGCGATATAGGGGTGGCGCATCAGGATGGTGTGATCGCGGTCAGGACTGGTCGAAATCATGTCGATGGGAACACCCGTCACCTGCGCGATGCGCTGCAGGTACAGCCGGGCATTGAGCGGCAGCTTGTCATGCTGCGTCACGCCCACCGTGCTCTCGCTCCAGCCGGGCAGGGTCTCGTAAATCGGCTTGCAGCGGGAAATGTCGTCCGCGCCCATGGGCAGGATGTCAATTATTTGACCGTCCAGCTCATAGCCGGTGCACAGCAGCAGCTCCTTGATGCCATCGAGCACATCGAGCTTGGTGATGCACAGGCCCGAGAGGCCGTTGACCTGCGCCGAGCGCTTGAGCAAGGCGGCATCAAACCAGCCGCAGCGGCGCGAGCGGCCGGTGGTCACGCCCTTCTCGGCCCCCACCGTGCTCATGTGGTAGCCCGGTGTGCCCGGCGTCTCCCAGTCCAGTTCGGTCGGGAACGGACCGCCGCCCACGCGGGTGCAATACGCCTTGGTGATGCCCAGGATGTAGTGCAGCATGCCCGGGCCCACGCCCGAGCCGGCGGCGGCATTGCCGGCCACGCAGTTGCTGGAGGTGACGTAAGGGTAGGTGCCGTGGTCCACATCCAGCAGCGTGCCCTGGGCGCCTTCAAACAGCAAATTGGCCCCCTTGCCGTTGGCGTCATTGAGCTCACGCGAAACGTCGGCCATCATGGGCATGAGCAGTTCGGCGTGGCGCATGGCCTCGTTGTAGACCGCGTCGAACTGCACCTCGCCATCCCGCATGTAGGGCTTGAAGGAATCGCCGAAGCTGAAATTTTTCGAGCCCAGGAAAGTGGTGAGCATGTGGTTGTGCAGCGTCAGCAACTCACGCAGCTTGGCGGCAAAGCGCTCGGGGTACTTCAGGTCCTGCACGCGCAGGGCACGGCGAGCGATCTTGTCCTCGTAGGCCGGACCGATGCCGCGGCCCGTGGTGCCGATCTTCTCGGTGCCGCCCTGCTCGCGCGCGGCTTCGCGCGCCACGTCGAGCGCGGCGTGGAAGGGCAGGATCAGCGGGCAGGCCTCGCTGATGCGAAGGCGCGAACGCACCTCGACACCGGCCCTCTCCAGCCCCTCGATCTCCTCGAACAGCTTGGCCGCCGACAGCACCACGCCGTTGCCGATGTAGCACTTCACACCCGGGCGCATGATGCCGCTGGGAATCAGGTGCAATGCCGTCTTGACGCCGTTGATGACCAGCGTGTGGCCCGCGTTGTGGCCGCCCTGGAAGCGCACCACGCCCTGTGCGCTCTCGGTCAGCCAGTCCACCAGCTTGCCCTTGCCCTCGTCGCCCCACTGGGTGCCCACGACAACGACATTACGTCCTTTGGTTATCTTCATCTCGAATTTCTCAAAACAATGTTTCAGTCCAGGCCCGCTCGCATCCAAGCGATGCCGGCGCTATATGGCTTTCACGACCCACTGCCCCGCGACCTGAATCAGCTCGCGATCGCAATGGAACTCATCGATTTCACTCTCATGGCCAGGCAGCACGCAGACCACGGTCTCGCCCCGGCCCCGCAAGGATGCAATGGCTTGGCGCAGCTCAGCGGCTTCGCTCCAGGGGGCGCGAATCGCAGCCCGCAGCGGCCGCGGGGCCACCACGCTCACCAGCGCCTTGATGTCCAGACTGAAGCCCACGGCCGGACGATTGCGGCCGAACACCGCGCCGACTTCGTCATAACGGCCGCCGCGCACCAGCGCATCGCTGGCGCCAGGCGCATAAACCGCAAACCGCACGCCGCTGTAATAGGCGTAGCCACGCAAATCGGCCAGATCGAAGGTGACACGGACATCCTCCAGATGCCCCGCGAGCCACTTCAAATTTGATAGCGCCTCACGCACGGCTGGCAAGGCCGGAAGCACTTTTTCGGCCTCGGCCAGCACCTTCTCGTCACCATAGAGCCGCACCAGCGCCAGCAAGCCCTGGCGAGAGGCTGGCGGAAAATCCCGGGTCAACAGCGCCAGCTCGCTGGCGTCCTTGGCCGCCAGCGCCGCATGGATCTGCGCCAGCACCTCGGCCGTCACGGACACGCCGGCCAGCAGCGCGCTCACAATGCGCACGTCGGCCATGTCCACCCCCAGCGAGGGCGCCTTGACCGCCTTGAGGCCGTCCAGTGCCAGCAGCAAGACCTCCAGATCGGCCTCCAGCCCGGCGTGGCCATAGAGTTCAGCGCCAAACTGGAGCGGCTCGCGGGTGGCATGCGGCCCGGCCGGGCGCGTGTGCAGCACCGGGCCGCAGTAGCACAAACGGGTCACACCCCTGCGGTTGAGAAGGTGGGCGTCGATGCGGGCGACCTGGGGCGTGCTGTCGGCACGCAAGCCCATCATCCGCCCGGAGAGCTGGTCCACCAGCTTGAAGGTTTGCAGGTCAAGCGCCTCGCCCGTGCCGGTGAGCAGGGATTCGAGGTGCTCGAGCAGCGGCGGCATGACCAGCTCGTAGCCATAGCAGCGCGCCATGTCCAGCAGGTCTCGACGTAGTTCTTCGATGTGCCGCGCTTCGGACGGCAAGACATCGGCAATGTGATCCGGCAGGACCCAGGCAGACATGTGAATTCGGGGGCTGTTAAAACGGCGATTTTACCGGGCTTGGAGCCCGGTCATCTTCAAGGCAGAAGCCACCACATCAATAAAGCACCCGCCAGGATGCTGCACAGCCCGAAGAAGCGGATTTGTCCGTCCTGCAACTGCAGGATCTGCGCGAACATCCGGCGCCAGGCGGTGGGCGACAGGAATGGCAACAGGCCCTCGATCACCAGGACGAGGGCCAGGGCCTGCCAGAACGTTTCGCTGCTCAAACCTTACTTCTTGGAGGGCGTCGCGGTGGTGCTGCCACGGAACACCTTGAAGAACTCCGAGGAAGAGGGGTCGAGCACCATCACATCGCCCTTTTTGCTAAAGCTGGCCTTGTAGGCTTCCAGGCTGCGGTAAAACTGGGCAAACTGGGGATCCCGGCCAAACGCCTCGGCGTAAATGCGTGCTGCCTCGGCATCGCCCTCGCCCTTGATCTTCTGGGCGTCCCGGTAGGCGTTGGCGATCGTGATCTCGCGCTGCCGGTCGGCATCGGCCCGGATTTTCTCGCCCTCGGCCGCGCCGGTGGAGCGCAGCTCATTGGCCACCCGCTTGCGCTCGGCCTCCATGCGCCGGTACACCGACTCGGTGATGGCATCGACGTAATCGGCCCGCGTGATGCGGACATCGACCACGTCCACGCCCCAGGGCTTGGCGCCGCGCACCTTCTCCAGCACTTCGGCCTTGACATCCGCCGTCAGGGCCTCGCGCTTGAGCGACAGCAGTTCCTTGACCGTGCGCTTGTTGATCTCTTCCTGAAAGGCGTTGCGCACCACGCGATTGAGCTGGCTGGCGCCCGCCGACTCATCCAGCCCCACGTTGCGGATGTACGCCAGCGGGTCCGTCACCCGCCAGCGCACGTACCAGTCGATCACGACACGCTGTTTTTCGGCCGTCAACATGGGTTCCGTATCGGTGCTGTCCAGTGTCAAAAGACGCTTGTCGATGTAGCTCACATTCTGGAACGGCGGCGGCAGCTTGAAATTCAAACCGGGTTCGGTGATGACGTCCTTGATCTGTCCAAGAGCATACACCACGCCAAACTGCCGCTGATCCACGACAAACAGCATGGAGCTCGCCAGCGCCAGCAGCACCAGCAGCGAAGAAAAAATAAAACCAAGCCTGTTCATTCCGGGCTCCTAACGTGAATCGCGATCACGCGTGCGGGCATCCCGGGCGCGTGAATCATTTGGCAGGGCAGCCGGAGCTGCCGGAGTGGCTGGTGTTGCAGCGGCGGGCGGGGCGCCGGCCTCCGCGGCACCGGTCGCGCTCATTTGCATGATCTTGTCCAGCGGCAAATACAGCAGGTTGGAGCCCTGGCGCGAATCGACCAGCACCTTGGTGACGTTGCCGTAGATTTGCTGCATCGACTCCAGGTACAGGCGGTCGCGCGTCACCTGCGGCGCCTTCTGGTATTCGGTCAGAACGGACCGGAAACGCTGGCCATCACCCTGCGCCTGCGCCACGATGCGCGCCTTGTAGCCCTGCGCCTCTTCCTTCAGGCGCGAGGCCGAGCCAATGGCCCGGGGAATCACATCGTTGGCGTAGGCTTGCGCCTCGTTCTTCGCGCGTTCGCGCTCCTGCCCGGCCTTGAGCACATCGTCAAACGCGGCCTGCACCTGCTCCGGCGGGCGCACGCCGCCCTGCTGGAGATTGATGCCGACCACTTCAATGCCGACCTTGTAACGGTCAAGAATGTTTTGCATTAGCGCGCGCACCCGCGGCGCGATCTGATCGCGCTCTTCGGACAGCGCCGAATCCATGCGCATCTTGCCGACCACTTCCCGGACCGCGGTCTCGGCCGCCTGCA
Organism: Hylemonella sp.; assembly: GCA_040377375.1. Classification (GTDB taxonomy): domain Bacteria; phylum Pseudomonadota; class Gammaproteobacteria; order Burkholderiales; family Burkholderiaceae_C; genus JBEIOV01. The sequence continues at coordinate 77,900 of JBEIOV010000004.1, forward strand.
CCACGGCTTCAGCGGGATTTTTGCTTTCGAACAGGAAGGCCCGTGCATCGTTGAGCCGATACTGCACAGCAAACTTGATCTCGACAATGTTCTCATCCTCGGTCAGCATCGCCGACTCGCGCAAACCGGTCGCCTTGATCACCGTGTCGCGCCCCACGTCCACGGAGCGGATCTGCGTCACGAAGATCAGCTCATGGCGCTGGATGGGATAAGGCAACCGCCAGTTGAAACCAGCGCCCACCGTGGACTTGTACTTGCCAAACTGGGTAATGACGGCCTGCTGGCCTTCCTGGACAATGAAAAATCCGGTCCCCAGCCAGATCAGCACGACCACCGCGGCGATCAGGCCGATGCCGATGCCGGCGTTCTTCAGGTCGGGCTGAAAGCCCCCGCCCTTGCCATTGCCGCCGCCCAGGCCGCCAGGTCCGTTGCCGCGGCCCGTGTTCCTGGCGCCACCAAACAGGCTCCCCAGTTTGCGGTTGAAGTCGCGCCAGAGCTCATCCAGATCCGGCGGCCCCTGATTGGGTCCCCGGCCCGGTCCCCGGCCGTTGCCATTCGGAGGCGGCGGAACTGGCGCATCGCCTTCCGGCCGGGATGGCTCGGGCTTGCTGGCGTCCGCGGGCTTGTCGTCCCCACGTCCCCATCGGGGATCATTCAGATTGAACATGCCCCTGATTCGGCCCGACAAGGCAGTCCAGCCCAAGGCTCGTGATTGAAGTTTCATCGCATCTTCTCTTGTGTATCGTTACCGGATTGTGCCCAATCAGGGAGCAGCCTCATGAATCTCAAGGGAATGATCCTCAACCCCTGCATCGGCCGGCATGCTGGCACTGACCCTGCGTGCCAGCAGCTGTCGCAATGCCTGGAGCCCCTCACCCTGCCTGGCACTGACGAACAGGCGCGGCGTTGGAACGCCATTCAGATCAAACACGTCCTCGAGTTGCAGCGGCCAATGCTCTTTTTCAAGAGCATCCAGTTTATTAAACACCAACACTTGTGGAATGTCGGCCGCACCGATCTCGCCAAGCACGCGCTGGACCTCGGCGATCTGCTCCGGGTAGTTCGGATTGGCGGCATCCACCACATGCAGCAGCAAGTCGGCGTCCACCGCCTCCTGCAAGGTGGCCTGAAAGGCGTCAATCAGCCCGTGCGGCAAATCCCTGATGAAACCCACCGTATCGGACAGCGAGACCGAACGGCCCGCCTCGCCAAGGTAAAGCTGGCGCGTTGTCGTGTCCAGCGTGGCAAACAACTGGTCGGCGGCATACGCCCGGGCTTTGACCAGGGCATTGAACAGCGTGGATTTGCCGGCATTGGTATAACCGACCAGGGAGATGTTGAAGGCATCACGGCGCTCTCTTTGCCGTCGCTGGGTCTGCCGCTGGCGCTTGACTTTCGTCAAGCGCTCCTTGGTCCGCTTGATGGCCTCATTGATCATGCGGCGGTCCAGCTCGATCTGCTTTTCACCCGGGCCGCCGCGCAGCCCCGCGCCGCCGGTCTGGCGCTCCAGGTGGGACCAGCGTCGCACCAGCCGGGTGCTGACGTATTGCAGACGCGCCAGTTCAACTTGCAGTTTGCCCTCATGGCTACGGGCCCGCTGGGCGAATATCTCCAGAATCAGCAGCGTCCTGTCATTGACGGGCAAGCCGAGATGGCGCTCAAGATTGCGCTGTTGGGCCGGGCTCAGGCTTTGATCGAAGAGCACCTCAGTCGCGCCATGCTGGGCCGCGAGAAGCTTGATTTCATCGGCTTTTCCGCTACCCACGAACAAGGCCGCGTCCGGCGCCTTGCGTTTGCACGTGATGCGCGCAACCGGCGTCAGGCCTGCCGTTTCGGCCAGCAAGCCCAGCTCTTCCAGTTCACCGTCAAAATGAGGCAAGCCGAAATCAACCCCGACCAGTATGGTTGGCGCAGATGGACGATCAGGCAAAGCGGTCAAGTGGAAGGCCGAATGAAAGGGTTTTCAGGGTCCACCATGCAGGCGAATGCGCCCGGCACCCGCAGCTCAAGCTGCGTCGGGTTCGCCCTCGGGCGCCGGCAGGTTCACCGCGCGCCCTGGCACGATGGTGGAGATCGCGTGTTTGTAGACCATTTGCGTCACCGTATTGCGCAGCAAGACGACATACTGGTCAAACGATTCGATCTGGCCCTGCAATTTGATTCCATTGACAAGGTAGATCGAGACTGGGACATGCTCACGACGCAATGCGTTGAGAAATGGGTCCTGAAGTAACTGCCCTTTGTTGCTCACGATATTCTCCGTGTTCAAAAATTATTATTGAAGTCGCCACCTTACCACAGCAGCGCGCCCGGCGAATGATGGAATGTGCAATCCCACAATAAGGCTGCTGAAAATCCAGGACTCAGGCGTCAGTCCTGATCCTTGTCGGCATAAGGATTGCGGGAAGTCTTCATTTCGATACGCATCGGCGTTCCCACCAGGTCAAACTCCTTGCGAAAACGCCCCTCCAGATAACGCTTGTAGGCGTCGGTGACGTGTTCCAGCGAATTGCCATGGATGATGATCACCGGGGGATTCATGCCGCCCTGGTGCGCGTAGCGCATCTTGGGCCGGAACATGCCTGAACGCTTGGGACTCTGGAACTGGACCGCCTCCAGCAGCAGGCGCGTCAGGATCGGGGTGGACATCTTGCAGTTCGCCGCCTTGTGCGCCTGGACGATGGAAGCCCACAGTGGCCCGAGGCCCTGGCGTTTCTGGGCCGAAATGAAATGCAGCTTCGCGAACTTGAGAAAGGCCAGGCGGGTTTCGATGGAGCGTTGCACGAGCTCGCGCTGGTAGTCGTCCACGGCATCCCATTTGTTGACCGCCAGCACGACGGAACGCCCGGACTCAAGAATGTAGCCCGCAATGTGGGCATCCTGATCCGTCACCCCTTGTGTGGCGTCCAGCAGCAGCAGGACCACATTGGCCGACTCGATGGCCTGTAGGGTCTTGACCACGGAAAATTTCTCGATGGCCTCGAAAACCTTGCCCTTGCGACGCAGCCCGGCGGTATCGATCAGCTCGAAGCGCTGGCCGTTGCGCTCAAACGGCACCCGGATGGCATCGCGCGTCGTGCCCGGGAGGTCGAACGCCACCAGGCGCTCCTCGCCAAGCCAGGTGTTGATGAGGGTGGATTTCCCCACATTGGGACGACCGGCCACCGCCAGCTTGATGACGCCGGGGTCGCCCTCCTCCTGTGTCTCGTCCGGATCCGGCAGATTCAGCGGCTCCAGCGCCAATTCCACCAGCGAGCGGATGCCCTGTCCATGGGCCGCCGAGATGGGGTTGACCGCCCCCAGCCCGAGCTCGAAAAACTCGCCGAGCTGCAGGCCTTCCTGCATGCCCTCGGCCTTGTTGGCCGCCAGTACACAGGGCTTGCCAAGACGGCGCAGGTATTTGGCGATCTCATGATCCTGCGAGGACGGTCCCTGCCGGGCATCGACCACGAAGATGACCACATCAGCCTCGGCCACGGCCTGGCGTGTCTGCTTGGCCATTTCCTTGTAGATGCCGCTGCCGGCATCCGGCTCGAATCCGCCTGTATCAATGACAATGTATTCGTGCTTGCCCTGCTTGCCGTTGCCGTAATGACGGTCGCGCGTGAGCCCGGCGAAGTCCGCAACAATGGCATCGCGCGACTTGGTCAGGCGATTGAACAGCGTCGATTTGCCAACGTTGGGACGGCCGACCAGGGCCAAAACAGGTTTCATGGATTGGAGCCCAATGTTTTACTCGGGCTTGAAGCCAAAAATCCCGCCACTGCGGGTAACGACCACCAGGGTGTCGCCGGCCAGCACAGGGGCAGCAGCAATGGCTGTTCCATCCGTTGACAGCCGGGTCAGCGGCGAACCATCCTCCCGCGACAGCAAATGCACCAGTCCGCTGCCGTCACCCACGGCAACAGCACGGCCCACAGCCAACGGCGCCGTCAAACCCCGGTAGCGCAGACGCTCGGACGACCAGGCGCGTTCACCGTCCGCGCGCCGCCATGCCACGATCATCCCGTCACTCTCGGTACCGAATACAAAGCGCTCATCTCCACTCACGCCCTCGGAACCGGAGGCGGGCTTGCTCCACAAAACCGTTCCGCGCGCTGCATTGACACAACCCACGGCGGCCTGAAAAGCGCGGGCGCAGACCACATCGCCCTCGCGGCTGACATGCGCCACCAGATCCACCAGTCGCTCCACCTCATTGGTACCGCGTGGAATGGCAATGGGAGCGTCCCAGCGAATGCTTCCATTGAGCGGATTCATGCCGACAAGCCGTCCGGAGAGGCCGACAACCAGCGTATCGCCCACTGCCAGCATGACACCCGCCTGGCGCAGCACCAGGGGCTCGCCCGGACGCTGTTGACTCCAGAGCCTGCGCCCGGACTGGATATCAAATGCGGTCACCGCGCGATCGGCAGCAAGCACAAAGACACGCCCCCCCGCCACCAGTGGCGCGGTAAAACCCTGAGCCCCAAGCTTTTGACGCCACAACTCGCGCCCGGCATCCAGCACAACCAGCTCATTGTTGCGGGTCAGCACGGCCGCAAACCGGCCATCACTCCCGACACCGGCAGCCAGCGGGGCGCCGACAGAGGCGCGCCAGATGTCGCCCCCCGTGCGCGCGTCAATCGACCCCACCGTGCCGTCAGAACCGGCGATGGCAATCGTCTGCCCCGTCACCTTGACGTCCAGCGGAAAGCCGATCTCCCCGATTTTGGCGCTCCACGCCAGTCGAACGCCCATCAGCGCGGCATTGGGCGTCAATTCCGCCGGTTTTGGTTTATCGGATCCACTGGCGCAGCCAAACAAAAAAGCCCCTAAAGCAGTGGCCAGCACCAGCTTGACCACGGCAGGCACAGGAAAAGGATTCAAACTCACTTCTTGACCTCCATTGCAGCCGTATCCGCGGCCGGCGTTGCTCCACCGCCCGACGACTGTCCGGCGACGGACGCAGGCGCTTTGCCGCGGGGATCCAACCCCAGTCCGTTGAGCTTGACCTCTACCAGGCGCCGGTATTCGAGCCGGTCATCCAAACCCTTGTAGGCCTTCTCGTATTCAGCCACCGCCTCCGCTTTTTTACCCTGCAACAGGTAGGCGTCCCCCTTGCGATCTGCCACCAGCGCACTGAAGTCCGCCGGGAAAGGTGCTGACAATTGTTTCAGCGCATCATCGTATGCCTTGGATTCGAGCATGATGCCTGCCAGTCGCAGGCGGGCAATTGCCTGATACCCCTCATCCGATGACTTCTCGGCCACCCAGCCCAGAGCGGATTTGGCAGCGTCGGTTTTGCCGGCTTCGTAATACACCTTGGCGGCCAGCAGGCCGGCCTGCTGTGCATACGTCGTGGAAGGGAATTTCTCCTTCATGTCGGCAAATGCACGATCAAGCCGGGCGATCTCGCCCGAGCTCACCGCAAGTTCTATTTGCTCATACATGGCAGCGGCCTGAGTTGCCTGATTGCGTTGCCAGTATTGATAAAAATTCCAGCCTGCGATCGCACCGAGCACCAGAATCAGTGCCCAAGTCATCAGGTTGCCGTATTGCCGCCAGAAATGCTTGAGCTGGTCAAGCTGTTCCTGTTCTTCAAGATCGAGATGATTTGCCATGTGTATGTTCAATTAAGTCCGCGATTGTAGGTGGGACGCCCAGTCGGTCGGCTGCGCCAGGGAGCACGTCGTCTGCGTGCCGCTGCCATCGCGCAGGGATTTGACAGTCACCAGATTCTGTGCGAGCTCGTCCGGACCAAAAATCAGGGCATAACCGGCCCCGCTGGCATCAGCCCGCTTGAACTGGGATTTCATGCTGCCCATGCTGTCGCCCGATCCCGCATGCATCTGCACGCTGACGCCTGCCGCCCGCAAGGTTTGCAGGCACTTCATGGCCGCAGGCAAGGCAGCGGCATCCGGCACGATGGCATAAGCATCCAGTTGCGGCGCGGGCTTGTCCATGCCCTGCTCCTTGAGCAGCTCCAGCACGCGCTCCACACCCAGTGCCCAGCCAACGGCCGGCGCAGGCTTGCCACCAATTTGCTCGATCAGGTAATCGTAGCGGCCACCGCCGCAGATCGTGCCTTGCGAACCCAGCCGCGTGGTGATGAATTCGAACACGGTAAGGTTGTAGTAATCCATGCCGCGCACCAAGCGCGGATTGATGCTGTAAGCCATCCCATTGGCATCCAGAATAGCCCGCACACGGTTGAAGTGTGCCTGTGACGCCTCTCCCAGAAAATCCATCAGTTTGGGAGCGGCCTCCACCATCTCCTGCATGGCCGGGTTCTTGGTGTCCAGAATGCGCAGCGGGTTGAGATGCAGGCGACGGCGGGCATCCTCGTCCAGCTGGTCGGCATGCCTCTCGAAATGGGCAATCAGGGCTGTCCGATGCAGCTTGCGTTCTTCCGGCTGGCCCAGGCTGTTGAGTTCAAGCCGGACATCCGTCAGGCCCAGCACTTTCCACAGGGCGTGCGCCAGCAGGATCAGCTCGGCATCCACTTCCGCACCGGCAAAGCCAAGCGCCTCTGCCCCGATCTGGTGGAATTGCCGGTAGCGTCCCCGTTGCGGCCGCTCGTGACGGAACATCGCGCCCATGTAATACAGGCGCTTGCCGCCGTCATAGAGCATGGAATGCTCGACCACTGCGCGCACCACGCCAGCGGTATTCTCGGGCCGCAGGGTCAGGAGCTCTCCGTTGAGCCGGTCTTCAAAAGAGTACATCTCCTTCTCGACAATGTCCGTCACTTCGCCCAGGCTTCGGATGAACAGGGGCGTATGCTCGACCAGCGGGGTACGGATATTGCCGTACGCATAGCGCGCCATCAGGGAACGGACCTGTTCTTCCAGCCACTCCCAGCGGGCCGAATCCGGCGGAAGGATGTCATTCATGCCCTTGACGGCAGCCAGCTTCTCTGCCTTCGCGGCAATCGTTTTCTCAGTCATGAATCTGCTCAAGCCGTTTCAGGCACCAGCGTGGTTCCGAAGCGGTTCTCAATATAGGTCTCTACAACTTTCTGGAAGTCCTGCGCAATCGAGTCGCCCCGCAGGGTCATGCGCTTTTCTCCATCAATGAACACGGGCGCAGCCGGCGCCTCGCCGGTGCCGGGAAGGCTGATGCCGATGTCGGCATGCTTGCTTTCTCCGGGGCCATTGACGATACAACCCATCACCGCCACCCTGAGGGTTTCGACACCCGGGTACTGCTTGCGCCAGACCGGCATTTGCGCCCTCAGGAAATCATCAATCTGCTTGGCGAGTTCCTGGAAGGTGGTGCTGGTCGTGCGGCCGCATCCGGGACACGCCGTGACGCTCGGAACAAAAGTCCTCAAGCCCAGCGCCTGGAGAATCTCGGAAGCGATGACGACCTCCTGCGTGCGGGCCTCGCCGGGCTGCGGCGTCAGCGAGACCCGGATCGTGTCGCCGATGCCTTCCTGCAGCAGAATGGACAGCGCCGCGGCAGAAGCGACGGTGCCCTTGGTTCCCATGCCGGCTTCGGTGAGCCCCAGATGCAAGGGGTAATCACACCGCTGGGCAAGCTCCCGGTAAACAGAAATCAGATCCTGCACGCCACTGACCTTGCATGAGAGGATGATCTGGTTGCCATCCATCCCCATTTCTTCGGCCCGGCGAGCAGAATCCATCGCCGATGTCACCAGCGCTTCATACATGACCGGCTTGGCGTCCCAAGGCTCTGCGCGGCGGCTGTTTTCATCCATCAGGCTGGCGAGCAGCTCCTGATCCAGGCTGCCCCAGTTCACGCCAATGCGGACCGGCTTGTTCCAGCGCATGGCCACTTCGATCATTTGTCCAAATTGCCGGTCACGCTTGTCGCCCTTGCCCACATTGCCGGGGTTGATGCGGTACTTCGACAAGGCTTCGGCACAGGCCGGATAGGCGGTTAGCAAGGTGTGGCCGTTGTAATGGAAGTCGCCGATCAGGGGCACATCCACCCCCATGCGGTCGAGCTGCTCCCGGATATGCGGCACAGCCTGCGCGGCTTCTGGCGTATTGACGGTGATGCGGACCATCTCGGATCCGGCCAGGGCCAGCTCCTTGACCTGGATGGCCGTGCCGATCGTGTCCACTGTGTCGGTATTGGTCATCGACTGGACACGGACCGGCGCATCGCCACCGACCGTGACCACGCGCGTCCCCCAACTCACCCGCGCCTGCCGCGAGCGCCGCGCTTTCGGTGTCGCCCGATCAATGGGGTGGATATCCGTCACTATTTCACCTCGAAGCGGGCGACATTGTCCTTGGCCAGCGGTGCCAGATCGAACGGTTTACCCCGCACTTGTACATCTGTGGCGTCCGCGCGCCCCACCGTCACGGAAAGCGGAAGAGCCCCCGATGCACCGACTGTCTCGCCAGCCTGCATCGTCCGGCGCAGCTGGACCACGCCGTTTGCGTCCGTGACTTCGACCCAGGAGGACGCACGTGTTTTGAGAACGACGACACCGGACGTCGTGCCCGTCCCCGGCACTGGCGTCAGCGCGCGGGCATTGGCCGCCACCGCTGGCAGCGCAGCAGCACTTGCGGGCGTCTGGCTTGCCACGGCAACCATCGGTGGAATGCGTGCTGCAGCCGCCACAGGCAGGGATGGCTTGCCAGCATCAGCAGGCAATGGACTGACGGTGACCGTGGCAGGGACTGGCGCTACCTGCTCCGGGACGGCCGACGCAACCGCAACAACTGGCACGGGCGCACTTGCCGGTTCGGAAGGACGCTCACTGACCACCTCGGTTTGCTCCATCGAGGGGAAAAAAATCAGAACCAGTGCCCCGACAAGAAGCGCCAACGCGGCCAGCACAACCGGCTTGGAGAGCTGATCCCAGACGGACAGGCTGGCCCCTTCGCCCGGTGCACGAAAAGGCGTATTGATGCCCAGCTCGTCAGGCTTGAGGCGCGGCGCGGTAGTCTGCGGCAACTTGTCGAGCACCGGAGCCGCATCAATCTTCAACGCCCGGCAGACACTGGATGCCAGTGCCCGGACGAACACCACATCATGCAGCAAATCCAAGCGGTCAGCCTCGAGAGCCTCGAGCTTTTTAACCGGCACCTTCATAGAGACGGCCAGAGCAGCTATGTGCAATCCGGCGGCTTCACGGGCCTTGCGAAGCATCTCACCGGCGCTCATCGGCTTCGGAACGGCCATTTGCTCTTCTGCTGTTTGGGAAACGATCTCACTCATCAAAAGCACCCCGTTCATAAGCCGCAAGTTCCCGCGACTGCGGATATCGCTTCTTGAGCTGACTGGCCAGCTGCAGCATGGCATTGCGGTTTTCCATGCGTCGCTCCACCTTGATGCCAAGCCACAGAGACTCCGCATTGGCCAGCTCACTGTTGTTCAGGCGTCGCACATAAAACTGGGAACGCACGAATTCTCCGCGCTGGTAAAGCAGCAGGGCAAGGTTGTACCCGGTAACGGGGTTTTTCGCATCAAGTTCGTATGAACGCGACAGGCTAAGCTCTCCTTCTGCGCGCTGGCCAGCCCTGACTTGACATAAGCCTTGCGCCATCCATGTCTTGGCGCGTCCGCCATACAGCGGATCGGCCAGCGCCCGCGAAAAGAATTGCTGCGACTCGGTGTATTTGGCCTGTTGACACAACAGCCAGCCATAGTTGTGCATGGTATTGGCGTCCCGCGGATTAATCGCCATGGCTCGCCTGAAACTTTCTTCAGCCATCCGCAGGTCGTTCAGACGCATGTATATCAGTCCCCGAAGGTTATAGGCATCTGAAAAATTAGGATCTATCGCGATCGACTGTTTGAGCTCATCCAAAGCAACCGTGGTCTGCCCCTGTTCAAAATAGCCGACCGCCAACTCCAAACGGATGCGAGCCCGCTTTCTGGCTTCTGGCTCATCCGATTCCGTCACGATATCTGCCCCTACTCCTCCCGGGCCCACTGCATCTGGATTCGACACACAGCCTGAAATGCCACTCAAGCCTCCCATGGCAAGGCATGTGCAGAAAAGCCATCGCCGGACGCACAACCAGTCTGTTATTGTCTTTTGCATGCCTCAAATCTCCTCGGGCCTCTTGGCGAATTCCATAACGGGCTTGAGCATCACTGTTCGCTGCTGGGCCATGCGTTCGCCAACACGGGTGCGGTCCTTGACATCACCGGCCAACTGGCCGCAAGCGGCATCGATGTCGTCGCCCCTTGTTTTGCGAATCGTTGTCACGATACCAGCATCGCTGAGGATTTTCGCAAATGCGATGACCCGACCCTGAGGGGAGCGCGTCAAGCCTGACTCCGCAAATGGATTGAACGGAATCAGGTTGAACTTGCACCAAACACCCCCTGTAGAGTATTTTCTGACAATATCCACCAGTTGCCTGGCGTGCTCTGGCTGATCGTTCACCCCATCGAGCATGCAGTACTCGAAAGTAATGAAGTCACGTGGGGCATGCGCAAGATAGCGGTTGCAGGCGTCCAACAACTCGGCTATCGGGTATTTGCGATTCAATGGCACAAGGTTGTCACGCAAAGCGTCATTGGGAGCATGCAATGACACGGCCAGCGCAACAGGACAGTCCAATGCCAGACGATCCATCATGGGAACGACACCCGATGTGGACACCGTCACACGTCGCCTCGACAGGCCGTAGCCATGGTCATCCAGCATCACTCGCAAGGCCGGGACCAGCTCGTCGTAGTTTTGCAGCGGCTCGCCCATGCCCATCATCACCACATTGGTGATCACCCGGTCGCTCCTGCCCAGATGCTTGCGCAAGAAGTGCTCAGCAAACCACAACTGGGCCACGATTTCACCGGTTGTGAGGTTACGGCTGAAGCCCTGATGGCCCGTGGAACAGAAGCGGCATCCAACCGCACACCCCGCCTGCGAAGAGATGCAAAGCGTGCCGCGATCCTCCTCGGGAATGAAAACAGCCTCAACCGCATCACCGCCACCCACGTCAAACAGCCACTTGATGGTGCCATCAGACGACACCTGCTGCGATATGACATCCAGTCCCTTGACATGGGCTGACGTTGCAAGTTTTTCGCGCAATGACTTGGCGAGATCGGTCATCTCACTGAAGCGGGACGCGCCCCTCTGGTGAATCCAGCGGAACAGCTGGGTCGCTCGAAAACGCTTTTCCCCCAGCCGCTCGCAAAAAAGGGCCAACCCCTCAAGGTCAAAAGCGAGAAGATTGGCCGTCATCGCATCGGCGCGGCACCGGACCGCCCCAAGCGCGCTGCAGCCCCCAAAAGGGACGGCGAAGCGCAGTGGAGCGTGGGGGCCATGTTTTAACGTGAGTACACGTTCATGCCGGGGAAGAAAAAGGCGACTTCAACCGCAGCCGTTTCAGCGGCGTCGGAACCGTGCACAGCATTGGCATCAATGCTGTCGGCAAAGTCTGCCCGGATGGTTCCGGGGGCCGCCTTCTTGGGGTCCGTGGCACCCATCAGGTCCCGGTTCTTCAAAATGGCGTTCTCGCCTTCGAGTGCCTGAATCATCACCGGACCGGAAATCATGAAATCCACCAAATCCTTGAAGAAAGGACGGGCCTTGTGCACTGCATAAAAAGCTTCAGCTTCCCTGCGCGAGAGGTGGGCCATCTTGGCGGCGACCACTTTCAGGCCGGCGGCTTCAAAACGCGCGTAAATCTGGCCAATCACGTTTTTGGCAACCGCATCGGGTTTGATGATGGAAAGGGTACGTTCGATAGTCATGAGTTTTCCTGAATCTTTGGTTTTTTAGCTTTTTGCCTAATGGGCAAAGCTTTATATTTTAGCCTGTGCAAAAAACTTACTGGATATATATGTATACGGGAAAAGACAGCTGCCTGGTCCCGTGGACTTCAACGCCCCCTGCCACCACCGCGCCGCTGTCCCCCACTGTTCCCGCCTGAGGGGCCTGCGCCGCGTCGTTGCCCCTGGCCCTGGCCTTGGCGCTGGCGCGAGAAACTGTCTGCTCCGATGTATCCAAATGCCGTTTTCATCGGATCCGGCTGGGACGCAGTCCGCTGACGTTCGCCCCGATCCCGCCCTTGGCCTGCGCCCAACCCCTGGCTGCCGCCGTTCGCACCGGTCTCCGGCACATTGCGCTGTCCGTTTCCAGAACTTCGAGCTCCCCCCGTACGCCCACCACGGCGCCGGTTGCGCCCCCCCGCCCCCTGGCCTGCACCATCCCGGCCAGGTTGCCCCTCGCTGCGGCTGCCGTCCTCATGCCGCCCTTGCGATCCGGATGTCTCGGCCGCTTGCATCAATGCCCGGATATCGCGCTCATCCAGTTCCAGCCATGCACCCCGCTTGAGCCCGCGTGGCAGCATCATGGCACCATAGCGAATCCGAATCAAACGACTGACAGCATGCCCCACGGACTCCAGCATGCGGCGCACCTCGCGGTTGCGCCCCTCGGAAATCGTGACGCGATACCAGCAATTCGAGCCCTCGCCACCGCCCTCTTCTATCGAGCTGAACTGGGCCATTCCGTCATCGAGCTTCACCCCGTCAAGCAATCTTTTCTTTTCCTCGCTGCTCAAAGCCCCCAGCACGCGCACGGCATATTCCCGCTCCAATCCGAATCGGGGATGCATTAATTTATTGGCCAGCTCCCCCGAACTGGTGAACAGCAGCAAACCTTCCGTGTTCAGGTCAAGCCGGCCTACGGCTTGCCACTTGCCCTGCTGCAGCTTGGGCAACCTTCGGAACACCGTAGGCCGGTTCTGCGGGTCATCATTCGTAACCACTTCGCCGACCGGCTTGTGATATGCAATAACCCGGGCTGGTGGCGCATCGATACGAAACCGGATCGGCTTGCCATTGACCTTGACGTGATCCCCAAACTGGATGCGCTGGCCAATGTGCGCCGGTTCGTTGTTGACCGTGATTCGCCCCTCCATGATGAGTTGCTCCATCTCCAGTCGTGACCCCATGCCGGCCTGCGCCAGCACCTTGTGCAGCTTGGGCGTCTCGGCCAGAGGCGCCAGCACCCGCTTGGGCACCTGAAGATCGGTGCTTTCCTCGTCGGCATCAAACTGCCCCGACACCACATCGACAAAGTGATAGCCCCCCGTCGCCGTCTGCGATGCACCCGCGACAGCCTCAACTGACGGCATCAGATCAGCCGGGCCTTCTGCCTCGGGCGCCTGAGCAACCCCTTCGTCCTTGCTGGAGACGACCGGCTCGCCATTGGCCCCGGAAGAATCCATCACAACAGGCACGGGAGTGGCAGAGTTGTTCACGGTCATGGTTGCGTCCCATTCAGGAGAAATAGTTCATCGTCCGGACCGGCTTGGCCAGGCAGGCCATCTTGTGGCGCACGTTCGTCGAAGGTCAGCTGCGCGGTCGGGGTGGATTCCATTTGCAAAGCCGCCTGCGGCGCATCGCTGGCACCATTGAGCGACTCCAGAATGCCGGCCTGTTGAAGTGGTCCCTCCAGCAAGGGCAGTTGATCGAGGGATTCAATCCCAAGATCATCCAGAAATTGCTTGGTCGTCGCATAAAGAGCCGGCCGGCCGGCCGCTTCGCGATGACCGATCACCTCGACCCAGCCACGGTCTTCCAACTGCTTGAGAATGAGCGAATTGATGGTGACTCCGCGAATGTCTTCCATGTCACCGCGCGTCACCGGCTGCTTGTACGCAATGATTGCCAAGGTTTCCATTGTGGCCCGGCTATAGCGGGGGGGTTTTTCGGGGTGCAGTCGGTCAAGGTATTCCCGCATCTCGGGACGGCTCTGAAATCGCCAGCCAGATGCCACATTGACCAGCTCCACGCCGCGCTGAGCCCAGTCATGCTGCAGGTCCTGCAGCAGTTTTTTCAGGGTATCCGAGCCCAGTCCCTCATTGAAAAGAGCCCGCATATCGCGTACCTGCAGAGGTTGCTGCGAACATATCAAGGCGGTTTCTAGTACGCGCTTGGCATCCGCCGTATTCATGGTCTTGTCATTCCGGGAAAAGGCATCATCAGGATGCAAAATCAGTGTGATTCAATTCGGGGCGCAGCCGGCGGACAGGCGTCTCCATCGCGCATACCCTCTGGCATGTGGAGCCGAGGCACAGGCTCTATTGAGCCATTATTCGGCATTGTAGCTTAGCCCCCATGCCTGCAAGGCAGCATCAAAATCCCCTGGCAAGGGAGCCCAAAACACGAGCGCCTGCATCGTTACCGGGTGCACAAAGGCCAGGCGGCAGGCATGCAATGCCTGTCGCCGCATGCCTGCCGCGAGAGCACCGCCGTACAGCTCATCTGCCACCAGAGGATGCCCAATGGAAGCCAGATGAACCCGTATCTGATGCGTTCGCCCCGTATGCAGGGTGCATCTGACCAGGCAACCAAGCTCGCCATTTTGCAGAAGATCAACGCCTGTTTTGGCATATTTTCCGGGATTGCGGCTCAAGTCAACCACCGCCATGCGCAAACGGTTGCGCGGATCCCGGCCAATGGGTGCCTCAATCTCCCGGCTCTGCGACCCGGCCCAGGGGCCGTGCGCAAGTGCCACGTATTGGCGACTCACCTCGCGGGCTGCGATCAACCGGACCAGGGCATCCATGACAGCACGGGTCCGGGCCACCACCATCAAGCCGCTGGTGTCCTTGTCCAGACGATGGACAATGCCCGCGCGTGGCAGGAAAGATGCCCGCTCGTCCAAGCCGAGCAGGCCGTTGAGCAACGTGCCGCTCCAGTTGCCCGGCGCCGGATGAACGACCAGTCCCGCCGGCTTGTTGATCACCAGCAAATGCTCGTCTTGAAAAACAATCTGCAGCGCCATCGCTTCCGGCTTGAAAGCCTGACTCTGTGGTGTCGGGCGCAACTCGATGACGCCCCGGTCTCCCGCCTTGACCCGCACCGATGGCTTGATGACAATAGCGCCATTGAATGTGACAGCACCGGCCTCGATCAATTGCTGCAAATAGCTGCGCGAAAATTCAGGCACCAACTCAACCAGCGCGCGATCCAGACGCAATCCATGCTGGCCTTCGCCAATGTCCCATTCGCGCCACTCGGCTTCGCTCCCCGCGTCAATTGCCTCATCCAGATCTTCGGTGGCAGGGGTGCTCGATATAATCAATTCTGAATTTTTCAAGAAAGTTGTCCCTCATGCTTCGAGCCAAATTATCGGTTGCCGGCGTCCTGTTGATGACAGGCGCGACATTGCTGCTTGTGGGATGCTCATCGACACCAGAGGACGCGACCGCCAACTGGAGTCCAAACAAGATCTACGCCGAGGCCAAGGATGCCGTAAGCACTGGCGCGTACGACAAGGCCGTGCCACTGTTTGAAAAACTTGAAGGTCGTGCCGCCGGAACGCCATTGGCACAGCAGGCGCAACTCGACAAGGCGTATACCCAGTACAAGGCCGGTGAACCGGTGCAGGCCATTGCCACCCTGGATCGTTTCATCAAACTTCACCCTGCCAGCCCGGCACTTGATTACGCTTTCTACCTCAAGGGTATTGTCAACTTCAACGAGGACCTGGGCCTGTTTTCATCCATTACCCGCCAGGATCTCTCTGAGCGAGACCAAAAAGCGGCCAAGGAATCCTTCGACGCATTCAAGGAGCTTGTTGCCCGGTTTCCCATGTCGCGTTACACACCCGACGCACGCCAGCGCATGACCTACATTGTCAACTCGCTGGCTCAGTATGAGGTCCATGTCGCTCGCTATTACTATAGCCGGGGCGCCTATCTGGCGGCCATCAACCGCGCTCAGCTGGCGCTGACTGAGTACCGCGAGGTACCGGCCCTGGAAGAAGCCCTTTTCATCATCATGAAATCCTATGACGCCCTGGGCATGACGCAATTGCGTGATGATGCAAAGCGGGTGATGGAAAAGAACTACCCGCAAAGCGAGTACCTGAGCCAGGGTTTCAAATCCAGCTCTGATCCTTGGTGGAAGCTCTGGTAAGCGCATCGACCGCTTCAAGAAACTCCTCCCTGGTCTTGATTTTTCGCATCGGTGGCAAAGCTGCCAGCAAGCGACGTCCGTAGCCCATATGGACCAATCGGCTATCGCACACCACCAGGACACCCCGATCTGACTCGCGGCGTATCAGGCGCCCGGCGCCCTGTTTGAGCGCAACGGCCGCCTCAGGTACAAAGTAGTCGTTGAATGGACTGCGTCCCGCTTTCTCGAGCCGGCTGGATCGTGCTTCCACCAGCGGATCGTTGGGCGGTGGAAATGGAAGCTTGTCGATGACGACCATCTGCAAAGCGTCACCCGGCACATCCACGCCCTCCCAGAAAGACGCCGATGCCACCAGGATGCACCCCGCCCGCCCGCCAGAAGCTCCCTCGCTGAACCGTTCCATCAGTTGGCGCTTTGGCAACTGCCCCTGTACCAGGACTTCCACAAGCGTTGACTCCCCCAAATGCACCTGCAACGCTTCGCTGATGGCCCGCAAGGCCCGCAGGGTCGTCGTCAGGACCAGGGTACGCCCACCGATCAAGGGCGCCACCCTGGCAACCAGATCGGCTACCCGGGCGCTGTGCGTGGGGTCACCTGGTTTGGGCAGATCGGGCGGCACATACACCGCGGCCTGTCGCGCATAATCAAAGGGACTTCCCATCCTCAGGATTTCCGCCCCGCCCAGGCCGCAAGGCTCGGTGAACCAACGTAACTGGGGATCATCCCCCAACGTGGCCGATGTAAATATCCATGACCGTGACGATGCGTCCGCCTCTTCCGGCCGAAGCAGCTTGGTCTGAATCGCCTGCGCGATATCCAGCGGTGATTCAACCAGCCGGAGCTGCGCGCCGACATCCAGCCAGCGCACTGATTCTGGTTCACAGCGCCGCGCGAAGAAATCAACCGTCCCGGCAAGAGCGGTTGCCCGTTCATGAAGCCGCACAAAGTCCGGCGCGATTTCACGAACCGTATCCAGCGCAAGCATGGCGCGCGTGCATGCCCCCTGGAGCGTGTCCAGCGCCTCCACCCAGTCTTGTTCCGCCACCCCCTCGGGCGCCACGCTGGTCCAGCGCAGTTTGGCGCCGGGATAGGACTTGCCCAGCACCAGCCGCAAATCACGCGCGGCCCGCTCGGCATCCGCCACCACTTGATGCCAGTCCATCAATCCGCGCGCCAGCTGCAAGCCACAGGCCAGCATGTCACGCGCAAAGTCAATGACTTGTCCAGTTGTCAAGTTTCGCCCAAGAAACTGCACACCGGTTTCATTGAGTTGGTGCGCCTCGTCAAAAATCACGGTTCGGACCGAAGGCAGCAACTCGGCCATACCCGATTCACGCACCGCCAGATCGGCAAAAAACAAATGATGATTGATCACCACCACATCAGCAGCCAACGCCTCCCGTCTGGCCAGATTGACGTGGCAAGCCCGAAATTTTGGACACTGCGCACCAAGACAGTTGTCACGCGAGGAGGTAACCAATGGAATCAGCGGCGAGCGCTCATCCAGCCCGGGCAGTTCTGCCAGATCGCCGGTCCGGGTGACATGGGACCACTCCTCAATCTTGGCCAGAGACCTTTGGGCAGGGCGGTCCGGCGAGACTGCGTCTTGGCGCGCCAGCTCCAGGCGATGCAGGCAAAGATAGCTGCCACGCCCCTTGAGCAGCGCAGCGCGCACGGGCAAGCCCAGGGCACGCACCAAACGGGGCAAGTCTCGTCCAAAGAGTTGGTCCTGCAAGGTCTTTGTCGCCGTGGACAACAATACACGCTCGCCACTGAGCAAAGCGGGTACAAGATAGGAAAAAGTCTTGCCAATCCCGGTACCGGCCTCCACCACCAGCACGCCGCCGGCGTCAATGGTCCGCGCCACCGCCATGGCCATGTCTGTCTGGCCATCCCTCGGGCTGAATTCTTCGACCGTGCGGGACAGCAGACCGCCCGGCGCAAACGCCTCGCGAACAAGATCGTGCAAGCTCATCCGTCAGGCAGGCTCGTTGGGAGTCAGTTCCCGCTCAAGCCGGGCCATCTCATCACGCAAAGCCAGGCGCCTTTTTTTCAGACGGCGCATCATCAGCTCGTCAAGCGGTATTTCAATACCCGTACGATCTATCAAGGCGTCAAGATCGGCATGCTCAATTCGCAATTCGATCAGGCGACGTTCCGGAGAATGCAGATTGGAGTCCAAGGATTTGAGCGGGAAAAAGCACTCCGCGGGATGGAGCTGAGTTGATTCGTGAGTTGGTTCGATAATACGTCTTTAACACGCATTTATCGAGCGCTTTGTTTTCCGGACAACTCCACATGACCAAAAGCTATCGACTCACCGCTGCAACGGGAATTCACAAGGGCGACCGCGACTATCAGCAGGATCAGGTTGCCTTGTTGAAGCATCCGCGAGCCAACGGCTGCGTCCTGGCCGTCGTCGCTGATGGCATGGGGGGGCTCAGCGGCGGCCGCAAGGCATCCGATCAGGCCATGATGACGGCAAAACAACTCTTTGAGCGCTATGTTCCCGAAACCGATGCCCCCGCCTCCATACTCAGGCAACTGGTGCAAGAGGCCCATCTCGTTATCAAACTGACTGCTATCTCCTCGGAAGAACAGCCCCACAGCACCCTGGCCGCGTTCCTCATCAATCCGGATGGGGAATGCCACTGGATTCATGTGGGCGACTCACGCATCTATCATTATCGGAACAACCGGTTCATCAAGCGCACCACGGACCACTCCTATGTCCAGACGCTGGTCGACCAGGGGACCATTACTGAAGAAGAGGCCAACGTCCATCCCGAATCGAATGTCCTCATGGGTTGCCTGGGAACTGAACGCGACCCGCCCATGGGCACTCATTTCATCGCGACCCTGGAGCCCGGTGACATCCTGATGGCGTGCAGCGATGGCGTCTGGCACTACTTCGACAACGATGAGTTGGGCGCAGCCCTCTCGTCCCTGTCTCCTCGGGAAGCAAGCGAGTTCTTGATACAAAAAGCCCGCTCCCGCGGTCATGGCGGGGGGGACAATCTGTCCTTGGTCATTGTCAAGCTGGAATCCCTGGACAACGAGTAAGCCGCTCCAAGATCCAGGGCCATCGGACACCCCAGCGTCAATTGGGAACTGGCAACGGCTTGGCGGGCGGGTCGGGATTCTCGGCAAGACTCTTGGCACGGCTTGCCTTGCGCTCCTGGGCTTCCCGCTGTTTTTCGTCATACTTTTTCTGCTCCTCCGCAACAGAAGCAGCCTTGCTGCCCCGCTGCGCCGCCGCCTCCGCACGGCGAGCTGCGCCCTCCTCGTGCTCCTGGAGAGCAGCCGCTTCTTTTGACGCGGCATCGATACGGCCTTGCACTTTTTCGTCCGCACGTTGCTGGCGCTCCTGCTGCGCCTTCAGGGCCTCCATACGCCGGTCCGCGGCTTCCTGCAAAGCCTGTGGTGAAGATCTTTCCTCGATGCGCGTCAACTGATCAGCAGCCTTACGTTTGCGCTCTTCATCATTGAGTGAAATTTCCTGGCGTCGCAAGTCTGCCATGGTTTCACGGCGACGAACCCGGACTTCATTGAGACAGCTGTTGACGGCAAACTTGCGGTAGCACGCGGCTTCTTCGCCTGCATAACGAACCTCCTCCTGGCTTCGGGCGGCCTGGATTCGGTTACGTTCAGTCTCAAACGAGGCATCTTCGCCACCTTCCGTCGGCTGCGGATAAACCGGCACAGCCAAGACCATGAGCGTCAGTGCAAGCAGGAGAATTTTCATGTCAGGCTGGTATCCACAACACGGCGATCAAGTGCCAGAAACTCTTTGGATTGCATTTCATTCAGACGGGAAACGGTTCGAGGAAATTCATGAGCCAAGGGTCCTTCGGTATACAACGCTTCCGCAGGAACCTCGGCCGACATGACGAGCTTGACCCGCCGATCGTATAGCACATCTACCAGCCAGGTAAAGCGCCGGGCCTCCGACGCCATGCGAACCGGCATGTGAGGTACATCGCTCAAGAACACCGTATGGAATTGCGAGGCGATCTCTAGATAATCATTTTGGGATCGAGGGCCGCCACACAGTGTTTTGAAGTCAAACCAGACCAGTCCCCCCGCCTTGCGCCGCGCCCGAATCTGCCGTGCCTCAATATGCAGGATCGGCTCTTCATCCTGAGACTCGGCCAGCTTATCAAATGCCTCGCGCATTTCGGTGTCCGCCTTGGCACCCAGCGGAACATGATAGAGCCTGATCTGCTCCAGGGTACGGCGGCGGTAGTCCATCCCGTTATCCACATTGACAACTTCGAGCCGTTCATTGAGCAAGGCAATCGCCGGCAGAATCCTATCCCGGTGCAAACCGCCGGGATACAGATCATCGGGACGAAAATTCGACGTTGTGACGAACCCGACACCGTTGTTGAAGAGCGCCGCCAGCAAACGGTGAAGAATCATGGCATCCGTGATGTCGGCCACATGAAATTCGTCAAAACAGATCAGTCGGTATTTGTTGGCAATGCGCCTTGCCAGTTCATCCAGCGGATTGACTGTCCCCTGCAAATCGGCCAATTCCCGGTGGACCTCGCGCATGAACTCGTGGAAATGCAAACGTGTCTTGCGTTTGAGCGGCACCGCGCTGTAAAAGCAGTCCATCAAGAAGCTCTTGCCGCGCCCGACACCGCCATACAGGTAAACGCCGCGCGGAATATCAGGCCGGTTGATGAGCTTCTTCAGAGCATTGGAGCGTTTTTCCTTGAAGACTGACCACTCAGCGGCACATCGGTCCAGTGCGGCAATCGCACGCAACTGCGCGGGGTCACTGATGTAACCCCGCGCCTTGAGTTCAGCTTGATAAACAGCAAGAACAGATGCCAAACCGGTGAGCCTGCGTAACGAACGATGCACCAGACAGCGGATGCCGCCTAGAAATTCAACGCGCGCTTGTCCACCGCCAGCGCCGCTTCCTTGGTCGCCTCGCTTAAAGACGGATGGGCATGGCAAATGCGGGCGATGTCCTCACTGCTGGCACGGAACTCCATGGCCACCACACACTCGGCAATCAATTCGCTGGCCATGGGACCGACGATGTGCACGCCCAGGATTTCATCCGTGGCCGCATCCGCCAGCATCTTGACCATGCCGGTGGTATCGCCCAGTGCACGGGCACGACCGTTGGCGAGGAAGGGGAAGGTACCCGCCTTGTAGGCGCGACCGTCCGCCTTGAGCTGCTGCTCGGTCTGACCGACCCAGGCAATCTCGGGACTGGTGTAGATCACCCATGGAATCGTGTTGAAGTTCACGTGTCCATGCTGGCCTGCAATACGCTCAGCCACGGCCACGCCCTCTTCCTCGGCCTTGTGCGCCAGCATGGGGCCGCGCACAACGTCGCCCACGGCCCATACACCGGGCAGGCTGGTGCGGCACTCGTCGTCCACCACGATCGCTCCGCGCTCGTCCAGCTTCAGACCGATGGCCTCGGCTCCAAGACCGACCGTGTTCGGCACACGACCGATGGAAACGATCAGCTTGTCCACTTCCAGCGCCTGGGCTTCCCCCTTGGCACTGGTATAGGCCACGCTCACGCCTTTCTTGCCGGACTTGATCTCGCCGACCTTGACGCCAAGCTCGATCTTCAACCCCTGCTTGGTAAATGCCTTGTGCGCTTCCTTGGCAATCTGCTCGTCGACCACCCCAAGGAAAGTCGGCAGGCCTTCCAGAATAGTGACGTCCGAGCCAAGACGACGCCAGACCGAGCCCATTTCAAGCCCAATCACACCTGAACCGATCAGGCCGAGTTTTTTCGGCACGGCACCGATGCGCAGCGCGCCGTCGTTGGAAAGGATATTCTCTTCGTCGAACGGCGTGCCGGGCAAGGCTCGGGCGTTCGACCCCGTGGCCACGATGACCTGCTTGGCCAACAGGGTTTCCCCGGTGGCGCCGGCCACCCTGATCTCGTAGCCCCCATCGACCGCCTTCGCAAAGGAACCGCGGCCGTGGAAGAACGTCACCTTGTTCTTCTTCAACAGGTACAGAATGCCATCGTTGTTCTGCTTGACCACGGCATCCTTGCGCGCCACCATCTTGGCCACATCCATGCTCACGCCGGGCACTGAGATGCCGTGCTCGGCAAAGTGATGGCTGGCATGGTCAAAGTACTCGGACGACTGCAGCAGTGCCTTGGATGGAATGCAGCCCACATTGGTGCAGGTGCCGCCCGGTGCCGGGCCGCCCTTGCTGTTTTTCCACTCGTCGATACAGGCCACATTCATGCCCAGTTGGGCCGCGCGGATGGCGGCGATGTAACCACCGGGACCGCCGCCAATGACGACGACGTCGAATTGTTTGCTCATAGGTATTCCAATCGTTGGTTCAAAGCGTAGCGAGCGGCCTCAGGGCAAGGCGCGGGTGGCAGGCAACCGGAACGTACTTAAAGTACGTGAGGATTGCCTGAACGGGACCCGCAACGCCGCCATGAGGTCGCGCAGTAGCTTCAGATATCAAACAGCAGGCGGGCCGGGTCTTCCAATGCTTCCTTCATGGCCACCAGCCCCAGCACGGCTTCGCGGCCGTCGATGATGCGGTGGTCATAGCTCATGGCCAGATAGTTGATGGGGCGCACCACCACCTGTCCGTTCTCGACCACGGCGCGGTCCTTGGTGGCGTGCACGCCCAGGATCGCGCTTTGCGGCGGGTTGATGATGGGGGTGGACAGCATGGAGCCGAACACGCCGCCGTTGGAAATCGAGAACGTGCCGCCCGTCATCTCTTCGATGCCGAGCTTGCCGTCGCGCGCCTTGGCGCCGTACTCGGCAATCTTCTTCTCGATGTCGGCAAAGCTCATCTGGTCCGCATTGCGCAGGATCGGCACCACCAGGCCGCGGGGCGAGCCCACGGCGATGCCGATGTCGAAATAGCCGTGGTAAACGATGTCATTGCCGTCGACCGAGGCATTGAGCACCGGATACTTCTTCAGGGCGTGCACCGCGGCTTTGACAAAGAAGCTCATGAAACCGATCTTGACGCCATGTTCCTTCTCGAACTTGTCCTGGAAGCGCTTGCGCATTTCCATCACCGGCGCCATGTTGACCTCATTGAACGTGGTCAGGATGGCATTGCTGGACTGCGATTGCAGCAGACGCTCGGCCACACGGGCGCGCAGGCGGCTCATCGGCACGCGCTGCTCGGGGCGATCGCCCAAAGCCACGGGCCGGGTCGCAACCTGAGGCAAAGAAGTGGCTGGAACGCCTGTCGGAATAGCGGCAGCAGCTACAGTTTTTGTAGCAGATCCGGCGGCCACCGCGCTCAGAACATCCCCCTTGATAACGCGACCGTCCTTGCCGGTTCCCGGCACGGAACCAGGAGCCAAGTTGCTGTCGGCCATCAGCTTGGCAGCGGCCGGCATTGCCACGCCGGCCCGGGAACTGCCAGCCGATGCCGCAGCCTGCGCGGGTGCCGCCACTGGTGCAGACGCCGCGGGCGCCGGCGACGTCACGGCACCGGCCTTGCCTTCGGTGTCAATGCGGGCAATCAACTGCTCGGCCACCACCGTGCCGCCGTCCTCAACCAGCACCTCGGCCAGCACGCCGGCAGCGGGCGCCGGCACTTCGAGCACGACCTTGTCGGTTTCGATCTCAATCAGGATTTCATCCATGGCGACCGCGTCGCCGACCTTCTTCTTCCACTGCAACATCGTTGCCTCAGCCACTGATTCAGACAGCTGCGGCACTTTGACTTCTACGATAGCCATATCAATTCTTTCCGTAATTTTTGTTCAAGGTAGCGGGTCCAAAACCCTTACTTGCTCAGGACAAAACCCTTGAGCTTGCCAAACGCGCCATCCACCAGGGCCTTTTGCTGCTCCTGATGCAGGTGCGAGTAACCAACCGCCGGAGAAGCGGAGGCGGCACGGCCCGAGTAACCGAGTTTCTGACCTTCGATCATGTTCTCGTGAATGTAGTGCTGCACAAAGAACCAGGCTCCCTGGTTTTGCGGCTCGTCCTGGCACCACACCACTTCAGTGAGGTTGGGGTACTTCTTGAGTTCGGTGGCGAACGCCTTGTGGGGGAACGGATAGAGTTGCTCCACACGCAAAATCGCCACGTCGTCCGCGCCCTTTTCCTCACGCTTCTTGACCAGGTCGTAATAGACCTTGCCCGAGCAGGCAACCACGCGCTTGACCTTGTCGGCCTTCAGTTCCTTGTGCTCCGGGATGATCGTCTGGAAGCCGCCCTTGGTGAACTCTGACAGCGGCGAGGTCGCGTCCTTGTTTCTCAACAGCGACTTGGGCGTCATGATGATCAGGGGCTTGCGCAGATTGCGCACCATCTGGCGCCGCAGCACATGGAAAATCTGGCTGGCCGTGGTGGGCTGGACCACCTGCATATTGGTGTCCGCGCTCAGCTGCATGAAGCGCTCCAGACGCGCCGAGCTGTGTTCAGGGCCTTGCCCCTCGTAGCCGTGGGGCAGCATCAATGTGATGCCATTGACCCGGCCCCACTTGACCTCGCCCGAGGCGATGAACTGGTCGATGAGGACCTGCGCGCCGTTCACGAAGTCGCCAAACTGCGCCTCCCAGATCACCAGTGTATTGGGGTCGTTGGAAGCATAGCCGTACTCAAAACCCAATACCGCTTCTTCTGACAGGATGGAATCGATCACCACAAACGGCGCCTGGTTTTCGGCCACGTTTTGCAGCGGGGTATAGGTTCCGGTATCCCACTTCTCACGACTCTGGTCGTGAATCACCGCATGGCGGTGGGTGAAGGTGCCGCGACCGCAGTCCTCGCCCGACAAACGCACCGGGTAGCCGCTGGCCACCAGTGAAGCAAACGCCATGTGCTCGCCCATGCCCCAGTCCACCGGGATGTCGCCGCGTCCCATGGCGGCCCGGTCGTCATAGACTTTCTTCACCAGCTGATGGGGGGTCACGGTGGCCGGAATGGTCGTTATTTTCTCGGCCAGACGCTTCCACTCGGCCATGGGAATGGCCGTGTCACCGGCATCGGTCCATTTCTTGCCGAGGTAAGGGCTCCAGTCCACCGCATACTTGCTCTTGAAGTTGGTCAGCACCGGGTCCACCGTGTGCTTGCCAGCGTCCATGGCGGCGCGATAGGCCCGGACCATGTCGTCACCGAGCGTGTCGCCCAAGCCCTGCGCCGCGAGCTTGTCCGCATACAGTTTGCGGGTGCCGGGATGGGCCGCGATCTTCTTGTACATCAGCGGCTGGGTCAGCGAGGGCGTGTCCTGCTCGTTGTGGCCCAGTTTTCGAAAGCAGATGATGTCCACCACCACGTCCTTGCGGAACTCCATGCGGAATTCCAGTGCCAGCCGGGTGGCCAGCACCACGGCCTCCGGATCGTCCCCATTGACATGCAGCACCGGGGACTCGATCATTTTCACGATGTCGGTGCAATACAAGGTCGAGCGGCTATCGCGTGGATCGCTGGTGGTAAAACCAATCTGGTTATTGATGACGATGTGCACCGTGCCGCCCGTGAAATAGCCACGGGTCTCGGCCAGTGCCAGGGTCTCCATCACCACACCCTGGCCCGCGAAAGCCGCGTCGCCATGCACCAGCACCGGCAAGACCTGCTTTCCCTGCGGATCGGCGCGGCGATCCATGCGGGCGCGCACAGAGCCTTCCACCACCGGATTCACGATTTCCAGGTGGGAGGGGTTGAACGCCAGACTCAGGTGCACCGGCCCGCCAGGGGTCGTCACGTCGGAGCTGAAGCCCTGATGGTATTTGACGTCACCGCTGGGAAGCTCCTCCGGCGCGGTATGGTCGAACTCGGCAAACAGGTCCGCCGGCATCTTGCCCAGAGAATTCACCAGCACGTTGAGGCGGCCACGGTGGGCCATGCCGATCACGATCTCCTGCACGCCACGCTCGCCCGCGTCCTGGATCAACTCGTCCATGGAGGCGATGAAGCTTTCTCCGCCTTCGAGCGAGAAGCGCTTTTGGCCCACGTACTTGGTATGCAGGAAACGCTCCAGTCCCTCCGCCGCGGTCAGGCGATCGAGAATGTGCTTTTTCTTCTCAACCCCGAAATTGGGCTTGCTGCGCATGCCCTCCAACTTTTGCTGCCACCAGCGCTTTTGCGCCTGCTCGGTGGTGTACATGTACTCGGCGCCAATGGTGCCGCAGTAGGTTTCGCGCAGCGCGTTGAGCAGCTCGCGCAGCGACATGCTGTCCTTGCCGAAAAACGTGTTGCTGGTGTTGAACACGGTTTCCTGGTCGGCATCGTTGAAGCCGTAGAAAGAAGGTTCGAGTTCGGGAATGGTCGGGCGCTCGGTGCGCTTGAGCGGATCCAGATCAGCCCAGCGCTGGCCCACATTGCGGTAGGCGGCAATCAGCTGCTGCACCGCGGTGCGCTTGCGGCCCATTTCGGAGTCGGCGCCCGTCGCCATGACAACCCTGGTGCCGCCCTGTTTGGCACGCTCGGCAAAGGCATTGACCACCGGCAGATGAGGCACATCCTTGGCATTGCTGCCATCGGCCGCGGGAACGTGCTGAAGCGCATCGAAATAGTCGCGCCAGTTGTTCGGCACGCTACCGGGATTGGCAAGGTAGTTTTCGTACATCTCTTCGACGTACGGGGCATTGCCACCAAAAAGATAGGTGTTGCCTAAATAGGTCTGGTAAACAGACGACGTCTGGTTCGCCCCTGGGGACGTGGCTTCATTCATATTCCGCTGACCTCCGTTTCCCTTGAGGAAACATTAGCTGGTTAAAGCTTGTTAATTAACCTTCCGCGGCACGGCTGAACCGATTGGCGGATGCGACTGTGGCGTGGGGAAGGGCCTAGTACGGACGCGATTGTGCCATCGAATTCATCCAGTTGGGTGAAAAGGGGATCATTTCCCAGCATGCCCATCCGCGCATCTGGCAGCACCGCGCCACCCGGCGCGCCCCTTGCCTGCGCCCCGCAGCCCCAAATGGGTCCCATGCAAGTGGTCACGCCAGCAGACTCCTGATCTGCTGCAGGGCAGCCGGATCGTCCAAGGTGGTCAGATCGCCCGGATCGCGGCCTTCGCACACGGCCTGAATGGCACGGCGCAGCAGCTTGCCGCTGCGGGTCTTGGGCAGCAGGGCAACCAGGAACACCCGCGACGGCCGGGCCACGGCACCGAGCTGGCTGTCCACCACCTTCATGATCTCGCCTTCGAGCTTGAGCCGCGCCGCATCGTCGCTCAGGCCACTGGCGTCCTTGACCACGGCAAAAGCCATGGCCACCTGCCCCTTGAGCTGGTCGGCCACACCGACCACGGCCACTTCGGCCACATTGGGGTGGCTGGAGATGCACTCTTCGATTTCACGCGTTCCCAGACGGTGGCCGGCCACATTGATCACGTCGTCGGTGCGCCCCAGAATGAAGAAGTAACCGTCCTTGTCGCGAATGCCCCAGTCGAACGTGCTGTAGATCAGCTTGCCCGGAATGCTGTTCCAGTAGGTCTTGACGAAACGCGCATCGTCGCGCCACACGGTTTGCATGCAGCCCGGCGGCAGCGGCCCCTCGATGGCCACCACGCCTTTCTGGTTCGCGCCCTTGAGCTCTTCCCCCGTGTTTTCGTCGAGCAGCTTCACGTCGTAGCCATACATCGCCACCCCGGGGCTGCCGAACTTGCTGGGCGCCTTTTCCACGCCATTGGCAATCGTCAGAATCGGCCAGCCGGTCTCGGTCTGCCAGTAGTTGTCGATGATGGGGACACCCAGTCCCTGGCTGATCCATTGCGCCGTGGGCTCATCCAGCGGCTCGCCCGCCAGATACAGCGCCTTCAGGCTGGAAATGTCATGTTTGCGCAGGAAGGCCGGGTCCTGTTTCTTGAGAACCCGCACGGCCGTGGGCGCCGAGAACATGCGTGTCACCCGGTATTTCTCCACCAGTTGCCACCAGATGCCGGCGTCCGGCCGGGTCGGCAAGCCTTCGTACATGATGGTGGCCATGCCGGCAATCAGCGGGCCATAGACGATGTAGCTGTGACCCACCACCCAGCCGATGTCGCTGGTGGAGAAATAGGTTTCCCCCGGCTTGCCCTCGAAGATGTACTTCATGCTGGCCGCCAGCGCCACCGCGTAGCCGCCGGTGTCGCGCTGCACACCCTTCGGTTTTCCGGTCGTGCCCGAGGTATAGAGGGTATAGCTGGCATGGGTGGCATCCACCCATTCGCAAGGCACCACGGCGTTCATGTGCTTTTGGCGCAAAGCCCCCCACAGATGGTCGCGGCCAGCTACCAAATTCATAGCAGAAAGACGCCGATCCACCAACAGAACGGCTTGCGGCTGGTGGCTGGAGAGGCGAATGGCCTCATCCAGCAGCGGCTTGTATTCCACCACCTTGCCGCTGCGCGAACCGGCATCGGCGCTGACCACCACCTTGGGTTCAGCATCCTCGATGCGCGAGGCGAGAGACCCCGAGGCAAAGCCACCAAACACCACCGAATGAATGGCCCCAATGCGGACACAGGCCAGCATGGCAAACGCAGCCTCGGCAATCATGGGCATGTAGATCAGCACGCGGTCGCCCTTTTGCACGCCCAGCTCCAGCAGGGTGGCTGCCATGCGCTGCACTTCGGCATGCAGTTCGCGAAACGTATATGTCTGCTCCTGGTTTGTTTCAGTGCTGACAAAAATCAGGGCCGCCTGGTCGGGTCGATCCTGGAGATGGCGGTCCACCGCGTTGTGGCACAAATTGGTGATGCCACCCGCGTACCAGCGGGCAAATGGTGGATTGCTGTAGTCGCAAATCTGCTGCGGCGGCACTTGCCAGTCAATCAGTTGTGCTTGCTCCGCCCAGAAAGCGTCACGATTCTCAAGGGAACGACGGTGGAATTCAGCATAGGCACCCATCATTAGTCTCCATTTATATCGACAAAACTGAATTCATAATTATGGATGGTGAACTTGCGGCAAACTGACTTGGCTGCACGCCACTCATTGATGCAAATCATGACCAAGGACACGCCATGCAACTTGATCTGAATCAGGACCGTCTTGAATTGATGCCGCGGCATCAGGATGCAAATCATGCGCCAGCCGGCCGTTTCAAGCCAGAGCAGACAAGGTGCTTGAGCCCAACCATGGCCATCGTCCAGCCGCCTGCCGCCTGCCGCCTGCCGAGCATGGATGCACGACATGAACCGTCGCCAGGGCAGGAAAACTACTTGATCAATTCCTGAAATGTCTTGAACGCCGGATGTTCGGCGCTGCGCAGCCACTCGAAAGCCACCATTTCGGTGGTCACCAATTCGGCGCCTGCGGCAGCGAGCCGGTCAAATGCAGCGTCCCGGTTGCGCTCGGTGCGCGAGCCGCAGGCATCGGTGACGACCCACACATCAAAGTCATCGTCCAGCAAATCGAGCGCGGTCTGCAACAGGCACACATGGGCTTCGCAACCGGCAATCACCACGGTATTGCGCTGCGCCGCTGCCGCTGGCGGCGGCTTTTGCAAGTGCTTGGGCAGGCTGCGGGCATTGCCCTGGCGCTCGCGCTCGGGCGGGCGCAGCCAGTCGCTCAGGCCTTCGGCCACGGCGCTGAACTGCATCTTGGACAGCGTTTTTCCGCCGGATTGCTCGATCAGGCGATGCAACTCGGGCATGTTGTGGCCCAGCCGGGACGGGTTTTGCTCCACCCCCCACACGGGCAGCTGCAGGGCCTGCGCCATCCGTGCCAGGCGCATGGCATTGGCCAGCACGATCGGTCCCTCGTGAATGGCGGGCATCACATGGGTCTGGTAATCCACCAGAACAAGGTGGGAGTCTTCGGCATCGAGCAGCATGGCAATGGCATCCAGTCAAAAATCAGGTACGCAGCGCGCAACGTCATTACACCTCAGTCGGCCTGGCGCTTGCATGCGTGCGGACCTTGGCATGCTATTGCCAGTTCGCTGGTTGCGGCCACGCCGCTGTAGCGCGTTTGCGCCAGACCGCCAGCGCTGTCCGGCACACCGGCTTCAGCCATGAAAAACACTTCAAAATTTATATAAATCAATGGCTTGCAAGGCTATTGACGAAAAAACTTTAACTTGACACCCGGCTTTCCGAGCCGCTATGCTACGCCGCATGCGAGTTTGTGCCACCTTTGCCGTTCTTTTGCTTGCCACCAGCGCGCAGGCTGCTCCTGCCAGCCCGGGTGACGACATGGATCGCTTTCTGGCCGAAAAGGGTCTGCTCGGCAAAATTGAGCAAGTGGGAAAATCCGTCAGCGACAAGGCCTCCGAACTGGTCGTCACGGCCATGGGCTCCCTGGGTGTGCCTTACCGGCGCGGCGGCAACAGCTTTGAAACCGGTTTCGACTGCAGCGGTTTTGTGCGCGCCATGTATGAACAAACCGTGGGACTGATCCTGCCCCGGCGTGCCGAGCAGCAAGCCGCCGCCACACAGAAGATCGACCGCACAGACCTGCAGCCCGGCGACCTGGTGTTTTTCAACACCATGAAACGCGCCTTCAGCCATGTCGGAATTTATGTGGGTGACAGCAAGTTCATCCACTCCCCCAAGCCCGGCGCCGAGGTTCGGGTAGAGGACATGCGCGTGGGCTACTGGAGCCGCCGCTTCGATGGCGCGCGCCGGGTGGCAGTCGCCACCACTGAACCAGGCCAAGCCACACCCGGCCAGTTCGCCGCCACGGCAACGAACGACTTGCCCCAGCGCTAATCCGGTACAGCACAGTTCTGCTATATTTTTTATAGCATGCTGCGCAATCACCATAAGCCCCAATGGGGATTTTCCTCATGAAATTCGCGAAAAACCCGCAACTGGCATAGCGCCTGGAAACAACGGCCCCCGCCCAGTGCCGCGGCCCGTGGCGCCGAGGCCCATTCTTTTCATGGCGCGGCCGCGCGCCAGGACCAGCGCCAGCCACCTGATGGTTCAACGGATAATTCCAGCTTGCCGACGTAACTCCAACCCCCGATGTCCGAACCACTCGCCCCTCCTCCACCGCAGCCACAGAGCGCGCCCAAAGACGCTGGCCTTGAACCCTCGGGACTATGGGGCTCGTCAGGCGACATCTCGCGGCGCGCTGGAATCCTGATCGCCATCCTGCTCGTCACCGGACTCCTGGCCTTGTCCGACAGTGTTCACCACCAGATCGTCGCTGTCATTGCGCTGGCAGAACCGGTGATCGCGCAGCACCCTGTTCTGGGTGCCCTGATTTTCATGGGGCTGGCGGCGCTCTCGGCCATGCTGGTGTTCTTCTCCGGTGTGCTGCTTGTTCCCATCGGTGTTCAGACCTGGGGCGAGGCGGGCTGCTTTCTCATGCTGTGGAGCGGCTGGTGTCTGGGTGGCCTGGTCACCTATTCCATCGGCCGCCGCCTGAAACGCCCCGCCGTGCGGCGAATGCTGCCCGGTGGAATGATCGACCGCTATGAAAACCGCATCCCGGAGGGTGGTTCTTTCACTACCGCCGTGCTGGTTCAGCTGGCGGTTCCGTCAGACGTCTCGGGGTACTTCTTCGGGCTGCTTGGCTACCCGCTGCGCGTCTATCTCGGCGCGCTGATGCTCACCGAGATCCCTTATGCCCTGGGTACGGTTTTTCTCGGCAACGCCTTCATGCAAAAACAGTATGTGCTGCTGCTTTCTGCCGCCGCTGTGGCGTTTGTGGTACTGAGCTTGGCCTGGCTTCGATGGTGGCACAAGCGCACATCTCTTTTGTAGCAACAAGGGCCTGCGGCATGCCAGCGACTCCAGGCCACGCCATCAATCAGTGAGCGAGAACCAGAGGATTCAAGGGGGTCAGGGCCTTGTTTTGCGTGAGAAACTGGATCAGGTTGTCGGCCGCCAGGTTGGCCATCGCCAGCCGGGTGGGCACGCTGGAGCTGGCGATGTGCGGGGTCAGCACCACGTTGGGCACGGTCAGCAGATCGGGGTGCACCATGGGTTCGCCCTCGAACACATCGAGACCCGCCGCGGCGATGCGCCTGTCGCGCAGGGCGGCGGCCAGCGCCGCGTCGTCCACGATGCCGCCGCGCGCGATGTTGACCAGCGTCGCGGTCGGCTTCATCTGCGCCAGTTCGGCCACGCCAATCGCATGGTGGGAAGCGGCCGAATACGGCAGCACCAGCACCAGATGGTCGGCTGATCCGAGCAGTTCTTCCTTGCTGACGTAGCGCGCCTTGCATTCAGTTTCGGTCGCCGCATCAAGGCGTGAACGGTTGTGGTAGATCACGCTCATGCCAAAACCGTGCGCGCCGCGCCGCGCAATGCCCTGTCCGATGCGGCCCATGCCCAGGATGCCCAGCGTCGCGCCATGGATGTCGGAGCCGGCGAACATGTCGTAGCTCCACTTGGTCCATTTGCCGGCACGCAGATAATGCTCGCTCTCGGTGATGCGCCGCGCGGTGGCCATCAGCAAAGCGAAACCGAAGTCGGCGGTGGTCTCCGTCAGCACGTCGGGTGTGTTGGTGCCCAGCACGCCGCGCGCCGTCATGGCATCAAGGTCGAAGTTGTTGTAGCCCACGGCCATGTTGGCGCAGATCTTGAGCTGGGGACAGGCCGCCAGCACCTCGGCATCAATGCGGTCTCCGCCCGTGGTGAAAGCACCCACCTTGTCGCTCAGCTTTTCCGTCAGCTGCGCCTTGGACCAGGTTTCATCGGCCTGGTTGGCTTGGACCTCGAAGTGCTGTTGAAGGCGCGCAATGACCTCGGGGAAAATGGCGCGGGCGACGAGGATTTTGGGTTTGCTCATGCAGATTGTCCTTAGCGGAACCAGATGAAGGTCACGATGATAAACAGCGGAATCAGGACGGCACCCGACCACGCCATATACCCGAAGAAACTGGGCATCTTGACACCCCGGTCCTCGGCGATGGACTTGACCATCAGATTGGGAGCGTTGCCAATATAGGTATTGGCGCCCATGAAGACGGCTCCGGCTGAAATTGCGGCCAGCGTGGGCGCCAGCGCGTTCATCAACACCTGGGGGTCTCCCCCGGCGGTATTGAAGAAAACCAGGTAGGTCGGCGCATTGTCGAGAAATGAGCTCAAGGCGCCACTGGCCCAGAAATACATGGCCGGATCGGGCGTGCCGTCGGGCCGGGTCACGGCCGAGACGATGGCGCTGAACGGCCCGTTCACGCCGGCCTTGAGCATCGCGATCACCGGAATAATGGTCAGGAAAATGCCGGCGAACAGCTTGGCCACCTCCTGCATCGGCCCCCAGGAGAACTGGTTGCCTTCATGAACCTGGGCCGGCGTGAACTTGAGCGACAGCAGTGTGATGATGATCAGGCCGGCGTCGCGCACCAGGCCGGGCAAGCCCACCTCGGTGCCCAGGATGTTGAACGCCACGGGCGACTTCCAGAAACCGCTGAGCAGAACCAGTACCACGATCACACCGAGCAGCCAGAAATTGGCGGCGCCATCGAATCCAATGCGCTTGTTGTCAGGCGTCGGATCCGTTGGCAGGAGTTCCTCGCGCCGGTGGTAATACCACGAGTCCAGCAGATAGAAGATTGCGAGCAAGGCGCCGACCAGAAACAGGGTCTCCGGGAAGATGTGGCTCACAGTCCAGAAAAAGTCAACCCCCTTGAGAAAGCCGAGGAACAGCGGAGGATCGCCCAACGGCGTCAGCGATCCACCGGCGTTGGAGACGATGAAGATGAAGAACACCACCACATGGGCCTTGTGGATGCGGTTGTCGTTGGCGCGAATCAGCGGACGGATCATCAGCATCGAGGCGCCCGTGGTCCCCATGAAACTTGCCAGCACCGCGCCAATGGCCAGGATCGCGGTGTTGAGCCCCGGGCTGCCATGCAGATTGCCCCGGATGTGGATGCCGCCGGCCACCGTAAACAAGGCCGTCAGCAGCAAAATGAACGGGATGTACTCGGCCAGCAGCGCGTGCATGAAATTGACCCCGGCCACCGCCGGGCCGAAGGCATAGGCAAACGGCAGCAGAAAGGCCAGTCCCCAGGCGGCTGCCACCTTGCCGAAATGGTGGTGCCAGAAGATGGGCGTCAGCAGTGGCATCAGAGCAATCGACAGCAGGATGCCGGCAAATGGCACGCCCCACAACGGCGAGAGCTGACTGCCGTCGAACTCCGCGGCCAGGGCCAGGCCAGGTGAAAGCGCCAGCAGCGCGGCGACAGCCAGTGAAGGAATAGGTCTCATGAATTTTGGTCTCCAGCCAATGGGGCCCGAGCATAACGGATCACGACGCGGACGCAATCTCGAAAACCTGCCGCAAATAAGCCAGGTACTTCTCGTCGTCGCACATGTTCTTGGAGGGTGTATCGCTGAGCTTGGCCACCGGCTGGCCGTTGCAGCGCGTCATCTTGATGACGATCTGCAAGGGTTCGTAGCCCAGGTCATTGGTCAGGTTGGTGCCGATGCCAAAGGCCAGCTGGCAGCGTCCCCTGAATTGCTGGTACAGCTCGATGATGCGCGGCACGGTCAGGCTGTCGCTGAAGATCAGCGTCTTGGTGCGCGGATCAACCCGGTTGGCCCGGTAATGCGCAATGATGCGCTCGCCCCAGGCAAACGGGTCGCCGCTGTCGTGCCGGGCGCCGTCAAACAGCTTGCAGAAATACAGGTCGAAGTCACGCAGGAAGGCATTGATGCCATAGACATCGCTCAGGGCGATGCCCAGGTCGCCGCGGTACTCCTTCGCCCACGATTCGAAGCCGAACACCTGGCTGTCGCGCAGCCGCGGTCCCAGGGCCTGGCACGCCTGGAGATATTCATGGGCCATGGTGCCCAGCGGGGTGAGACCCAGCTTCATGGCATAGAGCACATTGCTGGTGCCCGCCAACTGACCGGCACCAGCCGCCGGGCCCGCGCTGCCAGGAACAGTCCCCAGGCGGGCCGCGAGCACCCGCAGCACCTCTTCATGCCAGGCCTTGCTGAAACGGCGGCGTGTGCCGTAGTCGGCGATCTTGAGTTCGCTCAGTTCCGGGGTCTGCAACAGCGCCATTTTGGCGTCGAGCCGCTTGCGTCCCTCCATGAAATCAGGCACTTTTTGGGTATTGCGGAAATACACCTCGTTGACGATGGCCAGCACCGGGATTTCAAACAGGATGGCGTGCAGCCAGGGCCCCTGGATGACAATGTCGATCTCGCCCGAAGGGCGCGGTGTGACGGTGATGTATTTCTCGTTGAGCTTGAACAGGCCGAGAAAATCGACAAAATCGCTCTTGATGAAACGCATGGAACGCAGATAGGCCAGCTCCGCGTCCTGAAACTGCAGGCTGCACAGCGAGCGGATTTCATCGCGGATTTCATTCACGTACGGCGCCAGATTGATCCCCGCGTTGCGGCACTTGAAGCGGTATTCGACCTGCGCGCCCGGAAACTGATGCAGCACGACCTGCATCATGGTGAACTTGTAGAGGTCGGTATCGAGAAGACTGGTGATGATCATGATCGGACTTTAAGCGCCAAGCTGGCCGGCCACCAGTGTAATAACCCGCTCTGCCGGCCCGACCCGAATGAGCCTGGCTCGTTTACCCGCCGGTACCGCTCGGACATCTGTGCCCGCCATGGACAACAACAAAAATCGGGAAACCTTCCGCCAATACTGCGTGAGGCGCTCCTGAAACTATAGCAAATTGAGGCCGTTACGTGCTTGGCCATACGCGTGAGGAAGGGAAGGTCAGCCACGAAGCCGGCCTCATTCGAGCCAGTGCGTGAACTCGGCCACTGGCACGCGGGGCGTGTGAAAGGTATTGACAATGTCGGTCTCATCGGCGTAGCCCAGCGCCATGCCGCACACCAGCATCTCCTGCGCACCCGCCCCAATATGCGGCAGGATGATCCTGGCAAAGCCGTTCCAGGCCGCCTGCGGGCAGGTGTGCAGGCCATGGCCCCGTGCAGCCAGCATGATGTTCTGCAAAAACATGCCATAGTCCATCAACGAGCCACGCCCCATGACACGGTCGAGCGTGAACATGAGTCCCACCGGCGCGTCAAAAAATTTGAAATTGCGCTGGTGCTGCGCATGCATCTTGTCCTTGTCGCCCTTGCCGATGCCCAGCAGGCCATACAGGCCCCAGCCGTTCTCGCGGCGGCGCTCGATATAGGGACTGACCCATTTCTCCGGGTAGTAATCGTATTCCTCGCGGTACTCGCCCGCCAATGCCGGATCGGCACGCAAGGCGTCATGGGCGGCGCACACCTTGTCCACCAGCGTGTCACGGCTGGCCCCCTGCAGCACATACACCTTCCAGGGCTGGGTGTTGGTGCCCGATGGCGCGCGGCTGGCCACCCGCAGCAATTCGGTGATGAGCGCGCGCGGCACGGCCTGCGGCGTGAAGGCACGGGTCGACATGCGCGATGTGATCGCGTCATCCACGGACATGGGTGTCATGCAAGCGTCTCCAGAACAGATATGAGTTTGACGGGAAGTGGAACAGGGCGGCGGGTTTGCCGGTCCACATAGACATGGATGAAATGGCCCTGGGCCGCGGCCAGCTCCGTGCCTTGGGCAAACAGCCCAACTTCGTAGCGCACGCTGGAGTTGCCCAAGCGGGCCACCCGGATGCCGGCCTCCACGGTCTGGGGAAAGGCCAGCGGCGCGAAGTAATTGCACTGGGTCTCGATCACCAGGCCGATGGCCTCGCCTTGGTGAATGTCCAGCGCGCCTTGCTCGATCAGCCAGGCATTCACAGCCGTGTCAAACCAGCTGTAATAGACGACATTGTTGACGTGCCCATAGACGTCGTTGTCCATCCAGCGTGTGCCGATCGGGCGAAACACTTTGTAGTCGCTACGCGCCCGTGGCCGTGGTTTTTCATTTTTGGCTTCCATCATGGGACATGATTTTGCCAGCCTGCGCGCCTGCCGCCGCCAAGGCTTGCCAACGCTGCCAGTAATCGAGCGCCACGCGGTAAGTGTTTAGCTGCACCTGCACGGTTTCCTCGATCTTGACGCCATAACCGCCGGCCATGGCAAGCGCCAGCGGAATGCGCCGCTGCCAGCACCAGTCGAACACCCGGCGGTCGCGCGCCTCCAGTCCGTCAAATGTGAGCTTCAGACGCCCCAGACGGTCCCCCTCGAACGGATCGGCACCTGCAAGGAACATCACGGCACAGGGCTCAAACCGGCGCGCCATCTCATCAAGCGCGACCTCCAGTGCCTGCAGGTACTCCGCATCGCCGCAGCCGTCGGCCAGTGCCACATCCAGATCACTGCTTTCCTTGCGAAACGGAAAATTTTTCTCGCCATGCAGCGACAGCGTGAACACACTGGCATCATTTTTGAAAATACTGGCCGTGCCATTGCCCTGGTGCACATCCAGATCGATCACGGCCACCCGCAAGACATGGGCATGCGTTCTGCCCCACTCGGCCTGCAACAGCCGGGCCGCGACAGCCACATCGTTGAAGACGCAAAATCCACCGCCCCCGTCCGCATGGGCATGGTGCGTGCCTCCCGCCATATTGGCCGCCACACCTTCCTGCAGGGCACAACGCAGCGCGGCCACGGTGGCCCCGGCCGAACGCCGTGAGCGCTCCACCATGGCCGTACTCCAGGGAAAGCCGATCTCACGCATGGCCGAAGCACTGATCGACCCCTCCACCAGCGAAGCGATATAGGCCGGGCTGTGCGCCAGCGCCAGTTCGCCATCGCCGGCGGCTGGGGCCTCCTGCATTCGCACCGCCGGCAACTCGCGCGCCACACGGTCACGCAGCATGCCGTACTTGGCCATGGGAAATCGATGCCCGTCGGGTAGCGGCAATACAAAGTGATCGGAATAAAAAGCCCTCATGCCGCCATTGTGTCGGGGCGATGAAAGGCCGCTCATCTAGAACAGCACCTCTAATATGCTGCAACGCAGCAAAACATGCTTGCAAACGTTCATGGCATCCCTATAATTTATTTCATGCTGCACTGCAACATGAGTCGGGCGAAAGCTGAGTTACGGCGCAGATACCGGTTCATCACCCACTTTTTATGGAGATATTCATATGCTGACCGTCGAACAAGTTGTCGCTTCCAACAAAGCCAATATTGAAACCCTGTTTGGCCTGACCGCCAAAGCCTTTGAAGGCGTTGAGAAGCTGGTCGAGCTGAACCTGACCGCATCCAAAGCCGCCCTGTCGGAAGCCTCTGGCCACGCCCAGGCCGTACTGAGCGCCAAAGACGCGCAGGAACTGCTGGCACTCCAATCCAGCCTGTTCCAGCCGCTGGCCGAGAAGACCGCTGCCTACAGCCGTCATCTGTACGACATCGCATCGGGTTCCAGTGCTGAATTTGCCAAGGCATTCGAAAGCCAGACCACCGATGCGCAAAAGAAATTCATCAGTGTGGTGGACAATGCCGCCAAGAATGCCCCAGCCGGCTCCGAGACTGCGGTTGCCGTCATCCAAAGCGCCGTGTCAGCTGCCAACAACGCTTTTGAATCCGTGCAAAAAGCCATCAAGCAGGCGACCGATGTGGCCGAAGCCAACTTCAACGCGGTAGCGGCTACCGCCGCCAACGCGTCCAAACCCGTGGCAAAAAAGCGTTGAACAGGTAAGACGAACGCAAAGTTACAGAAATATTTTTCCTTCTTGAGCAAATACAGCACACAGCAAGGGAAAACCCTGAGATACTTGCACTAATCAGTTTTTGAAAACGAAAGTTTTCGCTGGTTGTCTCCTCGGGTCCTTTCGAAACCTTCTGGTTCAGGGATCCCTTCAAGGCCTCGTCGCAAGACGGGGCCTTTTTTTGAGTTTTACAGCCAGGCCAGCATCCCAAAAGCTGGGCACCAGCCATGCGCTAACGCGAGAGATTTTCGATCTTTGCGTTCAATCTCGGCAGCATGGCCGTCATGGATGCCCGGCCCGCTTCGATGGCCTTGCGCCGAGCTCCAAAATCCGTACTGGGCATGCCTGCCAGCAAGGGGCGAACCACTACATCGGCATCACTCAACTCAAAACTATTGATGCTCTTGCTCATGATGGCAAAAGTCTGCAGCAGGATTTGCACGGTGTCACCCGCCGGATTGCCTTCAGGCGCGCTGGAAATGTCCACGGCGATCACCAATTCAGCCCCCATCTGGCGCGCATAGCGCACAGGGACCGGCGACACCAGTCCGCCATCCACATAATCACGGCCCGCAATCCGGACCGGCTGAAAGAGCGCGGGAACCGCACTGGAAGCCCGGACAGCCATCCCCGTATCCCCACGCTGAAACAGCACACTTCGGCCGTTTTTGAGGTCAGTCGCCACGATGCCCAGGGGCAAGGGCATGTCTTCAATCCGCTGACTAGCCACTTGCGTGTTCACGTAGCGCGCCAGTGCTTCACCCCGCAAAACACCCCGGCTGAAAATCGGCAGCGCCCAGTCTGCAATCGCCGCTTCCTCCATGGTTTCGGCCACTTGCTGCAATTGCCCCCCGGTTTTTCCGCTGGCATAGATGGCCGCAACCAGACTGCCCGCCGAGGTCCCTGTGACCAGCGCGGGCCGAATGCCGGCCTCCTCCAGTACCTGAATCACCCCCACATGCGCAAATCCCCGTGCTGCGCCGCCACCCAGCGCCAACCCGATTTTGGGCGGACGCTTGGATGCCGAAGGCTGAACCGCCATAGGCGGGTCGGCACGAGGCGCCTCCACAGGCCTTGAAGCGCATCCCGCCAGCAGCAGCGCAACCAGGCTCATGGCGAAATATTTGATGCTCATTTTGATCCTATTTTTTGCGAATGATTCGCGTTTGCTTTATCATTGGAATGTCAAATCCCATCACCCTACTGTCATGCAGAAAAAATACTTCCCGATCGCCTGCGCCATTGTGCTTGCTGGTAGCGCGGCTTGCGCGCAAGAGCAGACTCTCAACATTTACTCGGCTCGCCACTACTCGACCGACGAGGCGCTGTACACCGACTTCACCAAAGCCACCGGCATCAAGATCAACCGGGTTGACGCCGATGATGCGGGTATTCTCGCGCGGCTCAAGGCCGAGGGCAGTGCCTCGCCAGCAGATGTGATTTTGCTGGTCGATGCAGCACGTCTGTGGAAAGGCGAAGTCGAAGGGCTATTCCAGCCCGTCAAATCCAAAGTGCTGGATGATGCCATTCCCGCCCAGTTGCGCGGCAAGCCGTCTGCCGACGGCGGCACACCGTGGTTTGGTTTCTCGACACGCGCCCGCGTGGTGGTTTATGACAAGGTCAAAGTCAAGAAAGAAGACGTCGACACTTACGAGGAACTGGGCGACCCTAAAAACAAGGGCAAGCTGTGCATCCGCTCCGGCTCGCACCCCTACAACCTTTCATTGTTCGGCGCAGTGACTGAACACCTGGGAGAACAGAAGGCGGAACTCTGGCTCAAGGGCATGGTGGACAACATGGCGCGAGCCCCGAAAGGCGGCGACACCGACCAGATCAGGGCCGTGGCATCAGGCGAGTGCAGCATTGCCGTGACGAATACGTACTACCTTGCACGCCTCATGCGATCAAGCGCCGCCGAAGACAAGGCCCTCGTGGACCGCGTGGGTGTTGTCTTCCCGAATCAGGCCACCTGGGGAACACACGTGAATATCGCGGGGGGTGCCGTGGCCAAAAATGCCAAACACCCGGCCAATGCAGTGAAATTCCTGGAGTATCTGGCCAGTCCTGCGGCGCAAAATCACTTCGCCAATGGCAACAACGAATGGCCGGCTGCCCTTGGTGTGAAGATCAACAACCCTGCCCTGCAAGCCATGACCGGGGGTTCGTTCAAGAGCGAAACCATCCCGATCAGCGTGGTTGGAATGAATCAGGTCAAGGTGCAGCAGATACTGGACCGGGTGGGTTTCAGGTAGACCCTGGAAAAAAGCCTGCACAGCTCTCACCGTGCAGGCTTTTTGAACCCTTCGCTGGGACACAGCTGCCAGCAGGCTAACCCGCCGTCGCCTCTTCTGGCTTGGCCTTGCCTTCTTTCTTCGGCAGCGGCTGAATGTCCAGCAAAACCTCATCCTTGTCGTCAAGATCCACCGTCAGCCGGCCACCTTCTGTCAGGCGACCGAACAGCAGTTCATCCGCAAGAGCGCGGCGGATGGTGTCCTGGATCAGGCGCTGCATCGGGCGTGCACCCATGAGCGGATCAAAACCCTTCTTGGCCAGGTGCTTGCGCAGCTTGTCTGTGAAGGTGACGTCAACTTTTTTCTCGGCCAGCTGGGTTTCAAGCTGCAGCAGGAATTTGTCAACCACACGCAGAATGACATTTTCATCCAGCGCCTTGAAGCTCACGCTCGCATCCAGCCGGGTGCGGAACTCAGGCGTGAACAGGCGCTTGATGTCCGCCATTTCGTCACCGGCTTCACGCACATTGGTGAAGCCCATGACCGCCTTGTTCATCGCCTCCGCACCCGCATTGGTCGTCATGACGATGATGACATTGCGGAAATCGGCCTTGCGCCCGTTGTTGTCCGTCAGCGTGCCATGGTCCATGACCTGCAGCAGCACGTTGAAGATGTCCGGATGCGCCTTCTCGA
The DNA here is from genome assembly GCA_040377375.1 of Hylemonella sp. Lineage (GTDB taxonomy): Bacteria > Pseudomonadota > Gammaproteobacteria > Burkholderiales > Burkholderiaceae_C > JBEIOV01. Next base: position 119,106 of record JBEIOV010000004.1, read on the forward strand.
TTTCATCGAGCAGCAACACGCAATGCGGCTTCTTGGTGACAGCTTCCGTCAGCAAGCCCCCCTGATCAAATCCGACGTAGCCCGGAGGCGCGCCGATCAGGCGGCTTACCGCGTGGCGTTCCATGTACTCGCTCATGTCAAAGCGGATCAGCTCAATGCCCATGATATAGGCCAGCTGCTTGGCAGCCTCGGTCTTGCCCACGCCGGTGGGGCCGCTAAACAGGAACGCGCCTATCGGCTTGTCATCCTTGCCCAGGCCCGAGCGCGCCATCTTCACCGCGGAGGCCAGCACATCCAGCGCCTTGTCCTGCCCGAACACGACGTTCTTGAGATCCCGCTCCAGCGTCTTGAGCTTGCCACGATCGTCATTGGAGACATTGGCCGGAGGAATGCGGGCGATTTTGGCCACGATTTCCTCGACCTCGCTCTTGCTGATGGTCTTCTTGCGTTTGGACGGGGGCAGAATGCGCTGCGCGGCGCCGGCCTCGTCGATCACATCAATCGCCTTGTCCGGCAAATGACGGTCGTTGATGTACTTGGCGCTGAGCTCCGCCGCAGCCTGCAGCGCAGCTACCGCGTACTTGACGTTGTGGTGCTCTTCGAAACGCGACTTGAGCCCCTTGAGAATCTCCACCGTCTGCTCGACCGAGGGTTCCACCACATCGACCTTCTGGAAACGGCGGGACAGTGCCGCATCCTTCTCGAAGATGCCACGGTACTCGGTGAAGGTGGTCGCACCGATGCATTTCAGCGCACCCGAGCTCAGTGCCGGCTTGAGCAGGTTGGACGCATCCAGTGTTCCGCCCGAGGCTGCCCCGGCACCGATCAAGGTGTGGATTTCATCAATGAACAGCACGGCATTGGGCTTGTCCTTGAGCGACTTCAGAACGCCCTTGAGGCGCTGCTCAAAGTCTCCCCGGTACTTGGTACCCGCCAACAAGGCCCCCATGTCCAGCGAATAAACCACGGCCTCGGCCAGAATTTCCGGCACATCTTTTTGCGTGATGCGCCAAGCCAGACCCTCGGCGATGGCGGTTTTTCCGACACCAGCCTCCCCCACCAGCAAGGGATTATTCTTGCGGCGACGGCACAGGATCTGTATCACGCGCTCAACTTCGTATTCACGCCCGATCAAGGGATCAATCTTGCCGTCCTTGGCAAGCTGATTGAGATTCTGGGTGTACTGTTCCAGCGGCGAAGCCTTCTCATTCTTCTCGCTGCCGCTCTCTTCGCTCTCGGCCTGGCTCTCGCCAGCTTTGCCGGCATCCGGCGGATCGCTCTTCTTGATGCCATGCGCGATGAAATTCACCACGTCCAGGCGGGTGACGCCCTGCTGGTGCAGGTAATACACCGCATGCGAGTCTTTTTCGCCAAATATGGCCACCAGCACGTTCGCACCCGTCACTTCCTTTTTGCCGCTCCCGGTGGACTGCACATGCATGATGGCGCGCTGGATCACTCGCTGAAACCCGAGCGTGGGCTGGGTGTCCACATCGTCCGATCCGGCAACCTGGGGGGTGTTGTCCTTGATGAAGCTGGCCAGCGATTTTCGCAAATCATCAATATTGGCCGAGCAGGCACGCAGCACTTCAGCCGCGCTGGGATTGTCCAGCAAAGCAAGAAGCAGATGCTCCACCGTGATGAACTCGTGACGCTGCTGGCGGGCCTCGACGAAGGCCATATGCAAGCTGACTTCCAATTCTTGGGCAATCATGTGATTTCCTTTTGCCGTGCTTTGAGGGTTAACTGTAATCCGATTCCCATATCAGTTCCGCGCAGAGGTCATCTGCCTAAAACTCCACGGGCTCACTAACGCACTTCAGGGGGTGGCCGGCCTTGTGCGCCGCCTCCAGAACCTGGTCCACCTTCGTGGCCGCCACATCCTTGGAATAAACCCCGCATACTCCCCTTCCATCCAGATGAATCTTCAGCATGATCTGGGTCGCCGACTCGAGATCCTTGTTGAAAAACTCCTGGATCACCACCACAACAAACTCCATCGGCGTGTAGTCATCATTGAGCATCACCACCTGGTACATCTGCGGCGGCTTGACTTTCTGTGTTCGCCTCTCCAAAACAACCGATCCGCCATCATCCCGCTCGGGTTGCTGAACCGGTGGCCTGGAGGGAATTCTGGGTGATTTAGTTGCCATGAATTCATTCTATCGAGCCAGCCGGTACGTTGCTGCATGTAGGTGAATTGGTGACGATTTTTCCACTTTCAAGCAACGATTAAGCAGCAATGTGCCACTTAAAAGCCGCTCTCTTCAGGCGATGCGCCCCAATTCCGAGCGCCAAAAAGAAAAACCGCTCCAAGCCCAATGACCGGAGCGGTTCCCAAACGCGAGTGAACTGGCCAGCACCATTGCCGGCCAGTCGCCTTCAAACCATTACATATGATCGATCATCACCTGACCAAAGCCGGAGCAGCTGACCTGGGTAGCCCCATCCATCAGGCGGGCAAAGTCGTAAGTGACTTTCTTGCTGGCAATGGATTTCTCGATCGAGCTGATGATCAGGTCGGCTGCTTCTTTCCAGCCCATGTGACGCAGCATCATTTCGGCCGAAAGAATCTCGGAACCCGGGTTCACATAGTCCTTGCCGGCGTATTTGGGGGCCGTGCCGTGAGTCGCTTCAAACATGGCCACGGTATCGGACAGGTTGGCGCCCGGCGCAATGCCGATGCCCCCCACTTGGGCGGCCAGTGCGTCAGAGATATAGTCCCCGTTCAGATTCAACGTGGCCACCACGCTGTACTCGGCGGGGCGCAGCAGGATCTGCTGCAAGAAGGCATCGGCAATAACGTCCTTGACGATGATGTCCTTGCCCGTTTTCGGATTCTTGAACTTGCACCATGGGCCGCCGTCAATCAGCTCGGCACCGAACTCCTTCTGAGCCAGGGCGTAGGCCCAGTCACGGAAGCCGCCTTCCGTGAACTTCATGATATTGCCCTTGTGCACGATGGTCATATTGGGCTTGTCATTGTCGATCGCGTACTGCAGGGCCTTGCGCACCAGGCGCTCTGTCCCCTCGCGCGACACGGGCTTGATGCCAATGCCAGAGGTATTGGGGAAGCGAATCTTCTTGACGCCCATCTCGTCCGTCAGGAACTTGATCAGCTTCTTCGCCTTGTCGGACTCGGCTTCAAACTCGATGCCGGCGTAGATGTCTTCCGAGTTCTCGCGGAAGATCACCATGTTGGTCTTTTCCGGCTCTTTCACCGGGCTGGGCACGCCCTTGAAGTACTGGATGGGTCGCAAGCAGACATACAGATCCAATTCCTGGCGCAGGGCCACGTTGAGCGAACGGATACCGCCACCAACGGGCGTGGTCAGCGGGCCCTTGATGGATACTACATACTCGCGCACCACGTCCAGGGTTTCCTGGGGCAGCCAGACATCGGGGCCATAAATCTTGGTGGATTTCTCACCGGCATAGACTTCCATCCAATGGATCTTGCGCTTGCCACCATAGGCCTTGGCCACCGCCGCATCCACCACCTTCAACATGACCGGCGTGATGTCCAGGCCAGTGCCGTCACCCTCGATATACGGGATGATGGGGTGATCCGGCACATTGAGCGACATGTCGGCGTTGACGGTGATTTTCTGGCCTTCTGAGGGCACTTTGATGTGCTGATACATGTAAAAACGTCTCCGTTAAGTGCGGCTTTTAGCGCCGGAATACCCAAAAAGCACTGAAATTCGGCGAATCGGATAGAGCGACGGAATTCTATCCTCAAAATTTTTTCGATTTACTGTCAACCAATGGTAAACGGCTCTCGTTACGGATAGACCTTCCGATCATTGGAAGGAATTTTTGAAATAACGTTATCTCAAGGAAACTGAAAAATGAACAAACTTCTCGCCGCTCTGGTTGCTGGTCTTTTCGCTGCTGGCGCTTTCGCTCAAGCCGCTGCTCCCGCTGCCGCTCCGGCTGCTCCCGCCAAGGCTGAAGCCAAGAAAGAAGAAGCCAAGCCCGCCGCCAAGGTAGAAGCCAAGGTTGACGCCAAGGCCGCCAAGGAAGAAAAAGCCGCTGCCGCCAAGAAAGCCAAGGAAGAAAAGGCCGCCGCCAAGAAGGCCAAGGCTGAAGAAAAGGCCGCCGCCAAGAAGGCCAAGGCTGAAGAAAAGGCTGCTCCTAAGGCTGAAGCCAAGCCCGCCGCTGCCGCTGCTCCTGCTGCCAAGAAAGAAGAAGCCAAGAAGTAATTCTTGACGACTTGATCGAAAATGCCCGCTCAAGAGCGGGCATTTTTTATTGTTGAATCACAATTGAGTCATGAAACACCTTGCCATCGGCTTCTTCCTGGCGGCCATTCTGGGCAACGCCGTCCATGCGCAGAGTTCACCTCAGATGGATCTCCCGCGCATCAAGCTGCAAGCCGGGATGTATCAAATCGACACCCAGGTCGCACTCACACCTGAACAACGGGCCACCGGCTTGATGCACCGTCGGGAGATGCCGCAGCACGAAGGCATGCTGTTTGTGTTCGAGCAGGCAGCCGTCCAATGCTTCTGGATGAAGAACACCCTCCTGCCGCTGACCGCCGCCTTCGTCGCAGAGGATGGCCGCATCGTCAATCTGGCCGACATGAAACCCCAGACCACCGATTCACACTGCTCATCCCAGCCCGTTCGCTACGTGCTGGAAATGAACCAGGGATGGTTCGCCAAAAAAGGCATCAAGGCCGGGTTCAGGCTGGCCGGCAGCCCCTTTGAAGCCACAAAGTAAAAAAAGCTGAATGGCGCACCGTCCTCGCCAGAACAGTCGTTACGGATACAGGGCGACTGTCCCATGAAAAAAGCCGGCTCAAGGCCGGCTTATGCCAGAAGGCCCCGGGCGCCTCAAGCAAAATTGGCTTCGGCAAAGCTCCAGTTCACCAGTTTGTCGAGGAAGGTCTCGACATACTTGGGGCGCAGGTTGCGGTAATCGATGTAGTAGGCATGCTCCCACACATCCACCGTCAGCAGGGCCTTGTCGGCCGTGGTCAGCGGCGTTCCGGCGGCGCCCATGTTGACAATGTCCACCGAACCATCGGCTCGTCTGACCAGCCAGGTCCAGCCGGAACCGAAGTTGCCGACGGCTGACTTGACGAACGCCTCCTTGAAAGCGGCATAACTGCCCCATTTGGCATTGATGGCCGCAGCCAGCGCGCCCGAGGGCTCGCCACCGCCGTTGGGTTTCATGCAGTTCCAGAAAAACGTGTGATTCCAGATCTGGGCCGCATTGTTGTAGATGCCGCCGCTTGATTTCTTGACAATCTCTTCGAGCTTCATCTGCTCGAACTCGGTGCCCTTTTGCAGGTTGTTGAGATTGACCACGTACGCGTTGTGGTGCTTGCCGTGGTGGTACTCCAGCGTTTCCTTGGAGTAATGCGGGGCCAGGGCGTCAATTGCGAAGGGCAATGCGGGAAGGGTATGTTCCATGATTTCCTCGTGGGTTTGTTGTTCGAAAATGCTGATTGTAGGAACTAAATGCGCCGGCGTGCCGACACGGTCAGATCAACCTCGCCATCAGCAAGGGTGGCGCGCACGGCCTGGCCGGCATAAGTCTGCTGCACACTCGTGATGGCAGCACCATCTTCGCCGCGAAGCCAGGCATAACCCCGCTGCAAAACCAGTGAAGGATCGAGCAGGCCAAGCCGCAACCCGGCACGATCAAGGCGCTCGCTCGCGCGGCCCAGGCCGCGCTGAAAACTTCCCGGCATCGCGGCCTCAACGCCTTGCAAATCCCGGCGCTTATGCCTGAAAAAAAGCGCTGCGGAAAACCCGAGCCGTTGCGCACTGGACGCCAGCAGCAGGCGCTGCCGGGCCGCCAACGCCGAAGGGCGCCCCAGCCTGGAAGCGGCCAGATCGAGCTGCTGCCCATGGATGTCGATGCGGCGCACCACGGCCTCCTGCAGACGCCGGTCCATGCTGTCGATGGCCCCCAGCCAGGCCTGCCTTGGCTGCGCGGCGAGCTCAGCCGCCGCCGTCGGGGTGGGCGCACGCAGATCGGCGCAGAAGTCGGCAATGGTGAAATCCGTCTCATGACCGACGCCACTGATGACAGGCACCGGGCTTTGCGCTATCGTGCGCGCCAGCCGTTCATCGTTGAACGCCCACAAATCCTCCATCGAGCCGCCGCCCCGGACCAGCAGGATGACATCGATGACCGGGTGAGCCAAGCTCGCCTGCGCCCTCTTGTTGGAGATCGAATCACTCCCTGAGCCTTGCTCCCCGGGCGCAAGCAGATATAAATTTGATAGCGCCTTGACCAGCTCGCCCGCAGCCCCCCCCCCCTGCACGGATGCCGCCACCACGATGACCGGAATATGGGGCACGCGACGCTGCAAGGCCGTCACCACATCGTGCAAGGCGGCGGCACCGAGCGACGTCACCACCCCGATGCCACGCGGCATCAAGGGCGGCGCGCGCTTGCGGGCGGCATCAAACAGGCCCTCGCCTTCCAGTTTGGCCTTGAGCCTCACAAACTGCTCAAACAGCGCGCCCTGACCGGCCCGGCTCATGGATTCGACAATCAGTTGCAGGTCCCCCCGCGGCTCGTACACTCCCAGGCGCCCGCGCACTTCAACCAGTTCGCCATCGCGCGGCGAAAAATCCAGCAAGCCAGCAGCCCGGCGGAACATGGCGCAGCGAATTTGGCCGTTTTCGTCCTTGAGGGAAAAGTAACAATGCCCGCTGGACGCGCGCGAGAAGCCTGAAATCTCGCCGCGCACCGCGACCGGATTGAACCTGGCATCCAGGGCATCAGCAATGGCGCGGCATAGCGCGCCAACCTGCCAGATTCGCGGCGTCATCAGAGAAGATTCAGACTCGGACATAGATAAAAACAGGCCTTGGCGCAAGATCGGGAAAGCCATTACTCCACAATGCCCTGCGCCTGCCACCGACGCACGGAAAAACGCTGGGAGCGCTTGACTTCATGTTGCAAGCCGTTGATTTCATTGGACTTTTATGTGCCTTTTTTGTCATCGTTCTGTCACCAGGGCGCATTAATGCGCCCTGGAGCCGCCTCAGATACGGGTTCTGCACAAAGTTATCCACAATTTTTGTGGGTGACACAGCCATCCCGATCACTGTCGCGCAGTACCCGCGTGCCAGCCAGAGCGCTGCACTGCGTGGGTCATAATCGCGAGGCACTTCACTTCATCCGTGCGGAGAGACTCCATTGTTTTCAATCATACAAGCCGCAGGCTGGCCCATCTGGCCGCTGGTTGCCTGCTCTGTTCTGGCCCTGGCCCTCATCATTGAGCGTTTCATCAGCCTCAAGACCGCCAAAGTGGCACCGCCAGAACTGCTCGACGAAGCCTTGCGTGTTTCACACACCGCCGTTCCGGGACCCGACGTCGTGTCGCAACTCGCGCAGAACTCCGCCCTGGGCGAAGTCCTGGCCAGCGGATTCAGGGCCCTGAATTCCGACCCGCGCTGCAGCGAGGAAGACCTTCGCGCCACCATGGAGGGAGCGGGCCGGGTCGTCGCCCACCGCCTGGAGCGCTACTTGAGCGCGCTGGCCACCATCGCATCCGCCGCCCCGCTGATGGGGCTGTTTGGCACCGTCATCGGCATGATCGAAATCTTCGGTTCCCAGTCTCCCACGGGCGGCGCCACCGGCGGCAATCCCGCACAACTCGCGCATGGCATTTCAGTCGCCCTGTACAACACCGCCTTCGGCCTGATCGTTGCCATTCCGTCGCTGATTTTCTGGCGCTACTTCCGGGCCCGGATCGATGCCTACCTGCTGACACTGGAACTGGCTTCCGAACGCCTGGTGCGCCATCTCAACGCGCTGCGCAAAGCACCATGAGTCAACGTGTCCATCAGGCATGCGGAGCGCGGCCATGAACTTTCGCCCGAAGTCGCAGGAAGAACCCGAGATCAACCTGATCCCGTTCATCGACGTGCTGCTGGTGGTGCTGATCTTCCTGATGCTGTCCACCACCTACAGCAAGTTCACCGAACTGCAGCTCAAGCTGCCCGTGGCGGATACCGACGCGCAGCGCGACTACCCCAAGGAAGTGCTGGTCACGGTCAGCAGCGACGGCGTGTATGCGGTCAACAAGGTACCGGTGGCCGGCCGCGGCCTGGACGCCCTGGCCAGCGCGCTGGCCGAAGGCGCCAAGGCCGGCAAGGAAACCGTGGTGATCATCAGCGCGGACGCCAGCGCCAGGCACCAGGCCGTCGTCACCGTGATGGAGGCCGCGCGGCGCGCGGGCCTGACTCAAATCACGTTTGCCACCCAGTCATCGGCCCAGGCCGGGGCGAGATAAATCCATGCGCAGGGCGTTGCAGCGCATCCTGTTGCGCGCCTGGACCCGCCGCGGCCTGCTGGCCTGGCTGCTGTGGCCGCTCTCCCTGCTCTTTGGCACGCTGGTCGCGCTGCGCCAGGGGCTGTACCAGATTGGTTTTTTGAAAATCCAGCGCGCGCCGGCCCTGGTTATCGTGGTCGGCAATGTGGTGGCAGGTGGCGCGGGCAAGACACCGGTGGTGATGGCGCTGGTGGAGCACCTGCGATCGCGCGGCCTGCATCCTGGGGTGATCTCCCGCGGCCACGGCCGGCGCAGCCGGGATTGCCGCGAAGTCCACGCGCACAGCCTGGTATCGGACGTTGGCGACGAGCCCGCCCTGATCAAGCGCGCGACGGCAGTGCCTGTCTTTGTGGCGGCCCGGCGCATTGACGCGGCCCGCGCCTTGCTGGCACAGCATCCCGGCACCAACGTGATCGTCAGCGACGATGGCTTGCAGCACCACGCGCTGTGCCGCGATGTGGAAGTCTGCGTGTTCGACGACCGGGGTGTCGGCAACGGCTTTTTGCTGCCCGCCGGTCCCTTGCGCGAGCCCTGGCCACGCCGTTTCAGGCAGGGCAGGCCCGGACCGGTCCCCTCGGCCCTGGTGCTGCACACCGGTTCGCACCCTGCTTTTGCCGGTTTTACCGCCCGGCGCGCACTGGCCCGTCACGCCCTGCGCGCCGATGGCACCCGCCTCACGCTGGAGGCCTTGGCTCAAACCGGCGGCAAACCCTTGCTGGCCCTGGCCGCCATTGCCCAGCCCGACGCCTTTTTTGCCATGCTGCGCGCGCAGGGTTTGACGTTGGCGCATACGCTGGCACTGCCAGATCACTATGATTTTGATAGCTGGTTACGACCGTCCGACAAGGACTATGAGCTGATTTGCACCGAAAAAGATGCGATCAAACTGTGGCAAATCCATCCTGATGCGCTGGCCGTTGCGCTGGAATTCAGCCCCGAACCCGGCTTCCTGGCGGCACTGGACAGTCTGCTGCCCGGCCAGGCGCGCACACCGCTATCATCCCGGCATGGACACACGACTTCTTGAACTGCTGGTATGCCCTGTCACCAAGGGCCCTCTCGAATACGACCGTGACAAGCAGGAACTGACCTCGCGCAGCGCCCGGCTCGCCTATCCGGTGCGCGACGGCATTCCCGTTCTGCTGGAGAACGAGGCGCGCACGCTCACGGACGAAGAACTCGGACTGTGATCCCGGCCTCGTCCATGCGTTTTACCGTCCTCATCCCGGCCCGGCTGGCCTCCACCCGCCTGCCCGACAAGCCGCTGGCCGACATTGGCGGCGTGCCCATGGTCGTGCGGGTCGCGCAGCGCGTCCTGGCCGGTGGCGCCGGCACGGCCAGCACCCGCGTCGTGGTGGCTGGCGACAGCCCGCAGATCATCGCCGTGTGCCAGGCCCATGGCATCGAGGCCGTGCTCACCCGAACCGATCACCCCTCGGGCAGCGACCGGCTGGCCCAGGCCTGCGAACTGCTGGGCCTGTCCGACGAGGAGATCGTGGTGAACGTGCAAGGCGACGAGCCCCTGATCGATCCGGCCCTGGTCAATGCCGTGGCCCGGCTGCTGGTCAGTTGCCCCGAAGCCAGCATGAGCACGGCGGCGCACGCCATTGACAACGCCGCGGACTTCGCCAACCCGAATGTCGTCAAGGTCGTGCTCGACGCCAGGAACCTGGCTTTGTATTTCAGCCGCGCGCCCATCCCGCACTGGCGGGATCAGGCAGTGCCAGCGCACGGGCACGACAGCCCGGCCCAGGACATCGCCCGCCGGCCTGGCCCGGCACCCTTGCGCCATATCGGCATCTACGGCTACCGCGCGGGTTTCCTGCGCCAGTTCCCCACGCTGCCACAGGCTCCGATCGAAGTCACGGAAGCCCTCGAGCAACTGCGTGCCATGTGGCACGGCCACCGCATTGCCGTTCATGTGGCAGCGCAGGCGCCCGGTCCCGGAGTGGACACGCCGCAAGACCTGGAGCGCGTGCGCAGACTGTTCGCGGCGTAAGCCTGCCCCAAGCCCGGCATGCTATTCTCCAAGCCAATGAAGCGTTGCAAGCTGCCTGCCGGCGGCCCCAGCAACGCCGTCTGATTTTCATTAAATCCGAGGATATCCATGAGACTGATTCTGTTGGGCGCGCCCGGTGCCGGCAAAGGCACGCAAGCCACCTTCATCTGCCAGAAATACGGCATTCCGCAAATCTCCACCGGCGACATGCTGCGCGCCGCCGTCAAGGCCGGCACGCCACTGGGACTGCAGGCCAAGGCCGTCATGGAATCCGGTGGCCTCGTCAGCGACGACCTCATCATCAACCTGGTGAAGGAACGCATTGCCCAACCTGACTGCGCAAAAGGTTTTCTGTTCGACGGCTTCCCCCGCACCATCCCCCAGGCCGATGCCATGAAGGCCGCCAACGTCAAGCTCGATTACGTGCTGGAAATTGACGTGCCCTTCGAGGCCATCATCGAACGCATGAGCGGGCGGCGCTCCCACCCGGCATCGGGCCGCACCTACCATGTCAAGTTCAATCCGCCCAAGGTGGCCGGCAAGGATGATGTGAGCGGCGAGCCGCTGGTGCAGCGCGAGGACGACAAGGAGGAGACCGTCAAGAAGCGCCTGGACGTGTACAGTGCCCAGACCCGGCCGCTGGTGGACTACTACAGCAACTGGGCCAAGACCGACCCGGCCGCCGCCCCGAAGTACCGCGCCATCAGCGGCATGGGCAGTGTCGAGGAGATCACGGACAGGGCAATGCGGGCCCTGGCCAGCTGAGGCCGCGATGATGCCCCCCCAAGAGAAAAGGCCGCATGCGCGGCCTTTTCTCTTGGGGGACGGTGGTCATGAGCACTCCGTCAGAACAGCTCGATGCCCCCGACCTTGTTGTCGGTCATCAACAGCCCCTCGCGCACCAAATGGTCATAGCTGCACACCCGGTTTCGGCCATTCTTCTTGGCGAAATACACGGCCTGGTCGGCCCGCGCACAGGCCACGCTGGGCGAATCCCCGGCATGAATACCGGTCAGCCCCACACTCGCCGTGATGCGCCCAACCTGCGGAAACGCATAGTTCTCCATGTTGCTGCGAAAGCGCTCCAGCGCCCGCATGGCCGCCTGATCGTCCGGACAGCGCAACAACACCACGAACTCCTCGCCTCCAAAGCGGTAGACGCGGTCAAGCGCCCGGAACGTGGTCTTGAGAATGCGCGCCACCAGCAGCAGCACCTCGTCCCCGATCGAATGACCATGCACATCGTTGACCTGCTTGAAGTGATCCACATCGACCATCGCCAGCCAATAACCGGGGGCTTGCGCCGGTCTGCGCTTGTCGTCCAGGTCCACCGGGCTGGCGCCTTGCAGCACACCGCCATCCGGCCCGGCACGATCCTCCCGCAACACCTTGAAGAAGGCATCGTCAAATGATTTGCGGTTGAGCAGCCCGGTCAGCGCATCGCACTCGCTGTAGTCCAGCATGCCGTGCATATTGCGGTAGACGCTCTGCAAGCGGCTGACCGTGCCCAGTGCCTCGGGCGTCAACGGTGCTTGCGAGCTGATTTCAACGACGCCCTGTCCTTCCGCGCGGGAATCCGCAAACAGGGGAAAGAGCGTCAGGTGCGGCTCGTTGGCGGCAGCGGGCGCAACCTCGACCGGCCGCAGGCTGCTCAGACATTGCAGGCGATGCGGATCGTCTTCCAGCCGCTGCAGGTTCTGCACATTCACCCACAGCGGATCGGACAAGACCTCGGCCACGCCGCCGCGCTCCAGCCGGGTCAAGGGCAGCCAGTGCCGTTCGTTTTCCTCGATCGCGATGCCCACAATGGCAACCAGCTGCGGCTCCAGCAGCTCCATCAACGCGTTGGTCAAGGTGATATCGAGCACGTCTCGATCACGATGCTGAGTGAGCTTGACGACATGGTCAACCAGATTGGACATACTGACACTCATGTAATGGGTGGAATGCGCTTCGCAAGGCTACCAGCTTCGTACGCCGCCGGATGGGGAATCATACGAGATCGAGCAACAAGGCCACCCGGGCCTTCACCGCAGACAAACCCCGTGAATCCGGAATGGTATCCCCCGGCCCCGGCAGCACGCGGCCATGGGCGCAGCGAGTCGCGCGCACCACCCGCACACCGGCCGCCTGCGCCCGCAGCAGGGCGGCCTCCAGTTCATGGTGCAGTGTGCCATTGCCGGTGGCGGCGACCACCAGGCCGCGCAGAGGTGCCGTGCCGGCGGCCCCCCCAGCCTGGCCTGGCGCGAGCAGCGCCTCCACGAGGGCACCGCTGGCCCCGGCATGGTTCATCACAATTTCGACCCGCGGCCACCGCGCCACGTTTGCCACTTTTTCAATGACATCCTGCGAAGACATGGCAAGGGCCGGCGGCCAATTTCGCAACAGGCGAAGCACCCCATCCTCCACATACCCCAGCGCGCCGGCGTCTCCCGAGCTGAAGGCATCCAGCCGGTAGGTATGCACCTTCTGCACATCCACCGCGCCGTGAATGGTGCCCGCGCAAACCGCCACCACGCCCTGCGCGCCGGGATGCGCCGCCACGGCCACGGCATCCAGCAGGTTTTGCGGGCCGTCGGACGATATCGATGTCGCCGGGCGCATGGCACACGTCAGCACCACGGGTTTGGCCGGACCGAGCACCGCATGCAGGAAATACGCGGTTTCCTCCAGCGTGTCGGTGCCATGGGTGATGACAATGCCCTGCACGTCCGCCTGCGCCAGCCAGTGCGCGCAGCGCCGGGCCAGCTGCTGCCACACGGAAAAACTCATGTCCTTGCTGTCAAGCTGGACCACCTGCTCCGCCAACAGCTCGCAGCCAGGCGGCGCCAGGGCGGGAACAGCCCGCAGCAACTGCCCCACGTCCAGCTGGGCAGCCAGGTAGCCCAGGTGATCCGCCGCGTTCGCCGCGGTGCCTGCAATCGTGCCGCCCGTGCCCAAAACCACAATTTTTTTCATGCTCACTTGCAAACTTTCAAAAACTGGTTAAAAATACAGCTACTGGATATTAAGACAGTAACCATGTCGGCCAGTACCCAAGGAGTCATCATGATGGACTTGCCCCAATTCCCGGTGAAGCTCACCGCCCGCCAGCAACAGATTCTGGACCTGATCCAGAGCGCCATTGCACGCACCGGCGCGCCACCCACGCGCGCCGAAATTGCCACCGAACTGGGGTTCAAGTCCGCCAACGCGGCGGAAGAGCACCTGCAGGCGCTGGCCCGCAAGGGTGTGATCGAGCTGGTCAGCGGCACTTCCCGCGGCATCCGCCTCAAGAGTGAAACCCTGCGCTCCATCAACGAATCGCGCATCAAGCAGTTCTCCTTGCCGTTGCAAAGCCTGGCCCAACTGGCCCTGCCGCTGATCGGCCGCGTGGCTGCCGGTTCGCCCATTCTCGCGCAGGAGCATGTGGACCAGACCTACTACGTGGAAAACAGCCTGTTCCAGCGCAAGCCGGACTACCTGCTCAAGGTGCGTGGCATGTCCATGCGGGACGCCGGCATCATGGACGGCGACCTGCTGGCCGTGCAAGCCACCAAGGATGCCAAGAATGGGCAGATCGTGGTCGCCCGGCTGGGCGATGAAGTCACGGTCAAGCGCTTTCGGCGCAACAAGCACCTGATTGAACTGCACCCCGAAAATCCCGACTACCAGACGATTGTGGTCGAACCCGGCGAGCCGTTCGAGATTGAGGGTCTGGCCGTCGGCCTGATCCGCAACACCATGCTGATGTAACGGCCAGTCCGGAGGTTTCAAATGAGCATTGCTTTGTTCGCCGCTCCCGGGGTTTGGGCTCCCCTACAAGGTTTTTTCCGCTGGCTGGCACCTGGCACGGCATCAAGCCTGCGGCCTCGTCAGCCGCAAGCCGTGCCGGCAGACCGAGTCGCTATGAATTCAATAGCACCCTGCGCCCGTCAACCCAGGGCTGAGGCCCAGAAGCATGCCTTGCCCGCAACGGCGCGCCGACCCTTGCGGATTGTGCGCGTGATGGAGGCCGGGCAAGCGCCAGCCCTCGTGGGGCGCATGGTGATCTCGGGCCGCATGGCCGATGTATGCGCCGAGCTGGACCGGCTGGCAGCCCGCGAGGCCGCGCAACACTGACTCCTGCGTGCCGGCAGGCCGCCCAGCCCGCCGCCGCACCGGGGAACTCAGGCGCCGGCACCCAGCAGGTAATCGTTCTTGCCCAGGTCCACGCCGTTGTGGCGCAGGATCACATAGGCCGTGGTGATGTGAAAAAAAACATTGGGCAGCATCCAGTGCTTCAGATAAGCCTCGCCCTTCATGGTGCGACTGCTGTCACGCCCCACCGCAAACGTGATTTCTTTTTCCTCCGTGCCGTCGAGCGCGGCGGCCGGCACGGACGACATGGAAATGGACATGGAAAATCTCCTGTGAATGCAAGGGCAAAAGCCGCGATGCCAACCGTGCGGCGGGAAGCCCGCCGGCAGACACCGCGGCAAGCGCCAAGGCACAATGGCGGCATGAATATCGTGATTCTGGATGATTACCAAGATGCCGTTCGCAAGCTCGAGTGTGCCGCCAAGCTGGACGCCTATCCGGCCAAGGTCTACACCAACACCGTCAAGGGTCTGGGCCAGCTGGCCATCCGGCTCAAGGATGCCGATGTGGTCGTGCTCATCCGCGAGCGCACGCACATCACGCGCCAGCTGGTTGACAAGCTGCCCCGGCTCAAGCTGGTTGTCCAGACCGGACGCGTGGGCAGCCACATCGACTTGGCGGCCTGCACCGAACGTGGCATTGCCGTGGCCGAGGGCACCGGTTCGCCCGTGGCCCCGGCCGAGCTGACCTGGGCACTCATCATGACGGCCATGCGCCGCCTGCCGCAATACATCGGCAACCTCAAGCACGGCGCATGGCAGCAATCCGGACTGAAGTCGGGTTCCATGCCAGCCAATTTCGGCCTGGGGCTTGTCCTCAAAGGCCGGACCCTGGGCATCTGGGGCTACGGAAAGATCGGGCAACTGCTGGCGGGTTATGGCAAGGCCTTTGGCATGAACGTGCTGGTGTGGGGACGCGAGGCGTCGCGCAAACAGGCCGTCCTCGACGGATTTTCCGCTGCCGCCAGCCGCGAGGATTTTTTTGCCCAAAGCGATGTGCTGTCACTGCATCTGCGGCTCAATGACGAAACCCGCGGCATCGTCAAGCCCGATGACCTGTCCCGCATGAAGCCGACCGCCCTGCTGGTCAACACCTCGCGCGCCGAACTGATCGAGCCCGAGGCCCTGATCGGCGCCCTCAACCGCGGCCGCCCGGGCATGGCCGCCGTGGACGTTTTCGAAACCGAACCCATTTTGCAGGGACACGCCCTGCTGCGCCTGGAGAACTGCATTTGCACGCCGCACATCGGTTATGTGGAGCAGGACAGCTACGAGATGTACTTCGGCTCCGCCTTTGACAATGTGAGCAACTTCATTAAGGGCACCCCGACCAATATCGTCAATCCCGGCGCGCTCCAGGTGCGCCGCTGAGGCAGGCGACCGCGGCCCCTTGAGCAGACCCAGCGCCCCCATGGCTCGCAGCAAGGCCCCGCCGTCCGAGCCGGAACTGCCCGCGGCCCTGTGGGCCCTGCTGTTCGGCAATTTCGTGATCGGCACGGGCGTGATGATGGTGACCGGCACCCTCAACGACATCAGCGCCGCCCTGCAGGTGTCGGTGCCGGTGGCCGGCCAGCTCATCTCGGCCGCCGCCCTGATGATGTGTCTGGGCGCCCCCCTGTGCGCGGCGGTCGTGGCCGGCTGGGACCGCAGGCGCCTGCTGACCCTGTCCATGGTCTGGTATGGCGTGCTGCATCTGCTCAGTGCCGCCGTGCCCGATTTTGGAACCCTCATGGTCGTGCGCGTGCTCACCGTCATTTCGCCGGCCGTGTTCACGCCGCAGGCGGCCGCCTGCATCGGCCAGCTCGTTCCCGCGTCGCAGCGCGGCAAGGCCATCAGCCTGGTGTTTCTCGGCTGGTCGGTGGCCTCGGTGCTGGGCGTGCCCCTGGGCGCGTGGATCGGCGGCACGCTGGGCTGGCGCAGTGCGTTTGCCTTGGTGGGCCTGCTCGGATTTGTCAGCGCGGCCTGGGTCTGGCGGGCCATGCCGGACGGCATCAAACCACCGGCCTTTTCGCTGGCGTCCTGGCGCCAAACCCTGCGCTCCCGGGCGCTGATGTTGTGCGTTGCCGTCACCGCGCTCTATTCCGCCGGGCAGTCCGTGCTGTTCTCCTATATCGCGCCGTATTACAAGACCACCCTGGACATCACGCCGCTGCAGCTGAGCCTGATGTTTGCCTGGTTCGGTGGGTTTGGCTTTCTGGGCAACCTCTGGTTCTCCCACAACATCGACCGACTGGGCTCCGCGCGCGCGGTCTCGCTGGCGGTGGCCGCCATGGCACTCAGCCTGGCGCTGTGGCCGCTGGGAACCCATCTTCTGCTGGCGGGCCTCATCACCATCCCCTGGGCGCTGGGCTGCTTTGCCGCCAACTCGGCACAACAGGCCCGGCTCTCGGGCCTCGCCCCGGCGCTCGCATCCGGCTCGATCGCGCTCAACACCTCGGCCATGTACGCCGGGCAGGCCGCTGGCGCGGCCAGCGGCGGCTGGCTGATTGCCCACGGCCAGATGACCATGCTGCACTGGGCCGGCTTTGCCAGCCTGCTGCTGGCCCTTATGCTGAGCTGGCTGGCAAGCCGCGCCAGCAGCGCCCACCGGGCCTGAAACAGCGCGCCCGGCGGCAGCTCAGGCCGTCTTGGGGACGCGTGTCGCCATCATGATTTCAGTACTGGCCTTGCGATCGGCATTGACCGTCTTCACGGCCGCACGCTCCCCCATGGCCTTGAGATAGTCCCGCACGGGCAGCATGGCCAGCATATCCTCGCCGTACATGATCTTGCTGGCGCTCGACACCAGCGGCAAGTGAACAATGGCGGCGCAATCGGCCAGTGTGAACTGAGGCCCAGCCACAAAGGGCGCGAACTTCGCCAGCTTGGCAAAACCGGCAACCCCCTTGAGCAAGAGCTTGCGGGCCCGCTCCTTGGTGCCCTCGCTGACCTGCCCGCCGAAGAAGGCTTGCGCATAGAGTTCGCGCGCCACCAGCTCGAGGTGCAACTCGCTGTAGATGATCAGTTCGCGCACCTTGGCCGCAGCATAAGGATCGGCCGGCAGTAGCGGCTTGTGCGCGTACGTGGCTTCGATGTATTCCGCGCAGGCCAGGGATTCGGAAATCGGGCCCGTGGGCGTATCGAGAAAGGGCACCTTGCCCATGGGAGAACGATCCACCAGCTTGGCGTGCGCATTGCCGGTCCAGACCAGCTCTTCCTCGAAAGCGACCTCTTTTTCCAGTAGCTGAAGCTTGATCTTGTTGCACCTTAGTACAAGGATCGCGTCTCAGAAGACGCCATCTTTCATCTGATGGAAAGCGCACGCCAGCTAATCAGAGCGGTTCACCTTGAAAGCTAGCCAGTACACTCAGGAAATACCTTCTCTCGCATGACACCAACCACAGATCTCACGTCCTTCGCGGCAACCCTTAGATCCACGAAGACTGAGGTAGCCTGATCGTGAATTTCTAGCTTCTTCGCTCCCCCGCTGAACGTGCCATGGCTTGCCGCTGCCATGTCGATCTTCTCAAGCCTTTCGGACGGTGGCCGCACGCCCCAGATGGGGACCTTCATACCAAAGTAGGTAGCCACATAGTCAAGAATGCCCTCTGGGCTCTGTTCTATTCCAAGACGTTCAGCCGCATGAGCCCAAAGTGTGCCGCGCGCCCTAGCCTCCTCATACGCAATTGCCCCAGCAATATGGAGCGGAATCATGCCTCCAAATCGGAGGGTCCAGAACGCCCTTCTTCTACTCCCAAACGTACCAGGCAAAAGCGCCAGCTCGAACAGGGCATACAAGAAAAGCAGTCCCGAAATTCCGAAACAAGTCCAGGAGACGTACTTGTTTTGATAGCCCCCAAGCTGAAGTCCCGAGCCAATCAAGAACGTAATCACAGACCAAAAGTTTGGATTCTTTAGCATTGCCTCTCCCCATCCGCTCTGCCGACATTACGGATGAAAGTTTTTTACATCAACTGGCGGTCTTTGCCCAAACAACTACCACTCAATCAGCCTTTTTGGCTCGTGCAGCCAGCATCTGCTCGGTACTGGTCTTGCGGTCTGCATTCACTATTTGCACATGCGGCCGTGCGCTCATGGCCTTCAGGTAATCCCGCACAGGCAGGCTTGCAAGCAAATCCTCGCCATAGATGATCTTGCTGGCACTCGACACCAAGGGCAAATGAGCAACAGCAGCACAGTCAGCCAATGTGAACTCCGCCCCAGCCACATACGGGGAAAACTTCACAAGCTTTGAAAACCCATGTACCCCCTTGACCAGTAGCTTGCGGGTGCGTTCCTTAAGGCCGTCACTCACCTTTCCACCGAAGAAAGCTTCGGCGTAAAGCTCACGAGCAACAAGCTCCAGATGCAACTCCATATACAAGATCAACTCACGCACCTTGGCTGCGGCAAACGGATCAGCGGGTAGCAAGGGGTTTTGAGGATAAGCAGCCTCAATGTACTCAGCGCACGCTATGGATTCAGAAACAGGACCAGATGGTGTATCAAGAAATGGCACCTTGCCCATCGGCGAACGGTCCACCAACATAGGATGCGAATTGCCTGTCCAAACCAAATCCTCAACAAAGGGGACGTTCTTTTCTAGAAGCTGCAATTTCACCTTATTGAAATAATTACTTGCCGAAAAGCCGCAGAGTTTCAAAGTCATGGTCAATCAAAGTCAAATGCATGGGTTCGAAACGAAAACGAACCCATGGCGGGGTTGAGAGCCGGCCGTGCCGGTTTTTCTGCTCCGTCGAGCGGATCGGAGCGTTGCAGATTACCAAACCCGGAAAATAAGGCAAGCTCGCAAACCAGAACACCCACCGGAAAAACGGCTCGTGCGCCCCCAGCCCGGCCGCTCGCGGCAAGCCCGCTGGCAGGCCGGGTGATAATTCGCGGCATGAAACCTCTTTACTCCAGCGTAGGCATCGTCGGGGCCGGGGCCATGGGCCGCGGCATCGCACAAATCGCGGCACAGGCCGGCAGCAAGGTGCTGCTGTTTGACATGCAGCCCGACGCGTGCCATGCGGCCCGCAGCGCCATCTGTCATCAATGGGACAGGCTGTGCGAAAAAGGCCGCATGGACGCGGCGCAAACCGCTTCGTGCAAAGCCCGCCTGCAGTGCGCCGACACGCTGCACGCCCTGTCCGAGTGCGAGCTCATTGTCGAAGCCGTGGTGGAACGGCTGGATGTCAAGATGAGCCTGTTTGCCGAGCTCGAGGCCCTTGTTCAGCCCGAGACCGTGCTGGCCACCAATACCTCGTCGCTGTCGGTCACCGCCATTGCGGCGCGGCTGCAGCGTCCCCAGCGCTTCGCCGGTTTCCATTTTTTCAACCCGGTGCCGCTCATGAAAGTGGTGGAAGTCGTCGCCGGTCTCAGAACCGATGAAGCCGTCTGCGCCGGCCTGGCGGCCTATGCCAGGCAAATGGGGCACACGCCGGTGCTGGCGCAAGACACCCCCGGCTTCATCGTCAACCATGCGGGCCGGGGCTACGGCACGGAAGCGCTGCGCATCGTGAGCGAAGGCGTGGCCGATTTCGCCACGATTGACCGCATCCTGAAAGACCAGGCCGGCTTCAAGCTCGGCC
This sequence comes from Hylemonella sp., assembly GCA_040377375.1. Lineage (GTDB taxonomy): Bacteria > Pseudomonadota > Gammaproteobacteria > Burkholderiales > Burkholderiaceae_C > JBEIOV01. Next base: position 139,098 of record JBEIOV010000004.1, read on the forward strand.
CCTTCGAGCTGATGGACCTCACCGCACTGGATGTGTCGCATCCTGTCATGGAATCGATCTACCACCAGTACTACGAGGAGCCGCGCTACCGCCCCAGCGTCATCACGGCCCAGCGGCTGGCGGGCGGCCTGGTCGGCAAAAAAGTGGGCGAGGGGTTTTACCGCTACGCGGATGGCGTGGCCCAGGTCAGCCCGGAACCTGCGGTGCCGCAGGTGCAGGACCTGCCGCCGGTGTGGGTGTCGCCGCGCGCGGCACGGCGCGCCGAACTGCTGCAACTGCTCAAGGAGTTGGGCGCGAAAATCGAAACCGGCAGCGCCCCGTCGCCGTCGGCCCTCACGCTGGTCGCGCCGCTGGGCTTTGATGTCACCACGGTGGCCGTGGTGGAACGGCTCGATCCGGCACGCACCATCGGCATCGACATGCTGGTGGACGATGCCTCCACCCGCCGCCGCGTGCTGGCCACCAACCCGGCCCTGCGCCCCGACATGCGCGATGCGGCTCATGCCCTGATGGCGCGCGACGGCAAGGCCGTGAGCGTGATCCGCGACAGCGGCGGCTTTGTGACGCAGCGGGTGGTGGCCACCATCGTCAACATTGCCGCGGACATCTGCCAGCAGCGCATCTGCACGCCGGGCGACCTGGAAACCGCCGTCACCCTGGGACTGGGCTACCCCGTGGGACCGCTGGCCATGGGCAACCGCTATGGCCCGACCAATGTGCTCGAAGTGCTGTTCAACATGCAGACCGTGTATGGCGACCCGCGCTACCGCCCCAGCCCCTGGCTGCGCCGGCGCGGCGCCATCGGCCTGAGCCTGATGCACGAAGAAGAATAAGAACCTGTCCCCTTCCGAAAGCCACACGATGAGCGCTGAACTCAAAAGCACGAGCCAGGGCCGCACCATGGTGCTCACCCTCTCCAATCCGGGGCAGCGCAATGCCCTCGGCCCCGGGATGTATGCCGCCGGCGTCGAGGCCTTGAGCGTGGCGGAAAACAGCCCAGAGGTGCGCAGCGTGGTCATCACGGGCGAAGGCACGCTGTTCAGCGCTGGCGGCGACCTGCAGCGGCTGCAGGCCAACCGCCAGCAGGATTCTTCCGTGCAGGCCCAGAGCATCGAGGGCCTGCACAACTGGATTGAAGCCATCCGCACCTTCCCCAAGCCGGTGATCGCCGCGGTGGAAGGCGCGGCGGCCGGCGCCGGCTTTTCGCTCGCCCTGGCCTGCGACTTCATCGTCGCCGCCAGCAACGCGGTATTCGTCATGGCCTACAGCAGCATCGCCCTGTCGCCCGATGGCGGCGGCAGCTGGAGCCTGATCCAGGCCCTGCCCCGCCAGCTCGCGACCGAGCTGCTGATGTGCGGCGAACGCATCGGCGCCTCGCGCCTGCACGAACTCGGCGTGGTGAACCAGGTCACGCCTGCGGGCCAGGCCCTGGCCGATGCGCTGGCGCTCGCCGAGCGGCTTAATGCGCGCGCCCCCAACGCACTGGCCAGCATCAAGGAACTCGTCAACGAGGCAGCCCATGCCACGCTGGGCCACCAGCTCGCGGCCGAGCGCGACCATTTCGTGCGCAACCTGCACCATGCCAATGCCGGCCTGGGCATCGCCGCCTTTTTGGCCAAGGAAACACCCCGCTTCGAGTAAGCCGGCGCAAGTGGCCTGCGCTGTCTTTTCAGACACCCAGGTGACAACCCCAGGGCGGCGGCCTCGTCCCGGGCGCGACAATGGAGCCCTTTGCAGTCACCCACAAGACAGGCCATGGACGACCCCATTCTTACCATTGACGAACGCGCGGCGATCAATTCCGGCCGCTGGTTCTCAACCCTGTCTCCCTCACTGCGGCACGACATCCTCAGATGCGCTTACGTCAAACGTTACCGGGACGGCGAACTCATCGCCGCACGCGGCGAGCCGCCGGAGGAGTGGATTGCCTGCGCCAAGGGCGCGGTGCGGGTCAGCTCCACCTCGATCTCGGGCAAGCAGATCACGCTGACCTATGTGGAACCGGGCATCTGGTTCGGCGATGTGGCGATATTCGACGGCGACCGGCGCACGCACGATGCCTATGCGCACGGCGACACCACCATCCTGTGCGTGGCCAAGGCCGATTTCCGGAAAATCCTGAGCACGCATGTCGAGCTCTACGAAGCCATGCTGCGCCTGCATGCCCGGCGCATCCGCCAGCTCTACGGCCTGGTGGAAGACCTCAACACCCTGCCGCTACGGGCACGCCTGGCCAAGCAGCTGCTGCACCTGGTGCGCAGCTACGGCATTCCGTCCCTGAGCGACGGGCACGAAATGCGCATCGGCCTGCAACTGGCGCAGGAAGAACTGGCCCAGCTGCTGGGCGCCTCGCGCCAGCGCGTGAACCAGGAGCTCAAGGCGATGGAACGCGAGGAGGCCATCCGCATCGAGCCCGGTGGCCTGGTCATCCGCAACCGCGAAGCGCTGATGCGCATCATCGAATCTGATCATTGAGACAAGATACTTTCCACCATGAGCGACTTTGATCATTTCGTGGGCACGCGCCCCGTCCCCGCCGCCCAGGCCTTCGACGTGGCGGCCCTGACGGCCTGGCTCGAGCAGAACCTCGATGGATTTGCCGGCCCCCTGCGCGTGGAGTCGTTCAAGGGCGGCCAGTCCAACCCCACCTACAAGCTCATCACGCCACACAGGAACTACGTCATGCGTGCCAAGCCGGGGCCGGTGGCCAAGCTGCTGCCCTCGGCCCATGCCGTGGAGCGCGAATTTGCCGTGATGCAGGGCCTGTACGGCACCGATGTGCCGGTGCCGCGCATGTACTGCCTGTGCGAGGACGAATCCGTCATCGGCCGTGCCTTCTACGTCATGGAGTTCATGCAGGGCCGCGTGCTGTGGGACCAGTCGCTGCCGGGCATGAGCCCAGCCGAGCGCGGCGCCATCTACGACGAAATGAACCGCGTGATTGCCGCCCTGCACCGCGTCAAGTTCGCCGAACGGGGCCTGGCCAGCTACGGCAAACCCGGCAACTACTTCGAGCGCCAGATCGGTCGCTGGAGCAAGCAATATGCGGCCTCCATCACCCAAGCCATCCCCGAGATGGACGCGCTCATGGCGTGGCTGCCAGCCCATATCCCGGCCGGCGCGCGCGACGAGAAAATGGTCAGCATCGTGCATGGCGACTACCGGCTGGACAACCTGATGTTCCACCCCAGCGAGCCGCGCGTGCTGGCCGTGCTGGATTGGGAGCTGTCCACCCTGGGCCACCCGCTGGCCGATTTCAGCTACCACTGCATGGCCTGGCACATTCCGCCCGGCTCATTTCGCGGCATCGGCGGGCTCGATGTGGCACGCCTGGGCATCCCGACGGAGAACGAGTACATCCGCCTGTACTGCGAACGCACGGGTCTGGCCACACCCGGCGAACTCAAGACCGACTGGAACTTCTACATGGCCTACAACATGTTCCGCATCGCGGCCATCCTGCAGGGCATTGCCAAGCGGGTCGAGGCCGGCACGGCCGCGAGCGCGCAAGCCGTGAGCTCGGCCGCGGGGGCGCGGCCCCTGGCCCAGATGGCCTGGAAGTTCGCCCAGCAAAGCTGATCCCGATTCAAGCCCGACCCCATTTACAGGAGACCCCCGATGGACTTTGATTACTCCCCCAAGACCAAGGAACTTCAAGTCCGCTTGAGCAAGTTCATGGACGACCATGTCTACCCCGCCGAGCAGGCCTACCACGACGAGATCAAGGCCAACACGGCCGCCGGCAGGCGCTGGACGCCGCTGCAAACCATTGAAAACCTCAAGCCCAAGGCACAGGCGGCCGGACTGTGGAATCTGTTCCTGCCGGTGGACAGCGCCGCGGCGTCGGGCTATTCAGGCGCGGGCCTGACCAACCAGGAATACGCCCCCCTGGCCGAGATCATGGGCAGCGTGCCCTGGGCCAGCGAGGTCTTCAACTGTTCGGCCCCCGACACCGGCAACATGGAGACCATTGCCCGCTACGGCTCGGACGAGAACAAGGCGCGCTGGCTCAAGCCCCTGCTCGAGGGCAGGATCCGATCGGCTTTTGCCATGACCGAACCCGATGTGGCGTCAAGCGACGCCACCAACATCGCCACCCGCATCGAGCGCCAGGGCGACGAGTACGTGATCAATGGGCGCAAGTGGTGGACCTCCGGCGCCGGCGATCCGCGCTGCGCCATCTACGTCACCATGGGCAAGACCGACCCCGAGGCGCCACGCCACTCCCAGCAAAGCATGGTGCTGGTGCCGGCCAGCACGCCCGGCCTCAAGGTCGAGCGCGCGCTCAACGTCTTCGGCTACGACGACGCGCCGCACGGCCACATGGAGGTCTTGTTTGACAACGTGCGCATTCCCGTCTCCAACATCCTGCTGGGCGAGGGGCGCGGCTTCGAGATCGCCCAGGGACGCCTCGGCCCGGGCCGCATCCACCACTGCATGCGCCTGATCGGCATGGCCGAACGCGCCCTGGCGCTGATGTGCAAGCGCGCCTCCTCCCGTGTTGCCTTTGGCAAGACCGTGGCATCCCAGACCGTGACCCAGGAACGCATTGCCGAAGCACGCTGCAAGATCGACATGGCGCGCCTGCTCACGCTCAAGGCCGCCTGGATGATGGATGTGGCCGGCAACAAGGTGGCCAAGACCGAGATCGCCATGATCAAGGTCGTGGCACCCAGCATGGCCTGCCAGGTCATCGACTGGGCCATGCAAGTGCATGGCGGCGGCGGCGTGTGCGACGACTTCCCGCTGGCCTACGCCTACGCTTCGGCACGCACCTTGCGCTTTGCCGATGGCCCGGACGAGGTGCACCGCAATGCCATTGCCAAGCTCGAACTCGGCAAGTACTCGCCTCGCTCGCGCGAGGTGGACATGCCGGTCACGCGCGGCTGCTGACCCATGGAGCGGCCCATCCGCTCCTCTTTTTATAGCACACTACGCCGATTTCACAAGGCAAAGGTGCCTGTTTCATTCGTGAAAATCAATGGGCCATGACCGGCGCATGAGGGCTCGCCTGATGACAAGCGGCGGTTTCGGGTCCTGCGCGGGAATGCGATTTCCCCTAAAGTCGCATGCTTGAGACCCAATCAAAGGAAAACCATGATCGACGTTTTTTCCTGGCCCACGCCCAATGGCCACAAGGTTCACATCATGCTGGAGGAGTGCGGCCTGCCCTACCGGGTCCACCCCGTCAACATTGGCGCGGGCGACCAGTTCAAGCCCGAGTTCCTCAAGATCAGTCCCAACAACAAGATTCCGGCCCTCGTCGATCCGCACGGCCCGGACGGCAAGCCGATCTCGCTGTTCGAGTCCGGCGCCATCCTGCTTTATCTCGCAGCCAAAACCGGCAAGTTCCTGCCCAGGACCGACCGGCAGAAGTTCGAGATGCTGCAATGGCTGATGTTCCAGATGGGCGGCGTCGGCCCCATGCTGGGCCAGGCGCATCATTTCCGCATCTACGCCCCCGAGAAGATCGAGTACGCCATCCATCGCTACAGCAACGAAGCCCAGCGTCTGTACGGCGTGATGGACAAGCAGCTGGCAAGGCACAAGTACATTGCCGGCAGCCAGTACACCATCGCCGACATTGCGATCTTTCCCTGGCTGCGCAGCTGGCAAAACCAGGGCATCGACTGGGCCGACTACCCGCACCTGAAAAAGTGGTTTGATGCCATTGCCAGCCGTGCGGCCGTGCAGCGCGGCGTGGCGGTGCTGGCGGATTTGCGCAAGCCGATTACAGATCAGGCATCGCGCGAAAACCTGTTCGGAAAAACGCAATACCAAAAGCGCTGAAGCCAGGCATCACCAGGGCGGCTCCGACAAGCCCGACCACAGTTCATTGAGGTCGGGAAAACGCCACTCGGCCGGATCTTCCCGCCCCACAATTTTCTCCGGACACGCGGGACGGGACAGATCAATGATCTCCGCGACGATGCGCATATTCGATTTGGTGGAAAAGAACACCTTGACCTTCGGGTTGACCAGCGACTGGCCCGTTTGCTCGATCACCACGCCCAGACGTCCGGACGTCAGTCGCACCAGCGAACCGATCGGGTAAATGCCCAGGCTTTTGACGAAGGCCTGAAAAACCGTCGGATCGAAGTGACCGCCCGACCACTCCGCCATCCTGCGCAGCGATTCGGACGGATCCCAGCCCGCCTTGTAGGGCCGATTCGAACTGATGGCGTCATAGACGTCGCAGACGGCCCCCATTTTCGCAAACAAGCTGATCGCATCGGCCTTCAAACCCTTGGGATAACCCGTGCCATCCATTTTCTCGTGATGGTGCAGGCAGACATCAAGCGCGACCTCACCCACATCGCGGCCCGCCAGCAGCAGCTTGTGCCCTTCCGCCGGATGGCTTTTGATGATGGTGAATTCCAAATCGGTGAGTTTGCCCGGCTTGTTGAGGATTTCCGATGGAATCATCGCCTTGCCCAGATCGTGCAACAGACCGCCCATGCCGGCGGAGCGCGTCTGCTCTTCATCCAGCCCGAGTTGCCTGGCCAGCGCGATCATCATCGCGCACACCGCAACCGAGTGCATATAGGTGTAATCGTCGGCCGTTTTGATCCGGGCCAGGCTGATCAGCGCACCGGGGTTGCGGGCAACCGAGTCGGAAATCTCCTCGACCAAAAGCTGCACATTGTCCGCGTCAACGGCTTTGCCCATGCGCGCTTCCCGGAACATGGACATGACAGCCAGTTTGGACTGGGCGCATATTCTGGCCGCACGCTGAATTTCGACGGAAATCGAAACCGCTTCGGTATGCCGTGGTTCCGCGGCGGCAGGCCGCATGGATTGGGCCCCGGCCAGCGCGGCAGGCATGGCTTCCAGGGCAGCGCCCTCCTCCCGAACAACAGGCCTGGCTTGGCGGGCCGGCGCACCACTGCGTGCGCCTGGTCCGACGTGCGAAGCAGCGCTTCCACCCGGCACGAGCGGCCGGGCTTGCCTGGCAGTCCCCGCATCCGGCACGAGCGGCTTGTCCTTCCAGACCGCTTTCCAGGCCGGCGTATCGCCCCGTGCGCCGGGCCTGGCTTGCGCTGCAGGGCCTCCCTCCTGAACGGACGGTCCGGCGTCCTTGGCAGTGCCATCATCCCGCGCCAGCGGCTTGTCTTTCCAGACCGCCTTCCAGGCCGGCGTATCGCCCCGTGCG
>JBEIOV010000005.1:0-143911 GCA_040377375.1 Hylemonella sp.
ACCGTGTTCTTGAAGTCCACGGTGCGGCCCTGGCCGTCGGTCAGGCGGCCGTCGTCCAGCACCTGCAGCAGCACGTTGAAGACATCGGGGTGGGCCTTCTCCACCTCGTCGAGCAGCAGCACACTATAGGGTTTGCGGCGCACGGCTTCGGTCAGGTAACCGCCCTCCTCGTAACCCACATAACCCGGGGGCGCGCCGATCAGACGGGCCACCGAATGCTTTTCCATGAACTCGCTCATGTCGACGCGGATCAGGTGGTCCTCGCTGTCGAACAAAAAGCCGGCCAGCGCCTTGCACAGCTCGGTCTTGCCCACGCCGGTGGGGCCGAGGAACAGGAAGGAGCCGGTGGGGCGGTTCGGGTCGCTCAGGCCTGAGCGCGAGCGGCGGATGGCGTTGGCCACGGCCCCGATGGCCTCGTCCTGGCCGACCACGCGCTCGTGCAGCTTGGCTTCCATCAGCAGCAGCTTGTCGCGCTCGCCCTGCATCATCTTGCTCACGGGGATGCCGGTGGCGCGGCTCACCACCTCGGCGATTTCCTCGGCGCCCACCTGGGTGCGCAGCAACTGGCGCGCCGCGCCCTCGCCGCCCTTGGCTTTGCCGGCTTCCTTGTCCTGCGCCTCTTTCAGGCGTTTTTCCATCTCGGGCAGCTTGCCGTATTGCAACTCGGCCACCTTGGCCAGATCACCCTTGGTGGTCAGGTTCTTGATGTCCTGGCGCAGTTTGTCGATTTCCTCGCGCACCTGGGCGCTGCCCTGGGCGGTGGCTTTTTCGGCCTTCCAGATTTCGTCGAGGTCGGCAATTTCCTTTTGCAGCCTGGCGATTTCCTCGTTGATCAGCTCGAAGCGCTTTTGCGAGGCTTCGTCCTTTTCCTTCTTGACGGCTTCGCGCTCGATCTGCAACTGGATCAGGCGGCGGTCCAGCTTGTCCATGACCTCGGGCTTGGAATCCAGCTCGATCTTGATCTTGGAGGCGGCCTCGTCGATCAGGTCGATCGCCTTGTCGGGCAGGAAACGGTCGGTGATGTAGCGGTGGCTGAGCTCGGCCGCGGCCACGATGGCCGGGTCGGTGATGTCCACGCCGTGGTGCACCTCGTAGCGTTCTTTCAGGCCGCGCAGGATGGCGATGGTGGCTTCCACCGTGGGCTCGCCCACCAGGATTTTCTGGAAGCGGCGCTCCAGCGCGGCGTCCTTCTCGATGTATTTGCGGTATTCGTCCAGCGTGGTGGCGCCCACGCAGTGCAGCTCGCCGCGCGCCAGCGCGGGCTTGAGCATGTTGCCGGCGTCCATGGCGCCTTCGGCCTTGCCGGCGCCCACCATGGTGTGCAGCTCGTCGATGAAGACGATGGTCTGGCCCTCGTCCTTGGCCAGGTCCTTCAGCACGTTTTTCAGGCGCTCCTCGAACTCGCCGCGGAACTTGGCGCCGGCCAGCAGCGCGGCCATGTCGAGCGACAAGACGCGCTTGCCCTTGAGGGAATCGGGCACCTCGCCGGCCACGATGCGCTGGGCCAAGCCTTCCACGATGGCGGTCTTGCCTACGCCGGGTTCGCCGATCAGCACCGGGTTGTTTTTGGTGCGGCGTTGCAGCACCTGGATGGCGCGGCGGATTTCATCGTCGCGGCCGATCACCGGGTCGAGCTTGCCCATGCGGGCGCGCTCGGTGAGGTCGATGCAGTATTTCTTGAGCGACTCGCGCTGCTCTTCGGCGTCCGGGTTGTCCACGTTCTGGCCGCCGCGCACGGCGTCGATCGCGGCCTCCATGGACTTGCGCGTCAAGCCGTTTTCCTTGGCGATCTTGCCGATGTCCGACTTGCTGTCGGCCGCGGCCAGCAGGAAGAGTTCGCTGGCGACGAACTGGTCGCCACGCTTGATGGATTCCTTCTCGGCCGCCTGCAGCAGGCTCACCATGTCGCGCCCCACCTGCACTTGCTCCTGCCCCTGGACCTGGGGCAGCTTCTTCATGGCGCCTTCGGCGGCGGCCAGCAGGCCGGGTACGTTGACGCCAGCCCGCTGCAACAAAGCCTTGGGTCCGTCTTCCTGCCGCAGCATGGCCACCAGCACGTGGGCCGGCTCGATATAGGCATGATCGTTGCCCAGTGCCAGTGTCTGGGCTTCGCCGAGCGCTTCCTGGAATTTGGTTGTCAGTTTGTCGATTCGCATGAAATCCTCCGAGTGCATCGCAGCTAAGGCTGGCTGCCCACATTTCAAGGCCTGGGGCCGGATTCATTCTTGATGCATGTCAAAACGACAGCAATCAAAGCCAGTCCACGGACCGGCTGGGCGACGCACGATGGCAAACCGCGCGCGGCTCGGGCGAGCATCAGGGCCTTGGGGAGAAAAGCCCGCGGCCCGCGGCCGGCTCAGAGGTTGCGCGCGCCAATGCCCCACCTGGCCAGCGCGTCATCGTCGCTGACGCGGGCATCGACCCAGCGCGCGCCCTCGGGCGTCTGCTCTTTTTTCCAGAACGGGGCCTGGGTCTTGAGGTAGTCCATGAGGAACTCGCAGGCCTGGAAGCTCTCGCCGCGGTGCGCCGAGGTCACGGCCACCATGACGATCTGGTCCAGCGGCCGCAGCAGGCCCACGCGGTGGATCACGCGCGCGCCAAAAATGTCGAAGCGCCGGTGCGCCTCGTCGATCATGGCCTCGATCGCCTTCTCGGTCATGCCGGGGTAGTGCTCCAGTTCCATGCTGCTGATGCTGCCAGGCTTGCCCGCCGTGCGGTCGCGCACGGTGCCGACAAAGCTGCACACCGCTCCCACCCGCGTATCGCCCGCACGCAAGGCACTGATCTCGGCGCCAAGGTCAAAATCGGCCGTCTGGATGCGTACGCGGGGTGCGGAGGAGGCGGAAGAATGCATGCGCAGATTGTGGCACTGTCTGCGCAGCCCGTGCTAGGATGCAGCCCATGTTTGCCCTGTTCCACCCCTCCAACCTGGCCCTGCGGGCACCGGGTTGCCGTGGTGCGCGCAGTGCAGACAAATCCAAAAAACCAAAGCTCATCTGACCGGGGCTGCGGTTCCGTCCTCAGGTGAGCGATGGAACTGCAAACTCTTCCCCCTTTGCCACTCCGCGCGCTCCTGACGATGGTCACCCATCGGTCGTTTTTTCGCAAAGGACAGCAGCGTGCAGCATTCACCCCCCCTTTCGGGAATCTGGGTTCCCCTTGTCACTCCCTTTCTCCATGGCGCCGTTGACCACGCGGCCCTGACCCAGTTGGTGCAGCATTTGCGTCCCAGCGGTATTGCCGGCCTGGTGGTGTGCGGCTCCACCGGCGAGGCTGCGGCGCTGGACGAAACGGAGCAGCTCGCCGTGCTCGACACCGTGCTGCTGGCCGCAGGCGACATGCCGGTGGTCATGGGCCTGTCGGGCTACCACCTGCCCAAGACACTGGCCTGGGTCCGCCAGCTCGCCACCCGGCCACTGGCCGGGCTGCTGGTGCCGCCACCCCACTACATACGCCCCGCGCAGGCCGGTGTGCTGCAATGGTTTCACGCCATCGCCGATGCCACTGCCCTGCCCGTCATCGTGTACGACATTCCCTACCGTACCGGGGTGTCCCTGGCGCGCGATACGCTGCTGCAACTCGCCAGCCACCCGCGCATTCGGGCCATCAAGGACTGCGGTGGCGACGCCACCAAAACCCAGGCCCTGATTGCGGACGGACGACTGCAGGTGCTCGCCGGTGAGGATGTGCAGATTTTCAGCACGGTGGCGCTGGGCGGCACCGGTGCCATAGCCGCCAGCGCCCACGTGCTGAGCGCACAATTTGTGCAGGTGGTGCAACTGGTGCAGCAGGGAGCGCTGGAGCGGGCCCGGGTGCTCTGGCAGCCGCTGTTGCCCATGATCGAAGCCCTGTTTGCCGAGCCCAACCCGGGCCCGCTCAAGGCCTTGCTGGCGCACCAGGGGTGGATGCAAAACGAACTGCGCACCCCGATGACGGTGGCTACGCCGGGTGCCACACAGGTACTGCTGGAACGCTGGATGGCCGCAGGCGGCGCGCTCTAGGCCCGTGACAGAGGTCAGCCGCCGGTGACAGGCGGAAAGAAGGCCACCTCCGCCCCATCCACGAGCGCCATGGATTCGTCGCTCATGACCTGGTTGAGCGCCATGCGCACCGCTTGGCCGCGCGCCAGGCCTTGCGCATGGGCGCCGCCCCGGGCGATCAGCTCGTCGCGCAGCCCGGCCAGCGTGGTGGCGGCGGTCTGCACCTGCTCGCCGGCGCTGCCGACGCTTTCGCGGATCGAGGCAAAGTACCTGACGCTGACTTTCATCCCATGAGCTCCGAAAATGCAATGAACTGCACGACATCGCCTTTTGCAATGGTGCGGCCCGCTGGATTGTCCACCACGCCATCGCCCCAGACCGCCGAGGTCAGCACGCCGGAACTCTGGTTGGCAAACAGGTCCAGGCCGCCGGCCGCGTTGCGGCGCACGCGCAGGAATTCGCGCCGCTTGTCGGCCCGCGGCACCTCGAAGTGGGCCGGCAGCGCCATGGCCACCGGCGCCGTCCGCGCCATGCCCTGCAGCTTGAGCAAGAAGGGCCGCACCAGCAGCAAGAAGGTGACGAAGCTGGAGACCGGATTGCCGGGAAGACCGATGAAGTGCGCAAAATCCGTTCGGGCTGAGCCGGTCGTTGCCCCAGCGAGCCCTTCGACAAGCTCAGGGCGAACGGATCTAGAAATCTTGCCGTACGCAAAGGGCTTGCCCGGCTTCATGGCCAGTTGCCACAGTTCCAACTGGCCCAGCGCCTGCACCGCCGGCTTGATGTGGTCTTCTTCCCCCACCGACACGCCGCCGCTGGTCAGGATCAGGTCGTGGTTTTGGGCCGCGCCGCGCAACGCCTCGATGGTGGCGTCGCGGCGATCGGGCACGATGCCCAGATCGGTGACGACACAGCCCGCGCGCCGCAGCAGCGCGCGCAGGAAAAAGCGGTTGGAGTTGTAGATGGCGCCGGGTTTCATGCGCTCGGGCGCCACCTCGCCGGGCATGACCAGTTCGTCCCCCGTGGAGAACAGGGCCACGCGCGGCTGGCGCGCCACCGCCAGGGAATTCATGCCGATACTGGCCGCCAGCCCAAGGGAAGCGGGCGTGAGCCGCTCTCCTTTTGAGAGCACCACGGCGCCCCGGGTGACGTCCTCGCCGGCACGGCGAATCCATTGCCCCAACTTCGGCGCGGCCTTGATGCGAACCTGGACCGGCGTGGTTTCATCCACCACTTCGCAGTCCTCCTGCATCACCACGGCATCGGCGCCGGCGGGAATCGGTGCGCCGGTAAAGATGCGGGCCACACTGCGGGCCTGCAAGGGCTGGCCGGACGAGCCGGCGGGGATGCGCTGGCTGACCTGCAGCACCGCGCCATCCGGCGCCACGTCGGCGCAGCGCACGGCGTAGCCATCCATGGCGCTGTTGTCCTGCGGCGGCACCTGCAGGGCGGACACCACGTCCTGCGCCAGCACCCGGCCATCGGCGTCAAAGGTCGCCAGCGCATCCTCGCCGTCCAGGGGGGACGCGAAATCCAGCAAGGCGGCCAGGGCCTCGTCCAGCGGCTTCAGGGGGGAGCGCGGCGCATTCATAGGAACATCTCGCAACGGTACTCGAATCGCTCCTGATTGTGGATCAACCAGTCGGCCACCGCATCGGGGTCGTTCAAATCCAGCACGGCGAGTCCGGTCGCCACCGGCAGCCGCTGCGGCGAATCCGTCGCGATGGCCGCGATGAAGTCGTCGTCCATGTAGCGCGCGGGCTTGGCCGTGGCGGCGCGCCAGACCTCCACCTTGAGCAGGTCGCTGTGCTTGAAGCCCTCCACCAGCACCCAGTCCACGCCTTCATACAGCTCGGCGATCAGCTGGTGCACCGACAGCTCGAGCGGCTGCTCGAATTCGCGCATCAGCGCCAGGCGCCGGTCGGAGGCCACCACCACCTCGAAGGCCCCGGCCTCGCGGTGGCGCCAGGTGTCCTTGCCGGCATGGTCGATATCGAAACTGTGGTGCGCGTGCTTGACCACCGACACGCGCTGGCCGCGCAGGCGCAGCGCCGGGATCAGGCGCTCCACCAGCGTCGTCTTGCCCGATCCCGAATAACCGGCAAAGCCAATCACTTTCATGCGAGCACCCTCGATTTGCTATATTTTTTATAGCTTATCACGCTGTATCCATAAGGCCTGGAGCCCGTTTTTACTTGCAATTTTGGGCAATGTAGGCCTTCACCGCGGCCACGTCCGCCGCGACCACCGTCACCCGTTTGGGCAAGGCTTCAATGCCCTCGAACCGGGCCGGACGGTCCGGCTCGCGGCCCAGCGCCTCCACGATGGTGGCGGCAAACTTGATGGGCAGCGCGGTCTCCAGCACGATCATGGGCACGCCCGGCGCCAGATGCTCGCGCGCCACCTTCAGGCCGTCCGCGGTGTGTGTGTCGATCATGACGCCAAAGCGCTCGAAGGTATCGCGGATGGTGCGCAGGCGGTCGGCATGGGTGCTCTTGCCGCTGCGAAAGCCATAACGCTGCGCCGCCTGCGGAAAAGCCGGATCGCGGCTCAGATCGAACTGCCCGCTGGCCGAGAGCTGCGCGCCGAACAGGGCTTGGGTCCTGGCGCCATCGCGCCCCAGCAGGTCGAACACGAAACGCTCGAAGTTCGACGCCTTGGAGATGTCCATGGAGGGACTGGAGGTCTCGTGCGTGTCGGCGCTACCGCGCACCCGGTACACGCCGGTGCGAAAGAATTCGTCGAGCACGTCGTTCTCGTTGGTGGCCACCACCAGCTTGTCGATCGGCAGGCCCATCAAACGCGCCACGTGGCCGGCGCAGACGTTGCCGAAGTTGCCCGAGGGCACGGTGAAGCTGACCTTGCCCGATACAGCAGGGGAATTTTCCGACGGGCCGCCCCTAGGCTCACGAAGTGCGGCGGAGCCAAAATTAGCCCCCTCGGGGGGCAGCGCAGCAGACGAAGTCGCAAGCGTGGGGGCCACATTCGTAGCTTGGAAGTACCCGGCGAAGTAATACACCACCTGGGCCATCAGGCGCGCCCAGTTGATCGAGTTAACGGTACCTATTCTGTACTTGCGCTTGAAGTCCAGGTCGTTGGAGACCGCCTTGACGATGTCCTGGCAGTCGTCGAACACGCCCTTGACCGCTAGGTTGTGGATGTTGGCGTCCTGCAGGCTGAACATCTGGGCCTGCTGGAACGGGCTCATGCGGCCAAACGGGCTGGTCATGAAAACGCGCACGCCCTGCTTGCCGCGCATGGCGTACTCGGCCGCGCTGCCGGTGTCGCCGCTGGTGGCGCCCAGGATGTTGAGCTCTTCGCCGCGGCGCGCCAGCTCGTACTCGAACAGGTTACCCAGCAACTGCATGGCCATGTCCTTGAAGGCCAGCGTCGGGCCGTTGGACAGGGCTTCCAGGTACAAATCCGTTCGCGCCGAGCTGGTCGAAGCGTCTTCCAGCTTCTTCAGCGGCACGATGGCCTTGCTGCCGAAGACTTCCTCGGTGTAGGTCTTGCGGCAAATCGCCCTGAGGTCGGCCGCCGGAATGTCGTCGATGTAGAGCGACAGCACCTCGAACGCCAGATCGGCATACGACAGGCCGCGCCACCGGCCGAGCGTGGAAGCGTCCACCTGCGGGTAGTGCTCGGGCAGGTACAGGCCACCGTCGGGCGCCAGGCCTTCGAGCAGGATTTCGCAGAAGCGTTTGCGGTCAGCGTGACCGCGTGTACTGATGTATTTCATAACTACCGTTCGCCCCGAGCCGTCCAGGGGCAGAAAATTCAAACCGTTCCAGCATGCAAGGGGGCTTCGACAGGCTCGGCCCGAACGGGGTTGTCAGGCCAGCTCTTCCTTGCGGATGCGCGTGATGGGGGCAAGAACCGTCGGCAGCGCCTGCATGTGCGCCATGGCCTCGTTCATCCTGGCCTCGACGCAGTCGTGCGTCAGGATGATCAGGTCGGTCTGGGTCGAGCCCACGCCGCCGACCTCGTCCGCCTCGCGCTGCAGCATCGCGTCGATGCTGATGCCGGCCTGCGCCAGGATGCCGGTGACCTTGGCCAGCACGCCGGCTTCGTCGGCCACGCGCAAGCGCAGGTAGTAGCTGGTCACGACCTCGCTCATCGGCAGCACGCGCAGATCGCTCATCGCGTCGGGCTGGAAAGCCAGGTGCGGCACGCGGTTGGCCGCGTCGGCCGTGTGCAGCCGCGTGATGTCCACCAGATCGGCGATGACGGCGCTGGCGGTGGGCTCGCTGCCGGCGCCCTTGCCGTAATACAGCGTGGTGCCGACCGCGTCGCCCTGCACCATCACGGCGTTCATCGCGCCTTCCACATTGGCGATGAGCCGCTTGCTTGGCACCAGGCTGGGATGCACGCGCAGCTCGATGCCCCGGGGCGTGCGCTTGGTGATGCCCAGCAGCTTGATGCGATAACCGAGCTGCTCGGCGTACTTGATGTCCTGCGCGCCGAGCTGGGTGATGCCCTCCACATAGGCCTTGTCGAACTGCACCGGAATGCCGAAGGCAATCGCCGACATGATGGTGGCCTTGTGCGCGGCGTCCACGCCCTCGATGTCGAAGGTCGGGTCCGCCTCGGCGTAGCCCAGGCGCTGCGCTTCCTTCAGCACCACGCCGAAGTCCAGCCCCTTGTCGCGCATTTCCGAGAGGATGAAGTTGGTGGTGCCGTTGATGATGCCGGCGATCCACTGGATGCTATTGGCCGTCAGGCCCTCGCGCAGGGCCTTGATGATGGGGATGCCGCCGGCCACAGCCGCCTCGAACGCGACCATGACGCCCTTGCGGTGCGCCGCCGCGAAGATTTCCGTGCCGTGCACCGCCAGCAAGGCCTTGTTGGCCGTGACCACATGCTTGCCGGCCTCGATCGCCTCCATCACCAGTTGCCGGGCGATGCCGTAGCCGCCGATCAGCTCGATCACGATATCGATGTCCGGGTTGGCGATCACGGCGCGCGCGTCGCCCACCACCTTGACCCCGGCGCCAACGATGGCCTGGGCTTTTGCCGTGTCCAGGTCGGCCACCATGGTGATCTCGATCCCGCGGCCGGCACGGCGCTTGATTTCCTCCTGGTTGCGCTTGAGCACGTTGAACGTGCCCGTGCCCACCGTACCCATGCCCAACAGGCCTACTTGAATTGGTTTCATCTTTTCTTCAGGTCAATACACCATGCGCCCTGGTCCGCGGGACGTCAGGCGTTGCGTTTTCGATAGCTTTCCAGGAACTTGGCAATGCGGCCGATGGCCTCGCGCAAATCGTCCTCGTGCGGCAGGAACACGATGCGGAAGTGATCCGGGCTGGGCCAGTTGAAACCGGTGCCCTGCACCAGCAGCACCTTGGTTTCCTGCAGCAGCTCCAGAATGAACTGCTGGTCATCCGCGATCGGGTACATCTTCGGGTCCAGCCGAGGAAACATGTACAGCGCGGCGCTGGGCTTGACGCAGGTGACGCCCGGAATGGCCGTGATGAGTTCATAGGCCAGGTCGCGCTGGCGGCGCAGACGCCCGCCTTCGCCCACCAGGTCGTTGATGGTCTGGTAGCCGCCCAGCGCCGTCTGGATCGCCGACTGCCCCGGGACATTGGCGCACAGACGCATCGAGGACAGCATGTTCAGGCCCTCGATGTAGTCCCTGGCCGGCTTCTTGTCCCCGGACACCACCACCCAGCCGGCCCGGTAGCCGCAGGAACGGTAGCTCTTGCTCAAGGAGTTGAAGGTCAGCGTCAGCACGTCCTCGCTCAGGCTGCCCAGCGCCGTGTGCCTGGCGCCGTCGTACAGGACCTTGTCATACACCTCGTCGGCGAAGATCACCAGGCCGTGCTCGCGCGCGATCGCCACGATGGCCTTGAGCAGCTCGTCCGAGTACAGGGCCCCGGTCGGGTTGTTGGGATTGATGACCACGATGCCCTTGGTATGGGGCGTGATCTTGGCCCGGATGTCGTCCAGATCCGGCATCCAGCCGTTCGCCTCATCGCACAGGTAGTGCACCGGCGTGCCGCCGGACAGGCTGGTGGCCGCCGTCCACAGCGGGTAGTCGGGGGCCGGCAGCAGCAGTTCGTCGCCATCGTTGAGCAGCGCGTTGGTGGCCATCACAATCAGCTCGCTGGCGCCATTGCCCAGGTAGATGTCGTCCAGCGTGACACCCTTGATGCCTTGTTCCTGGGTGTATTGCATCACCGCCTTGCGCGCGGCAAAGATGCCCTTGCTGTCCGAATAGGCCGCCGCATTGGGCAGGTTGCGGATGATGTCCTGCTGGATTTCCTCGGGCGCATCGAAGCCGAACACCGCCAGGTTGCCGATGTTGAGCTTGATGATTTTGTGGCCCTCTTCCTCCATCTGCCGGGCCCGGTCCAGCACGGGACCGCGGATGTCGTAGCAGACGTTGGCCAGCTTGGCTGATTTCTGAATGGTTTTCAAAGTCCCTCCTCAAGGGGGTAGCACGCGGCGAAACCTATAATTTGACCACACTTCCCATTTTGAATAACCGGGAGCGGATTCCAGTTTCGCAGCGCCGCCCGCGTGCCATTGACTCGTTCGGCGGCTGGGCACGCCGCATCCGCCATCCGACCCCGCTTCATTGCCATGAAACTCCAGCCAGACACATTCGACGGTCCCTCCATCAGCGGCTACGGAGCGGGCTGGGTCGGCATCAATGGCGAAAAAGTCACCTCCAGCGTGGTCATCAGCTCCCGCGGCGATCGATTCGACTGGTCTTGCGACAGCTTTGGCGCGCTGACACCCGGGCATTTCTCCAGGCTGGCGGAACTGGGCGCGGAGCTGGTCATCTTTGGCAGCGGAGACCGCATCCGCTTTCCCCAGGCGCCCTGGCTCGAGCCGCTCATGGCCAGGCGGATCGGACTGGAAACCATGGATACGCCAGCGGCCTGCCGCACCTACAACATCCTGGCCGGCGAGGGGCGCCACGTGGTGGTGGCCCTGTTGCTTGAGGCTGCCGCGGCCTGAATGGCCCGGCGAGGTGTTTTCAGGGTAAAATTACAGGTTGCGGTCGTAGGTGCCGGAAAGCTGTCACAGGAAAGCACCCCCGACTATGAATGACACATCCTGTCACACGAGACTAAAGGCATATGGCGATCGTAGTCAACAAACCCATCCCCGAATTTGAAGCGAATGCCACTGGTGGCATCAAGGTTTCCAATACCACCCACGTCGGCAAGACTGTGGTGTTGTACTTCTACCCCAAGGACAACACCCCGGGCTGTACCACCGAAGCCATGCAGTTTCGGGACAAATACAAGGATTTCGTGAAAGCCGGCGCCACCGTCTTCGGTGTCTCGCGCGACAACATGAAATCCCACGACGAGTTCAAGACCAAGCTCGAACTCCCGTTCGAGCTGATCGCGGACACCGAGGAAAAAATGTGCCACATGTTCGGCGTGGTCAAGAACAAGATCATGTACGGCAAGAAGGTCAAGGGCATCGAGCGCAGCACCTTCCTGATCGGCCCGGACGGCGTCCTCAAGGAAGAATGGCGCGGCCTGAAGGTTCCGGGCCACGTGGACGATGTGCTCAAGGCGGTCAAGGCGCTCAAGAAGGCCGCCTGACGCACGGTTTTGCATCAGGACGATGACAAATCACCGCTGATGCATTGAAACAACAAGGGAGACACAGCAGCTTGCGCTCATGCATAATGAAACCATGCCGTTGAGACTTGCAACTGCGCTCCCCCGAAAAAGCCGCCTAGGACTGCCTGGCGGCTTTTTTGCTTCTGAAACAGCATTTCCACCCTTTTTTGCGAGCAAACCGCCCCATGCCATTGCCCCCCGCCCCGACAAAACGCGCAGCCCTGCTGTCACCTGAAGCCTTTGATGCCCCGGCGCGGAGCCAGTCCCGGGCATCCCGAAAGTCGCAGACCTCCTTCGACCAAGCCGCTCCGAGCGAGCAACCGCAAGCCAGGGACCTGTTTGAACACAGCGGCGGCGGGAGCGCCGAGACGCAACAGCCCGTGGCCTACGTGAAAAAACCGCCCAGCCCCCCCGCCCCAAGAACCGGGCGCGGCGCGGTGGCACAGGCCCCAGACCGCATGCAGTCAAGCACGCAGCCCGGCGCCAAACCCAGGAAAAGCAGGCCCACGGGCCCGACCAAGCTGTTTGTGCTGGACACCAATGTTCTGATGCACGACCCCATGTGCCTGTTCCGCTTCGAGGAACATGACATCTTCCTGCCGATGATCGTTCTGGAGGAGCTTGACGGCCACAAGAAAGGCATGACCGAGGTCGCGCGCAATGCGCGCCAGACCAGCCGCTCGCTGGATGCGCTGGCGGGCGCCCAGGGGGCCGACATCACCGCGGGCCTGCCACTGGACTCGACCGGCCATCGCGAAGCGGGCGGCAAACTCTTCTTCCAGACCCTGCCGCTGAACTACACCCTGCCCACCAGCCTGCCCCAGGGCAAGGCCGACAACCAGATCCTGGGCGTGGTGGAGGCCCTGCGCCAGCAATACGCCCCGCGCGAAGTGGTGCTGGTGTCCAAGGACATCAACATGCGGGTCAAGGCCCGCGCCCTGGGCCTGGCAACGGACGACTACCAGAACGACAAGACCCTGGAAGACGGCGACTTGCTGTATTCCGGCTCGCTCGCGCTGGCCCCCGACTTCTGGACCACGCATGGCCAGACCGTGGAGAGCTGGCAGCAGGGCCAGCACACCTTCTACCGCATCACCGGCCCGGTCATTCCCGAGCTGCTGATCAACCAGTTTGTTTTCTTCGAGGCGCCGGGGGAGCCCAGCCTGTATGCGCGCGTCACGGAAATTCGCGGCAAGACCGCTGTGCTCAAGACCCTCAAGGACTTCAACCACCTCAAGAATTCCGTGTGGGGCGTGACCACGCGCAACCGGGAACAGAACTTCGCGATGAACCTGCTGATGGATCCGGAAGTGGATTTCGTCACGCTGACCGGCACCGCGGGCACCGGCAAGACCCTGATGGCACTGGCCTCGGGACTGACCCAGGTGCTGGACGACCGGCGCTACACCGAGATCATCATGACCCGCGCCACCGTCAGCGTGGGCGAGGACATCGGCTTTCTGCCCGGCACCGAGGAAGAGAAGATGGGCCCCTGGATGGGCGCGCTCGACGACAACCTCGAGGTGCTGAGCAAGACCGACACCAGCGCGGGCGAATGGGGCCGTGCCGCCACCAGCGAGCTCATCCGCAGCCGCATCAAGGTCAAGAGCATGAACTTCATGCGCGGACGCACCTTCCTGAACAAGTACGTCATCATCGACGAGGCGCAGAACCTGACACCCAAGCAGATGAAGACCCTGATCACGCGTGCCGGCCCGGGCACCAAGATCATCTGCATGGGCAACCTCGCGCAGATCGACACGCCCTACCTGACCGAGGGCTCCTCCGGCCTGACCTTTGCCGTGGACAAGTTCAAGGGCTGGCCGCACGGGGGGCATATCACCCTGGCGCGGGGTGAGCGCTCCAGGCTGGCGGACTTTGCCAGTGAAGTCCTGTAGGCGTCATCCCCGGCGCGCTCTTCATTCCCAATGGGGGTTGTTTCCCCCGTGGGAAGAACGAGCGGCAGCAAATCTGCTGTAAATTCAATAGCTGCTCACGCCCGCCAGTCAAGGGCTTGAGGCCGATTTTCCCTAAAAATCTCCGTGCCCGCCGCTGGCCAGGCTCTCGAACCGGGTCAGCTGCTTGAGGAATGCGAGCTTGATCGTGCCGGTGGGGCCATTGCGCTGCTTGCCGATGATGATCTCGGCCACGCCGGGCTCCTTGCTGTCCTTGTTGTAATACTCGTCGCGGTAGATGAACATGATGATGTCCGCATCCTGCTCGATCGCCCCGGACTCCCGCAGGTCGCTCATCATGGGCCGCTTGTCCGTGCGGGTTTCCACGCTGCGGTTGAGCTGGGAAAGGGCGATCACGGGGCACTGCAGCTCCTTGGCCAGCATTTTCAGGCCGCGCGAGATTTCACCGAGTTCGGTGGCCCGGTTTTCACCGTCGGAGCTGGAGCCGCTCATGAGCTGCAGGTAGTCCACCACGATCAGCCCGAGCTTGCCGCACTGGCGCGCCAGGCGGCGGGCGTTGGCACGCAATTCACTGGGCGTGAGGCCTGGCGTTTCGTCAATGTGCAGGGACACGGGGCGCAGCTTTTCGATGGCCTCCGTCAGGCGCGGCCACTCGTCATCGGTGAGCTTGCCCGTGCGCAGATGCCCCTGGTCAATCCGCCCGATGGAGCCCACGATGCGCACCGCCAGCTGGGCGGCGCCCATTTCCATCGAGAACACGGCCACCGGCAAGCCTTCGTTGAGCGCCACATGCTCCGCGATATTAATGGCCAGCGCGGTCTTGCCCATGGAGGGACGGGCCGCCAGCACGATCATGTCGCCCGCCTGGAAACCCGAGGTCATGCGGTCCAGGTCATAAAAGCCGGTCGGCACGCCCGTGATGTCATTCGGGTTGTCCGCCATCTCCGTGACACGGTCCAGCAGCGCCACCACCAGGGAATCCATGGCCTGGAAACCCTGTTTCATGCGCGAGCCTTCCTCGCCGATATTGAAGATTTTCTGCTCGGCTTCGTCCAGGATCTTGTCGACCGGCTTGCCCTTCGGGTTGAACGCGTTGGTGGCGATTTCGTCGCTGGCACTCACCAGCTTGCGCAGGATCGAGCGCTCGCGCACGATCTCGGCGTAGCGCCGGATGTTGCTGGCGCTGGGCACATACTGGGCCAGCGAGTTGAGATAGGCCAGTCCGCCCACCTCCTCGGCCTTGCCCTGGTTCTGCAGGTGCTCGAACACCGTGATCACGTCAGCGGGCTTGCTCGCATTGATGAGCGTGGCCATGGCCGCATAGACCAGGCGGTGCTCGTAGCGGTAGAAATCCCCGTCGGCCAGCAGGTCGCCGACCCGGTCCCAGGCGCCGTTATCGAGCAGCAGGCCGCCCAGCACACTGGACTCCGCCTCGATCGAATGGGGCGGGATGCGCAGTTGCGCAATTTGGCGGTCTTGACCGTAGTCATCCCCTACGGCAGTCAGTACAGCGGACATGGTTTTTCCTTGAAGCCTTGATGCTACGCCGGGCCACCGGCGGCGTCGAGTGAAATGCTGGGGACAACCCAGCTAAAAACTGTGGGTAAGCTGTGCGGCCTTGTGGACAAGTCGACGCGCAAATGCAAAGGCCGCCAGGGCATGCCCTGGCGGCCTTGCAGAAACAGAAGCAGCTTAAGCCGTTTCGCCGTACACGGAGACGGTGATGTCCACCACCACGTCGGTGTGCAGTGCCACGCTGACCGTGCTGTCGCCAACGATCTTGATCGGGCCATTGGGCATGCGGATCTGCGCCTTGACCACCTTGTAGCCGTTCTTGTTCAGCTCTTCGGCAATGTCAAAGTTGGTGACCGAGCCGAACAGGCGGCCGTCCACGCCGGCTTTTTGCGTCAGCTTGATGCCGGTGCCAGCGAGTTTTTCGCCCAGGGCTTGCGACTCGGCCAGCTTGGCCGCGGCGGCTTTTTCGAGTTCGGCGCGCTTGATTTCAAACTCTTTCTTGGCGGATTCCGTGGCGCGGCGGGCGCGGCCCGACGGGATCAGGAAGTTGCGGGCGTAGCCGTCCTTGACCTTGACGATTTCGCCGAGGTTGCCAAGGTTCACGACCTTGTCGAGCAGAATGATTTGCATGGTGTGGGCTCCCTTAGATGCGGTGCTGGTCGCTGTACGGCAGCATCGCGAGGAAACGCGCGCGCTTGATGGCGGTGTTGAGCTGGCGCTGGAAAATGGCACGGGTGCCAGTCAGGCGGGCAGGAATGATCTTGCCGTTTTCGGCAATGAAATCGCGCAGCGTGTCGATGTCCTTGTAATCGATCTCTTCCACGCCGGTCACGGTGAAGCGGCAGAACCGCTTGCGCTTGAACAGCAGGGACTGGGTATTGCGCTTGGGGCGCTTGTCTTTGTTGAATTTTTTAAACGTGGCCATTGGGGCCTCCTGAAATTAATCTTGACTGAATTCTTGGATATGCAACACAAGGGACTTTCCATTGCGCGGAGTGGCCACAAAGCCACTGAACCTCCAGACACTGCCTATGGCCTGCCTGGCAAGCCGCTCGGCCATGGCGCCAAAGGCCACTGCCCTGACACCTGCCTTGACCTGTCTTTCCTGCCCCGCTTCCAGAATCCATGACTCGTGTTCGAGCTGGATATCCAGTGCGGGCAGTCCGGCTGGCGTGTAACGCAGGGGTTTGACCTCGGCGATGCAGGCAGTCAGGACAAGTTCATTGGCGCTGGGGTTCACTCCTCGCTAACGGGAAGATCAGGCCTGGTATTCGGCCTGCTGGGTCTTGCGCGCATCTTCGCGCTCGACGGTTTTCATCATCGAGGAAGGACCCGTTTCGGCTTTTTTCTTCAGCACGGTCAGGTGACGCAGCACGGCATCGTTGAACTTGAACGCATGCTCGAGTTCAGCCATCACGGCCTGATCGGCCTCGATGTTGACGCACAGGTAGTGGGCCTTGGCCAGCTTGTTGATCATGTAGACCATCTGGCGACGGCCCCAGTCCTCAACACGGTGCACTTTGCCGCCACCGGCGGTGATCATGCCCTTGTAGCGCTCGAGCATGGCAGGCACCTGCTCGCTCTGATCCGGATGGATCATCAAAATGATTTCGTAATGACGCATTGATACTCCTTGTGGATAGCCCGCTCGGCGGGTGATAAAAGCCACCCCCGGCGTCTAATCGGGGTGCAGCAAGGCGAAGCCTGCCATTATATGCGATTTGGCAATGAGGGGGTAGCCCCCCGGAAACCTAGGCCCTGGCGATCCAGCGCTGCTGCTGCGCCAGTCGCTGCACGTCGCGCCAGCAAGCGCACTGGGCTGCCACCCTGGGCCAGATCCGCAGCAGCACCTCGCATTCCACCAGCGTATCGGCCGCGGCCTGATGGCGCACCGCGCAGCTGATGCCAAAGTACGCCATCCATTCGTCCAGTGCACGGGCACGCACCTTCTCGAATGTCACGGCACACAGCTGCTCAATGTCCACCCATGGGTTGGACGGCACCGTGCCCAGATGGGCCTGCGAAAAGCGGGAAATCATGGCCTGGTCGAACGCGGCGTGAAACGCCAGCAAGGGTGAGTTGCCCACAAAGGCCGAAAAGGCACGCAGCGCCTGCTCCGGTGCCATGCCCTCACGCTGGCGCTGCGCGCCAATGCCGTGCAGAAGGATGTTGTCCTTGCTGGAAGCAACCTCCTGGCGCAAGTCGACCTCAAAGCTGTCGCCCAGATCAATGGTCAGGCGCCGGTGGGTCCAGTCCACCGTCATCCCAATGGCGGCAATGGCCAGCAATTGATCACGGTACGGATCAAGCCCGCTGGTTTCGACATCCAGCATGACCCAGCGGCGCTCGTCAATGAGCGCCCGCCTGCCCCGCAACCCACCAAGCCATCCCTTCCAATCCATGGCTTATCTTTCGTAATCCAGCTGCAAGCGCTGCTGTAGCGAACGCGCCACACGAAATGTCTCCTTGAGAATGCGCCGGTCGATGTCGTTCAGGCTTGCCACATCCATGTGATTGGGCTGTTCGGCCATGGCCGATCCCTCCAGCTGGATTTGCAGGCGCAGCATCTGCAAGAACTCAAAGCCGCTGACCCAGGCTTCATATTCCGGCGGCGCCAGTCCCATGACCGGTCCGACGGCTTCCAGCCGCTCCCGCGTCCCGGTGGCCGTCATGCCGTAAGCCAGGCCGTAGAGGCGTGCCGCATCGACAAAAATGGCCGCCCCCTGCAGCTTGAGGTCAATCAAGCCTTTCTCGTCCGTGGCAATGCCACCCATCCAGTTCAGCGGCACGCCGCGGGTGAGCGCATTGAGTGCCAGCTGCTTGAAGAAGCGGGGAACCTGTCGCACGGCCTCATTCACTGCGGCGCGCAGCGTCTGCGACAGCGCCAAATCACCCGCCAGCGGGCGGAAGTCAAAGTAGATGCTGGCGTTGAGCAAATCCTGCGGCGCGCCATGCTCAATCCACTGCCCAAAGCGCTCGCGCCATTGCCGCCATGTCAGGCAGCAGGCCGGGTTGCCCGCCATGATGCCGCCCTTGCACAAGGGATAGCCGCAGGCGTCGAGCGCCTCGTTGACGTCCCGTGCAAAGCCCAGCACGGTCTCCCGCTGCGCATCACTGATGTCATCGGGCAGGATCAGCGCATTGTCCTGATCGGTGGCGATGGTTTGCTCGCTGCGCCCCTCCGATCCAAGCGCCAGCCAGCACAGGCGGCTCATGTCCACGCCATGCTGCGCGGCCTTGATGGCCAGCAGCCGCTCGGTCAACACGTCATTCAAATGACTGATCAAGGCCATGAGCTGGCGCGCATGCACGCCCTGGCTGAGCAGGCTGCGCGCAAAGCGGCGGATGTCTTGCGCCACCAGCTTGAGCGTGTCCACATCCGGCGCCGCCCGAATCGAGGTGCTGACATGCTTGAGGCTCAAGCGCTGCATGGCGAACAAGTCGCGCTCGGACACAATGCCCACGGCCACGCCGTCACGCGTGATCGGCACATGGCGAATGCCGTGCCGGCTCATCAGCAGCGCCGCATCCTGGGCCGTCTGCTCATGCGTCAGGGTATGCACGGGCTGCATCATCACCTCCCGGATCGGGGCACTCAGCGGCACCTCCTTCAAGGTCACGCGCCCCAGAATGTCGTATCGGGACAAAATGCCCAGGGGTTCGCCGCGCTCGCCCGTCACCAGCATGGAGCCGATGTGCCGCTGCTGCATCTCGGTCAGCGCGTCCCGCAGCGGCGTTTCGGGCCGGCAGGACACCGGGGCCGTGCGTATCAAGTCACCCAGCCGGGTTTCCAGCGACTGCTCGGCCAGGGTTTGCGACGAATACGCCACCTGCAGCGCCCGGCGCGACAGATCCAGGAATTTGAGAATACGCCGGTTCAAAAAATCAACGAACGCAACACTGCTTGCCGCCAGCTCCTGCATCGCGCTGCATGGCAAGGCCAGCACAAAGGTGTCGGCCACCGCCTGGTAGGTCGCCGTCACGGCACGTTTGGTGATCGCCGCGCTGATGGGAAAAAGGTCGCCCGCCTCATACTGGAAGGCACCGCCCGACAAATCGGCCAGGCCGCGCTTGCCGCTCACCGCGCCCTGGCGGATGAAAAATAGGTGTTGCACCACGCCGCTGGCCGGCTCGATCAGCGTTTCCCCCGGCGCAAAATACTGCTGGTGCGAGTGGGTCAGGAAAAAATCCAGCTCGGCCGCCGACATCTGGGAAAACGGCATGTAGCGCACCAGTTCCTGCCGCAGGTTGGCGAGCAGGCTGGCAGACGGGCTCAGGGCCGGATTGGGGGAGGCAAAGGAATTGCTGGCTTGCACGATGGATGACTCCTGCCATTCAAGTAAAACGCACACGGTCCAAGGTTATCTCAATCGCGGCGAAAAAAAAGCCCGGCAACCAAGGTTGCCGGGCCTTCTTTCTGACTCGCGTCAGATCAGCTCAGACACCTGCGATCAGGTCGCCAGCGTGCTGATATCGCCCTTGAGGTTGGGGTAACGCACATGGTCCACCAACTCCTGCACCTTCTTGCTGGGCTCCGGGGTGACCAGGCTGACCAGAATGATCACGGCAAAACCCACCGGCACACCAAACACGCCAGCCGAGATGGGCTGGATATCCCCCCAGAGCTGCACTGGCGAGGTAATGCCAAAGATGCCGCGCATCCAGGGCTGGGTCATCACCATGTAGTAAACCGTGGTGCCCAGGCCGGCGATCATGCCCAGCGACGCGGCAATACCGGTGGCACGCTTCCAGAAGATGCCCAAGGTCAGGCAGGGGAAGAATGCCGCCGCCGCGAACGAGAACGCCGCGGACACCAGGAACAGGATGTCGGCCGGCTTCTGCGCCGCCACATAGGCCGCGCACAACGCCACCACCAGCAGCAGGACCTTGGAAATGGTCACGCGGCGCGCGGTCGAGGCGTTCGGGTCGATCATCTTGTAGTACAGGTCATGGCTCAGCGCGTTGGCAATCGTGAGCAGCAGGCCGTCCGCGGTGGAGAGCGCGGCAGCCAGGCCGCCCGCGGCCACTAGGCCCGAGATCACGTAGGGCAGGCCACCAATTTCCGGGGTTGCCAGCACCACGATGTCGCCACCGATGGACATTTCGTTCAATTGCAGGATGTTGTCCTTGTTGATGTCCACCACCGAGAGCAGGGTCGGGTCCACCTTGTTCCACGATTGCACCCAGGCCGGCAACTGGTCAAACGGCAGTCCCACCACCATGGTGAACACTTCGTATTTGACCAACACCGCCAGCGCCGGCGCCGTGAAATACAGCAGGAAGATGAAGAACAGCGACCAGCTCACCGACTCGCGCGCTTCCTTCACGCTGGGCACGGTGTAATAGCGCATCAGGATGTGCGGCAGCGCTGCGGTTCCCACCATCAGGCAGAAAATCAGCGCCAGGAAGTTGTTGCGCGAAACGTCGTAAGCCTTCTGGGCCGCAGCATCACCCTTCGGGTCACCCGCGAACTGCGCCGCATGGGGCGGCATGCCGTTGAGCGGCTTGGCTTTGTTGTCAGCCCCGGCCTTGGCCGCGGTCCAGGCCTTCCTGGCGGCCTCGGCATCCTTGGGCAGGCCAGACAATGCCTTTTCTGCAACGGCAATCTCTGACAACGGCGCATTGGCCGCCTTCAGGTCAGCCACTTTTTTCGCGGCAGCGGCCTTGTCAGTGGCCAGCGCGGCGGCTGGATCCTTCAGCTTGTCAACCAGATCGGCCGAGCGCTTCTTGAAAATATCGCGCACTTCCAGCTCTTTCGGGTCATTGGTCAGGAGTTTTTCCTTGGCCGTGACCTTCTCGAGCTGGTAGCCATAGACCGCTTGCGGCACCGGCACGCTGGTCTGCTTGACCGACAGCCACACCACCGGGATCATGTAGGCCACGATCAGGATGATGTACTGGGCCACTTGCGTCCAGGTCACCGCGCGCATGCCGCCCAGGAAGGAGCAGACCAGAATACCGCCCAGACCCAGGAAAATCCCGAGCTCGAAGGCCACGCCGGTCAGGCGCGCCGTAATCAGGCCGACGCCGTAGATCTGTGCCACCACGTAGGTGAACGAGCACAGGATGGCCGCCACGATGCCGATGAAGCGCGGCAGGTTGCCGCCGTAGCGCTCGCCCAGAAAGTCCGGCACGGTGAACTGGCCGAACTTACGCATGTAGGGCGCCAGGAACAGGGCCACCAGGCAATAACCACCAGTCCAGCCCATGATGAAGGCCAGGCCGCTGTAGCCCGTGAGGTACAGGGTACCGGCCATGCCGATGAACGACGCGGCCGACATCCAGTCCGCGCCGGTCGCCATGCCGTTGTATACGGCTGGCACGCGGCGACCCGCCACGTAGTACTCGGCCGCATCGGTGGTACGGCTCATGATGCCAATGCCGGCATACAGGCCAATGGTGGCGAGCAGGAAGATGAAACCAATCCATTGACGGGACAGCCCCATCTGCTCGAGGATGGCCAGGGCCACCACAAAAATGAAGAATCCGCCGGTGTACCACGTGTACACCTTGTTCAGATTCGCCTTGAACGCCTTGTGGGAGGCGGCGGTGCTTACACCGGCATCAGAGCCAAACATTCCAGCCATGATTACTCCTCGCTTTCTTGAACGCCGTGCTCGATGTCCAGCTTGCCCATGTACCTGGCGTAATACCAGATGATCAAGCAGTACACCACCAGAGAACCTTGCGCTCCCATCCAGAAGCTAAAGGGCCAGCCAAAAAAATTGAAGTTCAAATCGCGCGCAAAGTAGCTCACGACAAACGTCACGACGAACCAGATCGCCAGCAGGATCGCCGTGATATTGAGGTTCTTGCGCCAGTAACGACGATGATTTTCGGTCAACTCCATGTTTCCCATGATTCAGCCACCTCCAACAAAATACCCTTGCGGGCGTTTCGCGATCACCACGTGTCTCTCGGCGTGGCCTGCAGGCCGGATCGCGCCTTATAGTTTTTCTGGTCGGAATTTCCATTCCGGCCATCAAGTACCCGCTCAGCTGGTTCAAGCAGACGGCGCAGCGCGCAATCCGGTCTCGCGTTCCAGCTGGGCGGCCACTTTCGGCTCAAACCCCTTGAGGTGGCGAATGATCTTCACCGCCTCGTCGGGTTCTTGCCGGTCAACATGAACCCGCGCCAGCTGGTACCAGCCGAACGGACTCATGGGCTGCAGTTCTGTGTTTTTCTTGAGTGCGTCGACCGCTTCATCAAAGCGGCGCTCATGAATCAGGACCAGTGCCAGGCCGTACCAGGCCCGGTCCATCTTGGGTTCCACCTCGATGGCGCGGCGAAAAGCCGGCTCCGCCTCGCTGTGGCGTCCACATTCCTCCAGCATGAAGCCCAGGTTGAACCAGGCCGCCGAGTTTGCGGGATAGGCTGCCGCCAGTTGCTCCAGTGAGGCAATGGCGGCGTGCTTGTCACCCAGCTGCGCCAGCACATGCGCGCGGCTGGCCAGGGCGTAGCGGTCCATCGGCTTGAGCAGCAGCATCTCGTCAAACCGGGTCAGCGCGTCCTGCTTTTGGCCCGCCACCAGAAGTGCAATCGCTTGCAGCTTGAGAAACAGGTAGGACAGGAGCTTGCTCATTTGCACAGCTCCACGCCCATTTTCAGGCAGGTCTGGATTTTCAGGAGCGTCGCTCCGATCCAGACAAACGCCAGCAGAAAAAAGGCCACCAGCGGCAAGTGCCGCTCCAGGACAAACTTCGGCGTCACCAGCCGCGCCACAGAGACAAACGGCCGCACGACGATCTGCAGAACCTGGTAGAAAAGATTCTGGTCTTTCTTCGCACCCGCAAGCAAGCCCAGCAGCCACTGCCCCAGCAGAGACAGCAGTGCAATTTCAGCGATCAGCTTGACAGTGGAAGCGACAGTCAGCATGGGATCCCATCAATACAGTTGGGTGCATTGTGGATTCCACGCTTACTTGTTTCTTACAAATCAAACGCTTTACGGGTTTACAAGATGAAACCCGCATAGGGTTTTCCCTCAAGCCGGGCTTGTCGAAGCAAACGATCAGCCTGCTCGCTTACTTTTTCTCCGCCAGCTTGCGCCAGGTCTCGACCACCGAGTCCGGGTTGAGGGAGATCGATGTGATGCCCTGCTCGACCAGCCACTGCGCGAAATCAGGATGGTCGCTGGGCCCCTGACCGCAGATGCCGACGTACTTGCCCTGCTTGCGGCAGGCGGTGATGGCGCGGCTGATCAGGGACTGGACCGCTGGGTCGCGCTCGTCAAAGTCGGCCGCCAGCAACTCCAGTCCCGAATCCCGGTCCAGCCCCAGCGTGAGCTGGGTCAGGTCGTTGGAGCCGATCGAGAAACCGTCGAAATGCTCAAGAAACTCGTCAGCCAGGATGGCATTGCTCGGCACTTCGCACATCATGATGATCTTCAGACCGTTCTCGCCGCGCTTGAGCCCGTGCACGGCCAGCAGGTCCGTCACCTTCTTGGCCTGACCCAGCGTGCGGACAAACGGCACCATCACCTCGACGTTGGTCAGGCCCATGTCATTGCGCACGCGGCGCATGGCCTCGCACTCCATGGCGAAGGCCTCTCCAAATTCGGCGCTCACATAGCTCGCGGCACCGCGAAAGCCCAGCATCGGGTTTTCCTCCTCGGGCTCGTAGCGGCTGCCGCCAATGAGCTTGCGGTATTCGTTGCTTTTGAAGTCCGACAGGCGCACGATCACCGGCTTGGGCCAGAAGGCCGCGGCAATCGTCGCCACGCCTTCGGCCACCTTGTCCACGTAGAAGGCACGCGGCGAGGCGTGTCCCCGCGCCACCGACTCGACCGCCTTCTTCAGGTCGGCGTCCACATTCGGGTAATCCAAAATCGCCTTCGGATGCACGCCGATGTTGTTGTTGATGATGAACTCCAGCCGCGCCAGGCCGACGCCGGCGTTGGGCAACTGGCAGAAATCAAACGCCAGCTGCGGGTTGCCGATGTTCATCGTGATCTTGACATCGATCTCGGGCATGGCACCACGCTGGACCTCGGTCACTTCTGTTTCCAGCAGACCGTCGTAGATGAAGCCGGTATCGCCCTCGGCACAGCTGACCGTGACCAGCGTGCCGTCCTTGAGTGCCTCGGTGGCATTGCCGCATCCCACCACGGCGGGAATGCCCAGCTCGCGGGCGATGATGGCCGCGTGGCAGGTGCGCCCGCCACGGTTGGTCACGATGGCCGAAGCCCGCTTCATCACCGGCTCCCAGTTCGGGTCCGTCATGTCGGTCACCAGCACGTCGCCCGGCTGCACCTTGTCCATTTCGCTCAGGCTGTGCACCAGCCGCACCGGGCCGGTGCCGATCTTCTGACCGATGGCACGGCCTTCGATGAGCACGGTGCCTTTGCTCTTGAGCTTGTAGCGCAGCTGCGCCGTCCCGGAGCTCTGACTCTTCACCGTCTCGGGCCGCGCCTGCAGGATGTAGAGCAGGCCATCCGTGCCGTCCTTGCCCCATTCGATATCCATCGGACGGCCGTAGTGCTGCTCGATCACCATCGCATACTTGGCCAGCAGTTCAACGTCGGCATCCGTCAGCGAATAGCGGTTGCGCTGCTCGGTGGGCACATCCACCGTCTTGACCAGCTTGCCGCCTGCGGCCTTCTCTTCGGGTGTTGAAAACACCATCTGGATCAGCTTGGAGCCCAGGTTGCGACGAATCGTGGCACGCTTGCCGGCCTTGAGCATGGGTTTGTGCACGTAGAACTCATCCGGATTGACCGCGCCCTGCACCACCGTCTCACCCAGGCCATAGCTGGAGGTGATGAAGACCACGTCCTCAAAACCGGACTCGGTGTCAATGGTGAACATGACGCCGGCGGCACCGAGATCGGAGCGCACCATGCGCTGCACGCCGGCCGACAGGGCCACATCGGCGTGGGCAAAGCCCTTGTGCACGCGGTAGCTGATGGCGCGGTCGTTATAGAGGGAGGCAAACACTTCCTTCATCTTGTGCAGCACATCTTCGATGCCGTGCACGTTCAGGAAGGTTTCCTGCTGGCCGGCAAAGGAAGCATCGGGCAGGTCTTCAGCCGTGGCCGAGGAACGCACCGCAAACGTGGCCTGCGGGTTGCCGGCGCTCAGCTTGGCAAAGTCCTCACGGATGGCTTTTTCGAGATCAGCCGGGAACGGCTGTGCTTCGACCATGGTACGGATTTCGGCGCCGACCGTGGCCAGCGCGCGCACGTCTTCGGTGTCCAGGGCATCCAGCTTCGCGTTGATGCGCACGCTCAGGCCATCAAATTTCAGGAACTCGCGAAATGCATGGGCCGTGGTGGCAAAGCCGGTGGGCACGCGCACGCCTTCGGGCAGTTGCGAGATCATTTCGCCGAGGCTGGCGTTTTTACCGCCTACGACCTCGACATCGGTCATTCTCAGGTTTTCAAACGGTACGACCAGGGCGGTCGGGCTGAAAAGTGCAGACATGGGAAGGCTCCAGAAGTTAAAAGCGGGTCTGCGCGCAAGGCCATCCGTTCCGGCAGGCTGGCGGCGCCCATGTCAATGGCACGACTTTGGTGTTGTTCTCGTAGGTCGGTGCGGCGCATGGAAGAATTCGGATAAATTGCGTTTATTGTAGTAGGTCGCAACGCCACCCACAGGGCTGACGGGTCTTGCAAAATACGGGCAACTCGAATCTCCCATCCGAATATGACCGACCGTACTATTTTTTTCATTTCCGATGGCACTGGCATCACTGCCGAAACTTTTGGCAACGCCATCCTGGCCCAGTTCGAAATGGACGCCAGGCACGTGCGCCTGCCCTTCATTGACTCCATCGACAAGGCGCATCAAGTGGTGCGGCAGATCAATCACACCGCCACTGTCGAGGGCAAAAAACCCATCGTCTTCACCACGCTGGTCAACATGGAGGTGCTCAAAGTCATCCAGGACGGCTGCCAGGGCATGCTGCTGGACATGTTCGGCACCTTTGTCCATCCGCTGGAAACCGAGCTGCAAATCAAGTCGCACCACCGCATCGGCCGCTTCAGTGATGTCAGCAAGAGCAAGGCGTACCACGACCGCATCGAGGCCATCAATTTCTCGCTGGCGCACGATGACGGCCAGTCCAACCGCGACCTTGAGCAGTCCGACGTCATCCTGGTCGGTGTGAGCCGCAGCGGGAAGACGCCCACCTCGCTGTACCTGGCCATGCAGTACGGCCTCAAGGCGTCCAACTACCCACTGATTCCCGAGGACTTTGAACGCCATCAGCTGCCGCCCGCACTGGTACCGCACAAGAAGAAAATCTTCGGCCTGACCATCCAGCCGGAACGCCTGAGCGAGATCCGCAATGAGCGGCGTCCCAACTCGCGCTACGCCTCGGTGGAAAACTGCCGCATGGAAGTCAGTGAAGCCGAGGCCATGATGCGGCGCTCCGGCATCCGCTGGTTGTCAACGACAACCAAGTCCATTGAGGAAATCGCCACCACCATCCTGCAGGAAATCAAGCCCGAGCGGCTGGTGTACTGAGGTCCGGGTCTGCCGATTCGCCATTGGGGCCAGGCCCCACGGTTTCTGCTAGCGCCAGCACGCAGACCTTGCCTGTGCGTCTGCACTGATCCTGCGCTCGCCAGTAGTCGCCATGACTGACGCAGCCGGTCTGGCAAATCACCCTGTCGGCCGCCGCGATGTGAAGCTGCAGGTTTTCCGGGACTTGCTCCACCGGTTCCTGGTTCTGCCTGGCCACGGCCAGTGCCGTGGCCCCAATGATGACCTGGGCACGCATGCGGATGATTTCAGCCTGCAGTTGCGCCACCTCGCGGTCATGCTCCTGGACCATGACCGTCATCCTCCGCTGCACGCAGCCAAGCATGCGCGTCAGTACAGCGTGTTCCTGCACCACTTCCGTGGGGCCGACCGGCGCCTTGGCATGGAAATTTCCCAGAGGTCGGTCTGGCTGTTCTGGCGCGGAACCGGTTGATTTGGTTTTCAAGTTTTTCTCCTGATTACTGGACGACTTCGGAATAGCCGTGCCACAGCCGCTGATCGGACATCGCAACGCATGCGGCCTGGGAGGCCTGAACCTGCGCCTGCCAGCGTCCGCGCAGGTTCCACAGCATGGTTTTGAAGGGCGCAGACAACAGGGGTTGTCCGACAAACAGAAAAGCACGATGCGCCGCCACAAGCCTGTCTTTCAAAGTCAGCTGGAAACCTGGGCTGGCTGCATGCGGGTCATCCAGCAGGCCTTGAACAGACCCGCAGGGAGCGCGACGTGGCTGGCGGATAACAAAACAATGAGGTCATTATATGAGAATTATTCTCATTTAGAAAAGGGCTTGCGTTTTTTAATGGCATGCCCAGTCCATCCAGTACAAACTGCGCGGATCAAAGGGCCGCACAGCCCGCCCGCCCTGGCAGACAAGCCCACAAGCATGGACAATGGGTGCTTTGAACCAAGGAGATTCCGCCATGAAAGGTGATGCCAAAGTCATTTCCCATCTGCAGGCCCAACTCAAGAACGAACTGACCGCCATCAACCAGTATTTTCTGCACTACCGCATGCTCAAGCACTGGGGGCTGGACAGGTTGGCCAAGAAGGAATACGAGGAATCGATGGGCGAAATGAAGCATGCCGACCGGTTGATGGACCGCATTTTCGTGCTCGACGGCCTGCCCAACCTGCAGGATCTGGCCAAAATCAACGTGGGTGAAGATGTGCCGGAAATCTTCGCCTGCGATCTCAAGGCGGAACAGGGTGCGCAAGCCACCATCAAGGACGGCATGGCCCATTGCGAAAGCGTTCGTGATTACGTTTCACGCGATCTGCTGCAAGGCATCCTGGACGATACCGAGGAACACATCGATTTTCTCGAAACCCAGATCGAGCTGATTGGCAAGGTCGGCTTGCAGAACTATTTGCAGAGCCAGATGGGCGAGTTGAGCTAATAAGCCGGTCACGCGACACCGTCCCAAGCGGCAGCGCGCCCCCAAGCCGCCCCGGGCTGCGCCCAGGTGGAGCGCGCCGGGCTTGTGCGCACGAATAGGTTTTGGGATTTGAATATTGCATCGTTGTTGCAAAAAAACAATTGCAAATGAGATGGATTCGCATTAAGATAAGGCTTATGTGACCTTCGTCACGATAGCCAGCAGCACCACGCAGCATCAGACTGCATTTGGTTGTAGCCAGCCACTTTATTTATCCTAGGCTGCACAACCATGTCCCGACGCAAAAATCTCAAGAAAAATTCATCTCCAACCCCGATCCACCGGTCGCAGGATGCTATAAAACCGATAGCATCATCCGCTCTGCTCCCGTTGGGTGCCATGCTGTTGGCCGGCTCCATGAATGCCATCGCGCAGCAGGCCGTGCCGGAAAGCGGCAAGACACTGGCAACGGTGGAAGTCAAGGAAAAGGCCGAAACGCCGGAAGCCAAGACCTCGCTGCGGGCCACGGAAACCGCCATCGGCAAAGGCAACCAGAAGCTGCGCGACATTCCGCAATCCATCACCGTGATCACGGAACGCCTGATGGATGACCGCAATCTCGATGATTTCAAGGAGGTGCTGCGCAGCACTGCGGGCGTGACCTTCCAGGCGGGCGAAACCGGCGAAGAGGATATCCGTCTGCGCGGCTTCTCGCTCGTCCAGGCCGGCGACATCTATGTTGACGGCATGCGCGACTCCTCGATCTACGAGCGTGACACCTTCAATTACGACCGCGTGGAAGTTCTGAAAGGCTCAGCCTCCATGCTGTTTGGCCGCGGCTCCACAGGCGGCGTGGTCAACCAGGTCAACAAGAAGCCTTACCTGATGACGTCGCATGAGGTCAAAACCACGGTCGGAACCGGCAACGAACTGCGCGTCACCGGCGACTTCAATCTCAAAACCGGTGACGATGCGGCACTGCGCATGAACGTGATGACGCATGAAGCCGACAACTGGGGCGCCAAGGTCAGCAAGAAAGGCATTGCCCCCACCTACCGCTGGGGCATCGGCACGGCCGACGAGTTTTCCGTCGGCCTGTACCACCTCGAGTACAACAACCGCCCGAACTACAACCATCCCTGGATTCTCAGCAACGGTCAGATCCAGCCAACGCTGGAAGCCAAAAATTACTACGGCCTGGCCAGCGACTACAACAAGGGCTCCGCCACCTACGGCACCCTGGGCCACATCCACCGCTTCTCGGACGGGGGCGAACTCAAGACCACGCTGCGCCATGGGCGCTATGAACGCGACTTGTGGTCCAGCCAGGTCGTGTTCCGAACGCCGGCCCCCACGTCGGTCGCCGCCATCACGGACGACACGGGCCTGCAACGCAACCCGAAGGGGCGCATCGGCATCAGCACCACGACGCTGCTGCAAAGCGACTACACCGACAGCTTCATCTGGCTGGGCAAGAAGCACAATGTCATCACCGGGGTGGATTTTTCCAACGAGGACGCCCTGCGCAACAACAACTTCCCGGGCGTCACCAGCGGCCTCTTCACGACGGTCGGCACGCCGAATGATGGCGACACACGCGCCGATCTGCGCGGCGATGCGCCCATGAACAAGTTCAACGCCCGCACGCTGGGGGTCTATGTGCAGGACACCATGGAGTTGACGCCCGCCGTCAAGCTGATCGCAGGCCTGCGCAACGATAACTTCAACGCCGACTACACAACGGCCGCCGGCGCCAGCAATTCCCGCTCCGATTCGCTGTGGAGCCCGCGCCTGGGCGCGCTGTACCAGCCCAGCGACTGGACGTCCTACCACGTGTCCTACGGCACTTCGTTCAACACCTCGGGCGACGTCTACCAGTATGCAGTGCAAGGTCCGAGTGCGAAAGATGCCAACACCCCACCCGAGGAAAGCCGTAACTTCGAGGTCGGCGGCAAATTCGACCTCTTCGGGCGCCGCCTCATGCTCGCCACTTCGCTGTTTTATTCGGAGAAGTACAACGAACGCAACACCGACCCCGACACCGCCACCACACAGCAGCTGCTGTCCGGCAAACGCCATGCGGCCGGCCTCGATGTCGACATCGCCGGACGCATCTCGTCCAAGTGGGACGCGTTCCTGTCCTGGACCTGGATCCCAGTCGCCAGGATCGATCAGAGCAACGTGACCTTGGCGGCCAACGGCCAAGGTGCGCAGGTGCAGGGCGACCGGCCTGGCCTGACGCCCGTGCACAGCGCCAGCCTGTGGACCACCTACCGCCTGACGCCGCAGCTGCGCCTTGGCGGCGGCCTCAACTACCGCGGCGAGCAAAACCCCGAGGGAGCCCGCCACGTCACGGCCAAAAGCTTCACCACGCTGGACCTGATGGCCGAATACATGATCAACGACATGACATCGCTCAAGCTGAACGTCGCCAACGTCACGAACGAGCTGTACGCGGACTCGCTGTACCGCGGCTTCTACAGCCCCGGCGCACCACGGTCTGTCCAGCTGACGCTGAAAGTCCAGTTCGACTGAAACACAATTGAGAGGACCAGGGGGCAGGCTCCGCCTGCCTCCCAGCAAAGCCACCGCCATGCTGATTCATCTGAAAAACGTACTCACGCCTGAAGAGCTGCGCCAGGCACGCGGCATCCTTGATGCCGCCACTTGGGTGGACGGGCGCTCGACCGCGGGCGCCCAGGCCGTGCACGCCAAGAGCAACGAGCAGTTGCCGCAGGCCAGCGAGGCTGCGCGTTCGCTGCAGACGCTGGTGCTGCAGGCACTCAACCGCCACGCGATCTTTTTCTCGGCCGCCTTGCCCAAGAAGATTTTCAACCCCTTGTTCAACCGCTATGGCGGTGACGCCAACCACTACGGCCGGCACATCGACGGCGCGGTGATGCACTCGCGCAGCAACGACCAGCGCGTGCGATCCGATGTGAGCTGTACCTTGTTCCTGGCCGAACCCGACGAATACGAGGGCGGCGAACTCACCATTGACGACACCTACGGCAGCCAGCGCATCAAGCTGCCGGCTGGCGACATGGTGCTGTACCCCGGAACCAGCCTGCATGAAGTCCTGCCGGTCACCCGCGGTCACCGGCTCGCGAGCTTCTTCTGGGTGGAAAGCATGGTGCGCAGCGACGAGCAGCGACGCTTGCTGTTCGACCTCGACATGAATCTGCTGCGCCTGCGCCAGCAGCACGGCGAATGCGCCGAAACCACTGCGCTGACTGGCACGTACCACAACCTCCTGCGTATGTGGGCGGATACATGAACCCGGCGGCACCCGCGCTGTCGCAAATTCCGCCGGGTGTGGTGTCGCTGGCCGACCACGAAGCCCATGCCAGAACCCGGCTGGATAACAACGCCTGGGCTTATTTCAGTGGCGGTGCCGCCGATGAAATCACGTTGCGTTCCAATGGCAGCGCGTGGAATGACATGCAACTTGTCCCGCGCGTGCTGCGGGCGCTTGCCGGCGGCCACACGCGGATGGAGTTGCTGGGCCGCACGCTCGCGCACCCGATCCTGCTGGCGCCGGTGGCCTATCAAAAAATGGCGCACCCCGATGGGGAACTGGCCAGCGCGCACGCTGCCGCGGCACTGGGTGCCGGAATGGTGCTCAGCACCCAGGCCAGCGTAGCGTTGGAAACCGTGGCAAAGTCCGTGCTCGATGACCCCCAGCGCGGCCCATTGTGGTTCCAGCTTTATATCCAGCATGATCGGGGGTTCACCCGCGAACTGCTGCGGCGCGCCGAGCAAGCAGGCTATGAAGCCCTGGTCTTGACCGTCGATGCGCCCACCAGTGGCGCCCGCGACCGGGAACGCCGGGTTGGGTTTCGCCTGCCCCCCGGCATCACGGCGGTGAACCTCGCCGGCCTGCCGCCCGCCCCCGTCCTTCGCCTGACGCCGGGACAAAGCGCCTTGTTCGATGGCCTGCTGGCCACCTGCCCCACCTGGGCCGATGTTGAATGGCTGCAGACACAAACGCGCTTGCCGCTGCTCGTCAAGGGCGTGTTGCACGAAGACGATGCGCGCCAGGCCGTCAAGCTCGGTCTCGCGGGCGTCATTGTTTCCAACCATGGCGGTCGCACGCTGGACACCGCGCCCCCCACGGCCACCGTGCTGCCCCGCATCGTTGACGCCGTGAGCGGTGCCTTGCCGGTCCTGGTGGATGGCGGCATTCGCCGCGGCACGGACGTGCTCAAAGCGATTTGCCTGGGCGCCTCGGCGGTGCTGGTCGGGCGCCCCTACGTCTACGGACTGACCAATGCGGGCGCCATGGGCGTGGCCCATGTGCTGCGCCTGCTGCGCGATGAACTTGAAATCGCCATGGCGCTGTGCGGCTGCGCCACCCTGGCACAGGCGTCACCCGCCTTGCTGGCCCGCCGAACCGGCATTCACCCGGCCCCAGCGTCTGGTGAAAAATTTACCTCCTGATGTTGCAAATGAGATGGATTCGCATTTATAATGAAGACATCTTCACCAGCCACTCAGCCCACCATGATTGTTTGTGTCTGCCGCCGCATCTCCGACCGCGACATCGCACGCCACGCGCGAGCCGGTTTGAGCTTCGATGAGATCCAGCTTGAACTGGGCGTATCCACCCAGTGCGGTCAGTGCGAAGGCTGCGCACGCGATGTCGTGGCGCAATGCAGCGCCGCGCACCCTGTGGCGGCCTTGCGTTGCGAGCCGGAGAAGACAACGATCCAGCTCGCGGCCACCATCACACAAAGCAGGTCATGGAATTCCTTTCAACCCTTGTCGCCAGCCTGATCCTGATTGCGGTTTCGGCTTGGTGGATTTTTCGCAAGTAGCCCCACGCCGCCATTCGGCGGCAGGCGTCTAAACTATGACTTTGTCTGAACGTCCCCCTCTCATGCCCGTCATGAAACGCCACGTCCTTATTGCTGCAAGCGTCGTGCTGTTTCACATGGCGGCGCTATGGGCGTTACAGAACGGCCTGCTGCGCCGCGCGGTGGAAATCATCGTGCCAGCTGAAATCCTCAGCGAATTCATCGCACCTCCCGCCCCACAGGTCGCCCCCCCGTTGCCAGTACCGCCGCCCCTCAAGCAGCCCTTGGCCAAAGCACCCCGACCAGAGCCCCAGCCGGCCCCCATTCCCGACGTCCAGCCTGCGCCCAACGCGCCCACCAGCGTCGCCGTACCCCAGCCACCGGCGCCGGCCGCCGCCGCACCAATGGCCACAGGGCCTGCCGCGCCCCCTGCCCCGGCCAAGGTAGAGCTGCCCTCCAGCGATGCCGAATATCTGCAAAACCCCAAGCCGCCCTACCCCGCCATCAGCAAGCGGCTGGGCGAACAGGGCAAGGTGGTGGTACGCGTGCTCATTGGCGTGGACGGGACAGCCCAAAAAGCGGAAATCCGACAGTCCAGTGGCTTTGACCGGCTGGACCAGGCGGCGCTCAACACCGTCCTGCGCTGGCGCTATGTACCGGGCAAACGCGGCGGTGTGGCCGAGGCCATGTGGTTCAACGTGCCCATCAACTTTGTTCTTGAATAGTTTTTCTGTCTTTTCCCTGGAGTATTTATGGATTCCCAACTCGGCCTCGTCAACGTCTGGACTCAAGGTGACTGGGTCACCAAAACCGTCGCCCTGCTGCTGCTGATCATGTCGCTGGCCTCCTGGATGGTCATCATCATCAAGGCGCTCGACATCCTGAAATACAAGAAGCTGAGCCAGCGCGCCGAGGACTTCTGGCACAGCGAAGACTTTGCCGCCGGCCTGGCCAAGCTGGGCACGGATGACGGCAACCCGTTTCGCCAGCTCGCGCTGGCCGGGCGGGAAGCGACCGCCCATCACCGCAACACCAAAATCCAGCTGCACGACACGCTGGATGCGAGCGACTGGATCACCCGCACCCTGCGCAACTCGATTGACGACAGCACGGCGCGCCTGCAGTCCGGCCTGGCGGTGCTGGCATCGGTGGGCTCCACCGCCCCCTTTGTGGGCCTGTTTGGCACCGTATGGGGCATCTACCATGCGCTCCTGGGCATTGGCGCGGCGGGCCAAGCCACCATTGACAAGGTGGCCGGCCCGATCGGCGAGGCGCTCATCATGACGGCGCTGGGTCTGGCGGTGGCCATTCCGGCCGTGCTGGGCTACAACGCGCTAGTGCGCGGCAACAAGTCGATCCTGACCAAGCTCAACCGCTTCGCCCATGATTTGCATGCCTATTTCGTGACCGGGGCCCGGGTGGCCAGCGGGACTGAAGGCAAGGTTGTTCCCATGAAAAAGGCTTGAGGGCAGAACCATGGCTTTTGGCACCCAAGACGAACCCGATGAGGTGATGAACGAAATCAACATGACGCCGCTGGTCGACGTCATGCTGGTGCTCTTGATCATCTTCATCATCACCGTGCCCGTGATGAAGCACGCGGTCAATGTGGATCTGCCGCGCGCGACCAACCAGCCGCAAGACGCCAAGCCGCAAACCATCCGCCTGAGCGTGGATGCGCAGGGGACCTATTACTGGAACGACGCCAAGGTGGAGAATAGGGACTTGCCAGCCTTGCTGCAAACCGCAGCCGCCAGCAACCCGCAGCCCGAACTGCACATCCGGGGAGACCGGGAAGTGCGCTACGAACGCGTGGCCCAGGCCATGGCTGCGGCGCAGCAGGCCGGGATCAAGAAGATCGGGTTTGTTACAGAGCCCCGCAACTGAGCATGGGTGACTGTTTTGGCATTGCCATGACTGCTTTCACTTTAATTGTGAATAATTATCACTACATAACCGAACGCGATACCGCTTTACGGCGGGTATCGGTTCTCAGGATTACATGATGCAAGCCCCCATGGCCCCCTCTGCACCGCTTGCCTCAGCCTCTTGTGCGGGAGCCGGGGAAGAACTGCCCACGCCTACCGCACAGAAGGCCGGCGTCATCCACAGCACGGATCTGTTCAAGGGCCACAAGACGGTGGAGATCAAGCACAACGGCTTGGTCTACCGGCTGCAGGCCACCAAGATGGGCAAGCTGATCCTGACCAAATGAGTTTCATCGTGGGCGCGACACGAAAGACCCCTCAGGTCTTGCGCGGTCGTTTTTGCCAGCCAACGGGCTTGCCCAATTAGCCAGGCATTTTTTCTCACAGGCCGATGGCTGCCATGCCGGCCCGGGCAATCTGGGCATCCTCGGAAGATTTCACACCACTCACGCCGACGGCTCCGAGGCACTGCCCGTCCTTCATGATGGGGACTCCCCCTTCCAGCAGTCCGCGCAGATCGGGAACGCTGAGAAAGGAGACGCGGCCGCCATTGACCATGTCTTCGTACACCTTGCTTTCACGGCGGCCCAGAGCGGCTGTATTGGCCTTGGCAGGTGCGATATGCGCCGAAATGGGTGCTGCGCCATCCAGGCGCTGCAGCGATAGCAGGTGGCCGCCATCGTCCACGATGGCTATGCTGACCGCCCAGCCATTTTTGAGCGCCTCAGCCTCGGCGGCCGCGGCAATGGTTTTGACGTCCGAGAATTCAAGAGTGGATTTGGTTTTCATGGAATGAAGCGGAGCTTTGAATAAATATCGAGCATAACGTCTGTTCTGCGGCATTTTCACAGTGCGCCAGACAAAAGTATCCTCACAAAAAGTAGGAGCACAAGCTGACGATTTTTGGGACAAGCTCTTGAATCCACCTAGAATCCACTCCATCTGCTGCATGCAGGTTTTTTGAAGGAGTTCAGCTATGAGTGATCAAGTCCAGACCATTGGCTACGGCCAGGTCGCATCCGCCGAGCAGC
Organism: Hylemonella sp.; assembly: GCA_040377375.1. Classification (GTDB taxonomy): domain Bacteria; phylum Pseudomonadota; class Gammaproteobacteria; order Burkholderiales; family Burkholderiaceae_C; genus JBEIOV01. The sequence goes on from JBEIOV010000005.1 coordinate 35,612, forward strand.
GCAACAAGGTGCTGCGCAATACCTACTGGCTGCTGGCCCTGAGCCTGGTGCCCACCGTGCTGGGGGCTTGGCTGGGCGTGGCCACCGGAATCACGCGCTCCTTGAGTGGCGGCCTGGGCCTGATTGTCTTCCTGGGCGGCGCCTTTGGTTTCATCTACGCCATACAGAAAACCAAAAATTCAGCCGCCGGGGTTCCGGTGCTGCTGGGTTTTACCTTCTTCATGGGACTGATGTTGTCGCGCATGATTGCCATGGTGCTCGGCTTCAAAAATGGCCCGGACCTGATCATGACCGCCTTTGGCGGCACGGCCGGCGTGTTTTTCCTCATGGCCAGCCTGTCCAGCGTCATCAAGCGGGATCTGTCGGGCATGGGCAAATGGCTGTTCGTCGGCGCCATCGTCCTGATGGTGGGTGGCATCATCAATGTGTTTGTCGGCTCAACAGCGGGCATGATGGCCATCTCCGTGGCGGCCATCGGCATTTTCAGCGCCTACATGCTGTATGACATCAAGCAGATTGTCGATGGCGGCGAGACCAATTACATCAGTGCCACGCTAGCGCTCTATCTGGACATCATCAATGTGTTCCAGAGCTTGCTGGCCTTGCTGGGCATTGCCGGCGGCGAGCGCGACTGAGGTGTCAAAACCTCTCAAAAAGACCCTTCGGGGTCTTTTTTTTCCTCTCGACAGCGTATCCGATTCAATCCCAGCCGGAATTTGCCGATAAAAACCTCATCCATCTGCCCCATTCCATGACTTCACGCCTTCTGATCACCGCTCTTGCCCTGCTTCTTGCCGCGTGCGATATTCCTGGGCTCGGGCCCGATCCCAAGATCGCCCAGCGGGAAGCCGATGCCAAAGCCATTGGCTCGGCCTGCCGCCATGCCCTGCGCGGTATCGAAGACTGCTACACGCTCAACCCCAAGGCATCCAAAACCGCGGTATTTGCCGGCTGGAAGGAGATGGACCAGTACATGCGGGAAAACAAGATCGAAGGCCAGCGCTCAACGGCCGGCAATGATGCACCGGCAGAGGAGATCGTGGCCGAGAAAAAACCCAAGGCCGAGCCCGCAGAAAAACCATCCGCCGAGGTCAAGGCCCAGCCCGACGAAACCAAGGCAAAGCCGGATGAAGCCAAGCCCGCCAAAGCCAAGCCTGGCGAAAAACCGGCCAGCCAGTAAATTGCGCCACCTGGCCGGCGCTGGACGCTTTCAGCCCGGACACCACCCACAGTGGCCCGACTCACGGGAGCAGATCGAACACGGCCAGGCTCTCCACATGCGCCGTGTGGGGAAACATGTTCACCACCCCGGCAGCAGAACAGCGATAACCCGCCTGGTGCACCAGCAGACCCGCATCGCGCGCGAGGGTGGCCGGGTTGCAGCTCACGTAGACAATGCGCCGGGGCGCAGACCAGCCGGCCGCACCGGGCGTTGGCGGATTGGACGCCTGGTCCAGCTTTTGCTGATGCAGATCCGCCAGCGCCTTGGCCAGCGCAAAAGCCCCCTCGCGCGGCGGATCCACCAGCCACTTGTCCGCCGCGCCATCCTGAACCAACAACTCAGGCGTCATCTCAAACAGGTTTCTTGCTACGAATTTAGTAGCTGCCAGCGCTTTTGCATCATGGGTCAACGCCCGATTTTGCTCATAATTTTCGCGGGAACGGGCCACCAGCGCCTCGCTGCCTTCGATCCCCAGCACCTCGCGTGCCTGCGTGGCGATGGGCAAGGTGAAATTGCCCAGCCCGCAAAACCAGTCGATGACCCGCTCCTGCCTGGTCGTACCCAGCAGGCGCAGCGCACGCGATACCAGCACCCGGTTGATGTACGGGTTGACCTGGGTGAAATCCGTGGGTTTGAAAGGCATGGATATGCCGAACTCAGGCAGGGCATAGCACAGCTGCGCAAGCTGTCCTGAGCCGCTGGTCCCGAGCTCCGTCGAGGGGGGGGGAGGATCGAGCAGATGAACCGTCTCCGGCCCCTTGGGCTGCAGCCACCACTGAACACCGGCGTGACGAGCCGCAAACGCCCTCAGCCTGGCCTGGTCGCCCTGACTCAAGGGCTCCAGATGGCGCAACACCAGCGCCGTGACATCGTCCCCGCAGGCCAGCTCGATCTGCGGACAGGTCTCGATCGCATCCATCGAGGCAATCAGCTCGCGCAGGGGCACCAGCATGGCACTCACGTGCGGCGGCAAGACATGGCATTCGGTCATGTCGGCCACGTAGCGGCTCTTGCGCTCGTGAAAGCCCACCAGAACCGCTCCTTTTTTCTGCACGTGGCGCACCGACAGCCGCGCCCGATAACGGTAACCCCAGGCGGGACCTTCAATCGGCCGAAGAATGTTCTCGGCCCGGACCTTGCCCAAATGCCACAGATTGTCTTCCAGCGTGCGCTGCTTCACCGCGACCTGGGCACCGATGTGCAGATGCTGCATCTTGCAGCCGCCACAGGCGCCGGCATGCAGGCCGAAATTGGGGCACACGGGCCTGACCCGTTGCGCCGACTCGCGGTGAAGCGCGCTCAGGGTCGCCTGCTCCCAGTTGTTCTTCTTGCGGTTGATCGTGGCGCTCACCAGCTCAAACGGCAGCGCCCCTTCAATGAAAACGACCTTGCCATCAGGCTTGTGCGCCACGCCCTGGGCATCCATGTCGAGTGATTCGACCAGGAGCCAGTCAGGGGGATAAGTTTGCGTTTTTTCTGCGGAATCCGTCATGCCTGGATTGTCTCAGACCCAAGCGTTCAAATACTCCTGCCAGTGCGGCTGTTCGGGCGCCAGCTGGCCCAGCGTCTGCCTGACCAGCGCGATCTCCTGCTCGTACTCCTTTTCCAGCAAGCCTCCGCGCATTTTCTGGAAGCGGCAGTACAGCAAGTAGGTGTTCATGACATCCGTTTCGCAGTAGCGCCGGATGTCATCGAGTTTGCCATCCAGATACGCCGGGTACACGGCGGAGCCATCCATGCCCAGCTTGCCGGGAAAGCCGCACAGCTTGGCCATGGCATCGAGCGGCGCATTGTTTTTGGGCTGGTACATGGCCAGCAAGTCCATCAGATCGAGATGCCGCATGTGGTAGCGGCCGATGTAGTTGTTCCACTTGAAATCGCGATCATCGTCGCCGAGATCCCAGTATTTGTCAGCCACCACGCCGTGCTTCAAGCCGCGGTAATGGAGCACCGGCAAATCGAAGCCGCCGCCATTCCAGCTCACCAGTTGCGGCACGTGCTTGTCAATCGTGTGAAAAAAGGTCTGGATGACCTTGCCTTCGCTCTGGCCGTCCTTGTCCGCAAAGGAATGGATGCGCAGACCCTCGGCGTTGCGAAAGACACAACTGATGACCAGCACGCGCTGCAGGTGCAGGGGCATGAAGTCGCTTTGTCCCTTTTCCTTGCGCTCGGCCACCCATGATTCCAAAACCTGGGCATCGCCAACGTCCGATGGCGCGCCACGCAAGGCACGCAGGCCGTCGATGTCGGGAATGGATTCAATGTCGAAAACAAGAACAGGCCAGCTCATGGCGGGTGTGCTACAGCAGGGCTTCGCGCGAGATGCCGCGGCGCGCCAGATGGCGCTTCAACTTGAGCAGCGCCTCGTTCTGGATTTGCCTGACGCGCTCGCGTGTCAGGCCCAAGCGGACACTGAGCACATCCAGCGTCTCAGGATCGCGGTCGTGCAGGCCAAACCGCCCCTCCAGCACCTCCTTTTCGCGTTGCGACAGGGTATCAATCCAGCCATCGAGCAAGCGCTCGACCTCATGCGCCTGCGTGATGCCGGTGGGGTCCTGCGCCAGCTCATCCACCAGCGTATCCCCCAGCGTCTGATCGTCGCCCGAGCGATCCATCGACGCATCCAGGGACTTTGGCGTTTCGGCCATGGCCAGCAGGTCGGCGACTTCCGTCGCGTCCCGGCCCAGCAGGGCCGCCACATCTTCCACACGGATGCCGTCAGGCCGGGTGGCAACAAAAGCCGCATCGTTTTCCAGCGTGCGGCGTGCCCGCAGCACCTGCAGCAACTCGCGCACCACATTGACCGGCAAGCGGATCACGCGTCCCTGATACACCAGGGCGCGCTCCACCGACTGCCGGATCCACCAGGTGGCATAGGTGGAAAAACGAAAGCCGCGCTCCGGCTCAAACTTGTCGATGGCGTGCATCAGCCCCAGGTTGCCCTCTTCGATCAGGTCGGACAGGGGGACACTGCGCCCGAGATACCCTTTTGCAATGCTTACCACCAGGCGCAGATTGTGTTCAATCATGCTCTGGCGCGCGGCGAAATCACCGGCGCGCGCGCGCGTGGCGGTCTCGAATTCCTCCTGCGCGGTAAAAAGTCCGGTCCGCCGGACACCTCGCAGATAGAGGGTCAGCGCATCACCCGATTCCGCCGCGATCTCATGCGGGGGAACGGCTTCGGGCAACGCTCCATTTGCTATCAAATCAATAGCATCCTGCGCTTCATCGACGGGAGCCAAGAACAGATTTGATGCGGAACCCAAGGCCTCAGAGACTGTTGCCTGGACCGTTTTTCCATTCCCGCTGGGAGAGCGTTTTTTCACGGCGGTCACCCTGGAATGACCCGGCACCTGCCAGCGCCGCATGAACACGGGCTCAGCAGCACCGCATTCTCCCCGCCACCGCTTGCCGGCTTGCCCTGGAGGCTGGCGGGGTGGTTCATGGCCTTACCTTGCCGGCAGGTATTTCGCCGGATCGACCGGTTTGCCTTGGCGGCGGACCTCGAAATGCAGCTTCACGCGATCTGCGTCGCTGTTGCCCATCTCGGCAATTTTCTGGCCCTTGCGCACCGACTGGTCTTCCTTGACCAGCAAGGTCTGATTATGCGCATAGGCCGTCAGATATGTATTGTTGTGCTTCAGAATGATCAGGTTGCCGTAGCCACGCAACCCGGCCCCGACATAAACGACACGGCCATCAGCGGCCGCCAGCACGGGGTCCCCGGCTGAGCCACCCAGATCCAGGCCTTTGTTTTTTACCTCGTCAAAGCCGGCCAACAAACTCCCGTTCGCAGGCCAGATCCACGCGATCTCATCTTCACCGGCCGTGCCAGGCGCTGCACCACTGGCGGTCTGGGCTGGCGGTACGGCAGCAGGCGTGGCGCTCGAGGAAGTCACGGGCTTGACCACAGCCCCGTTTGACGCAGCCGGACTGGCCGAGGGCGGCACCACCCGCAATACCTGCCCTACTTCGATCTGGTTGGGCTTCTCAACATTGTTCCATCGCACAATATCGCGCCAGTTCTGCCCGGTTTCCAGACCGATGCGAATCATCGTGTCGCCCGGCTTGACCGTGTAGTAACCCGGTTTGCCTGCATTCTCGAAACCAGGCGGCTGTTTGACAGCGGGATCCACCACCGCAGGTGCGGGTTTGCCCATGCTGGTCCCACGGTCTTCCACGGGAGCACGGCTGAGGCTCCTGAAGCTGCACCCCGTCACCAGCAGGCCGGTGATCAAGACCACCGCCCACTCGCCACTCCGACCCTGCAATCCGAACATATGGTTTTCCTTTACGCGATGCCCGATTTTAGAGGGACAAAATGGACCGCCTCAAGCAGTGTTTGCCGCAAGCCCTGGGCTGTTTTGTCAATGACCAGCAGCGCCTGCTGACGGGCCGATGCCCCCCCCGGCACGGACACGGGAGCGACCAGGCGTCCGCCGACGGCGAGCTGGTCAAGCCACGCCTGCGGCACTGCCTCGCCACCGGCCGCCGCGATGATGGCGGCGTAAGGCGCCCCCTTGGCGTAGCCCGCCATGCCGTCGCCAAACAGCAGGTGCACATTGGGCAAGCGCAAATGCCGCAGATTTTCACGCGCCTTGTCATGCAGGCCGCGCAGCCGCTCAATGCTGTAGACCTCGTCGGCCAGAAGGCTCAGGACGGCGGCCTGATAACCGCAGCCGGTTCCGATCTCAAGCACGCGCCCCAGTTTGCCGGCCATGCCGTTACGCAGCAGTTCGGCCATGCGAGACACCACGCCAGGTTTGGAAATCGTCTGCCCCAGTCCAATCGGAAGGCTGGTGTCTTCGTAGGCCTGGTTCACCAGCGCACTGTCCACAAACCGGTGCCGCTCGATCGTGCCCATGGCCGACAGGACAAGCGGGTCCGTCACCCCCTGCTGCGCCAGCTGGTGCACCATGCGCATGCGCACCGCGCCGGAATCCAGGCCGATCCCCTGCGGCAGCGACTTGGCACTTTGAGTGCGGGACGGCTGGGCGCTGCCAGCCAGAGCCGGCATCGTCCCGGCTGTTTTTGACGGGCCCGCCTTCAGGTCGAGGCGGACCGGGAAAGACGGGCGCGGCCTCATGAGGACACCTCCTGCGAAGGGCTTGCCAGTCTGGCCGCGGTTTGCGCCCAGTAACGCAGGTCGTCATGGTCGGTCAGGTCCACCTTGAGTGGCGTCATCGAGATGTGGCCCTGGGCCGTGGCGTGAAAATCGGTGCCCTCGGCTTCGTCCTTGGCCGGCCCGGCCCCACCGATCCAGTACATGGTGTCACCGCGCGGACTGGCCTGGGTAATCACGTTTTCGGCTGCATGGCGGCGCCCCAAACGGCACACTTTCATGGGCTTGATGCTCTGCAGCGGCAAGTTCGGAATATTGATGTTCAACAACCAGGGGCTGGCGCCAAGCAGATGCTGCTGCGACAGCTGCATGACCAGTTCACGCGCCTTGTGGGCCGCGGCATCGATATGCCTCCAGCCTTTTTCAATCTGGGAAAACGCGATGGCCGGAATGCCAAAAAGGTAGCCTTCCATCGCCGCGCCCACGGTTCCGGAGTAGATCGTGTCGTCGCCCATGTTGGCGCCGTTGTTGATGCCCGACACCACCAGATCGGGCCGATAGCCCAGCAGACCGGTGAGCGCCACATGCACGCAGTCGGCAGGCGTGCCATTGACATAGCGGAATCCATTGCTGGCACGCGTGACGTACAGAGGCGAATGCAGCGTCAGGGCATTGGACTTGGCACTGTTGTTCTGCTCGGGTGCGACCACCTCCACCTCGGCCACATTCCTCAGTGCCTCATACAGCGCCACAATGCCCGGCGCCTGGTAGCCATCGTCATTCGAAATAAGAATTTTCATGATCACAGAGTATTGTCGGCAATTGTAGGTGGCGTACCCGGTGGTCGCACGTGGGACATTCCCAAAATTGGCCTGCCTCTATGATTGATTCAAATTCCCTGGAGACCTTCGATGCATGCTTGGCTATGTGAAAACCCCGTGGGGGTGGATGCACTGACCTGGAAAGAGTTGCCAACACCCAGCCCGGGGACTGGTGAAGTACTTATCGAAATCAAGGCCGCCAGCCTGAATTTTCCTGACCTGCTGATCGTGCAGAACAAATACCAGATGAAACCGGCCCTGCCGTTTGTCCCCGGCTCCGAATACGCCGGCATCGTGCAGGCCGTGGGCGACGGCGTCACGCATCTCAAGGTCGGCCAGCATGTGGCCTGCCTCTCGGGCACAGGGGGGTTTGGAACGCACACGCTGGCCCCCGCGGCGCTTTGCATGCCGCTGCGGCCAGGCTTTCCCTTCGTCGATGCAGCGGCCTTCATCATGATCTACGCCACCTCGTACCATGCGCTGGTGGACCGGGCACGGCTTTTGGCCGGTGAAACAGTACTGGTGCTGGGCGCCGCGGGCGGCGTGGGCACAGCCGCCATCCAGATTGCCAAGGCCGTCGGTGCCCGGGTGATCGCCGCCGCATCCACCGACGAAAAATGCACCCTGTGCCAATCCATCGGCGCGGACGCGACCATCAACTACAGCCGCGAAAATTTGCGTGAAGCCATCAAGACCCTGACCGAAGGCAAGGGGCCGGACGTGATCTATGACCCGGTGGGCGGTGACTTTACCGAACCGGCCTTCCGCTCCATTGCCTGGCGCGGCCGCTATCTGATTGTGGGTTTTGCCTCTGGTCCCATCCCCGCCCTCCCGCTGAATCTGCCCTTGCTCAAGGGCGCATCCCTGGTTGGCGTGTTCTGGGGCGACTTTGCCAAGCGCGAACCCAAAGCCAATGGCGCCATGATGATGGAGCTGGCCCGTTGGTACGAGCAAGGGAAAATAAAACCCGTGATTGACAGCGCCATGCCCATGGCAGATCTGAAAGCCGCCTATGCCCACATGGGTTCGCGCGGCGTCAAAGGCAAGCTGGTGATGGTGAACTGACTGCTTGGTGAGCCGTGCCTGCTGGATTTTTGCGCAAGCCGATGAAACGCCTTTACGGCTGCTCCGGCATGAATGGCACACGCCCGGTGCGAAACATCGTCGTGTTCATGGCTGCTGCGCCGTCACACCCGCCAGGAGGCACGTCTTTCAGGTAAAGGTTCAGCTGGCAAGCTGGGTTGGTTCGCCAAAATAATAGCCTTGGCCATAGTCATGGTTGCTCCTCAACAAAGTGGCTTGCTCCGCTGTCTCGACCCCCTGGGAAATCACGAGCACATCCATCGAGTGCGCCAGCGTCACCATTGAGTTCACCAGCAAGACGGCCGCCTCGTCGTTTCCTGTTTCACTCACCAGGACGTCATCCAGCTTCACATAGTCCGGGGGCAAGAGTCGCAGTGTCTGCAGCGAATTGGGATCCAGCCCAAAGCGGTCGATGCCGAATTTGGCGCCGGACCTGCGCACCAATTGCGCAAATTGCCTCGCAGCTTCCATATCGAGTGAGCAGCCATAGCGGCTCAGCTCGAAATGCAACCGGCTGGCGTTCTTGCCAAGGCCCGCCAACTCCTTGCCCAGCCATCCCATGAAGCTGCGGTTTTGCACGCTCTGCGGCGAAATATTGACCGCGAGCGCCGTGCCTGCGAAGTTCGCACCTTGCAGCCGGCGCAAGACCAGGGTCAGCACCGCACGGTCCACATCGGCCATGAAACGGTGCCGCATGGCCATGGGAATGAATTTGGAAGCGGCAACCCAATGTCCGCTCTTGTCCACCAGACGCAGCATCACCTCCTGATGCAGATGCGTCCCGTTGTGCATGTGGACCACGGGCTGCCCCATCAGAATCCAGCGGTTTTCCTGCAGCGCATTCAGGATCAAATCTCGCCAGCCATGGGATCCCATGGCATCGATCTCTTCGGAGGTTTCGGAAAACACCTGTGCCTCGTTGTTGCCGGTTTGACGCGCTGCTTCAATCGCCAGATCAACCCGCGCCATGATGTGGGATCGCTGTTCACCGCCCTGGAAATAAACAGTGCCCATGCTGAGCGATATGTCGTTGGCATCATGCGTGGTGCCAGCGAATTCATTGAGCCGCGACTGCAGGCGGCGGTTCAGACGGTTACAGATACCAGCAAACTCATCTGGGCGAACGTCAACCAGCACAAAAGCCAGCGAGGCGCCACCCAAACGCCCCAAAATAACCGCTTGATGCCCAAGCAACTCCTTCGCGCTTATCGCCAAATCCTTGAGCAGAGCGTCCCCTTGGCCGTAGCTGTGCCCTGCGTTGAATTCCTTGAGATGATTCACCTCCAGGGCAATGACGGCTCCATTGGCAATGCCCTCCTTGCCCTCCAGCAGTTCATTCAGACGCAAATCGAAGCTTCGCCGGTTATCAAGCCCCGTCAACGCATCATGAAAAACCTGCCTTCTGAACCCTTCCGCCCGATCCGCCTCGGCATTCAGAATGACCGAGATGCGGCGCGACATGGCGTTCATGGCCCGCACCACACGCGCCAATTCCCGCGCCCGCGGCATGGTCTGAATCTGCTCAAAACGACGCTGCTGGATTGCCTTGGCTGCATGCTCGATGCTCTTGAGCGGTCGCAGAATGAAGTGCAGCAAGAAATACATCAGGAGCAACGCCACCAGATAGGTGACAAACATCCAGGCCGCGATTTCGAGGGACGTGCTCCAGAGGTATTGATAGGCAAATACCGGCTGGCTCACCACGATCACTTTACCCAGTTGCCGCCAGCCCGAAGAAATAAACGACTCCCCGCCCGAAGCCGTCAACGGGAAAACCCCGGAAAACCACAGTGGCACATTGCCAATTTTTTCCGGGAGTTCCCGTGTGATCAGGACTTCAGCCGTGGGCGAAATCACCACGATGCGCTTGAAATAACCTCGGTCAAAAACACTTTCCACCTGCGTCTGAGCCAGCACCATATCGCCTTTGCCCAGCGACATCGACAAGGGCAAGGTCAGTGAAGTCGCCGCATCCTGCGCATGCGAGCCCAACTGCTGCTCAAGGTAGTTGCGTGTGCTCTTGATGCTAAAGAAAAGCAAGCCGACAAAAATCACGAAAAAGACCAGCGAAATCGCCCAGAACAACTGCCGCCTCAGTGTCATGCCACACGCTCCATTTGCCTTTTGTTTTCGCCAGATTGATTTTCTCGTACCTGCACGGTTGAAGGCAAAGCCATTGCAATCCAGCCCATCGCCAAGATGACCACCAGGGTCAAGGCATTGGCGGGCAACTGCAAGTTGAAATCCACCGTGCTGTGAATTGCCAGCGCAACGATCGCCATCAACACCCCAAAAGCAATGCCGCGTGGAAGACTGGAATGCCGTTTACGCAGCACCTTCAAACAAGTCGCCATCGTCAGCAAAACAAAACCACCCAACAAACCCAGGCCGACCAACCCATAATCGGCCGCCAGCTCCACATAGTCATTGTGCGCATGGTCAAAATAGCCTTCGCGGGGCGTTCGGTAACGAATATAAGCATTGTAAAAAGTACCCCCTCCAGTGCCCAGGAGGGGAAAATCTCTTACCAGATTGAACCCATGACGGGCTGCATCCTGACGCAATTCCATCGACTCTTCACTGGCACCGGATCGGGCTGCCGGTTGAGCTACCGGTTGATCTGTCGGTTGGACTGCCGGTTGAGTGGTCAGCGTAGTGTTCTGAACCCTCTCCACTACCTTTTCCAGGCCAATCCAGGTGCCAACCACCAGCACGTCAATCACGATCAGGCTGATGATCAACGCAACGGTGGCATGCGCCGCGCGCCGCGACAAAACTATCGCAATGAGCCCCACCACCAGCATGGCCACAAAAAAGCCCCCGTTCCCCATGCGCGAGCGCGTCAGCACCAATGCAATCACCAGCACCACCAGCATCATGCGCAAACGCATTTTTGAACTCAGCACAAAACCAAGCACCAGGGCCAGTTTGTGTCGCCAGCCGCCGGGCGGGAGCTTCTCGGTGCCCAACCGTGCCAGCATCAGTCCAATGCCCACTGACAGGCACAGCTCCATGTAGCCCGCAAAGTGGTTGTGATAGCCGAACGTGCCTTTTACGCGGCTATGCAACACATCAAAAAAGAAAATGCTGTAAGTGGCGCCCGCTGAGAACAGCAACACGCCGATGACCGCCTGTAGCAGACCCGCCCACACCAAGAACTGCGCCAGCCAGTCCAGTCTCGCCGCATTCCGCACGACAAGCAACGTCACGACAAAGCAGGAAAAATAGGCAAAAGACAGGGCCGCATAAATGCGGGTTTGGTGCACGTCAAGAGACAGGCGGCTGGCCGCAACACCCTGCTCTACCCGCCAGGCCTCAGGTGAAATGAAGGCCACCCATTCATTTGGCAGAACAATGGTTTGCAGCCACACCAGCGCCGCGAATGTTCCCAGCAATACCAACGGCCAGCGAAAGTGGGTTAGCCTTTCGAACCCGGCGTCAAGGTGCGCGCGCCAAGTCCACACGGTGCCAAGCAGCAACACGATAGACCAGCCGATCAAGATACCCAAAGCCCAGGTGCGGTTGCTACCCAGTGGCAACGGCACCCACAGCAACAACAGCAGCAAACCCCAAAACACCCAGCCGTCCTGGACATCGGGCACCTCCGGAATAACGCGGTGAACAGCAGAGTGCATGGTACGTTTAAAAACACAAAAAAAATGGCAGCACAAGCTGCCATTTCCAGACCAGACGAGCCGGACCGAAATTAGCTGCCCGACACGCCCCCGCCCCCACCGCCACTGGCGGTAGAGCCCGACGAAGCACCAAAATTACCACCCGGAGCTGCAGGAGCAGCAGGAGCCGGAGCAGCAGCACCTGCAGCGGTCGGCGGCGTGATGGATGCGGGGTTCGCACCGGCGAGAACAGCAGCGGAAAACATCGCTGCGAAGCTTGCACCGGTAGACACCGCAGCGGCTACAACCGCATTGGAAGGCATACCGACCTTGACCAGCGCAGTAACCACAGCCGTGGCATTTTGCCTCTGAGCAATCAGCGCGAAAGTCAATACAGTGGGCGAAACACCCGCGGCATTGGCGGCAGAAGCGATGACGTCCAAGCCCTCGCCGGCCTGCAGGCGCGCCGCTACCTCAGCCTGCACATCATCTGCAGTCATGCCAGGCTGAAATGCCCATGCCGAAAAACTCAATGCCGCTGCAACCACAAAAACCGCAGTTCCATGAACGATCTTGAACATAAGAACGAACCTTTTCTAAAAACTGGCTTACAGGGTACATCAGAATCTTGAAAAACTCAAGGAGAGAGCCACTGGAAACCAGGAAATGCCGGCACCCATCGTTCGCAAAAAGTTGTTATTGGCCCTCAACCCCACTTTGTAGAATGGGCGCTTGGCAAACTTTGTTCCTGTGCCGGGTGAAGCGTAATTTTCAGATTTTTCTGTTTTCAGTTTCGGCACTCGTGTTGGGATTTTGCCTGCCCGCTGTGGGTGGATTGGTGGATTTTTCTGGGGGCTTATTGTCTTACGCCACCAAACGTTTTGGGCGCGATGCGACGCCCCGTCTTTTGACATGGCAAAAGCTGGTGCGTGACACGCGTGGCGCCGATCCAGGCCATGGAGCTGCACCTGAGGCAGACCTCCCCTCCCTGCGCCAAGCCAACGACTTTTTTAACCAAGTGCCTTATGTCAGCGACATGGCGCACTGGCGTATTGAAGACTACTGGGCCACGCCGGTGGAGATGCTGGGCTCTTTTGGCGGCGACTGCGAAGACTACGCCATCGCGAAATATCTCACCCTCAAAGAACTCGGTGTGCCCATAGCGCGCTTGCGCATTACCTATGTGCGGGCATTCAACCGAAATGAGTCGCACATGGTACTGGCTTACTATCCCAAGCCAAACGCCGAGCCGCTGATTTTGGATAACTTGGTCACCGAGATACGTCCAGCCTCGCAGCGCCCGGATCTGGAGCCCGTGTACAGCTTTAACGATGATGACCTGTGGCTGCCCACGGGCGCCAGTAAAAAAGGGGGCGCTTCACAGGTGCGTCTATGGCGCGAACTGCTTGAGAAGCTGGCCAAAGAGCAAAATATGTAGAAGTAAATTGGCTTTGCTCGCCCCTGCATCGGCGAGGTTTTTGGACCTCTTTACGATTGCAATAAAGCTGAATGCCCATGGCGCCTGGCAATATCCAGTAGCTGGCTCTTTGAGTGCGGCAAGGCCTGATTCACCATGGCCAGCAGTTGACTGCGGCGCGACTCGGTGAGCTCCCCCCAGCGGGAAAAGCCCACTTCGGCCAGGTTTTTTTGTACTGCGGGCTCGCGCTGGCCATAAGCCATGGCGCGGTCAAATGCATCCCACAACGACGGCCCCGCATCACCCCGGTAATGGCTGGCCAGGGCAATGTTGGCCCAAGGATGGGGCGACATGGGCCGCAAGCGGGTGGCATTTCGGTAATACACCTGCGCCTGCCCCAGCAGGGCCTGGTACAGATCAGGAATATCTTTTGAGCTAAGCGCGCGCAGACCATAGAGGTAGCCCAGGTTTTCGTGAATCTGCGGGTCACCCGGCGTGATGGCCAGCGCCTGCACCAGCGCATTGCGGGCCTCGCCCCACGCTGAAATTGAGGGTGCTGGAATCTTGCCCGCCTGCCACTGGCTGATGTTGTAACGTACTTGCAGCTGCAACACGTCGGCCCATGCGGCGCAGCCCCCCATCCATGCAGCACTGATAGCACCGACCAGCAGCACGACCGTCAGAGTGCGATGAATCAATGCGTTTCTCACGTCGTGTTGACTCCGAGTATTCGGGCGGGCCGCACCGCCACCATTTGCTCTGCCATGTCGGAACCAAACAGCTGCGCCAGCATATCGCGTGCCGCGCTGATCACCGGGGGGCGCGCCTCCAGGTTGTGGGAGTCGCTGGCCACGACATGAACCCAATCGTTTTTAATCAGGCGTAGCGCTACTTCCCGGGCAGGCGCACCAAAGTTTCCGGTCAGCGCGCCGGCGGTCACCTGCAGCCAGCAACCGGCATTGACAAAAGGGCGAATGCGTTCGAGATCAGCCAGCACGGCCTTGTTGCGCTCGGGGTGAGCAATCAGGGGACGGATTTTCATCGACAGCAGCTTATCGACAAACTGCTGGCTGCCCAGCGGAATCATCTGATGTGGGAACTCCAGCAGGATGATCTTGTAGCCCCCCACTTCACCCAAAAAAGGCACCTCGCCTTCGAGCAACTGCTCCAGTGATTCGACGGACAGCCGCACCTCGGCGCCCAGGTGGATTTGCAAGGGTATTTGATGCTCGGCCAGTGCCGCGCGAAAGGCCGCCAGATGGCCCAGCAGGACAGACTTGACGTTAGGGTAGCGCCGTGGGTGGATGTGGGGTGTCATCGCACACACGGTGATGCCGTCAGCTACAGCTGCGCGGGCCAATGCCAGCGCCTCGCTCATCGTCTGGGCTCCATCATCGATACCTGGCAAAAAATGGGTGTGCAGGTCAATCATGGAGAGGCATCCCGATGTATCCCACAGGACTGGAGCCTCAGGTCACCTTGCTCGGGGACTGGGTGCCGCCCGAGGCGCCGCCATACGGGGCACCATATTTTTGGGAGCCGTACTTGCCATAGCCGGAGTATTCGCCATGGTATTTTTCAGCCTTGATGAAATCAAGCTGATTCAGAACCACACCCATCACCTGGCCTCCTGCGCGGCGAACGCGCTGCAAACCCTTTCGTGCCAGCTGGTAAGGCGTGTCATTCGCTTTCACCATGTAGATCACACCCGTGGCTTGAGGGCTGATAACCAAGGCATCACTCACCAGTTCGACTGGCGGCGAGTCGATAATGATGATGTCGAAAATCGTGGACAACAGCACCAAGGTTTCACTAAACTTGTTCGAAAGCAACAATTCAATCGGATTGGGCGGTATGGTGCCAGAGGTCAATATACGCAGATTGGTACCACCAATGGTGTGCACGCACTCTTTAAGCTCGGCCGTTCCAGAGACCAGATTGGACAAGCCCTTGCAGCCAAGTGGGAAATCCAATCCATTGGCAATTGCGGGACTGCGCATGTCTGCATCTATCAACAGCGTCTTTTTGGTATGCGCATGGGCCATGGCCAGATTGATGGCAAAGGTGGTTTTACCCTCGCCCGACAGACTGGAAGTGACCAGCAAAACCCGATTGGGCAGATCAATGGCCGATAACAGCACCCCCGTGCGCGCGGTACGGATGGCCTCGGAATAAAGCGATTGGGGATCGTCCAGAAACAACCGGGCCGCAGGCGTCCGGCCAATGACGCTTTTGCCCAGCAAAGGCAGCGTGGTAAGCACGGGATATTTGAGCTTGCTTTCCACATCCTCGCTGCTTTTCAGGGTGTTGTCCAACCGGTCTAGCAATAAAGAAATCAGAATACCGCTGATCAGCCCGAGCACAAAAGCAATGGCAATGATTTGCATTTTTTGTGGTTTGACAGGCGCACCCGGCATCACGGCGGCATCCACCACCCGAGCCACGGCAGTTTGCAGGTCACCCGATACATTGGTCTCTTTGGCGCGCTTCATGAACATGTCATAGATTTGGCGATTGGACTCCACCTCGCGCTCCAGCACGCCCAACTCAAACTCCTTGCGGTTCAGGCTTTGCACGGCGCCTCGAGCCGCGTTCAGCGTACCCTCCAGTGACTTCTCGGTGCCGCGGGCTACTTCATATTCACGAGTGACGCTGGCCACCACCGTGTCCACTTGGCGGCGTGTATTGTCGCGAGCCGCCTTGAGCTCGGCCTCGGCTTGAATAAACCTGGGGTGTTCATGCCCGTAACGCTGAGACAGCTCGGCCAGTTTGCGCTCGGCCTCAGCCTCCTGCCGTTTGGCCTCAGCCACTGTAGAGTTCCGCACCACAGCGGGTAAAGAACTCAGGTCTTCACCTTTGGTAGCGGCCTTGATTTGGTTATAGGCGTTTTCAGCTTCCGCGCGGCGCATGCGCGCTTCCACCACGCGCAGCGTAATGTCTTCAATTTGTTTGCCGGCCCCGCTTTGCGAGACACTCTTGACGTCCACTATGCCTGTGCGCTCTCGGTAGGACTGCAATGCACGCTCAGAATCGTCTAGCTTGGTCTTGAGTGAGGACAATCGGTCTTGCAACCAGTTACTGGCCTGCCGCGTCACCTTGAAACGAGTATCCAGATCGTTTTCAATGTAAGTCAAGGCGATGGCGTTGGCCACCAGCGCCGCCAGTGCCGGACTATTGGCTGCAAAGCTGATTTTGGCGAGCTGGCTCTGACGGACAGGCTCGACTGTGAGTCGCCCGCTAAAGTGCGGGTAGATCGCCTCGGCCAAGGTGGTTTCGTTCCAATCCTTGGGCACAGAGGTCTTGCCAAGACCCAGAGCCGCCAACCAAGGGGTCAACAGAGACTGTTTCTTCTGGCGCGGGTCAAATTCGGGGTAGTCCCAAAGCTTGGTGATCATGATGGCTTTGATGGCCACCTCACGGGATTTGATGATTTCAACCTGCGTCTGGAAATACTCGCGGTTTTGCGAGATGCCGGGGTAAACATCCTCAATGCTGAGGAGCTTGGCCTTGTTGACCTCGATCATCACCGTGGCGGTAGACTGATAAATCGGTGTCATGGCAAATACAACGACACCGGCCAACAAGGCCACCATCAGACCAAAAAACAGAATGGCCCACTTGCGCTTGGTAATGCTGCGCCAGTACTCCAGCAAGACATTCTCGTCTTCCTGGATATTGCCAATTGCGTCGCGCCTGTCGGCGCTTTCCTTTCGCCTGTCGGCAACTTGGGCGTTCGGTGTTTGCATGTTGAGTGGGCTCGAATCTTTATATGGGCAACGCAGCCCACCGGGCAGCGGCAAGGGTCAGAAAAAACTTTCTTCGACGGTCAGGATATCTCCGGGACCCACAGGGGTGTTGAGCTCCACCTTCTGAGGCCGTTGGGCAGGATCATTTTCGCGAATGATGAAAATTTTGCTCAATGAGGCGCGCTCTTTGAATCCGCCCGCCAACGAGGCCGCCTTGCGCACGGTCAGGCCTGGCTGGTAGGGATAACCGCCAGGTTTTTCCACCATGCCATTCACATAAAACGGGCGGTACTCTTCTATTTGGACTGAAACGCGGGGATTCACCAGAATACGACCACGCAAGCCGTTGACCACGATACGCTCCACGTCGCCAATGGTCAGGCCCAGCACCTTGATTTCGCCAATGGCCGGGAAAGACACCGTGCCGGCATCGTTCAGTTTTATTTTTTCTTTGGTGAAGTCATCTTCGCCAAACACACGGATAGTGATGACATCACCCGCTGCAAGCTTGTACGCCGAAACCAGGGAGGTAATACGGTTTTCCGTCAACCCTGTTGAACCCGACAATTGGGATGCAGCCCCTTCGTCCGCCCACGCCTGGCCGGTAACAAACATCTGACTGGCAAGGATCGACGATACAAAAAGCAATCTGATCAAAAAAATCCGACGAAACAGCGTCATTCAAAAACCTCAACAACTCGCGACGAATATGTCACCCAGTTCAAAGCGAAGCTTCCAGCGACAACAACGTCACGTTTCGCGTAAATTCGTAGATACCTTGGTTGGAGTTACGGTCAGTGCGGGTCCACTCCAGACCCATTTTCACCGTGCGGGCAATGTTATAAAAAACTCCCAGCCCATAGTTCCTGGTAGTGTCTGCGCGAGTAGTTGCGGCAAAGTCCGACTGAACACTGCCCAGTGTCACGCGGCTGCCGATGGTGCTGGCCCACTGGTGATTCCACATCAGAGTAGTCCCGGTATTCATGACGTAATCACCAAAACCTGTGGAATCGGCAGCAGATCTGGATGTCGTCAGATCCCATACTGAATAGGTTAAAGGCGACCAGCGTACGGCCCCTTCCCATGAAGCAGCCGAAGTTCCCTGCCTGGCCGCGCTTGGGAAGTCCTTGTGCTGTTGGCCCACCTTGAAGTTGCCACTGGTTTTGGCCGTGGCATCCCACGTCACACCCAGAAGATAGCGACGGTCCACATTGTCATTGGTGGAAGTATCGGAGATATAGTTTGCGTTTGTCTGGCGCACCTCGACGACAGCAGAAGTGCGCGGCATCACCCGGTAGAAAAACCGACCCGAGACGGTGGCCAGATTGATATCCGATTCAATCGTGGTTGCGCGGTTATTGTCATAACGCTTGGGCTGGTATGAACCTTCCATCTCTATGCGACCTCGTGCACCTGGGGTGCCGTAAATATAGAGGACTCGGGCAACGGGCGCATGCCAGCTGTCAGGCTCGGCGGCAACAGCCCGGTCTGTGGAGCCTCGTGGGTCGGTTCTAGCAATGTACCCGACACTCCAGCCCAGCCTGGAGCGAGTACTGAAGTAATTGTCGCCCGCAGCCTGAATGTCGTGTTGATCAAAGTTATCGGAAGAACTGCCGGCATAGCGGGTGTAATTACCTTGATAGCTCAAGGTATAGCGGTCACCGTGATTCTTGAGCTCCGCCACCACGGATGGCTGCAGCGTAAGAATGTTGGATGAAACTGCGTTGTCGCGCGTCGCCAAAACGTTGCTGTTATTGCCAACACCCACATAGGCGCTCGGATAGAAAAAAATGCCATTGTCCATTCGAAGCGGTAGGCCACGTGCTGGCGCGGTAAGAATGGCAGCTTGCCCAGTTTGCGCACTGGATTGTCCGATGCCGCCCAATTCATAAGATGGTGTCAGAGACAACTGGCCCATGCTGCTGGACGGGTTGGGGGAACCAAAAATGCTCTTCATCCCCGCGTCCGCCGGCATCGGGTTTCCCGAAGTCGACTCACTGACGGTACCTGACGGCACAACTTGCTCGGTTTTGGGAGGAATACTGAGTTGCGGTGGGCCTGTCGTTACGCCAGTTTGCGCATAACTGGCTTGAGCCGACACAAGCGCCGCCATCAGCGCGGTCATAACCAAAAAAAAATTAGCCCGCTTCAACTGAGACCCCCATAAACGTTAACGCCAAGAGACCCAATAGCGTCCGCTATGTTATTTTATTCTCTTACAACGACCCCTAAGAACTCTAGCATAGAAGCCGTCCCAATCACAAGGTTTCTGCTTGGATGATCTTGCCCTCAATTTTGCCGGGCACGGGTCTACCCCGCGTAGTCGGTTGTGATCACGCACCGGGCCTTTGAGCATACCTGTAATGGACTCGCCATAAGCTACACTTCGCCCATATTGCTGAGCCAAAGCCAAGAACTCGTTCAACCAAGCCCAGGGAGCAGCCACACATGTCATCCGCTTCCATCGCCATCTCAAATCCGCTCAAATCGGGCGCCAAGTGGTCATCAATCTGTCCGGGATGCAACAGCAAAGCAGCCATCACGTGAACACGATTTGAGAAATGAACTTTGCAGACATCAAACTGGCCATCATTGGCTTGGGCTACGTTGGCCTACCGCTCGCGGTCGAATTTGGTAAAAAGCGCACCGTCGTTGGCTTTGACATCAATCCAAAGCGCATCGACCAACTCAAATCCGGCCATGACTTCACCCTTGAGACCGAGCCCGAAGAACTGCAAGCCGCCCAGTTCTTAAACTTCAGTACCCAACTAGATGATTTACGCGCCTGCAACTGCTTTATTGTTACTGTGCCCACGCCCATTGACCAACACAAGCGCCCAGACCTGACGCCCCTCATAAAAGCCAGTGAAACCGTGGGCAAGGTACTTAAGGTAGGTGATATCGTCATCTATGAATCCACCGTTTACCCAGGTTGCACCGAAGAAGATTGCGTGCCCGTGCTTGAGCAATTCTCGGGGCTCAAGTTCAATCAGGACTTCTTCTGTGGCTACAGCCCCGAGCGCATCAACCCCGGCGACAAAGAACACCGCATTACCACCATTAAAAAGGTCACCTCTGGCTCCACGCCTGAAATTGCTGACCTGGTGGACACCCTTTACAAGCAAATCATCACTGCCGGCACCCACAAAGCCAGCAGCATCAAGGTGGCCGAAGCTGCCAAGGTCATCGAAAACACCCAGCGCGATGTCAACATCGCCCTCATTAACGAACTGGCGCTCATCTTCAATAAAATGGGCATCGACACCGAATCGGTGCTGCAAGCTGCTGGCAGCAAGTGGAATTTTTTGCCATTTCGCCCCGGCTTGGTGGGGGGCCATTGCATTGGCGTGGACCCGTATTACCTCACCCACAAGGCGGAATCCATCGGCTACCACCCTCAAATCATTCTGGCGGGTCGACGGCTGAACGACAGCATGGGCGCCTACGTGGTCACCCAACTCATCAAGGCCATGACCCGGCGCCGCCTGCAGGTTGACGGTGCGCGTGTTCTGGTCATGGGCCTTACCTTCAAAGAAAACTGCCCTGACCTGCGCAACACACGCGTGGTGGATATCGTCAAAGAGCTGACGGACTACCATGTGCAGGTTGATGTATTCGACCCTTGGGCCAATGCCGAAGAGGCGCAACACGAATACAGCATCACCCCCGTGCAGCAGCCTGCCGCCGGCGCTTATGACGCCATCATCCTCGCCGTAGCCCACCACCAGTTCAAGGCCATGGGCCAAGCAGCCATCCGCGCTTTTGGCAAACCAGAACATGTGCTGTACGACCTTAAATACATGCTACCCGCGGCCGACAGTGACCTGCGTTTATGACCCCCTACAGCCGCCTTCAAACCCGTCTGCAAGCCGCGCCACACACGTGGCTGATCACTGGCGTGGCGGGTTTCATCGGCAGCAACCTGCTGGAAACCCTGCTCAAGCTCGACCAACGGGTGGTGGGGCTGGACAACTTTGCCACGGGTTACCAGCGAAATCTGGACGAAGTGAAAACCCTGGTTACCCCCACACAATGGGCACGGTTCGGCTTCATCCAGGGTGACATCCGTGAGCAAGCGCACTGCCACGAAGCCTGTGCGAGCGTGGACTACGTGCTGCATCAAGCGGCCTTGGGCAGTGTGCCGCGCAGCGTAGCCGATCCCATTACCACCAATGCAGTCAACGTCACGGGCTTCCTCAATATGCTGGTAGCCGCGCGCGACGCCAAGGTCAAACGCTTTGTTTATGCAGCCAGCAGCTCCACTTATGGCGACCACCCTGCCCTGCCCAAGGTGGAAGACATCATTGGTCGACCGCTCAGCCCCTATGCCGTTACCAAATACGTCAACGAGTTGTATGCCGACGTGTTTGCCCGCAACTACAGCCTGCAAAGCATGGGCTTGCGCTACTTCAACGTGTTCGGCCCCCGGCAAGACCCTGATGGCGTCTACGCCGCTGTCATTCCCAAGTGGATTGCCAGCCTGCTCAAAGGTGAGCCTGTTTATATCAACGGCGACGGCGAAACCAGCCGCGATTTCTGCTTTATTGCCAACGTGGTGCAGGCCAATTTGCTGGCTGCCACTACGCAAAATCCCGAGGCCCTGAACCAGATCTACAACGTGGCCGTGGGTGACCGCACCACTTTGAACGAGCTGTATGCCCAGCTTCTGCACAATCTGCTGCCGCGCTACCCGAAACTGCAGGGAATCCAGCCTGTGTACCGCGACTTCCGCGCCGGTGATGTTCGCCACAGCCTGGCCGATATCAGCAAGGCCGCCCACCGTCTGGGTTATGCCCCCACACAGTCCATTGGCCAGGGGCTGGCGCTGGCGATGCCGTGGTATATCGGCCAGCGATCGTGAATGAAGAGGTAGTCCGGCCACCTTTCAACCCAAAAAAGATTGCGATACGAAGACAAAAGACGCCGCCTGCCGCAATGAAAAGCATCGTCAGGATAATCATCTCCGGCGTGTCTATTTATCTCGATCCGCTGAAATTCAATGAACGAACCTAACCTTCATCCGAGCAGCAGAATTGACGGGAGCGTCTCAGTGGAACCCACGGCGCGAATCGGCCCCAACTGCCACCTTCAAGGAAACATCGCCATCGAGGCAAACGTCGTCTTGAAAGGCGGCATCACATTGATCGGAGACATCGTGATCGGACGCAATTCGATCCTCGAACCAGGTGTCTGCATTGCGTCTCCCAAGCCGGGACAGCCTCAAGCATCCCCCGTCGTTCGGATAGGGCACCAAGTTCATGTCGGAGCAGGCACCGTGCTCTTGAGCGGCGTCAGTATTGGCCATCATGCATGGATCGAACCCGGTACTGTGGTGTTGAGGAATATTCCACCGCATGCCGTCGTCAGCGGCAATCCCGCCGCCATCAGTGGGTACATGGATGATCCTGCATATCAGGGACGCATGGCGGCAAATGCAGTATCTCTATCAGATAACCCTGGCGTGCGCTCTTGCCTCGCTGAGGGTGTCACGGTGCATCAATTTGCCCGGATCCGCGATCTCCGCGGCGACCTGTCCGTCGGTGAGTTCGAGCGCAACCTCCCGTTTTTGCCCAAACGGTACTTCATCGTTTATGACGTTCCCAGCACGGAAACCCGTGGCGAACACGCGCACAAAAAATGCCACCAGTTTCTGATCTGCGTGGCCGGATCGGTGTCGGTGGTGGTGGACGATGGCATCCGCCGTGAAGAAGTTCTGCTGGACAACCCCAACACCGGGTTATTCATTCCCGCGGGCATCTGGGGCATTCAGTACAAATACTCGGCCAACGGCACCTTGCTGGTATTTGCATCTGAATACTACGACGCCAGCGATTACATCCGGAATTACGAAGAGTTCCTCAAATTCCGTGGAGTGAGTGCATGATTCCGTTTCTCGAGCTGAGATCGACCTATCTCGAGTTGCGGACTGAGATCGATGCCGCTGTCTCGCGTCTGTTGGACTCGGGCTGGTATATCCTGGGCCCCGAAGTCGAGGCTTTCGAGGCAGCGTTTTCCGGCTTCGTCGGCGCCAGCCATTGCGTGGGAGTGGGCAACGGTCTGGATGCACTCGTGCTGGCGTTACGAGCGCTAGATATTGGTCCAGGTGATGAAGTGATCGTTCCTTCCAACACCTACATCGCCACCTGGCTGGCGGTAAGCATGGTCGGGGCCACGCCGGTGCCGGTGGAGCCTGATCCGGCCACCCACTGCCTCGATCCGCAACGGGTTGAAGCCGCGCTATCTGCGCGCACCAAGGCACTGATGCCGGTCCACCTGTACGGCCATCCAGCTGACATTGATGCGCTGGCCAGCATTTGCGAGCGACACGGGCTCAAATTGATCGAGGATGCGGCTCAGGCCCATGGCGCCGGTCTGAACGGTCGCCGAATCGGCAGCAGTGGTCATGTTGTAGCCTGGAGTTTCTATCCCGGCAAGAACCTGGGGGCTGTTGGCGATGGAGGAGCCATCACCACCAACGACATGCAGATCGCCAAGCGGGTGTCGATCCTGAGAAATTACGGTTCATCAGAAAAGTACGTCAATCTTGAAAAAGGCGTCAACAGCCGTCTGGACCCACTGCAAGCGACCGTTCTGCGTGTAAAACTACAATATTTGCTGGAGTGGAATGCCCGTCGCGAGACCATCGCACAGCGCTACACGGCCAGACTGCGCAGCCTGCCGTTGGGCCTGCCATCTGCCCAAAGTGGCGCTACCCACGCGTGGCACCTCTATGTCGTGACCACCCCTGAACGCGAAGCCCTGCAAACTCATCTCAACGAGGCCGGCATTGGCACACTGATCCACTACCCGATCCCGCCTTTCCGGCAGGAAGCTTATCGGGAATTTCTGCCGCAGGCAAAGCAATGGCCGATCGCCGATCGTTTGGCACGGGAGGTGCTCAGTCTGCCGATGGGCCCGCACCTGAGTCTGGACCAAGCCGATGCGGTGGCTGATGCCATCATCCATTTTTTCAACCGCCGGTCAACGCATTGATCGCACCGGTCTTTTTGCACCAGAGTGTCCAACACGCGCATGACATGGAAAATAATACACTGGAGATTGACTTCCTAGAAGCCATCAGGATTTCGGAGTTGATCCAGATTCAGGGGATTCTCAGGAACGTCGCTCCCGCCAATGCAAAGATACTCGAGATCGGCGCCGGCACTGGCTGGCAGGCGCGGGAACTTGCCGCACGAGGCTATGAGGTATCGGCCATCGACATTCCGACCAGCAACCACGGAAAGGCCCGGATCTGGCCCATCATCGATTTTGATGGCCGGTTTATCCCCTTCCCCGACAAGAGCTTCGATATCGTCTACAGCTCGAATGTCCTGGAACATGTGGAGGATATCGAGACGCTCAACAGCGAAATTACCCGTGTGCTGCGCAGTGAGGGCACGGCGATCCATTATGTGCCAACCAGCGCCTGGCGTGCATGGTCATTGGCAGTTTTTTACCCTGCGTTGCTTCGCGATGTTTTCAGGCGGATACGCCGCCTGTCCAGTGCCGGCCGCACGCATGCGGCCGCACCAGAGGGATCCCCTGTCCCCGTCGTTTCGGCCAATCAACATTCGCTCCTTGGAAAAATCATTCGCCGCATCGTGCCGCATGCCCATGGCGCGGTGGGAACCTGCTTCTCCGAGCTATCGCGATTCAGTCGGCGGTCGTGGGACAATTTCTTTTCGACTTCTGGCTGGGCAATTGCGTCTTATGCCCGCAACGGACTGTTTCTGACCGGCGATATGATTTTCGGGGCCAGACTTTCCGTCGAACGCCGCAAACGCTTGAGCCATGCTTTCGGCTGTACGGCGCACCTCTATGTACTAAAACACCAGCCGGGCCGCTAAGCGGCAGGGACACATATGAACAGGCAAGACTCATCGGATCCGGCGCTGGAGCTCAATTACAGCATGTGGTTGCCGCAGGACCGTCGCGCCGCCATTCTGGATCTTGGCTGTGGCGATGGTCGGATGTTGCGATTTTTGTCGACCAAGGGATATCTCAATATCCATGGCGTCGACCGTGATCCGGTCGCGCTGGCGCTGGCCGGCAAGCTTGCAGGCGTGACAACCGAGTGCGCGGAAGTGGGACTTGAATATCTCCGGCAGCAGCGCGGAAAGTTCAAGCTGGTCATTCTCAAACAGATGATCTATTACGTCGAACGCAGTGAGATCATGTCTTTCATGCTGGCGCTGAAGGAGGTGCTGGCTGATGATGGCGTGATCATTGTCGAATTTTTCAATGCCGCACTGCTATCGTCGCGCTTGACCGAACTGAAGGACCCATTTATTCGCACCGCCTATACCGAGCACTCGATGCGGCGGATTTTCTGCGCCACTGGCTTGCACGAACTGCATATCGGCGGCGAGCGGCGCGAAAGCGGAAAATTTCGCTCTCGCGTTTATGCGGCACTCAGGGCATGCTGGGTATCCTTGTTGAAGGTTATCTACATTCTGGAGCGCGGCATCGACAACGAGCTACCGCGAATCTACACCAAATCGATCATCGCCGTGGCCTCTATCAGTTCATCCGATTCGTCCCCAATCGCACAAGCCGGCGAGTTGCCAAGAACTGACCTGCCCCCATCTGGCGCATGAAAATAACTCATCTCTGGCAAAACTACTCGCCAAACCTGTTCGACAAAGCACATCCACTATGCCTGTCGCATGGCTTGGACTCAGAGGTGGTGTGCCAGGCTTTCATAGACAATGGCGCAACACCGCTGCCGGGCACATTTTTCGTCCGCAAACACAATCCCGTCGAATCCAATTCCCGATCACTGGCCCGGCGCGTGATCCGCCGCTTGCGGCGTCCGCTCGATACTGCGCGCTTTGCGCGGCTGGTCAGGGCCCGGACGCAGATGTTTCGCCCGGATGTGCTGCATCTGCACTTCGGCACTACCGCTGCAGTGCTGGAAAACCTGGGTGCGCTACCGGATGTGCCGATGGTGGTGTCGTTCTACGGTGTGGACGTCAGCGAATCCTTGCGGGATCCGGATACCTTGCGGGCCTACCGCTCGATCTTCCGCAAGGCCAGCGTGCTGCATGTGCTGTGCGACGAGGCGCAGCACCGACTGGTTGACGTGGGATGTCCGCCCGAGAAGATCCGCATCGCCAACTTGCCGGCCAATCTCGACAACATCCCAGACATTGGCGTCCAACCCGCCGATGGCACGCGCTTCCTGATCCCGGCACGCTTTGTGGAAAAGAAAGGCCACGAGGTTCTGTTGGAGGCTTTCAAGCGTCTGTTACAAGATGGCCACCAAGTCAGCCTCACCTGCTTCGGCTATGGCCCCAGCGCATGGCTGGAACGTAGCGTGGCAAAGCTGGGACTTGATCAGATCGTGCATATCGTCAATAACCAGCAGACCAGCGACTTCACTGCAGAGTACATTCGCGTGCTACGGCAGCACGATGTGGTGCTTGCACCGTCAATCCGGTCGCGCAGCGGCGACGACGAGGGCGGCCCGGCGCTGACCTTGGTCATGGCCCAGGCTGCGGGAAAACCCGTCATCGTGTCCGATTTCCCAGGAGCCGAGCGATCGGTGGCCGATGGTGAGCAGGGCTTGGTCGTACCCGCAGGCGATGCCCGCGCGCTGCAGCTGGCGATGTCAAAAATGGTGGGTAACCCCGCGCTGTGGCAGCGGTTCGGCCGCGCCGGCCGGCAACGCGTGGTGCATGAGTTCTCTGAAGCGGCCTATTGGGCCAGCCTGCTGGATTGGTACCGCACCTCGCTGCGTGCAAAGCCATGAAGGTTGACTTTCCTAAGCGCATCGTCCGGGGCACCTGATCAAGCTAATCGCCAGCCGGGTCAAGATCAAGGTGCTGGCCTTGCTGCTAAGCGTGGACTGCTCACGAGTTCGTCCACTGCTTTCCTACTCACAGAGGTTCTTCTCCGGGTCACCGGGTAGAATTGCTAACGTCACTGCGCCGTGCGCCATTAGATTTGAAGACGACCAGTCGCCGCCCGTTCTTTCGCCGCTACCGGCATGCTTGGCCTGCCCCGAGTCCTGACAGGTAATATGGAACCTCAAGCGCCCTTAAAACTTCTGCTTCGCCTGTGGCATCACATCAACCCCAGGCGTCGCTGGCAGTTCACTCTTTTGCTGGTGCTGATGATCGGAGCCTCGTTTGCCGAGGTTCTCACCCTCGGCATGACTGTTCCATTCCTCGGCGCCTTGACTTCACCCGAGCGCGTCTTCGAACACAGGTTCACCCAACTGTTGATCCAGCCTCTCGGGCTTACTGAACCGCAGCAAATTCTGCTGCCCCTGTCGATTGCATTTGGTGTCGCCGCGACCATCGCCGGCGCGATGCGGATGCTGCTGCTTTGGGCACAAACCCGGCTCAGCCACGCCATCGGCGCCGAACTGAGCTATGACATTTACCAGAGAACGCTTTATCAACCTTATAAGACCCATCTACAACGCAACAGCAGCGAAGTGATTGCGGGCATTACAAGCAAGACAGACACGGTAGTCTACCAATCCCTGCTCCCGGCGCTCACGATCATCAGCTCGAGTCTGTTGCTACTGTCGATTCTGTCCAGCCTTCTTTGGATCAGTCCCGTCGTTGCCATTGCAGCCTTGGCCACCTTTGGCTCGGTATACGCAGCAATCATTTTGCTCGCAAGAAGGCATCTGGCCATATACAGTCAAACCATTGCGCTAGAAGCGAACTTCGTTCTCAAGGCGTTGCAGGAGGGTTTTGGTGGCATCCGTGACGTACTCATAGAAGGCACTCAAACCACCTACTGCGACATCTACCGAAACGCCAGCCAACGGCTTCGCCGTGCTGCCGCCAATGTGCAAATTGTCGGCGGCATGCCTCGATTCGCCATCGAGGCCTTGGGCATGGTACTCATTGCAGGATTTGCGCTTTCCCTGACAAGGGGGCCTGACGGCATCTCGAACACGATACCAGTGCTTGGCGCCCTGGCAATCGGCGCTCAACGATTGCTGCCCGTACTGCAGCAGGCCTACCTCAGCTGGACGTCGATCAAGAGTAGCCAGATATCCTTGCACGACGCCTTGGATCTGCTGGACCAGCCCCTACCTGCATATGCTCATGAACCCCAGCCAGAACCTCTTCCCTTCAAGACCGAAATTCAAATCAAGAACCTGAGCTTTCAGTACTCGCCGGGTACGCCCCTGGTCCTCCGGGATGTGGAACTCCGCATTCCCAAAGGCAGCCGAATTGGTTTCATCGGCAGCACGGGAAGTGGAAAGAGCACACTCATTGACATCATCATGGGGTTGCTGACGCCAACCGGAGGCAGCATCGAAATCGATGGCGTCGAAGTCACCGAAAAAAATTGCAGATCGTGGCAAGCCAATATTGCACACGTGCCGCAAGTCATCTATCTCGCAGACAAGACAATAGCCGAAAATATAGCCTTTGGCGTACCGCCGGACCAGATTGATTTCCACCGCGTTCGGCGTGCCGCCCAAATGGCCCAACTCTCGGAAACCATCGAGAATTGGGAGCTGCAGTACGACACGCTCGTTGGCGAGAACGGGGTTCGTCTGTCAGGTGGGCAGCGGCAACGAATCGGTGTTGCTAGAGCCTTGTACAAGCAAGCGCCCGTGATCGTGTTCGATGAAGCCACCAGCGCGCTGGACAACGAAACGGAGCGCGCCGTCATGCAGACAATTGATAGTCTGGGAGACAACAAGACAATTATCATTGTCGCCCATCGCCTGACAACCCTGCAAAACTGCCAAATGATCGTCGAGCTGCAACCGGGCAAAGGCATCAAGCGGACCATTACGTACCAAGACATCCTCTCCGAAGGCTTAGTGAATGAGAACCAGCCCTAAGATCTCCGTCTTTACCGCAACATTCAATAGAAGATCCACGCTGGACAGGGTTTTCAAATCACTTCAGGCGCAGACCTTCCGTGACTTCGAGTGGATCATCATCGATGACGGATCAACGGACGGTACTGAAGAGCTGGTCAAGGATTACCTAAGCAACGCCGATTTTCCGATCAAGTATTTCTGGCAGAAGAACAGGGGAAAGCACACGGCATACAACCTCTTCAGCAAGCATGCCAGCGCTGAGTATTATTGCTCGATCGATTCTGATGACGAAGTGCGTGAAAACTGCCTGGAGCGGCTGCTTTTTCATTTCGAATCAATACCCGACAGTGAACGCCACGAATATGCCGGTGTCATGTGTCTTGCGGAAAACCAGCGCGGCGAGCTGATTGGCGACGAGTTCTGCGAGGCCGACATCGGAGACAACCTCGTTCGGGTGCTTATGCGCCACAAGAAGCTAGGCGACAAGGGTGGTCTCACAAAAATCAGTACCCTCCGGGAATTCCCTTTTCCGGAAGATGTTGAACGGGTTTATGTGCCCGAGAGCTACCATATTCATGGCTACTCCACCATCTACCGGACAAAATATGTCAACGAGATTCTCATACGACCATGGACGGACCCCAGACCCGACCATCTCTCGCATGCACTGCAAAGACACAAGAATTACCCAGGCACGGCATACGGGCTTCTCGCATGGCCAAAGTATTCAATGCGCTACTTCTTCGTCAACCCGAGGTTGTACATTGCCGTGACATCGAAATATGTTGCGGTGGCACTATTTACGGGGAAAGGATTTCGTGTGCAGTACCGTGAGATTGGCAACCTCTTCGGGCGGATACTGTGGGCTGCGTTGTTACCACTTGGTGTTGCTCGATACCTCTTGGAAAAAAACCAGACCACGCTCCAGAAGGCCAACTGATCGCGACACGAACAAGGCGCAAACATGAACAACGCCACAATTGCCAGGAAGTTATCCTACAAGACCAGGTTCCTCAATATTTTCAGGGAAATTTTCAAGATTCCATTTCTTGAAAAGATGCTGGCCGATATTTCCCGTACCGCACCGGCATCGGGCTCGCTATTTTGGAAGTTGGTGCCCAACAATTACCAATACCCCGAAAATTCCTTTCGCCACTTCAGCGCCAAGGGACTGAAATGGCGAGTCGACGTGAGTGACTTCATCGGCCACAGCGCCTATTTTGGCCTGGATAGAACGATGGACACGTTGTTCGAACTTTGCAAGAAAGACTCCGTGGTCCTGGACATCGGCGTCAATATTGGCTGGACTGCGCTCAATCTGAGCCGGATTTGTACAGCGGGTCGGGTTATCGGTTTCGAGCCTGACCCGTTGAACTATGAGATGTGCCTTGAGAACGTGCGACTCAACAAACCTGGCAACCTGACGCTTGTGCCAATTGCGCTCGGCTCGGAAAACGGGGTGGTGAGCATGCGTGTTCCTGCGCCATCGAATCGCGGCGGCAACCGGGTTTCCCCGGCTGGATCTGATGCCCCTGCAGGGAACATCAGGATGATGACCGTCGATAATTATTGCCAGGAAAGCGGCATCTCCAGGATTGATCTCGTGAAGATCGATACGGAGGGCTATGAACTCCGGATATTGAAGGGTGCGACGAGAACGCTACGAGACCACAGACCGACCCTGTTCATTGAACTCAATGACGACAACCTGAGGGAACAAGGGGATTGCGCGCGGGACTTGATGGTGCTTCTGCACTCTCTGGGATACAGTCATGTAACCAACGCATATACCAATGCAACTGTGACCTCGGACTTTGATTTTTCCGGCTGCCACTTCGACATCATCGCCATGCACGAAACATCGGCAGGCGCTTACGCCAGTTGCCGCTGATGTCGGTCGTGGACTTTGCGCGCGGCGATCGGGAAGGTGATGACCTGGGGCGAAGGCGCCCAAGGTTGACCGATATCGATTTAATGAAACGCCCAGCACGAGCGGGTCCCGGTCGCCCGCTGGGAAAAATGAAAGCGTCGCTTCAGGGCCGCGCTGTGTCTTCTCCATCCACCATTAGCTTACCGGGCGGCGCGTGATTCAACCAGTCTCGATCCGTGAGAGATGAATCATCCCAAGAACGTTATGGCATTCCGGGTGCATAACCGACCATCCCCCGCCCTGAGTTCCGCGTACGCGGCGAAACGGCCCCCTTGTCTCGAACTTGCCCGTCACCCAATCACACGGCGCTGGCGACCATAATTCAACCTTCCCAGTCAAAAACAAAGCCATCGGAGCAGCCAAATGTACGACCTAATTGGAAAGAAAATTCTCATCACCGGTGCCTGCGGGACCATAGGATCGGCGCTTGCCAGGCAATTATTGTCGGACGAATATGAAAATCAAGTTGAAGTCATCGGACTAGACAACAATGAAAGCGAGCTCTTTCACTTGGCCAACGAATACAAGGGAAACAGCAGGTGCCGATTTACTCTGGGTGACATCCGGGATCGAGACATCCTGCTGCGTGAGACAAAAGGCGTGGACATTGTCCTCCACGCAGCAGCACTGAAGCACGTATCTATTTGTGAGCAATCGCCGTTCGAGGCCGTCAAAACCAATCTACTTGGCGTTCAGAACGTGATTGATGCATCCCTTGCAAACAATGTCGAGAAAGTCATCTTCACAAGCTCCGACAAGGCGGCAAACCCGACCAGCAACATGGGCGCATCAAAGTTGTTGGGAGAAGGATTGATTACTGCTGCAAACAGGATTGATCCAAATGCGAGAACAGTATTTTCGTCCACACGTTTCGGAAACGTTCTAGGTTCGCGAGGCTCGGTGGTACCGATTTTCAGGAAACAAATTTCCAAGGGCGAGAACATTACATTGACGCATCGCGACATGACGCGATTCATCATGGGGGTCAGTGACGCTGTACGTCTGGTGTTGGATTCCACCTGCCTTGCACGCGGGGGAGAAATCTATGTCACCAAGATGCCGATCATCAGAATTCGCGAGCTCGCGGAAGTGATGATCGAGCAACTTGCACCTTTGAATGACCGCAGCAAGGAATCTATCAGGATAGTGGAGACAGGCATCAAACCAGGGGAAAAAATTTACGAAGAACTGATGACCGAGCACGAAGCGCCTCGATCAATTGAATTGGAAAAGTACTTCGTTATCCTCCCCCCGCAGGATCGTAATTCACAAGATCTTTCCGGGAATTATCCGAATATCATTTCGCACTCAGGCCACCAGGAATACACATCAGCGGCGGGACCTTACCTTGACAAGGAAGCTCTGAAGGATTTTTTGGTGTCCCATGATCTGCTCTTCGCGCCAGGTAATTGATGGAATGGACAGATCCTGTCATCTCCAAAGAGTGGTCGAAGGTGGGACTGGTGTTGCTGTTCATACAGCTCCAAGCCACAATGGCTAACCTAGTGCAGACAAGTCTGGCGGTGAGCTTGATTCATCTCGGTCGCCTCTTGTTGATGACGACCCTGGCCGCCTACTTGCTGCCGTTTGTGATGACGGGAGTCTGGGGCCATCTGCACCCCGCTACGATCACCTCTGATGACATGGCGACAATTCACATGGAACTGCGCCGTACCCTCCTCGAGTCCCCGGGCCAGCCCCAATTGATGGCTGGGACATGAAGATACTAATGCTCACGCGCTATGGTCGGCTGGGTGCCAGCAGCCGCATGCGCACGTACCAATACCTGCCGTGGCTGGAGGCCGCAGGCATTGAAGTGACGGTTTCCCCCTTGTTCTCAGACGCTTATGTCGCGGGTCTGCAGCATGGCCAAAAGAGTTGGCGCGAAGTGGCGGCGGCTTACCTGGGACGCTTTCGAGTGCTATTGAATACGCAACCATTTGACCTGATATGGATTGAGAAAGAAGCGTTACCGTGGCTTCCAGCATGGGTCGAATCGAACCTGCTGTCCAGGCGTATCCCCTACGTGCTGGATTACGACGACGCCGTTTTTCACTACTACGACCTGCACCACAATCCTGCCGTCAAGGCACTGTTGGGTGGCAAACATCCGGCGCTGATGCGTGGTGCCGCGCTGGTCGTGGCGGGCAATGAATATTTGGCCAACTTTGCAACGCAGTCAAACGCCAAACACGTTGAGATTGTTCCTACTGTGATCGATCTGGACCATTACCCCGCACCTGTGCATACGCCCGTAGCTGACAAATCAGAGCCGCCGTGCATCGGCTGGATCGGCCAGCGCGCCACGGCGTCCTTTTTGACACCGTACAAACGGCTCTTCGAGCGCCTATCCTCCACCGGTCAGGCACGCTTTGCCGCCATCGGCATTGATACGCTATCGCTTGGCCTGCCCATGAAAGCCATTCCTTGGACGGAATCGACCGAAGCGGCTTCCCTGTCCAGTTTCGACATCGGCATCATGCCACTGACAGACGAGCCTTTCGAGCGTGGAAAGTGTGGCTACAAGCTTATTCAATACATGGCCTGCGGCCTGCCGGTAGTTGCGTCGCCCGTGGGGGTCAACCGCCAGATCGTGGAACATGGCGTGAATGGCTTTCTGGCCGAAACGCAGGGGCAGTGGGAAGAGGCACTGCAGACGCTGTTGACCGATGCAGACTTGCGCCAGCGTATGGGGCAGGCAGGCCGGAGAAAAGTTGAGCAGCAATATTCCACTCATATTACTGGGCCAAAGTTGAGGGACCGACTCATAGCGACGCCCCTTATCTGACAATGAAAAAGAACACGGATCAGTGCTCAAGCATTCATATCAAGACTTGCGGATACTTCGCGGCTTCTCCGCTCTTGCCAAGGCTTCAAAGCTCTTATCAAAATATGATTGGTGAATCGAATGAAGAAGAATCTGGATGTTGATACTGTCAACAGTTTTAGCGACGAATGGTCCCGTTTTGATCAATCGGAGATGTCTGCTGTTGAGGCGGCCAGGATATTCGATGAATATTTCTCCGTCTTTCCCTGGGACAAATTACCCGACAATGCGACTGGTTTTGATATGGGGTGTGGTTCAGGGCGTTGGGCGAAATTGGTGGCCCCGCGCGTTGGCCATCTCCACTGCATAGACCCCTCTTCGGCGCTGGAGCTGGCAAAGACAATGTTATCAACAGCAGCCAATACGTCATTTCATCGTGCGTCCGTGGATGACCATCCACTGCCCCCCAACAGTCAAGATTTTGGCTATTCGCTGGGAGTGTTGCATCACGTCCCGGACACTGCGGCCGCCATCCGTGAATGCGTTTTGATGCTCAGGCCAAACGCACCGTTTCTTGTGTATCTTTACTATGCGTTTGACAACCGGTCATTGATGTTTAGGCTCATCTGGAGCTGCTCTGACTTGATGCGGCGCCTAGTCTGCAAGCTGCCTGCGCGGCCAAAGCAACTGGTGACTGATGCCTTGGCGGTTCTGGTGTATTACCCGCTGGCGCGCTTTTCCCTGCTGGCCGAGCACCTAGGCTTTCGAGTAAGTGCAATTCCATTGTCATACTACCGGAACCACAGTTTCTACACAATGCGAACCGATGCTCTGGATCGCTTTGGCACCCCACTGGAGCAGCGATTTTCCCGCAAAGAAATCACCGCGATGATGGAGGAAGCCGGCCTGCGCGATATATGTTTTTCGGATCGAGCACCGTACTGGTGTGCCGTGGGCATCAAGCGATGACCAAGAAACTTGGGCTTCGCACTCTCCAGTCCATTGACGGCAAGCACCCGCTATGCTTGAGCCAGAAAGGAATAAACCGGCGATGAAAGATAACCACCTTTTCCGTTACAACGATCCAAAGATTGCGGATGACCACAAGAACCAGGGCGAGTTGTTCGAATGCGAGAATATCCGATTCAATCGCTATGCAATGTCCGGCTTGAAGGTTCTCGATATCTGTGTTGGGATGGTCGCACCACGGTCGCGAATTCGCTACCCGACCCTCTTGAATGCGCTCAGATATTTATTTCAGATGACATTCAAGATCACCGCGCCTTCAGGGAATCCGTCGAAATGCTCGATCTGACTTTCGCTGCGACTGAATACCAAGGAAAGTATGTTGGCATCATTTGCATACCCTGACTGCGTTGGCTTGTTCTTTACGCCATAGGCAACTTTATAAACTGCGTGAGGCATCAAAAAGGCACATATGAGCAGGGTTCTCTACATCAGCTACGACGGAATACTCGAACCACTTGGGCAATCCCAAGTGCTGGCTTATCTGGAGCGGTTGGCGGCCGGTCACGAGATATCGCTCATCAGTTTTGAAAAGGCCGAGGATTGGGCGCAAACTGCTGAACTGAAAGCCTTGAAGAAGAGAATCCGGGAAGCCGGTATCAGCTGGACGCCTTTGCGCTACCACAAGCGGCCCAGTGCGTTGGCTACAACCTACGACATCCTTCAAGGCATGGTGGTCGGCATGGTTATTGTGCTGCGCCGACGCATCCAGATTGTTCATGCGCGAAGTTATGTGCCGTCGGTCATGGCGCTGACGCTCAAGTGGCTGACCGGTGTGAAGTATTTGTTCGACATGCGTGGCTTTTGGGCCGATGAGCGAGTGGATGGTGGCATTTGGTCAGCGAACAGCCTGCTCTATCGTCTGGCCAAGGGTTTCGAACGCCGGTTCCTGCTGGCGGCGGACCATGTGATTTCGCTCACCCGGGCAGCGGTGCGCGAGATGCAGCGCTTTCCATACCTTCAGGAGCGCATGCCACCTGTCACCGTCATTCCTACCTGCGCAGACTTGGCGCGGTTCACGCCCATGTCCGGCAGGCGAGCGGGCGGCGGTTTTGTACTGGGTTATGTCGGCTCGGCAGGCACTTGGTATCTGTTTGACGAGGTGGTCGCCTGCTTTGCGCAGTTACTTCTCATGCAGCCTGATGCGCGATTCCTGATCGTGAATCGGGGCGAGCATGCCTACATTCGGAAGCGACTGGCCGCCGCAGGTGTGCCGCAGACGGCGGTGGAACTGACCACTGCCGCCCATGCGGAAGTGCCCAGCCAGATGGCACGCATGGATGCGGGGGTCTTCTTCATCAAGCCCGTGTTTTCCAAGCAGGCGTCGGCCCCTACCAAGCTGGCCGAATTTCTGGGTTGTGGCATTCCCTGTCTGGGCAATGCGGGGGTGGGTGACATGGCTGAGATTCTGGAAGGTGAGCGCGTTGGCGTGGTGCTCAAGGCGTTTGACGAGGCGACGCTCAAGCACGGTTTGCATCTGCTGCTAGCGCTGGTGGCGGATCCCACCACGCGGACCCGCTGTGTGACAACGGCGCGGCGCCATTTTTCGCTGGACGAGGGTGTGGCTAGTTATCGGCGTATTTATGAGTCCATCACGCAGTGATGGGCTGTTCAAATCACCTCAGGCGTTTTGCGGAAGCCGTGAATCCATGAATCCGAAAATCCTCATCCTTTGTCCATATCCCTTGGGAATTGCTCCCGGACAGCGATTTCGCTTTGAGCAATACCTGGATATCCTGCGCGAGCGCGGCATCGTTATTGACGTGCGGCCGTTCCTCGACATGGACACAATGAGCATCCTCTACAAGCCGGGTCACATGGTCAAACGGATGCTGGGCGTCGTTTCGGGTTTCGCGCGTCGGCTACTGATCCTGCCGCGCGTGTTCAGCTATGACTACATTTTTGTTTACCGTGAGGCCACACCGCTGGGACCACCGTTTGTCGAGGCCATTCTTTTCCTGCTTGGCCGACGAGTGGTTTTCGATTTCGACGACGCAATTTTCATCAATAAGACTTCGAGGGTCAATCGCATCGTGGCATTTGCCAAATGGTCTTCGAAAATCCGTTTCATCACGCGGCACAGCACGAAAGTTGCTGTGTGCAACAACTACCTCGTTAACTGGGTCAAGCGATATAACGAAAACGTGGTGCTGCTGCCGACGACGATCGATCTGGACTACCACAGACCCATCGCGAAAGCGCCGCTCGCCACGCGCCGTGCCGTCATTGGCTGGACCGGTACGCAATCGACCATGGGCTACCTCGAACTGGTCCGTGAATCGCTCAAGGAATTGCAGGCCCGCTACGATTTTGAGTTTAGGGTCATTTGCGACGTGGATCCGGAGTTTCCCGAATTGAAAAACTACCGCTTCATCAAATGGACGCTGGCGTCCGAGATCGAGGACCTTGCTGGCATGGACATCGGCATCATGCCAGTGCCACAGGGTGAATGGGAACAGGGCAAGGTCGGTTTCAAGGCCATCCAGTACTCTGGCGTCGCCGCGGCGCCGGTGGTGTCGTCCACGGGGTCGGGTCACGAGGTCGTGCTGCATGGCAAGACCGGCCTTGTCGTGGACAATGACAAGGCATCCTGGGTCAAAGCGCTTTCATCATTGCTCGATAATCCAGGTCAGCTTGAGACCATGGGTCAGGCGGCCCGCGAATATATCGATACGCGCTATTCCGTCCGTTCGCAGGTGCCAGTCTATATAGCCCTGTTTGGCAAATAGCTTGCAACCCGATAGAAATCTAACACTCTTGGAAAAAGGTGAGGCGATTGAAGATTGAAAATGGGACCCGTGTTTACGTGGCTGGCTGTGGCGGCATGCTGGGTGATGCGATGTATGCACGCCTCAAAAGCGTTGGTGCAACCGTCAAGGCGACCGACATCAACTGCATCGAAAGCTGGCTCGAATATGCCGACGTGCGCGACTTCACTGCGATGCGGAAAAGCATTGTCGATTTTGCACCTGACCTCATCATCAACCTGGCGGCGCTGACCGACCTCGAGTTTTGCGAAAAAGAGCAGGAAAACTCTTGGCTGACCAACGCCCTCGGCACCGAAAACCTGGGTTTGGTGGCCAATGAACTTGATCGGCCTTACGTCTATATCTCCACTGCCGGCATATTCGGCGGCGAGCGCGATCTGTACAACGATTTCCATGCCCCCAATCCGCTGTCAGTCTACGCCCAATCGAAATACTACGGTGAACAGTACGTCCGCAACAGCGTCAGGAAGCATTACGTCCTGCGGGCCGGGTGGATGATGGGAGGAGGGCCTGGCAAGGACAAAAAGTTCATCAATAAAATATACAAACAAATCTGCGCCGGCGCCAAGGAACTGTTCGTCGTCGACGACAAGCTCGGTACACCGACCTACACGATCGATTTCGCCAACGGCCTGTGCGGCATCGTCCAGAGTGAACAGTACGGTCTTTACAACCAGGTCTGTAGCGGCGCCGCGAGCCGCTTTGTCGTCGCGCAGGAGTTCGTGAGGCTCATGGGGCTAACCGATAAGATAAAGGTCACCATCGTACCGTCCGACCACTTCAAGGAAGAGTATTTCGCGCCGCGCCCAGGCAGTGAAAAGCTGGTCAACCTCAAACTCAATCAGCGCGGCCTGAACCTGATGCGCGACTGGCATGTTTGCCTCGAAGAATATGCCGAGGTCTTCAAAGCGGACTATGCGCGCCGCTAGCCGCTATAGAAGGCGGAACAGCAATTTTCCCCTCAGGTGACCGGGCAAAAGTTGGCTGCGGTACTCACGAAGGCAGCCAGTGGAACCAACACACGTAAGTAACAGATGTGCGGATTTGCAGGATTCTTGACCACTGATGCCAGCGTGCTGGGCCGCCCGGAGGCAGTGGCAACCCGCATGGCGCTGGCCATTCAGCACCGCGGGCCGGACGATTCGGGCGTTTGGGCCGATGCGCAGGCCGGGATTGCACTGGGCCATCGACGCCTTTCCATCGTGGACCTCTCAGCAGCCGGCCACCAGCCCATGCGTTCAAGCAGTGGCCGCTATATGCTGGCGTTCAATGGCGAGGTGTACAACCACCTGAATATTCGCACCGAATTACAGGCGACAAATACGGCGCCGATCTGGCGCGGACATTCGGATACCGAGACGCTGCTCGCTGCTTTTGAACGCTGGGGGGTAGAGGCTACGCTGGAGCGGGTCGTGGGCATGTTTGCCATTGCTCTATGGGATGTGCAAACTCGAACATTACACTTGGTGCGTGACCGCTTTGGTGAAAAGCCGCTTTATTACGGTTGGGTGGGCAGTGCGGGCAGTGCCGCCTTTGTCTTCGGCTCCGAGCTGAAGGCGCTGCGCGCTTATCCCGACTTTGCCAACCCAGTCAGCCGCGAGGCGTTGGCGCTGTACATGCGATTCGCCTATGTTCCTGCACCTCACAGCATTTACCAGGGTATTTACAAATTGGAGCCGGGCTGCGTACTCAGCCTCAGCGGTACTGTGCCGCCCACTCCCAATACACTGCTGCGCCCGCCTGCCACACATGGCGGACTATCCCTGCGGCGTTGGTGGTCACTGGCGAATGTAGTGCAAGCCGGTGCGAAAAATCAGATCGCAGATGAAACCAAAGCGTTGCTGTCTCTGGAACAAGGCCTGAAAGATGCGGTGCGCATGCAGTCGTTGGCCGATGTGCCGCTGGGGGCCTTTCTTTCTGGCGGGGTGGATTCTTCCGCCATCGTGGCACTCATGCAGCAGCAGGCTACGCGCCCCATCAAAACCTTTACCGTGGGTTTTGAAGAGGCGGGGTTTGATGAGTCACCGCACGCACATGCCGTGGCCCAATACCTGGGCACGGACCATACCGAGCTGTTTGTGACTGCGGCAGAAGCCCAGGCTGTCATTGCACATCTGCCCGTCATTTACGACGAGCCGTTCGCCGACTCGTCACAAATCCCCACGTACTTGGTATGCCACGCCGCACGTCAGCATGTCACTGTAGCCCTGTCGGGCGATGCTGGCGACGAATTGTTTGGTGGCTACAACCGCTATTTCTGGGGTCCGCGCATCTGGAACTGGCTGGCTTGGTTGCCCTACCCTGCCCGCCAGGCGCTAGGCACAGCCATTGGTGCCATGCCGGCAGCGGGCTGGAATGGCTTGACCCATCTTCTGAATATGGCGCAGCCGAACGAAAAAATGCACAAGCTGGCGCGTGTGATGCGTAATGTACGTGGCCTCGACGACATGTACCGTAATTTGGTGTCCGAATGGCAAGATCCGGCCATCGTGGTCAAGAGAGAGGCCGGTCGGGTGTCGGAGCCGACGAGTTCGCTAGACGACCCACTACCCATACACGGGGTAGAACAGCAATCTTTGCGCATGATGTACCGCGACAGCACGACCTACCTGCCAGACGACATTTTGTGCAAGGTCGATCGTGCGGCCATGGCCGTCAGTCTGGAAACGCGTGTACCTTTTCTGGACCACCGCGTGGCGGAACTGGCCTGGCAACTCCCGCTGGACATGAAAATTCGCCGCGGCGAGGGTAAGTGGGCGCTGCGCCAAGTGCTATACAAGCATGTGCCACGCCAACTGATCGAGCGGCCCAAGGCCGGCTTTGGCATCCCCGTGGGGCAATGGCTGCGCGAGCCGCTGCGCGCGTGGGCTGAGAGCCTACTGGATGAGCAGCGCCTGCAACGTGAAGGCTACTTTTACCCCTCACCGATTCGTGCCAAGTGGGCCGAGCACCTGAGCGGCCGCAGCGATCACACAGCCAGCCTGTGGACGGTGTTGATGTTCCAGACCTGGCTGGAAGGCGGGAACTGAAATGTGGCCCTATTGGATGCTGTTTTTGCTGCTGGCCGCTGGCGTCTTGTCGGAGTCGCAGCAGCGTGGGCCGATTGCACAGGGAGCCCCCTTGCGCGGCCCGTGGCTTGCCGCATTTGTTTTGACGACGCTGATGGTTGGCCTGCGTCATGAAGTTGGCGGCGACTGGTTTACCTATTTGGAAAAGCTGGATCTGGTGGCCTATGACTCGTTAATGGAGACGCTGACCCAAAGCGACCCCGCATATGGTTTGCTCAACTGGGTAGCGGCGGAGGCGGGGCTGGGCGTGTATTTCGTAAACAGTGTCTGTGCTGCCTTGTTTACCTGGGGACTGCTGGTTTTTTGCCGCGCGCAGCCGAATCCATGGTTGGCGCTGGTCGTGGCCGTGCCCTATCTGATCACGGTGGTGGCCATGGGTTACACGCGCCAAGGGGTGGCGATTGGCTTGGTCATGCTGGGACTGGTGGCGCTGGATCAGGGCCGGGTTTTGCGTTTTCTATTCTGGGTGAGCTTCGCGGCTACCTTTCACAAATCTGCCGTGATTCTGCTGCCGCTGGCGGCACTGGTCGGCACCCGAAACCGGTTTTTCTTGCTGCTGTTGGTGGGCATAGTAACTGGGTTGTTGTTTACGTACCTGTTGCAGGATTCGGTAGAAGACCTCAGGACCAACTACATCGAGGCTGCTTATCAATCCTCGGGAGCCGCGATTCGGGTGGCCATGAATGCGGTGCCGGCGGTTCTGTTCTTGATGCTGCGCAAGCGTTTTCAACTTCGACCCGAGCAACGCATCTTTTGGACCTGGATGGCCTTGGGAGGCATTGGCTTTGTGGTCTTGCTTCAAGTCTCACCGTCCTCCACCGCGGTAGATCGTGTGGCCCTGTACTGGATCCCATTGCAGCTGTTCGTCTTGTCGCGGCTGCCCAATGCGCTGGGACGCCCTGACAAGGCCAGTCCGGGGTGGGTCTATGGCGTAGTGGGTTACAGCGCCGCCGTTCTGTTTGTCTGGTTGTTTTATGCACAGACTGCCTTCGCTTGGTTGCCTTATCAGTTCTATCCCTGGGTGTTGCTTTGGGACTGAAGGTTGTGATTTGCCTGAACACGGCGTGGAATCTAGTCAATTTTCGCGCCGGGCTGATTCGCGCCATGGTGGCACAAGGCCATGAAGTAGTCGCTGTGGCGCCAAGCGACAGTTATGCCTCTCGCCTTGCGGAGTTGGGCTGCCGTTTTGTGCCCCTGTCAATGGACAACCAGGGTACGCACCCAGGCCGCGACGCCTTGCTATTGTGGCGGTTTTTGCGTTTGCTTAGGCGTGAGCGGCCAGATGTTTATCTGGGTTACACAGTAAAGCCGAATGTGTATGGGTCGCTGGCGGCGCGGCTGCTGGGCATTCCCGTGATCAACAACATTTCAGGGCTTGGCACGGTGTTCATCAAGGCCGGCTGGTTGGTTCTGATTGTTCGTTGGCTATATCGCATGGCCCTGGACGCTTCTGCGAAAGTTTTTTTCCAGAATGACGATGACCGGAAGTTGTTCATTGCCGGTGGGCTGGTTCGGGCCGAAGTCACCGATCTGCTACCTGGGTCGGGGATTGATTTGGTCCGGTTTTCATTGGTTCCGTTGGACGCGCCAGGGGGCGCTGAGCGCAAATTTCGTTTCCTGCTGATTGCCAGAATGTTGCTGGACAAGGGTGTCGCTGAATATGTGGAGGCGGCCAGGCTGATACGCTCGCGCTGGCCACAGGTCGAGTTTTGCTTGCTTGGGTTTTTGGATGTTCAAAACCCTGCCGCCATTTCCCGCGCACAAATGGATGACTGGGTTGCGCAGGGATATGTCAACTACCTTGGCGTCAGCGATGACGTGCGCGCCGAAATCGCCATGGCGGATTGCATTGTTCTGCCTTCCTACCGCGAAGGCACGCCACGCACGCTGCTGGAGGCTGCCGCCATGGGGCGGCCCATCATCACGACAGATGCAGTGGGTTGCATTGAGGTGGTTGATGACGGATTTAACGGCTTCCTGTGTAAACCGCGCGATGCGAGCGACTTGGCCAAAAAGATGGAGCGCATGCTGTTGCTGACCCAGCAGCAGCGTTCTCATATGGGCTTGCGCGGACGTGAAAAGATGGTGCGCGAGTTTGACGAGCGGATCGTGATAGGAAAATATCTGGCTGCGATTGAAGAGGCCCAGACACGACAGCCGACGTGACCCATGATCGAATTGGCATGCAGAACTTGCCGATTGGGCGTTATCAGCTATTGAATGTATAGCACCTCAGAAACGAAAAAGGCTCGTCGTCAACGCCTTTCCCCACTCCGCCGATTCTTTTCGTTTCTACGCTCTTCAGCAGTAAACGGGATGGCCGCTTGCCGTCGGTCAAGGCCTGACCGGCGCCCGGAAGTCGCTCTGTCTTCATTGCGACGATCTTCGAACCCTGCCCACTCGCGAAAGCTTTTGACCTTTTTCATCACTTTCCACGCGTGACTCATGCCCGCGTAGTACAGCGCAAAAACGCCTAGAGACAAGCCAAAAGTAATCCACTCGGGAACATTGAAGTAGATGCTGGCGATCCCACAGAGGATGCAAGCAAGATGAAGCAATAAAATGACAAGAACCGTGCGATTGGCACCAAACCCCGCCAATATCAAAATATGGTGCAAGTGCTCTCGGTCAGCGGCAAATGGTGATTGCCGGCGGCCAACACGCCGGACCATGATTGTCATCGTATCCAGCAATGGCACGCCGATCAACCACAAGGCGGATACGGGTGTAATAACCGCCCCAGCGCCTTGTGAGAGCGAGATCAGGTACCAGGCAAGCGCAAATCCGACAAAAATCGCGCCGCCGTCCCCCATAAAAACCGCCGCACGCTTGCGCCCAAAAAATCGGGAATTGAACACCAAAAATCCAACCAAAATCGCCACAAAGCTAATGAGTTGCAGCGACACAGCGATATTGCTTGGGAACGTCAACAAAGCGAGCGCGGCAAAGGTCAGAACGGCTAAACCACCAGCCAGCCCATCAACGCCGTC
The DNA here is from genome assembly GCA_040377375.1 of Hylemonella sp. Taxonomy (GTDB): domain Bacteria; phylum Pseudomonadota; class Gammaproteobacteria; order Burkholderiales; family Burkholderiaceae_C; genus JBEIOV01. The sequence goes on from JBEIOV010000005.1 coordinate 78,926, forward strand.
CGTCATATTGATCGCATTGATTACCCCGACCATGCCGACCACTGACATGGGAATCGCAAGCATGACGAGGGAGCCGCCAACATTCGGGAGCAAGCGGCCGACATCATCAAGACGGATGTCGCAATAAATCACTGCAAACAAGCTGCAGCAGATTTCCACCAGGAATCGTTTGGATGCAGAGATCTGCCACCTGTCGTCCGCCAGACCGACCAACAACAACGGCAACCCAAGCGCAATCAGCCAAATTCCATTTTGCACGCGCCAGAAAGGGAAAATCAGGCACAAAGGAAGCAAGGTGATGTAGATGGCCAAGCCACCAACCAAGGGAATTTTCCCATCGTGCCGCTTGCGAATGCTTGGGGCGTCGACGAAACCAGCATGAACTGCCAGCGGCATCAAAATCCGTATCAGGCACACTGACAATAAAAAAGCTATCGCAATTGTTTCAATCATCATTTCCGCTCTAGCTTAGGCGCTGTTTGGATAAGCCGGAATTTAGCCAAATTACCTTTTTTAGTCTGGACATGCAAGCCGGTGCATGTCAAGGTAGCTTTCTTCTCATGCTTCATCTTTACAGCCAGCCTACATTGATTCAAATGAACCGCGGCCCTGCCGATTACCCAGAAAATCCGCCCCCCTTGGAGTGAGTCTTTTCATCCGAAGTTGCACTCCCCTTGCATAGGGTCTTCGGCTAATTTTCTATAACATGAAGGATTAATAAGTAATCAAAGCGAAAACACCGGCAACGATGCAGCGCTAACATCTGCAAGAAGGGCTGCCGATCAGGCAATCGACCAGTGTACGGCCCTGGCCCCAACCAACGTCAAGGCGAGACGGGGGGGGGTTTGTCAGCTTCGCAGGGGGAGCAATGGCGACCTCGTGGATGAACTTCACGAATCCATACCATCCAAAAAAACAAAGATCCCCCTACAATGAGAGGGGACCTCTTTTTTACGCCAACGCCCTATGGGAAGCCGCATGAATACTGGGGTGGCTGATGGGACTCGAACCCACGACGACAGGAATCACAATCCTGGACTCTACCAACTGAGCTACAGCCACCGTAAAAAAGAATTATAACTGCTGCCAGCTGCCTATTGCGTGCCGGCCATTGACAATTCATTTGCCACATCCAGCGGGCGGGCCACCTTGATCTGGGCCTTGAAGCGCTCCTGCAGCAGCTTGTAGTACGCCAGACTCTCGGCCCCGGTCCACCACCGGGTGTATTGCGCACGATCCTGCTTGGTTTGGGCCTCAGCCGGGACCTGGCGCGCAAGCACCTTGTTCACCTTGGCGATCGCGTACCCTTGGGCTCCCAGATCAACACCAATGAAAGAAGGCAGCGCGGATGCATCGACGCGCAAGGCCGCCGCCAGCACCTGTGGCGGCACATTCTGCGCTTGGTCACGCGACACCACCTGCGCTGCCGGCAGGACCGCCGCCGCCGGATTCGCCTGCCACGCAACCAGCTTCTCCTGCCCTTCCTTTTTCGCCAGTTCGGCGCCGCGAGCCGCGACAACTCTTTCGCGCACGCTGTTGCGCACATCGGCAAAGGGCAATGTTCGCGCCGGGGTGTATTGCGTGATGCGCCCCGAAACCAGCTGGTTGGGGCCGATCTCCACTGCCTCCGTATTGCGCTTCTTCTCAACCGAATCAGGTCCGAAAATGGCGCCCAGGAACTTGGGGTTGGCCAGCACACCGGTCATACCGGGACCCGGTTGACGCCGCAGGTTCGCCGCTGTTTTGACCTCCAGCTTGAGCCTGTCGGCCACAGGCTTGAGGCTGTCCGATTGCTCGTACACGCCATTGGTGAACGCCTCGGCTGTTTCGGCAAACTTGGCACTGGCCTGCTGCGTTTTCAAGTCGGCTTCAAGGCCAGCCCGCAGCTCTTCAAAACTGCGCTGCTTGGGTGCCTTGATGTCGGTGAGCCTGATGATGTGAAAACCGAAATCGGATTCCACGATATCGCTGATGTCGCCCTTCTTGAGGGCAAACGCGGCATCTTCAAACGGCTTGACCATTGCCCCTCGGCCGAAAAAATCGAGGTCGCCGCCGACCGCCGCGGACCCGGGATCCTGCGAATTTTTCCGCGCCACGTCGGCAAAGCTGTCCGGCGCTTTGCGCACGGCGGCCAGCAGCTCTTGTGCCCGTGCCTTGGCCTTCTCACGTTCGGCGGCGGGCGCCGCCTTGGGGGCATTGATCAGGATATGGCTGGCACGCCGCTCTTCATTGCCGCTGAGCCGGGCCACGTTCTGGTCGTAATAGGATTTGAGATCCTGCTCGCTGAGGGTGATGGACTGCTTGACGGTATTCAAGTCCAGAACCACGTATTCGATGCTGGCCTGCTCCGGCGCCTGAAAGAGCGCCTGATTGGCTTTGTAGAAAGCCTCCAGCTCAGCCTCGGTCGGATTCACCCGATTGGAAAAATCGGTAGTGGCGAAACGCGCTAGCTGCAGCTCGCGCTTTTCATATAAAGCGTTCAGCGAGACATCGGCCAGTGCCGCGGCTGAAAAACCTGTGCCCATCACACCGGATACCACCTGTCGGGTGGACAGGTCGCTGCGCACCCTGGCTTCAAACATTTCTGGCGTCATGCCCTGGCTGCCAGCCAGCTGGCGATAGCGTTCCATGTCCAGCGTCCCATCAGGCCGGCGCAAGGAGGCAATGACGGGGTTGTCCTGCAAATCGCGGGCCAGTTTTGCGTCACTCGCCACCAGTTTGGACTTGTCGGCCGCTGCGGCCAGCACACGTTCGCGCACCAAGCGCTCCAGCGTGGCATAGCGGGCCGACGCAGAGTCGAGCAGCTTGGCGTCCAGGGAAGGCATGGAGGCACGCAGGCGGTCAACTTCCATCTTGTGTGCCGCATCCCACTCCGCTTGCGTGATGTCATGGCCACTCACCCGGGCCACCGTTTCACCCTTCTCGCGAAACCGGTTGTATCCGTCGATTCCGAACAGCACAAACGAAGGAATGATCAGCAAGAACATCACGAACATCATGATCTTGGTGTGCTTGCGAACGAAATCAAACATGCGCGGACTCTCCATGAAAAAACAAAAGGCGAACACGCTGTTCGCCTTTGCCTGAGTGGTGGGTGCTGACGGGTTCGAACCGCCGACCTACGCCTTGTAAGGGCGCCGCTCTACCAGCTGAGCTAAGCACCCCACCTTAACCGGGTCATCAGTTCAGGGCATCTTTCAATGCCTTGCCTGGACGAAACTTTGGCACCTTGGCAGCTTTGATTTTAATCGCAGCGCCGGTACGCGGATTGCGACCCGTGCGGGCAGCACGCTTGCCGACGGCAAAGGTACCGAAACCCACCAGGGAAACGGAGCCACCTTTTTTCAGCGTGGTCTTGACGGCGCCGATGGTCGACTCCAGTGCGCGCGTGGCAGCGGCCTTGGAGATGTCGGCATGTTTTGCAATGTGCTCAATCAGTTCGGTTTTATTCACAAAGAACCCCTCGTATGGAAACAGAATTAATCTGGTCGTCGCTTGAAAATCTCTATCCCCCGCGCTCGCGAATTCGGCAAATGTGCGGGAGACCGTGCTTGCAACTTGCACCGCTGCATGTGATTAAAGCCACGGGCCTTCCCCGTGTCAACACAACATGCAGCTTTACAACAGTGCGGACGCGAATTCTAGACGGTTTTCAGAGGAGGACAAATCGATCAGACCTGGATTTTTGTGATAAATCGCACAAAACAAGCTTATTCATCAAAGCCGCAAGCTTATAACGCCAATGCTATCGCGCGCCCGAGATCAGCCGTGCCCGCCATGCCGCCAATATCCCGCGTGCGCGGCGCACCGCTTCGGGGATCAAGCACTTTTTCGATGGCCGCGAGCACAGCGTCATGCGCGTTCCTGTGCCCCAGAAACTCCAGCATCATTGCACCGCACCAAATTTGGCCGATCGGATTGGCAACGCCCTTGCCCGCGATGTCGGGCGCCGATCCATGGACCGGCTCGAAGAGCGACGGGAATTTTCGCTCAGGGTTCAGGTTGGCACTGGGCGCGATGCCAATGGTGCCGGTGCAGGCCGGCCCCAGATCGCTGAGGATGTCGCCAAAGAGGTTGCTTGCCACCACGACATCAAAGAAATCCGGCCGTTGCACGAAGTGCGCCGTCAGGATGTCGATGTGAAACTTGTCGAGCGTCACGCCGGGGTAGCTCTTCGCCATCTCCGCCACGCGCTCGTCCCAGTAGGGCATGGTGATGGCAATGCCATTGGATTTGGTGGCACTGGTGAGATGCTTCTTGGGACGGGATTGGGCCAGCTCGAAAGCAAACTTGAGCACCCGGTCGACCCCCTGACGCGAAAACACGGACTCCTGGATCACGATTTCACGCTCAGTGCCGGGGTACATGCGCCCGCCGATGCTGGAGTACTCGCCCTCGGTGTTTTCGCGCACGATGTACATGTCGATCTCGCCCGGCTGGCGCGCACTGCCATCACGGCGCACCACGGGCGCGATGATGCCGGGCATCAGCCGCGCGGGACGCAGATTGACATACTGGTCAAACTCGCGGCGAAACAGGATCAGGGAACCCCACAGCGACACATGGTCGGCAATCTTCTCGGGCCAGCCCACGGCACCGAAGTAAATGGCGTCGTGTCCGCCAATCAGTTCTTTCCAGTTGTCGGGCATCATCTTGCCGTGCTTCTCAAAATAGTCCCAGCTGGAAAAGTCGAAATGGTCGAACTGCAGATCAATGCCGAACTTGCCCGCCGCCGCTTCCATCACCCGCACGCCCTCGGGCATGACCTCCTTGCCGATACCGTCACCCGCGATGACAGCGATTCTTTTCTTGCTCATGTCGATGGACTCCTTCATTGATTTCTGAAAAAACGCAAAGCTTCGTCGAGCAGCGCATCCGGCGCCTCCTCGGCGATGTAATGTCCGCAGGGCAAGGCCCGGCCCGACACTTGGGCGGCGCGCTCACGCCACAGTGACAGCACGTCAAAACACTGGCCGACGGCCCCGTTCTCGCCCCACAACACGCGCAGCATCTGCTGCAAGCGCCGATCCGCGGCCACATCAGCTCGGTCATGATCCAGGTCGATGGTGGCGCTGGCCCGGTAATCCTCGCAGATGCTGTGCGCCGTGCCGGCGATCTGCACACAGCGTTCGTACTCCGCCAGCGCCTCGGGCGAAAAAGCAGCCAGCCCGGCATGGCGCTTGCCCATCACGCTGCGCAGATAACGCACCGGATCGGACTCGATCAGGGCCTCTGGCAAGGGCGGCGGCTGGATCAGGAAGAACCAGTGCCAATAGGCCCGGGCAAAAGCATCCGAGGTGTTTTCATACATCCCCAGCGTGGGTGCAATGTCCAGCAGCATCAGCCGCTGCACCGCCTGCGCGTGATCCACGGCCAGCCGGTGCGCCACGCGCGCACCCCGGTCATGCGCCAGCACCTGGAACCGCTCAAAGCCATGGTGCTGCATCACCGCCAGGGCATCCAGCGCCATTTCACGCCTGGAGTAAGCCCGATGACCGTCACCCGACGGGGGGCGATCCGAATCACCATAACCGCGCAAATCCATCATCACCAGCGTGAAGTGTTGCGCCAGCGCGGGCGCCACGCGATGCCACATCACATGGGTTTGGGGATGTCCGTGCAACAGCAGCAGAGGCGCCCCCTGTCCGCCCGTGCGGCCATGCAGGCGAATACCCGAGCGGACGACTTGAAAAGGGGAGAACGGGCTGGGCATGAGGCTGATTGTGGCTGGCAAGGTTCATCCCATCAAGCAATAATCAGTCAATTGATTCATTCCAAAATGGAAACAAATGGAACGCAGCGATCTTGAACTTGTGCTCGCGGTACGTGACCACGGCAGCCTGACAGCCGCGGCTTCCGTCCTGGACGTGGCGCCTTCGGTCGTGACCAAACGGCTCGCCGCGCTGGAGGCGCGGCTCGGACAGCGCCTGTTCCAGCGCACCACCCGGCGGGTCAGCCCGACAGCGGAAGGCGACATCCTGTGCGCGCGGGCCGCTACCTTGCTGCGCGGCTTCACCGAGCTCGAAGCGGAGCTGCAGGAGCGCCATGCCGAGCCGACCGGGCCGATCCGGCTGGCCGCCACTTTCGGCTTTGGCCGGGTCTGGCTGGGCCCGGCACTGGCGGCCTTCCAGGCCCATTACCCCCGGGTTCAAATCCAGCTCCAGCTCACCGAGCAGCTGCCCGATCTGGCCGTCGAGGGGTATGACGGCGCGGTCTGGCTCTGGTCGGTGCCGAACCGGCGCGCCTCCGAATGGGTGGCGCGCCGGCTGGCCCGCAACCAGCGGGTGCTGGCGGCATCCCCGGCTTACCTGAAGCAGCACGGCATGCCCATGGCGCCCGCCGACCTGCAGCACCACGACTGCCTGATCGTGCGTGAAAACGGCAATATCGGCGAGGATCGTTATGACACATGGAGTCTGCAGCACGAAAAAACCCGTATCACCACCCGCGTGCGCATTCAGGGCCCGCTGGCGAGCAACTCGGGCGAACTGGTGCGCGACTGGTGCCTGGCAGGACGCGGCATCATGCTGCGCAGCCTGTGGGACATCGCGCCCCTGCTCGATTCAGGGCAGCTGCAGCGCGTGCTGCCCGCTTGCGCCATGATCGACGCCGACATCCACTGGCTGGCGCCCTACCGCACCCGTACCCCCAAGCGCATCCGGCTACTGATCGACTTTCTGGCCGATCATCTGCGCCACGAGCCGTGGAAAATCAGCTCGCCTGGCGGGCTGGCCGCACCACGAGGCTCACGCCATAAGCAGTAAGCGCGGTGCCCGCAATCGTGACGAGCGTGATCGGTTCGGAAAAAAGAACCCAGGCCATCAATGCCGTGGTCGGCGGCACCAAGTACAGCAGGCTGGTCACGGCCGTCGCGGCGCCGCGCTGAATCAGCAGGTACAGCAGCGAGCTGCCGCCCAGGGTCAGCGCCAGCACCGACCAGGCCATGGCGCCCGCCAGATCGGCGTTCCAGTGCATGGATTCAGTTTCCAGCAGGGCCAGCGGCAACGTGACAGCCAAGGCCGCTCCCAGCTGCACGGCATTGGCGCTTCGCACATCGCACGGTGCCACAAAGCGCTTCTGGTACAGCGTGCCAATGGTGATGCAAAAGAGCGCGAACACCGCAAAGGAAAGATTGAGCAGGTGCGCTTCGGCGCCCTGCCCGAACTTGCGCGACACCACCAGCACCAGGCCGGCAAAACCCAGCGCCAGCCCGCCCCACTGCCGACGCGTCACCTGGGCGCCCATGGCCGATAGCCAGATGGCCGTCAAGACCGGCTGCACGCCCACGATCAGCGACGACAGGCCCGAGCCCATGCCGGCCTTGACGGCCGCCCAGACCCCGCCCAGATAACCCGCATGCATGAGCACGCCGGTGACGGCCAGGTGCAGCCACTGGTCGCGCGTCCTGGGCCAAGCCACGCGGGCCAGCACGATCCAGGGCAGAAAACAGAGGATGGACAGGGCGTAGCGCATGGCCAGGAATTTCATCGGCGGCGCATGCGGCATGCCATAACGCGCCACGATGAAGCCCGTGCTCCAGATCAGGACAAACACCAGCGGCATCGCCCGGATCAGGACGTCGCCGTCCGGGCGGGAATTCATTTGACCCGGGCCCGGATTTCAGGCAGGGCTTTTTTCAGGTAATAGACCATGGACCAGACGGTCAGGACGGCAGCCACCCAGATCAGCCAGTTGCCCCACAGCCGCGTGTCGATCAGGCCAAAGAGCGTGCCGTCGAACAGCAGGAAGGGAATCGCCACCATCTGGAAGACGGTCTTGAGCTTGCCGATCATGTGCACGGCGACGCTCTTGGACGCGCCGATCTGGGCCATCCATTCGCGCAGGGCCGAGATCGCAATCTCGCGGCCGATGATGATGAGGGCCACGAACACGTCGGCCCGGCCGAGGTGGACCAGCACCAGCAGGCTGGCGCACACCAAGAACTTGTCCGCCACCGGATCGAGGAACGCGCCAAAGGACGAGGTCTGGTTGAGCTTGCGCGCCAGATAGCCGTCGAGCCAGTCGGTCAGGGCGAACACGACAAACATCACGGTCGCGATCAGGTTGCGGGTGACCGGCTCCAGGGGAAGGTAGAACACCCCCACGATCAAGGGAATCGCGACAATGCGCGTCCAGGTCATGATGGTGGGAATTGTCAAAAACATGGCGCCATTGTGGCATGAGCGGGGCGATTCCCTAGTGCAGCGCGCGGTAGATCGCCTCGGCCAGTTCGTGCGAGATGCCCTCCACCGACGCAATGTCGTCCACGCTGGCCATGGCCACGCCGCGCACGCCGCCAAAACGCTGCAGCAGCCGGGCCCGCCGTTTTGGGCCGACACCGGGTATCTCCTCAATCTTGCTCCCGCCCACGCGCACCCGCGCACGCTGGGCCCGCATGCCCGTGATGGCAAAGCGATGCGCCTCGTCGCGGATCTGCGCCACCAGCATCAGGGCCGCCGAATCCTTGCCGAGGTACACCTTGTCGCGGCCGTCGGCAAAGACAAATTCCTCCAGCCCGACCTTGCGCCCCTCGCCTTTTTCCACACCCACGATCAGCGACAGGTCCAGGCCGAGCGCCTCGAACACTTCGCGCGCCATCGCCACCTGCCCCCGCCCGCCGTCCACCAGCACCAGATCGGGCAGGCGCCCCATGCCGGCGGGCGCCGGGCCCGTGCCATCAGCCGCCTCCCCTGCCCCCCCCGCTTCCCGCAGCGCCTCGGCCAGCTTGCCGTAACGGCGCATGAGCACCTGGCGCATGGCGGCGTAGTCGTCGCCCGGGGTAATGTCTTCGATGTTGTAGCGGCGGTACTCGGCGTTTTGCATCTTGTGGTGGTGAAACACCACGCAGGAGGCCTGCGTCGCCTCGCCCGCCGTGTGCGAGATGTCGAAGCACTCCACGCGGAATGCATCCAGATCGTCCTGCGGCAGGTCCAGCGCCTGCGCCAGCGCCCGGGTGCGCGCCTGCTGCGAACCTTCCTCGGCCAGCAAGCGACCCAGTTGCAGGGCGGCATTGGTCTGCGCCATCTCCAGCCAGATGCGGCGCTGCTCACGCGGCTGGTGCACCACGCTGACCTTGACGCCCGACTGCAGCGACAGCGCCTCGATCAGTTTTTTGCTCACCGGCTCGCTGGTGATGAGCGAGGGCACCACCGGCACCTCCATGTAGTGCTGGGCGACGAAGGCCTCCAGCACCTGCACCTCCACCGGCGTGGCCGCGGCGGCCTCGTCATCGCCGCCATAGACCGAGGAAGCTTCCTCCACATGCACGGGGAAATAGGCGCGGTCGCCCAGATGGCGCCCGCCCCGCACCATGGCCAGGTTGACGCAGGCGCGCCCGCCCTGCACCTTGACGGCCAGGATGTCGACGTCCTTGTCGGCCACGTTGTCCACCGCCTGCTGGTGCAGCACATTCGAGAGCGCGGCAATCTGGTCGCGCAGCTCGGCAGCCTGCTCGAACTCCAGCCGCTGCGAATGGGCCATCATGCGTTCCTCCAGCACCGACAGCACCTGCTGGGTGTCGCCGTGCAGGAACTTCTCCGCGTTGGCCACGTCCTGCGCATACGCCGGGGCCGAAATATGGCCGACGCACGGGGCCGAGCAGCGCTTGATCTGGTACAGCAGGCAGGGCCGGGTGCGGTTGTTGAACACCGGGTCTTCGCAGGTGCGCAGGCGAAACACCTTTTGCAGCAGCAGGATGCCCTCCTTGACCGCCCAGGCGCTCGGATAGGGGCCGAAGTAATGGTGTTTCTTCTCGACGGCGCCGCGGTAGTACGACACCCGCGGCCAGCTGGCCGCCGACTTGGCATCCCCCGCGCCGGCGCCGGTGATTTTCAGGTAGGGGTAGCTCTTGTCGTCGCGAAACAGGATGTTGTACTTGGGATTGAGGACCTTGATGAGGTTGTTTTCCAGCAGCAGCGCCTCGGCCTCCGAGCGCACCACCGTGGTCTCCATGCGCACGATCTTGCCCACCATGTGCCCGATGCGCGTGCCGCCATGGTTTTTCTGGAAATAGCTCGTGACGCGCTTCTTTAAATTGTTCGCCTTGCCCACGTACAGCACGGTGCCCTCGGCATCGAAATAGCGGTACACGCCCGGCAACGCCGGCAGCGCGGCCACCTCGCCGAGGAGTTGCTCGGAATGCGCCGGCGGGACAGGTCTGGAATCGGAAACGGAGGACATAGGCGTGTATTGTGGACAATCTCCGGCATCCGGTCACAAACACAGCTCTCCATGCTCTGGGACATCTTCTGCAAGGTCATCGACAACCACGGCGACATCGGCGTGTGCTGGCGCCTGAGCGCCAACCTGGCCGCGCGCGGCGAGCGGGTGCGCCTGTGGGTGGACGACGCCAGCGCCTTGCGCTGGATGGCGCCCGGCGGGTGCGCGGGCGTGGACCTCATGCCCTGGACGCAGCCGCTGCCGATGCAGGGACTGGTACCGGGTGACGTGCTGGTCGAAGCCTTCGGCTGCGAAGTTGCTCCTGAATTCATAGCATCTTACGCTGATACAACAAGGGCCAGCGATCAAAAAGCTGCATGGATCAACCTGGAATACCTGTCGGCGGAAGGTTTTGTGGAGCGCAGCCATGGCCTGCCCTCCCCCGTCATGAGCGGCCCGGGCGCGGGCCTGACCAAGTTCTTTTTCTACCCCGGCTTCACGCCAGGCACCGGCGGGCTGCTGCGCGAGCCGGATCTGGCCCAGCGCCAGGCCCGCTTTGACCGGGCCGCCTGGCTGCGCCAGCTCGGCCTGGAACCCCGGGGCGAGCGCCTGGTCTCGCTGTTTTGCTACGAGCCCCCCGCGCTGGCGCAGCTGCTCGACCACCTCGCCACGCAGGCGCAGCCCACCCGGCTGCTGGTCACGGCGGGACGCTCCAGCGCTGCCGTGCAGGCCGCACTGGAGAAGAAAACAAGGCTCCAGCCCTCATGGAACCAGCGCGGGTTGCTATCGATTTCATACCTTCCCATCCTCAGCCAGATCGATTTCGATCATCTGCTGTGGGCCTGCGACCTGAATTTTGTGCGCGGCGAGGACTCGCTGGTGCGCGCGCTGTGGGCAGATAAGCCCCTGGTCTGGCAGATCTACCCGCAGCACGATGACGCCCACCACGGCAAGCTCGAAGCGTTTCTGGCCCTCATCGGGGCGCCCGCCTCGCTGCGGCGGTTCCACCGCACCTGGAACGCCATCGATGCCGGCCCGCTGCAAGCGCTGGACCTGGCCGGCTGGAGCGATGCCGCCCATGCCGCCCACGGACGGCTCATGGGGCAGCACGATCTGGTCACCCGCTTGCTTGAATTTGTCCAGTCTGTCCGCACATCTGATCTGCCTGATCCAAAAAAACGTTAAAATTCAAGGCTTTGCGGGAATCAGCCGGATTTTTTCCAACCCGCCGCGTCCCCCTGCCGCACGAACCATTATCAACACGACACGTTGAGCGGCCAACGAATGGAAACACTATGAAAATTGCTCAAGAAATCCGCGCCGGCAACGTGATCATGCACGGCAAGGACCCGATGGTCGTGCTCAAGACCGAATACAGCCGCGGCGGCCGCAACTCCGCCACCGTGCGCATGAAGCTCAAGAGCCTGATCGCCAACTTCGGCACCGAGGTGGTGTTCAAGGCCGATGACAAGATGGACCAGGTCATTCTGGACAAGAAGGAGTGCACCTACTCCTATTTCGCCGACCCGATGTACGTCTGCATGGACTCCGAATTCAACCAGTACGAAGTCGAGGCCGAGAACATGGGCGATGCCCTGAACTATCTGGAAGACGGCATGACGGTCGAAGTCGTGTTCTACGACGGCAAGGCCATCTCGGTCGAATTGCCCACCAGCGTGGTGCGCGAAATCACCTGGACCGAACCCGCCGTCAAGGGCGACACCTCCGGCAAGGTGCTCAAGCCGGCCAAGATTGCCACCGGGTTCGAAATCGGCGTGCCGATCTTCGTGGCGCAGGGCGACAAGGTCGAGATCGACACCCGCACCGGCGAATACCGCAAGCGCGTCTGATCTGCCACATCCCTGAAAAAGGCTCCGTTTGGAGCCTTTTTCTTTGGCAGGCATAAACTACCGCCCTTTCGGATTCAAAATACCATCATGGAAGAAACCGGCAGATTGAACGAACGCAACGTGGCCGACGCCTGGGCCGACCTGCAAGCCCATGCCGATGCCGGCACGCCGCTGGAGGCCGATGCCTACCGGCTGGCCTTTGCCGACCCCGAATTCCTGCTGCGCCGGGAAACACGCGGCCTGCGCTTCCAGTTGGAGATGCTCAAGCCCGATCTGGACCAGCGCGAACTGGGCATCGAGAACACCATCGTGGTGTTCGGCAGCGCGCGCTTTCCCAACCCGGAAGATGCGCAGAAGATGCTGGCGCAGGCGCATGCCATTGGCGATGCGCCGGCACTGGCGCTGGCCGAGCGGCAGGTTCGCAACGCCAGCTACTACGAGCAGGCCCGGCTGTTTGGCCGGCTGGTGGCAAGCTACAGCGCCCAATTGCCCCATGAGGATCGCCTGTTCATCTGCACCGGAGGCGGCCCCGGCATCATGGAAGCGGCCAACCGCGGCGCCCATGACATGGGCGCGCTGACCGTGGGTCTGAACATTGCCCTGCCCCACGAGCAGCGGCCCAACCCCTACATCTCACCCGAGCTGAGCTTCAAGTTTCATTACTTCGCGCTGCGCAAGATGCACTTCATGATGCGCGCCAAGGCGCTGGTAGCGTTCCCCGGCGGGTTTGGCACGCTCGACGAACTGTTCGAGATCATCACCCTGGTGCAGACCGGCAAGGCCAAACCGGTGCCCATCGTCCTGTTTGGATCGGACTACTGGCGGCGGCTGGTCAACTTCGACATGATGGTGGAGGAAGGCGTGATCTCGCCGGAAGACTTGCATCTGTTCAAGCTGGTCGATGACCCGCAAGTGGCGTGGGACGCTATCCGGACGTTTTACCAGCTGTAAGCGGCTTTTCCTGAAGCCGCCAGGCCGCGCGCGCGCCCAAGCCCACCAGCAGCCCGACCGCCCAAAACACCACCGAAACCCCCACGGCGGCCCCCACGGTGCCGAACAGCATGGGCATGAGCACGCTGGAGCCGTTGAGCGACATCAGGCGCAGGCCCAGCGCCTCGCCATGCCGCTCCTTGGGCGTGATCTGGTGCAGCGTGCTCATGATCATGGGCTGAACCGAACCCAGCACCAGCCCCAGCAGCACCGAGCACACGCCCATCGTCCACGCGGACTGCATAAAGGGATAGATGCCGAACAGCAGGGCCGTCAGCAGCATGGCCCCCATGATGACGGCCCACTCGCGCAGATGGGCGGCAAACACGGGCAGCAGCAGGCGCACGGCCGCGGCGGCCATCGCAAAGCTTCCCAGCAGGGTGCCGATGACCGAGGCACTGAAACCGCGCTCATGCCCCAGCACCGGCACCACAAAGGTATGCACGTCCCAGCACGAGGACAGGAACCAGTTCACCAGCAGCAGGCGCCGCATCATGGGCTCGCGCAGCAGGTCCCAGGCCCGGCGCGAGCCGCCCTGCGCAGCCGTGGCCGCCGCGGGCAGTTCCCGGGTGCGCCGCACCCACCACCAGGCGGCCAGCGGCAACAAGGCCATCAACAGGAAGGCCACGCGAAAACCCGTGAGATCCCCCGCCTTGCCGCCCAGCAGCACCCCCGCGTGGTCAATCAGCAGGCCCGCCGCAAAAGGCCCCAGGAAATTCGACAGGGCCGGCCCGATGGACAGCCAACTGAAGACCTGCTTGAGTTCGGTGGCGTCCTCGGCCGCGCGGCCGACATGGCGCTGCAGCGCAATCGACGCCGCCCCGGTGGCGCCCCCCGTCAGCAGCGCGCTCAGGCACAGCACCGGGAAGATGGGGAACGCCACCGCCAGGCCGGCGCCCGTGACGGCGGCGATCACGCTGAAACCGACCGGACGCTTGAGCCCGTGCCGGTCGGCATAACGGCCCGCGGGCAGGGCCAGAAATACCTGCGTCAGGGCAAACAGGGCCAGCAGCACCCCCACCGCCAGTGCGCTGTAACCCTGGCTCAAGGCCAGCAGGGGTGCCGCCATGCGCATGCCCGCCATGCAGGCATGCAGGCAGATGTGGCCGCCGATCAGGCGCACCAAGGCAAAGCGCGGGGATGCGCGGCGCATGGTTTTCAGACTGCGCCCTCGTCCGCCTCTTTGTCGATGGGCAGCAGGGCCTGCGATTGTTCATCGGGCAAGGCCTCCACCTGCCGCAAGACACGGCCCATGGCGCGGCTGCGGGTTTCGGCGCTGTTGAGGGTGTTGAGCACGGTCTCGGTCTGCGACTTAACCCTGGCCAGCACGTCGCCGAACTTGCCGAATTCGTTCTTGACCGCGCCCAGCACCTGCCACACCTCGCTGGAGCGTTTCTCCAGCGCCAGGGTGCGAAAGCCCATTTGCAGCGAACTGAGCATGGCCAGCAGCGTGGTGGGCCCGGCCAGCGTGACGCGGTGCTCACGCTGCAGCGCCTCCATCAAGCCGGGACGGCGCAGTACTTCGGCATAAAGACCCTCGGTCGGCAGGAACAGGATGGCGAAGTCGGTGGTGTACGGCGGCTCCACGTACTTCTCCGAGATCGACTTGGCTTCGAGCCGGATGCGCGCCTCCAGCGCCTTGCCGGCGATCTCGGCCGCGATGACATCGGCCCGGCCCTGGGCATCGAGCAGGCGCTCGTAGTCTTCATTGGGAAATTTGGCGTCGATCGGCAGCCACAAGGGGTCTCCGTTGTCGGACTTGCCGGGCAGCTTGATGGCGAAGTCCACCACGTTCTTGCTGCCGGGCCGGGTGGCGATCTGCACCGCGTACTGGTCGGGCACGAACACCTGCTCCAGCAGGGCCGCCAGTTGCGCCTCGCCGAACATGCCCCGGGTCTTGACGTTGGTCAGCAGGTGCTTGAGGTCGCCCACGCCCTGCGCCAGCGTCTGCATCTCGCCCAGGCCCTTGTGCACCTGCTCCAGCCGGTCGGCCACCTGCTTGAAGCTCTCGCCCAGGCGGGCCTGCAGCGTGGTTTGCAGCTTTTCGTCCACAGTGGCGCGCATCTCGTCGAGCTTGGCGGCATTGCTGAGCTGCAATTGCGCCAGCTGGGCCTCGAGCGTGGCGCGCACTTCCGACATGCGACGGGCATTGGACTCGCTCAGGGCCGCGAGCTGCATGGTGAGCGTGTCGGACAAGGTTTTCTGCAGCAGGGCCAGTTGCTGGCCGAAGGCATCGATCTGGGTGTTTTGCGTGCGCGTGGCCTCCGCGCCTTGCTGCACCAGGGCCTGCTGGAACGTGGCCAGGGTCTGCGTCAGTTCCTGGCGCCCGCCGCGCGAGGACTCGCTGATCTCGCGGCGCAGTTCGCGCTCCAGCCGCTCGGCACTGGCCTGCAGGGCCGCCAGCGTCTCGGCCTTGGCCTGGACCGCGCCGACATCCGGCCGCCGCAGGGCCAGCCACAGCAGCAGCGGCACATTCAACAGGGCAAGCGCCAGCAAAGACCAAAGCACAACGTCATTCAAACCAGTTTCCTCCTAGCCCCTATTGTTGTTCAAAACACGCCCGTTCCCGAAGGCACTGGGCGCTGGCAGCGGCGCCGCAGCGGTGCTGTCATCCTGGCGCCACGTGATTCATGGCAGCAAACTGGATGCCGACCCTTGTTCTTTCTGCGTGGATAGCTACTTTATTGATAGCAGATCAACATCCGCCGGCCCAGCCAAGCCCAGCGTGCGTGAGAGAATACCAGCGACCCGGGCTATAGTGCGGGCAGCGAATCGGCTCATGCCCTGCGATCGCCGCAGGTCAGCGGTTGTCAAGGCTGGCCCGCGGCCCGGTGACGCAAGGACTACCGCTGGCTCGCTCAAGTTTTGAGGCATCGATGACATCAGGGTTTTTCAGGGGAAAGTGACATGGGTGTTCAAGCGTTGTTGGAATGGCAGTGGAACGGGTACCCGAAATATCACCGCTCGCGCGCCAACCTGCTCCTTCATATCGTGGTCGTGCCGCTCTTCCTGATCGGCAATGTGGGGCTGGTCGTCGCGCTGCTCGATCGCTCGGCGGTCCTGGGCATCGGTTCGCTGCTTGCCATGGTGGTTTCGCTCGCGCTGCAGGGCCGCGGCCATGGGCGGGAGGCTGTTGCGCCCGAGCCGTTCACGAGCGCCGGCAATGCGGTCTCCCGCATCTTTCTTGAGCAGTGGGTGACCTTTCCCCGCTTCGTCGTCACCGGCGGCTGGATTCGCGCGCTACGCCAGCAGGGGCCCTGATCCCTGCCGGGGACTTCCAGTGAAACCGGGCGCACCGCGTGCGCCCGCTGTCCTCCGCCTGAAGGCGGTTCAACGCCTGGCCGGCGGAACGTCCGTGCAGCTGCCGTGCGCCACTTCCGCCGCCATGCCGATGCTCTCGCCCAGCGTGGGATGCGGGTGGATGGTCTTGCCGATGTCCACGGCGTCGGCCCCCATCTCGATGGCCAGCGCGATCTCGCCGATCATGTCGCCCGCATGCGTGCCGATGATGCCGCCGCCGACAATGCGGTGCGTCTCTTCGTCGAACAGCAGCTTGGTGAAGCCCTCGTCGCGGCCGTTGGCAATGGCGCGGCCGGACGCGGTCCACGGGAACAGCCCCTTCTTGACCTTGACGCCCTGCGCCTTGGCCTGGTCCTCGGTCAGGCCGACCCAGGCCACTTCCGGGTCGGTGTAGGCCACGCTCGGAATGACGCGGGCGTTGAAGGCGGCGCGGGCCAGTTCCTGCTTGCCCTGCAGCTCACCGGCAATCACCTCGGCCGCCACGTGCGCTTCGTGCACGGCCTTGTGCGCCAGCATGGGCTGGCCCACGATGTCGCCGATGGCGAAGATGTGCGGCACGTTGGTGCGCATCTGGATGTCCACCGCAATGAAGCCGCGGTCCGAGACGCTGACGCCAGCCTTGTCGGCGGCGATTTTCTTGCCGTTGGGGCTGCGGCCCACCGCCTGCAGCACCAGGTCGTAGGTCTGCGGCGCTGGCGCACCTTCGCCCTCGAACGTGACCTCGATGCCGGCCGGCGTGGCCTTGGCGCCCACGGTCTTGGTCTTGAGCATGATGTTGTCAAAGCGCGGCGCATTCATCTTCTGCCAGACCTTGACCAGGTCGCGGTCGGCGCCCTGCATCAGGCCGTCCAGCATCTCGACCACATCCAGCCGCGCGCCCAGCGTGCTGTAGACCGTGCCCATCTCCAGCCCGATGATGCCGCCGCCCAGGATCAGCATGCGCTTCGGGCTGTGGCCCAGCGCCAGCGCGCCGGTGGAGTCCACCACGCGCGGATCGTCCGGCATGAAGGGCAGGCGCACGGCCGATGAACCGGCGGCGATGATGCAGTTCTTGAAGGCGATGACCTGTTTTTTGCCAGTCTTCTCTTGCGCCGTGCCGCTGGTCTCCTCCACTTCGACATGGTGGGCGCCGACAAAGGCGCCATAACCACGCACCACCGTCACCTTGCGCATCCTGGCCATGGCGGCCAGGCCACCGGTGAGCTTGCCTACCACCTTGTTCTTGTGGCCCAGCAGCTTGGCGCGGTCCACCGTGGGCTCGGCAAAGCTCACACCCAGGTCGGCGAAGTGCTTGACCTCGTCCATCACGGCCGCCACGTGCAGCAGCGCCTTGGACGGGATGCAGCCCACGTTCAGGCACACACCACCGAGCGCGGCATAACGCTCGACCAGCACCACCTTGAGGCCCAAGTCAGCCGCGCGGAACGCCGCCGAGTAGCCGCCCGGGCCGGCGCCCAGCACCAGCAGATCGCAGTCCAGATCAGCCGTGCCGCTGAAGCTGGCGGCGGCGGGCCCCGGAGTTGCTATATTTTTAGTAGCTCCCTGCGTAGATACCACGGGGTCTGCAGCTTGTTTTGACTCAGGTTTTTCCCCGGGAACCGGGGCTGGCGCGGGGGCCGGGGCCGCCACATCGGCCGTTTCGAGCAGCAGCACGACCGAGCCTTCCTTCACCTTGTCGCCCAGCTTGACCTTGAGCGCCTTGACCACGCCGCCCTGCGACGAGGGAATCTCCATGGACGCCTTGTCGCTCTCCACGGTGATCAGGCTTTGTTCGGGCTTGATGGTGTCGCCGGCCTGGACCAGCAGTTCGATCACGGCGACTTCCGCGAAGTCCCCGATGTCGGGAATCTTGATTTCAACCAATGCCATTTTTTATCTCCGCGTTTGAACAGGCCCTAGGCCTTCGACTTGACCGTGAAAATTTCCAGCGGTCCGCCCGAGTTCCGGTCGAACTCGCAACCGGCATGCACGCCAATGGCCGCCACTTCGCGCGCGGTCTTGGCCTTGTCCCAGGCGGCGTACATGGCGCCCAGCGCAAAACTGCGCCCCGAGCCGATGCCCCAGAACTCGTTGAACTCGAACACCTCACGGTAGCTGTACAGGCCGTAAATGCCGGTGGCATTGGCAATGACCACGCTGAACTGGCTGGACTCGTAGGGGTCGTTGTCGTCTTCCTTGGTCTGCAGGAAGTAGGTTTCCTTGAGCAGCGGATGCAGCCGGGTGAAGGTGTCGAACACCTCGTCCTTGCTGTCGAGTCGCAGCTGGTCCTTGGGCAGGGCCAGCATGGCCTTGCGCAGCACCGGGAAGTGCGCCACCGTGCCGGCGATCCCGACATAGCTCACCCCGCTGGGGGTGGCGATCTTGAACAGCTTGCTGTTGGGCTCGTAGCGCTGGCTCAGGCGCGTGTCGCCAAAGGTGACCAGCGTGTCCGCGGCAATCGCGACCTGGCCGCCTTTCTTGACCACCACGACCGTGGTCACAGCAGTACCCGGCGCAAATCAGCCAGGATCTGGCCGAGATAGGCATTGAAGCGGGCGGCGGCGGCACCGTCGATCACGCGGTGGTCATAACTCAGCGACATGGGCAACGTCAGGCGCGGCACGAACTCCTTGCCATTCCACACCGGCTCCATGAAGGACTTGCTCACCCCCAGGATCGCCACTTCGGGCGCATTGATGATGGGGCTGAAGTAACGCCCGCCAATGCCGCCCAGCGATGAGATCGAGAAGCAGCCCCCGGTCATCTCGGCCGGGCCGAGCTTGCCCTCGCGCGCCCGTCTGGACAGTTCGCCCATTTCCTGCGAAATCTGCATGATGCCTTTCCGGTCGGCGTCGCGCAGCACCGGCACCACCAGCCCGTTGGGCGTGTCGGCGGCGAAACCGATGTTGATGTACTGCTTGTACACCAGCTGGTCGCCGTCGAGCGAGGTATTGAATTCGGGGAACTTCCTGAGCGCGGCCACGCAGGCCTTGATCAGGAAGGCCAGCATGGTGACCTTGATGCCGCTCTTCTCGTTTTCCTTATTCAACTGCACGCGCAAGGCTTCCAGTTCGGTGATGTCTGCATTGTCATGGTTGGTGACATGCGGAATCATGACCCAGTTGCGGTGCAGGTTGGCGCCGCTGATCTTCTTGATGCGCGACAAATCCTTGCGCTCGACCGGACCGAACTTGGTGAAATCGACCTTGGGCCACGGCAGCACCTCCAGACCGCCGCCGGCCGGCGCCCCGGCCGCGCCACCCGACTGCGCGCTGATGGCGCGGGTCGCGGCCGCGCCGGCCATCACGTCCCGCGTGAAGTTCTTCACGTCGTCCTCGGTGATGCGGCCCTTGGGACCGCTGCCGCGCAGCTCGTCCAGCGGCACGCCGAGCTCGCGCGCGAACTTGCGCACCGAGGGAGAGGCATGCGGCAGTGGGCCGGCCACGGCCATGGGTTCGTGCGCCGGCAGCGCGGCCGTGGGCGCGACGCGCGCCACCGGTTCGCTGGCCAATCCCGCCGTCGGCGGCACCGGGTCGGCGGCAACAGGGGCCGCCGCCGGGACACTGGGCGCACTCGCCGCGGCAGGTGCGGGCACGGAGGCGGCGGCATCCGCCGTCTCCAGCAGCAGCACGACCGAGCCTTCCTTCACCTTGTCGCCCAGCTTGACCTTGAGCTCCTTGACCACGCCGCCCTGCGATGAGGGAATCTCCATGGACGCCTTGTCCGACTCCACCGTGATCAGCGACTGCTCGGCCTTGACCGTGTCACCGGGCTTGACCAGCACCTCGATGACCGCCACTTCGGCAAAGTCGCCGATGTCGGGTACCTTGATTTCTGCTAAAGACATTCATGTCTCCTGTTTTTATTCGTCCGGACACTGCGCAGGACACGCCGCGCCAGGCGCGGCTGCCGCACGCCATGCCAGCTTGATGCTCAGGCGTAAAGCGGGTTGATCTTTTCGGTCTTGATGCCGTATTTCGCAATGGCCTCGGCCACCTTGGCCACCGGCACGCTGCCCTCTTCGCTCAGCGCCTTGAGCGCGGCCAGCACGATGTAGTGGCGGTTCACCTCGAAGTGCTCGCGCAGCTTGCTGCGGAAATCGCTGCGGCCAAAACCGTCGGTGCCCAGCACCTTGTAGGTCCGGCCCTTCGGAATGAAGGGACGGATCTGCTCGGCATAGGCCTTGATGTAATCGGTCGATGCCACCACGGGGCCGGTGTGCTTCTCGAGCTGCTGGCCGACAAAGGACACGCGCTGCGTTTGCAGCGGATGCAGCAGGTTCCAGCGCTCGCAGTCCTGGCCTTCGCGCGTGAGCTCATTGAAGCTCGGGCAGCTCCACACATTGGCCGCCACGCCCCAGTCCTTCTCCAGCAGCTCCTGCGCCGCGATCGATTCGCGCAGAATGGTGCCCGAGCCGAGCAGCTGCACGCGCGGCGTGAGCTTGGGGCCTTGCCGGCACAGGTACATGCCCTTGATGATCTGCGCCTCGGTGCCGGGAATCAGGCCCGGCATGGCGTAGTTCTCGTTGAGCAGCGTGAGGTAGAAGTAGACGTTGTCCTGCTTTTCCACCATGCGCTGCAAGCCGTGGTGCAGGATGACGGCCACCTCGTGCGCAAAGGTCGGGTCGTAGCTGACGCAATTGGGAATGGTGCCGGCCAGGATATGGCTGTGGCCGTCCTCGTGCTGCAGGCCTTCGCCATTGAGCGTGGTGCGTCCGGAGGTACCGCCCAGCAGGAAGCCGCGCGCCTGCATGTCGCCGGCCGCCCAGCACAGGTCGCCCACGCGCTGCAGGCCGAACATCGAGTAATAGATGTAGAACGGCACCATGATGCGGTTGTTGGTGCTGTAGGAGGTGGCCGCCGCGATCCAGCTGGCCATGCCGCCGGCTTCGTTGATGCCCTCCTGCAGGATCTGGCCCGACTTGTCTTCCTTGTAGTAGCTCACCTGCTCCTTGTCGACCGGCGTGTACAACTGGCCCTCGGGGTTGTAGATGCCGATCTGGCGAAACAGCCCCTCCATGCCGAAGGTGCGGGCCTCGTCCACCAGGATGGGCACGGCGCGCGGCCCCAGCGCCTTGTCGCGCAGCAGCGTGGTGAGAAAGCGCACATAGGCTTGTGTCGTCGAAATCTCACGGCCCTCGGCCGTGGGTTCGAGCACGGCCTTGAAAGTCTCCAGATCCGGTACCTTGATCTGCTCGTCGGCGCGGGTGCGGCGATGCGGCAGGTAGCCGCCCAGCGCCTTGCGCCGCTCATGCAGGTACTTCATCTCCGGCGTGTCGTCGGCCGGCTTGTAGAACGGAATCTTGGCCAGCTGGTCGTCGGGAACCGGGATGTTGAAGCGGTCGCGGAAGATACGGATATCGTCTTCGGTGAGCTTCTTGGTCTGGTGCGCGGTGTTCTTGCCTTCGCCGCTCTTGCCCATGCCAAAACCCTTGACGGTCTTGACCAGCAGCACGGTGGGCTGGCCCTTGTGGTTCACCGCCGCATGGTAGGCGGCATAGACCTTTTGCGGATCGTGGCCGCCGCGCTGCAGGCGCCAGATGTCGTCATCGCTCATCTTGGACACCATCTCCAGCGTCTTCGGGTTCTGGCCGAAGAAGTGCTCGCGCACGAAAGCGCCATCGTTGGCCTTCATGGCCTGGTAGTCGCCGTCCAGCGTGTCCATCATGACCTTGCGCAGCGCGCCGTCCTTGTCACGCGCCAGCAGCGGGTCCCAGTAGCTGCCCCAGATCAGCTTGATGACGTTCCAGCCCGCGCCGCGGAACTCGCCTTCGAGCTCCTGGATGATCTTGCCGTTGCCGCGCACCGGGCCGTCCAGGCGCTGCAGGTTGCAGTTGATGACGAAGATCAGGTTGTCGAGCTTCTCGCGCGCGGCCACGCCGATGGCGCCCAGGCTTTCCACCTCATCCATCTCGCCGTCGCCGCAGAACACCCAGACCTTGCGGTTTTCGGTGTTGGCAATGCCGCGGGCATGCAGGTATTTGAGGAAGCGGGCCTGGTAGATCCCCATCAGCGGCCCCAGCCCCATCGACACGGTGGGGAACTGCCAGAACTCGGGCATGAGTTTGGGATGCGGATAGCTTGAGATCCCCTTGCCGCCCACTTCCTGGCGGAAGTTGAGCAACTGCTCCTCGCTCAGGCGCCCTTCGAGGTAGGCCCGCGCGTAGACACCGGGAGAGCTGTGGCCCTGGATATAGAGGCAGTCGCCGCCATGGTTCTCGCTCTCGGCGTGCCAGAAGTGGTTGAAGCCGGCGCCAAACATATTGGCCACCGAGGCAAACGAGCTGATGTGGCCGCCCAGGTCGCCGCCGTCTTCCGGGTTGAACTTGTTGGCCTTGACCACCATGGCCATGGCATTCCAGCGCATGTAGGCGCGCAGGCGCTCCTCGATCTCGAGGTTGCCGGGGCAACGCTCCTCCTTGTCGGTTTCGATGGTGTTGACATACGCGGTGGTGGCCGAGAACGGCATGTCGATGCTGTGCTGGCGCGCGTGCTCGAGCAGTTGCTCCAGCAGGAAATGGGCACGCTCGGGACCCTCGCTCTCGATGACGGCGGACAGCGCGTCCATCCACTCACGGGTTTCCTGGCTGTCCTCATCGTTGGCAGCAGAGCCAAACAGGTTCTCGGGTACGGCTGACATGCTTGTCTCCTCGTTGCTTTGCGTAATTTAGTACGGTGAACCTAGTTTCTCATAATTTTTCTGAAATTTCAAATAATGCTTTTCTATTTCATATTATGAATTTGTAACAACCCAAAAATCCAACCCCGCCCGCAGCGGCCATGAACGCGTCCCCTACACTTGCACCATGCCGCTACGCTCTCCGATTTCACTGCCGCACCCGCTGGATTTGCCGCTTGCCGTGCGGATGCGGCAATGGTGGCGGCGCCAGGCCCCCCATCGCCAGGACCGCTACGCCATGCTGGCCCCGCTGGCCGCGGTACTGCTCTTTCTGGCCGCCATTGTTGCGGCATTCGGCTACTTGCGCCTGGAAGAGATGGACCGGGAACAGGAGGCGGTCAAGCGCGACGTGGAGTACACGCAGCAACGCCTGCGCCTGCGCCTGCTGGAGCGCCAGGAACAGCTCATGCGCATCGCCCGCGAAATATCGAACCAGGAACTGGACGCCGAGGAGTTCCAGATCCGGGCCGATGCGCTGGTGAACCAGTACCCGGAGTTGCAGGGCCTGAGCTGGATCGACGAACGCCGGCGCATCAAGGCCAGCTATGGCAATGCCAGCCTGTCGGCCAATCAGCTCCGGCTGGTGGGCGACACCCTGAAAGTGGGCGAGACGGAAAGCACCTATGGCCTGGCCAGGGACCTGCAGCAGCCGGTCTATGCCCAGCGCTCGGCAACGCCTGACGGTCCGGCCTTGCTGCAGCTCCATATCCCGCTGACCAACCGTGGCAAGTTTGCCGGCGTGGTGCTGGCCGAGTACTCGGTCGACGGCCTGTTTCGCTACGGCGTGCCGGCCGAGGTCTCGGCCCGCTACGCCGTGTCCTTTCATGATGCCAAGGGCGGACGCCTGGCCGGCACGACCATCCCCACCCGCAATCCGGCAACCAACCTGCTGCCCTGGGCGGCGGCCGCCAACGAATACGAGGTGCCGGTGTCCCCGGTCGGCAACGGCCTGCTCATCCGGGCCCAGGCCTACCGGACCTCGCTGGGCGTGATCGGCAGCGGCCTGTTCTGGCTGGTCAGCGCACTCAGCGCCATGACGGCCTGGATGCTGGTTGGCAACTGGCGCCACACGCGCCGGCGGGTGCAGGCGCAACAGGCGCTGGTGTCGGAAACCAATTTCCGCCGCGCCATGGAGAACTCGATCCTGACCGGCATGCGCGCGCTGGATCTGCAGGGGCGCATCACCTACGTCAACGCGGCGTTCTGCAAGATGACCGGCTGGAGTGAATCCGACCTGGTGGGCCGCACCGCCCCCTTCCCCTACTGGCCCGATGAAGACCGCGACGTGCTGACGGCGCGGCTGGAGGAGGAACTCGCCGGACGCACGCCACCCGGGGGCATCCAGGTGCGCGTGAAACGCCGGGACAACTCGCAGTTCGATGCCCGGCTTTACGTGTCGCCCCTGATCGATGCGCATGGCGCCCAGACCGGCTGGATGACCTCGATGACCGACATCACCGAGCCCAACCGCATTCGCGAGCAGCTCTCGGCCTCCTATGAGCGCTTCACCACCGTGCTGGAGGCGCTGGATGCCTCGATCTCGGTGGCCCCGCTGGGCAGCGACGAGCTGCTGTTTGCCAACAAGCTCTACCGGCTGTGGTTCGGCGTGCAGACCGCGGGCCACCTGCGGCTGGTGGCTCAGGCCGGCATGCCGCCCAAGCCGCCCAGCGATGAGTCCCTGGACAATGTGGACTCCTTCGCCGGCATGCCCACCAATGGCCTGCCCGAGACGGAAACCGAAAGCGCCGAGATTTATTTGAGCGAGCTGGGCAAGTGGCTGGAGGTGCGCACCCGCTACCTGAGCTGGGTCGACGGCCGCCTGGCGCAAATGGTCATCGCCACCGACATCACGACGCGCCGGCTGGCCGAAGAGCAGGCCGCCGCCCAGGCCGAGCGGGCCCAGACCGCCAGCCGCCTGATCACCATGGGCGAGATGGCTTCCAGCGTGGCGCACGAACTCAATCAGCCGCTGACGGCCATCAACAACTACTGCAACGGCCTAGTCTCGCGCATCAAGACCCAGCAGATCACGCAGGAAGATTTGCTCGGCGTGCTGGAGAAGACCGCCAAGCAGGCGCAGCGCGCGGGGCAGATCATCCACCGCATCCGCTCGTTTGTGAAACGCAGCGAACCCAATCGCACCGAGTCTGAAGTCCTGACCATGGTGGAAGAAGCGATCGAGCTCGCCGAGATCGAGCTGCGCCGGCGCAACGTGCGCCTCACCTACCATGTGGCGGTGCGCCTGCCCTTGCTGCTGGTGGACCCGATCCTGATCGAACAGGTCCTGATCAACCTGCTCAAGAACGCGGCCGAGTCCATCGATTCGGCGCAACGCCCGACGGCGCGGCGCAGCGTCGAGCTGCGGGTGGTTCCCAGGCAGGTGGACGACAAGCCCGTGATCGAATTCTCCGTGCAGGACAGCGGCAAGGGTCTCGCACCGGAAGTGATGCACCGCCTGTACGAGGCCTTTCATTCCACCAAGGTGGATGGCATGGGGATCGGCCTGAGCCTGTGCCGATCCATCGTCGAATCGCACCAGGGCAGGATGACGGCGCAGAACATCTACAATGGCCCGGAGGTGACAGGGTGTCGGTTTTCCTTCTGGATACCCCTGACCGAATCGTCGCCAGCCATGGCGGCAATTCAGCACCAACAGCAAAGGATCCCGGGGTAAAGCATGAGTTTGATTCCAAAAAAGGGCACGGTTTATGTGGTGGATGACGACGAGGCTGTTCGCGACTCGCTCCAATGGTTGCTGGAAGGCAAGGACTACCGGGTGCGCTGCTTTGACTCGGCCGAGTCGTTCCTGAGCCGCTATGACCCGCGCGAGGTCGCCTGTCTGATCGTGGACATCCGCATGGGCGGCATGACCGGCCTGGAGCTGCAGAACCGCCTGATCGAGAACCACTCGCCGCTACCCATCGTCTTCATCACCGGCCACGGCGACGTGCCCATGGCGGTGGATACCATGAAAAAGGGCGCGATGGACTTCATCCAGAAGCCGTTCAAGGAAGACCAGCTGGTGAGCCTGGTCGAGCGCATGCTGGACCATGCCAAGGACACCTTCACGGAGTACCAGCACGCCGCCAGCCGGGATGCCCTGCTGTCCAAGCTCACGCTGCGCGAAAGCCAGGTGCTGGAGCGCATCGTCGCCGGCCGCCTGAACAAGCAGATCGCGGACGACCTGGGCATCAGCATCAAGACGGTGGAGGCGCACCGCGCCAACATCATGGAAAAGCTCAACGCCAATACCGTGGCCGATCTCCTGAAAATTGCCTTGGGACAAACCGCCGCCAAAGCTTGATGCTATTTAATTTATAGCCATCCACGCCCGCCGGACAAGGATTCGCGGGCGTTTTTACTTATGAAACTGGAATCATGACGTTGAAGAAAACAGGCCAGATCATCGATGGAACCGCCCTCTCCGCCCGCCTGCGCGCCGACGTCGCCACGCGCGTCCTGGCGCTCAAGGCACGCGGCGTGACACCCGGCCTGGCCGTCATTCTGGTGGGCGACGATCCGGCCAGCGCCGTTTATGTGCGCAACAAGGTCAAGGGCTGTTCGGATACCGGCGTCCATTCGGTATTCGAGAAATACGAGGCCGGCTTGGCGGAAGACGCCTTGCTGGCGCGCATCGCATCGCTCAACGCAGACCCGACGATCCACGGCATTCTGGTGCAGATGCCACTGCCCAGGCACATCAATCCGCACAAGGTCATTGAGGCCATTTCCACCGCCAAGGACGTGGACGGCTACGCCACCCTGAGCGCCGGCGAATTGATGACGGGTCAACCCGGTTTTCGACCCTGCACGCCTTATGGCTGCATGAAACTGATCGAAAGCACGGGCATCGATTTGCGCGGCAAGCACGCGGTGGTCATTGGACGCAGCAACACGGTGGGCAAACCCATGGCGCTCTTGCTGCTGCAGGCCAATGCCACGGTCACCGTTTGCCACAGCGCCACCACCGATATCGGCCACCACACCCGGCAGGCCGACGTGATCGTGGCCGCCGTGGGCAAGCGCAATGTGCTGAGCTCCGACATGGTCAAGCCCGGCGCCGTGGTGATCGACGTCGGCATGAACCGCAACGATGAGGGCAAGCTGTGCGGCGATGTCGACTTCGAAGGCGTCAAAAAGGTGGCCGGCTGGATCACCCCGGTGCCCGGCGGGGTGGGCCCCATGACCATCACCATGCTACTGGTCAATACGCTCGAGGCCGCTGAACGCATGGCCGGCGCCTGATCGCTGCCATACATAAAACCAATGGCCCCTCGCCTTGAAATCGGTGGCGACTGCCGCAAAATGACAAGACATGAGCAATCCCCTTCTCGACTTTTCCGACCTTCCGCTGTTTGACCGCATCCAGCCCGCGCACGTGGCGCCTGCGATCGACGCGCTGCTGCTGGAGGCCAATGCCGCGCTGGAGACCGTCACGGCGCCCGACTTTGCGGCCCGCTGGAACGAGATCTCCGGTGTGCTGGATGTCGCCACCGAGAAGCTGGGTCGCGCCTGGGGTGCCGTGAGCCACCTCAACAGCGTGGCCGACACGCCGGAGTTGCGCGCCGCCTACAACGAGGCGCTGCCCCGCGTCACCGAGTTCTGGACCCGCCTGGGTGCCGACGAGCGGCTGTATGCGAAGTACAAGGCCATCGATCCGGCCTCGCTCAATGCCGAGCAGCGCCAGGCCCACAAGAATGCCATGCGCAACTTCGTGCTCGGCGGCGCCGAGCTGACCGGCGCGGCGCGCGAGCGTTTTGCCGTCATTCAGGAGCGGCAGGCCGAATTGGGCCAGAAGTTCAGCGAGAACGCGCTCGATGCCACCGATGCCTTTGCCTACTATGCAAGCGAGGCCGAACTCGAGGGCGTGCCCGAGGATGTGAAGCAGGCGGCGCGCGCTGCGGCCCAACAGCAGGGCCGGGAAGGCTACAAGCTCACGCTCAAGATGCCGTGTTACCTGCCCGTGATGCAGTTTGCCCGCAGCAGCGCCCTGCGCGAGACGCTGTACCGGGCCTACGTGACCCGCGCCTCCGACCAGGCGGCGCCGGAGGCGAAAAAATTCGACAACTCGGCCCTGATCGGCGAGATGCTGGCCCTGCGGCTGGAAGAAGCGCAATTGCTGGGCTACGGCAATTTTGGCGAACTCTCCGTGGTGCCGAAAATGGCCGAGTCGCCCCAGCATGTGATCAGCTTCCTGCGCGACCTGGCGCGCAAGGCGCGGCCCTACGCCGAAAAAGACCTGGCCGACCTGCACGAATTCGCCGCGCGACAGCTGGGCCTGCCGGACCCGCAGCCCTGGGACTGGCCTTATGTCGGTGAAAAGCTCAAGGAGGCGCGTTATGCCTTCAGCGAGCAGGAAGTCAAGCAGTACTTCACCGCCCCGAAAGTCCTGGGCGGGCTGTTCAAGATCGTCGAAACGCTGTTTGATGTCGCCATCCGCCGGGACACTGCCCCGGTATGGCATCCTGGTGTCGAGTTCTACCGCATTGAACGGCATTCGAAGGCAACGCGCGACCACGCCTTGCCGGGCGAACTGGTCGGCCAGTTCTACCTCGATCCGTCGGCGCGCAGCGGCAAGCGGGGCGGTGCCTGGATGGACGATGTGCGCAGCCGCTGGCTGCGCCCCGACACCCATCAGCTGCAGACGCCGGTGGCGCATCTGGTGTGCAACTTCGCCGACGGGGTTGACGGCAAACCCGCGCTGCTGACCCATGACGACGTGACCACCCTGTTCCACGAGTTCGGCCACGGCCTGCATCACCTGCTCACGCAGGTCAACGAGCGCGACGTCTCGGGCATCAGCGGCGTCGAATGGGATGCCGTGGAACTGCCCAGCCAGTTCATGGAAAATTTCTGCTGGGAGTGGGACGTGCTCAGGCACATGACCTCGCATGCGGATACCGGCGCGCCGCTGCCGCGCGCCTTGTTCGACAAGATGCTGGCCGCAAAAAACTTCCAGAGCGGCATGCAGACCCTGCGCCAGATCGAGTTCTCGCTGTTTGACATGCTCTTGCACACGGCCCACGATCCGGCGCACGACTTCATGCCCCTGCTGGCCGAAGTGCGGCAGGAGATCGCGGTGCTCCAGCCCCCGGCCTGGAGCCGCACGGCGCACACCTTCAGCCATATTTTTGCCGGCGGCTATGCGGCCGGCTACTACAGCTACAAGTGGGCCGAGGTGCTGAGCGCCGACGCCTATGCGGCCTTTGAGGAAACAGTTGGTAAAGATGGCTTGCCAAACATCGAAACCGGCAGAAAATACCGGCAAGCCATTCTGGAAGCGGGCGGCAGCCGCCCCGCCATCGAGTCGTTCCGGGAATTCCGGGGCCGCGACCCCAGCCTGGACGCCTTGTTGCGGCACCAGGGCATGGCTTGACATGACAAGAACCACCATGAAACAGAACGCCACCCGACTTTTGAGCGCCTTCTTCGCCCTGTTGGCCTTGGGCGCCGCCAATGCACCGGCCCAGCCGGTTTACCGCATCGTGGGGCCCGACGGGCGGGTCACCTTCTCGGACAAGCCGCCCGCGGCATCGGACAAGGCCGGCACCACCGGCGCGCTGGACAAGTCTGCCGGCGGCAGCGGCACTGCGCTGCCCTATGAGCTGCGCCAGGTCGTCAGCCGCTACCCGGTCACGCTGTACACCTCGACCAATTGCGCCCCCTGCGACAGCGGTCGGTCCTTCCTCGGCAACCGGGGCATCCCCTTTGTCGAGCGCACCGTCAACACGCCTGAGGACATTGCCGCGCTGCAGCGCCTGAGCAGCGAAAGCTCGCTGCCCTTTCTGACGATCGGCAGCCAGCAGATCAAGGGTTACTCCAATTCGGAGTGGGTGCAGTTTCTTGATGCGGCGGGTTATCCGAAAACCTCCCAACTGCCCGCCGGCTACCGCAGCCCGGCCCCGGAACCGCTGGTCGCGCTCAAGAAACCGGCCCCGGCGCCAGTCGAAGCAAGCCAGGCCAGGAGCGCCAATGGCGTGCCCGCCGCCGAGCCGATGCGCCCGCCGGCTGCCAACCCGGCCAACCCGGCCGGCATCACCTTCTAGAAATTCAGTGTCTTGACGCCGCTGGACGTTCCCAGCAAGCAGACCTGGGCTCGCTGGTGCGCAAACACGCCCACCGTCACCACGCCGGGCCATTGGTTGACCTGGGATTCAAAAGCCAGCGGATCGGCGATCTGCAGGCCGGTCACATCGAGAATGTGCTGGCCGTTGTCCGTCACCAGCGGCTGGCCCTCTTTCAGGCGCACCTTGGCCGCCCCCCCCAGCGCCGCAAACTGCCGCAGCAGGCGCTGCGTGGCCATCGGGATGATTTCCACCGGCAGCGGAAACTTGCCCAGCACGGCGACTCGCTTGGACTCATCGGCAATGCAAACGAAGCGGCGCGACTGGGCCGCCACGATCTTCTCGCGCGTGAGTGCCGCGCCACCGCCCTTGATCATGCAGCCCTTGCCATCGATCTCGTCGGCACCATCGATGTAGACCGCCAACTCACCCACCTCATTGGCATCGAACACCGGGATGCCCAGCGCCAGCAGGCGCTCGGTGCTCGCCACCGAGCTGGACACCGCGCCCTTGATCTGGCCCTTCATCGATGCCAAGGCGTCGATGAACCTGTTGACCGTGGAGCCGGTGCCGACGCCGACGATCTCGCCGGGCACCACGTATTGCAGGGCCGCCTGGCCGACCAGGGTCTTGAGTTCGTCTTGTGTAAGCATGGCAATAGGTCTATCTGGGAAAATCGGGCAATTGAAAGAATTATCCAATGTCTCTGGTCCCCTACGCCCTCGCCCGTCCTTTTTTGTTCAGCCTCGACCCCGAAGCCGCCCACGACCTCACCCTGCGCATGCTGGCCAAGGCCCAGGGCACGCCGCTGGCCTGGGCCTACTGCAATGGCCGGGTCGATGACCCGATCACGCTGGCCGGCCTGCGCTTCCCCAACCGCGTGGGCCTGGCCGCCGGCCTGGACAAGAACGCCCACTGCATCGAGGCGTTAAGCGCCATGGGCTTCGGCTTCGTTGAGGTGGGCACCGTCACGCCACTGGCGCAGCCCGGCAACCCCAAGCCGCGCATGTTTCGCCTGCCGCAGGCCCATGCGCTGATCAACCGCCTGGGCTTCAACAACGACGGCTTGGACGCCTTCATCGCCAATGTGCAAAAGGCCAGCTTTCGCCGCAAGGCACAGGGCCAGCCCATGCTGCTGGGCTTGAACATCGGCAAGAACGCCGCCACGCCGATGGAAAAAGCCACTGACGACTACCTCATTGGTCTCGCCGGCGTCTACCCGCACGCCGACTACGTCACCATCAACATCTCCAGCCCCAACACCAAGAACCTGCGCGCGCTGCAAAGCGACGAGGCGCTGGATGCCCTGCTCGGCGCCATCGCGGCCAGACGCGAGCAATTGGCGCAGCAGCACGCCACGCCGGATGGCAAGGGCGGCATGTTGCCACGCCGCGTGCCGATCTTCGTGAAAATCGCGCCCGATCTGGACGAGGCGCAGGTGGACGTGATCGCCGCCACGCTCAAACGCCATGGCACGGACGGCGAAGGTCGGGTTAACAACGCCTGGGGCGTTGTGGCCACCAATACCACGCTCAGCCGCGCGGCCGTGCAGGGCCTGCCGCATGCCGAGGAAGCCGGCGGCCTGTCGGGTGCGCCGGTGCTCGAATCCAGCAACCGCGTCATCCGCCAGTTGCGTGCCGCGCTCGGCAAGGACTACCCCATCATCGGCGTCGGCGGCATCCTGAGTGCCGAGGACGCGCTGAGCAAGATCGAGGCCGGCGCCGACGTGGTGCAGATCTACACCGGCCTCATCTACAAGGGACCGGAACTCGTCAAACAGGCCGCACTTGCCATCAAAAACAGCCGCTAGCCCTTAAGATACGGGCGTAAGCAGCTATTATTTTTGTAGCAAATCGGCGGCCAGCGCGCCGATCGCCAGGCAACTCGTCAACCCCGGCGACTCGATGCCGAACAGGTTGACCAGGCCCGGCACGCCATGCGCGGCCGGACCCTGGATCAGGAAGTCGCGTGCCGCCTCATGTGGCCCGCTGATCTTGGGCCGGATGCCGGCATAGCCGGCCTGCAGCGCACCGTCGGGCAGCGCCGGCCAGTACTTGCGGACTTCGGCATAAAACGCATAACCACGCGCCGGGTCCACCACCAGATCGTCAGGCGAAGCCACCCACTGCACATCGGGGCCGAACTTGGCCTGCCCACCCAGATCGTTCGTCAGGTGCACGCCCAGGCCGGCGGCTTCGGGCACCGGGTAGATCAGGTGATTGAACGGCGAGCGGCCGCAAAGCGTGAAGTAGCTGCCCTTGGCGTAGCAGGCCGTGGGCACGTGTTGCGGGTCGAGGCCGTCGAACTGCTGCGCCAGTGTCGGCGCGTACAGGCCGGCCGCATTGACCACCGTGCGCGCCAGCAACTGCGTGCCGTCAGCCGCTTCCAGCTCAATGCCCTGCTTTGTCACGCGCGCACGTGCCAGCGGCGAATTGAAGGCCACCATGCCGCCGGCGTTTTCCAGGTCGCCCTGCAGCGCCAGCATCAGCGCGTGGCTGTCAACGATACCGGTGCCGGGCGAATGCACGGCCGCCACGCATTCCAGCGCCGGCTCCAGGGCGCGCGCCTGCTCGCGCGTAAGCAGAACCAGGTCGTCCACGCCGTTGGCGGCGGCCTTGGCGATGATGGTCTGCAGTTCGGGCACCTGCTGTGCCGAGGTGGCCACGATCAGCTTGCCGCAGCGGCTGTGGCCGATGCCGCGCTCGGCGCAGTAGCCGTACAGCATCTGCCGGCCCTGCACGCACAGCCGCGCCTTGAACGAACCCTGCGCGTAGTAGATGCCGGCATGGATGACTTCGCTGTTGCGTGAGCTGGTTTGCGTGCCGATGGCGTCTGCCGCTTCGAGCACCATCACCTCGCGCCCGGCCATGGCCAGGGCGCGTGCCACGGCCAGGCCGACCACCCCGGCCCCGATGACCACGCCATCGAGCTGATCCATCACAGGGCCCGCGGATCGGTCCGAAGCAGCAGCGTCACGAGCGAACGCAGGTTGCTTCGCAGCGGCTCGAAGCCCTCGGTGATTTCCAGCGTCTGCTCGTTCATGTAGAGCTTGCGGTTGATTTCCAGCTGGATGCTGTGCCGGTGGATGGCCGGATTGCCATAGCGGCGCACCAGCTCCACCCCCTTGTAGGGATGGTTGTAGGCCACGCTGTAGCCCCGGCCCTCGAGGTGCGCGCAGATGCGTTGCGCCAGGCGGCCCGACGAGGTGGATTCGTCGCGGTTGCCCACCACGAAATCGGGATGCACCTGACCCGGAAATTCCGTGGCATGGCTGGAAGCCACCGCCGGCATCGAGTGGCAGTTGATGTGGATGCTATAGCCGTGACGGGCATGCGCCGCATCGATCGCGTCCTGCACGGCCGCATGGTAGGGTTGCCAACAATCGGCGATGCGCGCGCGCGCCTGGGCCACCGTCAGGGGCCGGTCGTAAATGGGCACGCCATCATCGGTCGTGCGCCAGATCAGGCCCTTGCCAAGCCGCACCTTGGACAAGACCACGGGGTCGGTCGCCAGCGGCCCGGGCCAGGGCTCATTGAACAGCGTCGCATCCACCTCGGTGGTGTTGCGGTTGGCATCCAGATAGCTGCGCGGAAAAAGCGCCTCCACCCAGGCCACGCCCAGCGCGCTGGCAAAGTCGTACAGCTTTTCCACATGGGTGTCTTCGGCGCGGCGCAAGGTGGCCAGATCGCAGGAAAAACCGAAATCGTCGGGGTAATTGACCCCGCTGTGGGGAGAATCCAGCACCAGCGGCGTGGTGCCGGGCGAATAGCGAATCATTGAACTCATGCCCACGATTGTGACCGACGATTGCGGCCAGGCAATAAAAAAAGGACCTGGCAGCGCTGCCAGATCCTTTGTTTTCATCACCAATTCATGGTGGGCAGTGCAAGTTTCGAACTTGCGACCCCTGCAGTGTGAATGCAGTGCTCTACCCCTGAGCTAACCGCCCTGTATTTGCTACTGAATTTTCATCAGTTTCCATCTTCAGGAAAGTTTTGGATTATGCCATATCTTCAGGCCGTCATGCGCCAGACCGTCTTGCCGCCGCTGGATTTGTCGAGCTGCTTGAGCACCTCCTCGTGGGCGGCCAGATCCTGCTCATTGGCGGCCAGCACAGGCAGAACAAAACCGCGCAGATCGATGCGCTCGATGCGGCCCCCGGTGTTTTCGGCGTCTCCCGCATCGATCAGCAGCGCATCCTGGCCGCGCGTGAGGTTGATGTAGACATCGGCCAGCAGCTCGGCGTCGAGCAAGGCGCCGTGCAACGTGCGGCCCGAATTGTCCACGCCGAGCCGATCGCACAGGGAGTCGAGCGAATTGCGCTTGCCCGGGTACATCTCCTTGGCCATGACC
Organism: Hylemonella sp.; assembly: GCA_040377375.1. Taxonomy (GTDB): domain Bacteria; phylum Pseudomonadota; class Gammaproteobacteria; order Burkholderiales; family Burkholderiaceae_C; genus JBEIOV01. The sequence goes on from JBEIOV010000005.1 coordinate 113,298, forward strand.
AGCGTATCGGTGACGCTGGCCACGAACTGGCGAAAACCCGGCCTGCCGATGAGCTCCAGCTCCTTGTTCAGGAAACCGACATCGAACTGCGCGTTGTGGATGATGATTTCGGCATCGCGCAGGTAGCCCAGCAACTCGTCGGCCACGGCCTCGAACCGGGGCTTGTCACGCAGGAATTCGTTGCTGATGCCGTGCACCTTGAGTGCGTCTTCATGGCTGTCGCGCCCCGGGTTCAGGTAGAAGTGCTTGTTGTTGCCCGTGAGCTTGCGGTTGACCAGCTCCACGCAGCCGATTTCGATGATGCGGTCGCCGCCTTCGGCGGACAGACCCGTGGTTTCGGTATCAAGAAAGATCTGGCGCATGCCGTCGATTATGCTTGATCCACCTCATTCGGTGGAGACCTCCAGCATGTTCAAGCTCGACGGGAAAATCGCCCTGGTCACGGGCGGCAACGGCGGCATTGGCCTGGGCATGGCCCGCGGATTGGCGCAGGCCGGCGCCACGGTGGTGATCACCGGACGCAACCAGGACAAGTCGCAACAGGCGCTGGCCGGGCTGCGCAAGCGCGGCTGGCGCGCCGATGCGCTGGAGGCCGACGTGAGCGAGGAAGGCGCCGTCGGCCGGCTGATGGCTCAGGTCATCGCGCTTCACGGCCGGCTCGACATTCTGGTCAACAACGCCGGCATCAACATCCGCAGCCCCGCGCAGGACCTGTCGCTCGCCGACTGGCATGCGGTGATGGACACCAACCTGACCAGCGCCTTCCTGTGCGCGCGGGCGGCCTGGCCGCACATGAAGGCCGCCGGCGGCGGCAAGGTCATCAACATCGGCTCCATGATGTCGATCTTCGGCGCGGCCTACGCCCCGGCCTACAGTGCCAGCAAGGGCGGCCTGGTGCAATTCACGCGTTCGCTGGCCAGCGCCTGGGCCCAGGACAACATTCAGGCCAATGCGGTACTGCCGGGGTGGATCGACACCGAGCTCACGCAAAAAGCGCGGGTTCAGGTCGATGGCTTGAATGACCGGGTGCTGGCACGCACGCCGGCCGGCCGGTGGGGAACGCCCCAGGACCTGGCGGGCATTGCGGTGTTCCTGGCCAGCCCGGCATCGGATTTCATCACCGGCACGGCTATTCCCGTGGATGGCGGCTACTCGGTGCAGGGCTGAAACGCCTTGCGCTTCAGTGGACTTCCTTGGCGTGGTTGATGGAGTATTTGGGGATCTCCACCACCACGTCTTGCTGCGCCAGGATGGCCTGGCAGCTCAGGCGCGAATGGGGCTCAAGGCCCCAGGCGCGGTCCAGCAGGTCCTCTTCGTTTTCATCGAGCGGGTTGAGCGACTCGAAACCCTTGCGCACGATGACGTGGCAGGTCGTGCAGGCACAGCTCATGTCGCAGGCGTGCTCGATGTTGATGTGGTTGTCCAGCAGCGCTTCGCAGATGGATGTCCCCGCCGGGGCGGAGATCTCCGCCCCGGCGGGACAGTATTCGGGATGGGGAAGTATCTTGATGATGGGCATATTCAGGGCCTGTCGAGGCTAGACCGTTTCGATGTTCTTGCCGGCCAGGGCTTGCCTGATGCCGCGGTTCATGCGCATGGCGGCAAAAGCCTCGGTGCCCTTGGCCAGTGCTTCGGTGGCCGCCACGACGGCCGCCGCATCCTCCAGCGGCCGGGCCGCCGCCACGGCCGCCATCAGGACCTTGATGGCGGCATGGTCCGCGGGCGGCAGCAAATCGCCATCCGCGTCCAGGGCGCTTTGCGTGGCCAGCAGCATGCGATCGGCATCGACCCGGGCTTCCACCAGCGCGCGCGCGCGCATGTCGTCCTCGGCCGTGGCGAAGCTGTCCTGCAGCATCCTGGCAATCTGCTCGTCCCCCAGGCCATAGGAGGGCTTGACGTCAATGCGTGCTTCCACGCCGCTGGCCAGTTCCCGCGCATTGACGTTGAGCAGGCCATCGGCATCGACCGTGAAGGTCACGCGGATGCGCGCCGCCCCCGCCGCCATGGGCGGGATGCCGCGCAGCTCGAAGCGCGCCAGGCTGCGGCAATCGCTCACCAGGTCGCGCTCGCCCTGCACCACGTGCAAGGCCAGCGCCGTCTGGCCGTCCTTGTAGGTGGTGAAGTCCTGCGCCATGGCGGTTGGAATGGTCTGGTTGCGCGGCACGATGCGTTCGACCAGACCACCCATGGTTTCCACCCCCAGCGACAGGGGAATCACGTCCAGCAGCAGCAGGTCGCCCGCCGTGTTGTTGCCGGCCAGCTGGTTGGCCTGGATGGCCGCGCCCAGGGCCACCACTTCATCGGGGTTGAGGTTGGTCAGCGGCGCGCGCCCGAAAAATCCGGCCACGGCACGCTGGATCTGCGGCATGCGGGTGGAGCCCCCCACCATGACCACGCCCTTGATCTCGCCGGCTTTCAATTTGGCATCGCGCAGCGCCTTGCGCACCGCACCCATGGTGCGCTCGGTCAAGGCGGCCGTGAGCTTGTCGAATTGCTCGGCCGTCACGGTCAAATCGACCTCGGACCCCGCCAAATGGACGTGAAACGCTACTAAATTGATAGCAGAAAGCGCTTCCTTGCAAGCCCGTGCCGCCACCTTGACCGCCGCCTTGTCAGCGGCCGTCACGGCGGCGATGCCCGCCTGCTGCAACACCCACTCGGCCAGGGCCGCATCGTAATCGTCGCCGCCCAAGGCGGAGTCGCCACCGGTGGCGATCACCTCGAACACGCCCTGGGTCAGGCGCAGGATGGAAATATCAAACGTGCCGCCGCCCAGGTCGTAGATGGCATAAATGCCCTCGCTGGCGTTGTCCAGGCCATAGGCAATGGCGGCCGCCGTGGGCTCGTTGATCAGGCGCAGCACGTTCAGGCCCGCCAGCTGGGCGGCGTCCTTCGTGGCTTGGCGCTGGGCGTCGTCAAAGTAGGCTGGCACCGTGATGACGGCACCAAAAATGTCATCGTTGAACGTGTCCTCGGCCCGGTAGCGCAGCGTGGCCAGAATCTCGGCGCTGACCTCGACCGGGGACTTCTCCCCCACCACGGTTTTCACACCCAGCATGCCCGGGTGGTCCACGAAACGGTAAGGCAGCTTCTCTCGCCCCGCCACGTCCTTCACGCCGCGGCCCATGAAGCGCTTGACCGAGGCGATCGTGTTCTCGGGGTCCGTCGACAGCGCGGCCTGCGCCTCGTACCCGATCTGCCGGCCGCCACCGGCCAGGTAACGCACCACGGAAGGCAGGATCACCCGCCCCTGGGCATCGGGCAGGCATTCGGCCACGCCGTTGCGCACGGCGGCCACGAGGGAATGGGTGGTCCCCAGGTCAATGCCCACCGCCACGCGACGCTGGTGCGGATCAGGGGACTGGCCGGGTTCGGAAATTTGCAGGAGCGCCATAAGTTGTTGTCGGGCAAGGGCCTGGTTGCTACTTGACCCCATTTTCCATTCTGTCAAAGCGGGCCTCGATGTCGCTGGCAAAGCGCTCGATGAACATCAGCGCCCTCACTTGCGCCACGGCCCCCGGGTAGTCATGCGCCACATCCAGCAGCTGCTCGCATTTTTGCAGCACCTTGCGCCGGCTGCTGTCGACCTCGCCGTTAATTTCATCCAATTCGGCGACGCTGCCGGCGGCTTCGAGCGCCTCGCGCCATTGCATCTGCTGCATCAGGAACTCGGCCGGCATGGCCGTGTTGTTCTCGGCATTGACGGCCGCGCCATGCAGCTCGCACAGGTAGGCGGCCCGCTTGAGCGGGTCCTTGAGCCGCTGGTAGGCCTCGTTGATGCGGACCGACCACTGCATCGCCACCCGCTGCGCGGCCGCGCCTTGCACGGCAAACTTGTCCGGATGCGCCTCGCGCTGCAACTCCTTCCAGCGCGCATCAATGGCCGCGCGATCCTGCGCAAACCGCGGTGCCAGGCCAAACAGCTCGAAGTCGTTGGATTGAAGAGATGTCACGGGACAGTCAGCCTTTTCGAGAGGGGGAGCATCGCGAGCGGGCGTCAGCAGGGCGCCGCCAGCGCGCAGAAGCCGGAACGTACCTCGGGTACGTGAGGATTTCGAGCACTGCCGAGGCCCTGATCACGCCCGCGCAGCAGCTTCACACCCGAAAAGACTCGCCGCATCCGCAACGGTCGCGCTCATTCGGATTGTTGAACCTGAAACCTTCGTTGAGCCCCTCGCGCACGAAATCGAGCTGGGTCCCGTTGATGTAGGACAGGCTTTTGGGATCCACCAGCACCTTGACGCCATGGTCTTCAAACACAAGGTCCTCGGGCGTGAATTCATCCACGTATTCGAGCTTGTACGCCATGCCAGAACAGCCCGTGGTCTTCACGCCCAGACGCACCCCCACCCCCTTGCCGCGTTTGGCGAGGTAGCGGGTCACGTGCCGGGCAGCGGCTTCAGTCAGGGTAACAGCCATTTTTTTCAATCTTTCATGCCCCGTTTACCCACGTCTCAAGACCAGAGCACCCGTGGAACCGGCTTTGCCGGGCCACTGGGTGCGCCCCCTTGAGGGGGAAGCGCCGAAGGCGCCTCGGGGGCGAACTTAATTCATGTGTTTTTTCTTGTAGTCATCCACCGCTGCCTTGATCGCGTCTTCGGCCAGGATGGAACAGTGAATCTTGACGGGCGGCAAAGCCAGCTCCTCGGCAATCTGGCTGTTCTTCAGCGCAGCCGCCTGGTCCAGCGTCTTGCCCTTGACCCATTCGGTGACCAGCGAGCTCGAGGCAATGGCGGAGCCGCAACCGTAGGTCTTGAAGCGCGCGTCCTCGATCACGCCGGTTTGCGGATTGACCTTGATCTGCAGCTTCATCACGTCGCCGCAGGCGGGCGCACCCACCATGCCGGTGCCCACCGTCTCGTCGCCCTTCTCAAAAGAGCCGACATTGCGGGGGTTTTCATAATGGTCAACGACCTTTTCAGAATATGCCATGGCGATACCTCTTAAATTCAAATAATCCCGCTAAGCCACAATGAGCCAGACCGCGAAACGCGCCCGCAGACAGTGCGAACAGCACGGCAAGGGCGAGCGACAAAGGCATGGTTCATTCTGGCGACGCGGTTAATGGGCAGCCCACTGGATGGTGCTCAGATCGACACCGTCCTGGTACATCTCCCACAGCGGGCTCAAATCGCGCAGCTTGGCCACGTTGAATTTGATGGTGGAGATGGCGTAATCAATCTCTTCCTCCGTCGTGAAACGGCCAATCGTCATGCGCAGGCTGCTGTGGGCCAGCTCATCGCTGCGTCCCAGGGCCCGCAGCACATAACTGGGCTCCAGGCTGGCCGACGTGCAGGCCGAACCGCTGCTGACAGCCAGGCCCTTGATGCCCATGATGAGCGATTCGCCCTCGACAAAATTGAAGCTCATGTTCAGGTTGTGCGGCACGCGCTTTTCAGCATGGCCGTTGAGGAACACCTGCTCCACATCCTTCAGCCCGTCAAGCAGCCGCTTGTGCAACGCACGCGCCTTGGCTGTGTCTTGCGCCATCTCAAGTCCTGCGATGCGGAAGGCCTCGCCCATGCCAACGCACTGATGGGTGGGCAAGGTACCCGAGCGCATGCCGCGCTCATGGCCGCCGCCGTGCATCTGGGCTTCCAGCCGAATGCGGGGTTTGCGACGCACATACAAAGCGCCAATGCCCTTGGGGCCATAGGTCTTGTGGGACGCCAGGCTCATCAGATCGACCGGCAGCGTCGTGAGGTCGATATCGACCTTGCCGGTGGCCTGCGCCGCATCGACGTGGAAGATGATGCCTTTTTCACGGCACAGCGCGCCAATGGCGGGGATGTCCTGGATCACGCCGATCTCGTTGTTCACGAACATGACGCTGATGAGAATCGTGTCCGGGCGGATCGCCGCCTTGAGCTTGTCCATGTCCAGCAGGCCATCTTCCTGCACGTCCAGATAAGTCACCTCGAAACCCTGGCGCTCCAGCTCGCGCATGGTATCGAGCACGGCCTTGTGCTCGGTCTTGACCGTGATCAGGTGCTTGCCCTTGGTCTGGTAGAAGTGGGCGGCGCCCTTGAGCGCCAGGTTGTCGGACTCGGTGGCGCCCGAGGTCCAGACGATCTCGCGCGGATCGGCACCGATCAGTTCGGCCACATCGGCACGCGCTTTTTCAACGGCAGCTTCCGCCTCCCAGCCCCAGGCATGGCTGCGCGAAGCCGGGTTGCCGAAGTGCTCGCGCAACCAGGGGATCATGGCATCGACCACGCGTGGGTCGCATGGCGTGGTGGCGCCATAGTCCAGATAGATCGGGAAATGTGGTGTTGCATCCATCACGGGCTCGCTATTGCTGGCTATATGAAAATTCTGAATCCGTCCGATCGCCCACGGCGATCAGGCGACGGATGTCATGACTTGGAGAACACGTTACCCAGGGCAAACACCGAATTCGGAGCATTCACGCGGATCGGCTTGACCACCGGCATGCTGGAAATCGCTCGCTTGATCGTGGGCCGGTCCTCAATCTTGAGGCCTTTGGCCAGCTGTTCGTCAACCAGTTTTTGCAGGCTGACCGACTCCAGAAACTCGACCATGCGCACATTCAGCGAAGCCCATAGCTCATGCGTCATGCAGCGCCCGGCGTCCTCGCCTAGGCAGTTTTCCTTGCCGCCGCACTGGGTGGCATCAATCGGCTCGTCCACCGAAACGATGATGTCGGCCACGGTGATGTCAGCCGCCTTGCGCGCCAGGGAATAACCGCCGCCCGGGCCACGGGTGGACTCGACCAGCTCGTGCCGGCGCAATTTGCCGAACAACTGCTCCAGATAGGACAGGGAAATCTGCTGGCGCTGGCTGATGGCGGCCAGCGTCACAGGGCCATTGCTCTGGCGCAAGGCCAGATCAATCATCGCAGTGACCGCAAAACGGCCTTTAGTAGTAAGACGCATCGCAAACTCCTTAAGCTGGGCTTGACCACCATAAACTCCCCAAGCGCCTTTTGAGCCCCGGGGCACTGTCTGCACCTCTGTCTGGCGCAGCACTTCCATGCACTCAGCCGACCGTCCGCCTGGCTTTCCTGAGTAATTGTGTCAAGTATAGCAAGAAACCCCGGATTTTGCTCGGGTAAGCCATCCGCCCGGTTGGCTTGCGCCGGGCGGCGCTGTCACAAGACGGGGTTGTCGACCCCGGGCGCACCAAAAGCCTGTTCCTTGAGCACCCCCAGCTGATCGCGCACGCGCGCCGCCTTCTCGAACTCCAGGTTGCGCGCATGTTCCAGCATCTGCTTTTCCAGCCGCTTGATTTCGCGCGCGATATCCTTCTCGCTCATGTCCTCCACGCGGGCGCGCTGCAGCGCGTCCTGCTCCAGCCGCTCGGCTTCCCGGCCCGCCTTTTCGCTGTAGACGCCGTCAATCAGGTCGCGCACCTGTTTGACGATGCTGCGCGGCGTGATGCCGTGTACCAGGTTGTGCGCCACCTGCTTGGTGCGTCGCCGCTCGGTCTCCCCCATCGCCTTTTTCATGGACTCGGTGACCTTGTCGGCGTACAGGATGGCCCGGCCATGCAGGTTGCGCGCGGCGCGGCCAATGGTCTGGATCAGCGAGCGCTCGGACCGCAGGAAACCTTCCTTGTCGGCATCCAGGATCGCCACCAGGGACACTTCGGGAATGTCCAGACCCTCGCGCAGCAGGTTGATGCCCACCAGCACGTCGAAGGCGCCCAGCCGCAGGTCGCGCAGGATTTCCACGCGCTCCACCGTGTCCACATCGCTGTGCAGGTAGCGCACCTTGACCCCGTTGTCGCTCAAATAGTCGGTCAGCTGCTCGGCCATGCGCTTGGTCAGCGTGGTGATGAGCACGCGCTCGTGCTTCTCGACCCGGATGCGGATTTCCTGCAGCACATCGTCGACTTGGGTGCTGGCGGGCCGCACCTCCACCTCCGGGTCCACCAGACCGGTGGGGCGCACCAACTGCTCCACCACCTGACCCGCATGCTCGTTCTCCCACGTGCCGGGCGTGGCCGATACGAAGATGGCCTGGCGCATCTTGGTCTCGAATTCCTCGAACTTCAGCGGCCGGTTGTCCAGCGCGCTGGGCAGGCGAAAGCCATATTCCACCAGCGTGGTCTTGCGCGCGCGGTCGCCGTTGTACATGCCGCTGAACTGGCCGATCAGCACATGGCTCTCGTCCAGGAACATCAACGCGTCCTTCGGCAGATAATCCGTCAGCGTCGCGGGCGGCTCGCCCGGGGCGGCGCCGCTCAAGTGGCGGGTGTAGTTCTCGATGCCCTTGCAATGCCCGACTTCGGCCAGCATTTCCAGATCGAAACGGGTGCGCTGCTCCAGCCTCTGGGCCTCGACCAGCTTGCCCGCGGCCACCAGCTCCTTGACCCGGTCCGACAGCTCCGTCTTGATGGTTTCCACGGCCGCCAGCACGCGGTCGCGCGGCGTCACGTAGTGGCTGCTCGGGTAGACCGTGAAGCGCGGGATTTTCTGGCGGATGCGCCCGGTCAGCGGATCGAACAGCTGCAGCGACTCGATCTCGTCGTCGAACAACTCGATCCGGATGGCCATCTCGCTGTGCTCGGCCGGAAACACGTCAATCGTGTCACCGCGCACGCGGAACTTGCCGCGTGAAAAATCGACATCATTGCGCTGGTACTGCATGCGCACCAGCTGGGCGATCACGTCGCGCTGGCCCATGTGGTCGCCCGCGCGCAGCGTCATCACCATCTGGTGGTAGGCCTCGGGCTGGCCAATGCCGTAGATGGCCGAAACGGTGGCCACGATCACCACGTCGCGCCGCTCCAGCACGCTCTTGGTGCAACTCAGGCGCATCTGCTCGATGTGTTCGTTGATGGCCGAATCCTTCTCGATGAACAGGTCGCGCTGCGGCACGTAGGCCTCGGGCTGGTAATAATCGTAGTAGCTGACGAAATACTCCACCGCGTTCTTCGGGAAAAACTCCCGGAACTCGCTGTAGAGCTGCGCCGCCAGCGTCTTGTTGGGGGCAAACACAATGGCCGGGCGCCCCAGGCGGGCAATCACATTGGCCATGGTGAAGGTCTTGCCCGAACCGGTCACACCGAGCAGGGTCTGGAACACTTCACCGTCTTTCACCCCTTCGACCAGCTTGTCGATGGCTTCGGGCTGGTCGCCCGCCGGCAGATAGGGCTGGTACAGCTCGAAGGGCGAGCCAGGGAAGGTTACAAACGTGCCCGTGTGGGCCGGACCAGCATCATCAGGAGGTACAAGTGCAAGCGGGGCGGGAGCAGGTAAAGGCATGACGAGGAAATTCAAAATGCGGAATCAGATGGCATGTTATCGATTTGCCAACATGGCGCTCTCTTCAAAAAAGCATGGCCTGAAAAAGCGCACCCCATGCTGGCCCGATTTTCCCGATCTGAAGCTATAGTGCGACCGTATCCATTCGCGCACCTGATCGGGCAAGCGCCCCGATCGCAACGGTGGCACAGTGCTTTTGCCCGCTTCGTCATGCCTGTCTATTTATCCAGTATACAAGTCTAACCCTATGATGGCAATAGGTTTTTTCAGGACAGCGCGACCTTGGCATCCGGCCGTACGCAGAATGGTCCCATGGATTTCCTGGCTGCGGCCAAGGTGTTGCATTCTTTCCTGGCCTCCCGCATGTCGCTAATTGAAGCATTCCTGTTCCCCGTCACGCTCTTCGCGGCGCTTGGCTGCGGGCTGATGGCCGGAATCTTCTTTGCCTTCTCCAACTTCGTGATGAGGGCACTCGCCAGGCTTGAGCCGCGCAGCGGGATCGCCGCCATGCAGTCGATCAACCTGACTGTCCTCAATCCCTTGTTCCTGCCGCTCTTTCTTGGAACCGCGGCAGCTTCCCTGCTCCTGGTTCTCTACTCGCTGGCTCGCTGGCAGCATCCGGGCACGGCTTGGCTGCTCGCCGGCGGCGTGCTCTATTTCGTCGGCAACTTCATCGTGACGGCGGCCTGCAACGTGCCGCGAAACGACGCTCTCGCGCGCGTCGAGGCGTCGACCCCTGAAGCGGTCATCGCCTGGCGCAGCTACCTGGTCGGCTGGACCCAATGGAACCACGTGCGGACCATCACGGCACTCGCGGCTGCCGTGTCATTCACGCTTGCTTTGCTGGCTGGGGCCAGCCGCGCAACCGGCTAGGGAAAACCTGGCCAGCGACCGGTAAAATGCAGGCCATTGAATAGCGCATTTTGTTTTTTCCCAGATTTTTCTTCACAGGACTTGCACATGTCACTCTTTTCCGCCGTCGAAATGGCCCCTCGCGACCCGATTCTGGGCCTGAACGAGCAATTTGCCGCCGACACCCGGCCAATCAAGGTCAACCTCGGCGTGGGCGTGTATTTCGACGACAACGGCAAACTGCCGCTGCTGCAGTGCGTGCAAGCCGCCGAGAAGACCATGATGGAAAAGCCCACCGCCCGCGGCTACCTGCCCATCGACGGCATTGCCGCCTATGACGCCGCCGTCAAGAGCCTGGTGTTCGGCGCCGACAGCGAGCCGGTGAAAAGTGGCCGCGTTGCCACGGTGCAGGGTATCGGCGGCACCGGCGGCCTGAAGATCGGCGCTGACTTTCTCAAGAAACTCAAGCCCGCTGCCAAGGTGCTGATTTCCGACCCGAGCTGGGAAAACCACCGCGCCCTGTTCACCAGCGCCGGCTTCACGGTGGAGAGCTACCGCTACTACGACGCCGCCAAGCGCGGCGTGGACTTCGCCGGCATGCTGGCCGACATCACGGCCGCCCCGGCCGGCACCATCATCCTGCTGCACGCCTGCTGCCACAACCCCACGGGCTACGACATCACCGCCGCCCAGTGGGACCAGGTGACCGCCGCCGTCAAGGCCAAGAACCTGGTGCCCTTCCTCGACATGGCCTACCAGGGCTTCGGCAACGGCATTGCGCAAGACGGCGCCGTCATCGGCAAGTTCGTCGCCGCCGGCCTGGACTTCTTCGTCTCCACCTCGTTCAGCAAGAGCTTCAGCCTGTACGGCGAGCGCGTGGGCGCCCTCTCCGTGCTGTGCGAGAGCAAGGAAGAAGCCGACCGGGTCTTAAGCCAGCTCAAGATCGTGATCCGCACCAACTACAGCAACCCGCCCACCCATGGGGGCGCCGTGGTGGCCGCGGTGCTGGGCAACCCCGAGCTGCGCGCCCTGTGGGAAAAGGAACTGGGTGAGATGCGCGTGCGCATCAAGGCCATGCGCCAGAAGCTGGTCGATGGCCTGAAGGCCGCCGGCGTGAAGCAGGACATGAGCTTCATCACCAGCCAGATCGGCATGTTCAGCTACTCCGGCCTCTCCAAGGACCAGATGGTGCGCCTGCGCAGCGAATTCGGCATCTACGGCACCGACACCGGCCGCATGTGCGTGGCCGCGCTCAACAGCAAGAACATCGACTACGTCTGCCAGGCTATTGCCAAGGTGATGTGATCCGTCGCCGCCCGTGAAAAAGCCGCCGGTGCAGCTTGCACCGGCGGCTTTTTTGTACGCGCGGCGCGAGTGATGAAGAGCATCGCTCGCAGCCCGACCCGTCGCCCGCGCCACCTTGCGGCAAGCGCCATGCGCCTGAGCGGCATGCCGCTCAGGTTGGCACGGGAGACGAATCACCAGCCTCACTGTCGCCCGCGCGCCTGGTTCGGGCGCGTTGCGCCAGCACGGTCACCAGCACGGCCGCGGCCGCTGAACCCGCCATCACCGGAGACGCCGCGAGCATCTGGGCCAGGCCATTGACGGCGTCGACGCTGACCTGCTGGACATGATCGGCCAAGGCCAGCACATCGCTGACGCGCACATTCCTTGCGTCCTCAAGACCCACTTGCAGGTTCTGCCACTCGCTGCGAAACCGGATCTTCGCGAACACGCCATTGGCCACGGCCACCAGCGAGAGAACGCCCAGCGGCTGCAGCAGGTGTTCCAGCAGGCGGCCGCGCACCAGCAGCGGCGCGGCCTCATAGACCTGGCCGATCAGCTGCGTGAGCATGCGTCTGCGCACGGCCGGGGCGGCCGACTCATAGGCCTCGACCACCAGTTGCGTAATCGGAATGTCGGCTGTCTTTCGGTCTGATGGATTTGAAGCTGACTCAGTATCTTTGGGATCCATACGATTCACTCCAGTTGTTCTTTCTCAAAAGCCGCCGCTCCCTTGGCAGCCATCCAGGCGCCAAGAAGCAGATGCCCATGGTGCGGTTTCATCATGCTGGCGCCTTGAGGACTCCAAGGCAATGGCGCCACATCAAGTGATCAGTGTGCCGCGGCGATGTATGAGCGCGGTGTACAAATGCGAAGCGTGTGTAAATGCCCGCAATCAATTGCATCTCAGGGAACCATGACCGCGCTTATGGTTTCTCGAGAATTACCAGCGCGATTCCACCGAGAATGGCGACGGACGCCAATGCAATGCGCAAGCTTATGGGCTCGCCGAGGAAAACAATACCGCCCAAGGCCGCAATGAGCGGAACGCTGAGCTGCACCGTGGCGGCGTTGGTGGCTTTCAGCGCGGGCAATGCGGTGTACCAAATGGCGTAGCCTATTCCGGAAGTCAGCGCGCCCGACGCAAGCGCGTACCAAAATCCAGCATGGTCCAGCGACATGCCGTTCAACATGAATACGCTCAATGCTGCCGCGATAGGGACAGCACGCAGAAAATTCCCCGCGCTGACCCTGGTCGGATCGCCCGCACCTTTCCCACGCAAAGAATAGACACCCCATGCGACCCCGGCGCCCAGCATCAAGAGGGAGCCGTGCAGTGGCGGTGCCGAAAGACCCGGCAGCAACAGGCCGACCAGCCCCCCTAAAGCGAGCACCAGGCCGACGAGTTGCCATCTCAGCAGACGTTCTCCCGCCCAAATACCATGGCCGATCATCGTTGCCTGAACAGCGCCAAAGAGCAGCAGCGCGCCGGTTGCCGCGGGCAGGCTTACATAGGCAAAAGAAAAGCCGGCCGCATAAGCAAACAATGCGAATGCCGACAGCCAGTTGCCGCTCCCGGCATGGGTGCCGCGCCTCATTCGCACCACCAGCCCCAGCATCACCGCGCCGCAGAGCAATCGAATGGTGGTAAAGCTGGCTGCATCCATGCTGGTATGTTTGAGCGCGACTCGGCAGAGCAGTGAATTGCCCGCAAAAGCGATCATGGCCAGCGACGTCAAGGCAAATAGGCGTGCATATGACATTGAAATTTTTCCTCAAGACCCACATGCCGCCACCCGCAGCTGCGGCGCAAGCTTGTTCATTCAGCGTCGAAACGCTCCCTGAACGCCGCACAAAACTGCGCGCTGCCGCTGAGCGACAAAGTCACCGTGTGGCGCGGCGCGCCGGCCGGGCTGAGCTGGCCGCTGAACTTCCCCGTCACCTCGTCGTAGCTGAGGGCCTCATGAGCGGTCCACTCCTGCTGGCCTTCCAGGTTGTAGTCCCACTCGCCGCCCTCCTCCAGCGGCGCGCGCATGTCTGCAAAGGCGGCATGCGCCCAGTCCAGCACGAACGCGATTTCGGCGCGCACGGCGGCCACGTGCGCAGGCGCGGTGGAGGCCATGGCGTCGAAGCTGCCGTGGCCCTGCGCGTCTTCGCTGTAGTCGAAATCCAGGTAGTGAAGGGCCATACTCAAGGCTGCGCTTCGATCGTCTGGCCCAGCGCATTGTCCACCACCAGCGGGGTATCGAAGTAGCGGATGACCGGGTCGCTGCCATAGCTGTCGCGGATGCGCTGGCGCCAAGCCTGGTCGTGCGCGCGCTCGGCAGCCGCCCGGTTGTTCCAGAGGTAGAAGGCGCCAGCCTGGTTGGCCACCGGGTCATGGACAAAGGTCTTGCGGATCAGGTCCGCCTCCTTGCGCCAGCGGGGCGCTACCTCACGCATCCCCTGGATGACCTCATCCCGGCCCATGCCAGTCGGCAGATTGAACAAAACGTATTCGGTGATCATGCGTTACTCCATGCAAACGCAAATGGGGTGCCGGGGACGAGAGACCGGGCGAACCACAACGTTTGATTTGAGCAGACCACACCGGTGGCACGCCGGTGCGGTCTGCTCGATGAAAGGGTTGGGCGTCATCGCGTGAGCACGACCGATCTCAGCCGGCCGCCGGGGGCGCAACCGGCGCGGCAGGGGCAGCCTGCAACTTCTTCCACGCCTGGAAGCCCCCCGCCACCGACAGCGCCTTGGGATAACCGAGCGAACGCAGCAGTGCCGCGGCGGTCAGGCTGCGCCGGCCGCTGTTGCAGATACATAGCAACAGGTGATCGCGCGCATGGTGCAGTTGGTTGATCATCGTGAAGAAGGTCTTCGCGTCGATGTCCTTGGGCTGGCCGGCGTCCAGGATGTCCTGCTCGTCCTCGGTCAACGTGTGGCCCAGCATGAGTTTGACTTCGAACATCGGGATATGCACGGTGTCGGGGATCGCGCCCTTCATCTCGATCTCGAAGGATTGTCGGATGTCGATCATCGTGGCCAGCCCCAGGCGGCACAGCTCCAGCGCCGTGGGCAGCGTGATTTCCAGCGTGGTGGGCTCTTCCTGGGACGAGGTTTCTTCGGCATTCATACGGTGGCCCGGTGCCATCGCGGCTCAAGAAAATCGGCCGCGCGCAGCATTGTCCCACATTGTGTTCTCACCCGAGCCGCAACCCATCATTCCAACTCCATCATGGCCCCGCGTCATGTGTTCCAGCACCCATGCAGGTGAGAAATTCGGGTGCACCCAGCTGTTTCGCCTGATGTAGCTCGCCGCTCATCGCCAAGATGGGTGGCTTTGGACCTTATGCCCGTTCGATATGTTTGCGCATTTCGCCCTGTCTGTCTCAGGGCTGGGCCGGCTCGGCATCCCCGGCACCCGCGGCGTCCACCGGCTTGGCCGTGCGGTGGCCGTTCTTCGCCAGCAGCTCGAGGTAAAACGCATCGCCCCCGTCCTTGGCAACGGCGTCGATCAAGGCCGTGATGGTCGCGAAATGGACCACCGTGGCGTTGTCTGCGCTGGTGCCGAACCTGCAATCAAAATCCCAATAGTCCACACCCTCGAGCAAGGGCACCCGTCTTTGCCGTTTGACGTATTTGCGGATCTCGTGCTTGACGGCTTCCAGCACGCGGTCACGGTGTTTGCCTTCAATGTTCAACTTGAACGTTTTTCTCACGATGGCCCTTATGTTGTTCCGGACTCTTCCAGGAGGGATGAAAATCGCGGGGGCTCGATTATGCGTCTTTCCCAAGCACGGGAGCGCTTAAACTGGACGCATCGGCACCCATGGCCCTGCATGCATTCCCATGCCGTGTCCAAGACTGCACGCAACCGCCCGCCCCACCAGCCATCACCGCCACACAACGCCTGCACATGCCATTTTCCTCACTGGGTTTGTCCCCGGCCCTGCTGCGCGCGATCAGCGCCAAGGCTTACCTTGCCCCCACCGCCATCCAGGCGGCCGCCATTCCGGCCGTGCTGCAGGGCCGCGATGTGCTGGCCTCGGCGCAAACCGGCTCGGGCAAGACGGCGGCTTTTGCCTTGCCGCTGTTGCAGCAACTGGCGCAGACCCCGAGCGAAAAACCGCGACGCGTGCGCGCGCTGATCCTGGTGCCCACGCGCGAGCTGGCTGCGCAGGTGGGCGACGAGTTTCGCACGCTGGCACAGCACCTGACCCAGCCCCTGAAGGTCACGGTGGTGTTTGGCGGCGTATCCATCAACCCGCAGATGATGGGCTTGCGCGGCGGCACCGACATCGTGGTGGCGACACCCGGGCGCCTGCTGGACCTGATCGAACACAATGCACTCTCGCTATCCGGCGTGGCGGCGCTGGTGCTGGACGAAGCCGACCGCCTGCTGGACCTGGGCTTTGCCGAGGAACTGGAGCGCATCCTGGCCTTGCTGCCAAGGAAACGCCAGAACCTGTTTTTCTCGGCCACCTTTCCCACCGCCGTGCAGGCGCTGGCGCAAACGCTGCTGCACGAGCCGGTACGCATCGACGTCCCGCCCGAGCCGCAGAGCCAGCCCGACATCGAGCAGCGGGCCATCGCCGTGGACGCGTCCCGGCGCACCCAGTTATTGCGTCATCTGATTGTGCAAAACGCCTGGGCGCGGGTGCTGGTGTTTGTCGCCACCAAGCACGCGGCCGAAATCGTGGCCGACAAGCTGCGCAAGGCCCGCATCAACGCCGAGCCTTTCCACGGCGAGTTGAGCCAGGGCAAGCGCACCCAGGTGCTGGCGGACTTCAAGGCGTCGCGCTTGAAGGTGGTGGTCGCCACCGATGTGGCCGCCCGCGGCATTGACATCGCGCAATTGCCGGTGGTGGTGAACTATGACCTGCCGCGCTCGGCGGTTGACTACACCCACCGCATCGGCCGCACCGGCCGGGCCGGGGAAAGCGGCCTGGCCATCAGCTTTGTCAGCGCGGACAGCGAGGCGCATTGGCGCCTGATAGAAAAACGCCAGCACCTGAACCTGCCGCGCGAGCAGGTGACCGGGTTTGAATCGCTGGAAACCACCGCGCCAGCCACCCCCGCCACGGGTGGCATCAAGGGCACGCGCCCGAGCAAGAAAGACAAGCTGCGGGCCGCCGCCCGGGGCCAATGAACCACCAACCCTTAGCCCCATGCCCGATGTCCTGACCCTGCTCTTCGCCGAACCCGTGATCACCGTGGCCTATGTGGTCTTCGGGCTGGTGGGCTTTGGCTCCACGCTGGTGAGCGCGCCGCTGCTGGCACACCTGCTGCCCGTCTCCACCGTGGTGCCGACGCTGGCGCTGACGGACATGATCGCTTCCTGGTCCAACGGCTGGCGCCTGAGCCAGCATGTGGCGCGGCACGAGCTGCTGCGGCTGGTGCCGGCGCTTTTTGCCGGCAGTGCGGTGGGCGCCTGGCTGCTGTTCACGCTGCCGGTGAAGCTGCTGATGCCGCTGCTGGGGGCTTTCGTGGTGCTGTACGCACTCAATGGCCTGCGGCCAAAAGCGCAGCACACTGCCCTTGTCCCGTTGTCGCCGCGCTGGGCCTGGTGGTATGGCGGCATCGGCGGCGTGTTCAGCGCGCTGTTTGGCGCCGGCGGCTGGGTTTACTCGGTCTACCTGCTTCGCCGCCTGGAAGACCCGCAGCAGATCCGCGCCACGCAGTCAGCGGTGCTGATGTTCAGCTCGGTGGTGCGGGTGGCCCTGTTCCTGCTGGCCGGGCGTCTGCTGGATGCCGAGCTGCTATGGCTGGTGCTGGCCCTGTTGCCGGCGGTGGCGCTGGGCCTCTTTATTGGCCACCACGTCAGCCTGCGGCTGGACCGCCGGCGCTTTTTGCTGCTGCTGCACAGCGTGCTGCTGCTCACCGGCGGCAGCCTGTTATTGCGTTCACTGCTGAATTGATTCGTCGGCAGCCAGCTTGAAACCCGTTCGCCCCGAGCCTGTCGAAGCCCTTCGGCAGGCCCGGGGCGAATGCTTCAGCCCCAGATCACCGAGCGCATCGAGATCGACGCGCCCTGAAACTTCGCGTTGAAGAACTGCGGCGCCTCCTTGGCATCCACCGCCCCGGCCGCGTAGAGCAGCGGCAGGTAGTGCTCATGGGTCGGATGCGCCATCTGCGCCACCTGTCCCAGATTCTGGAAGTCCGGCAGCGCGTCCAGGCGCCCCTGCGCCATCTGCTCGCCAATCACCCGGTCGAACTCGATAGCCCAGTCGTAAGCCTGATCGGCGCGCGCGCTGCGCTGCATGGTGCGCAGGTTGTGCACGATGTTGCCGCTGCCCACGATCAGCACGCCACGCTCGCGCAGGGTCCGCAGTTGCCGGCCCAGGGCGTAATGCTCGGCGGGTGGGCGACTGTAGTCCATGCTGAGCTGAACCACCGGAATGTCGGCTTGCGCAAACATGGGCTTGAGCACCGACCAGCTGCCGTGGTCCAGCCCCCATTCCTGCGCATCCAGCCCCAGCGGCAGATGGCTGTCGGGCTGCCGCACGGCCTGGCTGATGGCGCGGGCCGCCTGCGGCGCGCCGGGGGCCGGGTACTGCTGGTCGAACAGTTCCTGCGGAAAACCGCCAAAGTCGTGAATGGTTTTGGGCCTTTCCATGGCGGTGAGCCACCAGCCGCGCGTGAGCCAGTGAGCCGAAATGCACAAAATGAGCTTGGGTTGGGGCCACGTGGCGCCCGGTGCCGCGCCAAACTGGGCACCCAGCGCCTGCCAGCTGCGGCGGAACTCGTTGTCCTCGATGGCATTCATGGGGCTGCCGTGGCCGACAAACAGCACGGGCATGCGGGGGCTGGGCGGCAGCGCCTGGAGGGCGGCGAGGCTGGCTGCCTCTGTGATATCGGTCATGAAAGTTCCCATGGAAGCCGCGCTGCCACAGGCGGCGGCGATCAAAGTCCTGCGGTGCATATTAGTTTGTTTTCTGTCACACTTTTCAAGGTTGCCAGGCGGGATGCCGGGAAGTTCCCGGCCCGGATTGGCCTGGACGCGTCACTTAAGCTGACAATTGGCCGAAGATATAAGTGTTTTCACTCCAATCATTGAGCGACGACAACTGATATATTGCGCTGCAACATACCCCAAAAGCGAGTTTGCCATGCTGTATCAACTCTACGAAGCCCAGCGTTCCCTGATGGAACCATTCACCGATATGGCACAGTCGGCCGCCAAGGCCTACAGCAATCCGCTGTCGCTGCTGGGGCAGCACCCTTTTGCGCAACGCATTTCCGCCGGCTACGACCTGATGCACCGCCTGGGCAAGGACTACGAAAAACCCGAGTTTGGCATCCGCACCGTGGATGTCGATGGCGTGGGGGTTGCCATCCATGAGCGGGTGGAAATCGACAAGCCATTTTGCGAGCTGCGCCGCTTCAAGCGCTTCACCGACGATCCGGCCACGCTGGCCAAGCTCAAGGGTCAGCCCCCCATACTGATTGTCGCGCCCCTGTCGGGCCACTACGCCACGCTCTTGCGCGACACCGTCAAGACCATGCTCAAGGACCACAAGGTCTACATCACCGACTGGAAAAATGCCCGCCTCGTGCCCGTTTCGCAAGGCGAGTTCCATCTGGACGACTATGTGAACTACGTGCAGGAGTTCATCCGCCACCTGCAGGGCATTTACGGCAACTGCCACGTGATCAGCGTGTGCCAGCCCACCGTGCCCGTGCTGGCCGCCGTCTCGCTGATGGCCAGCCGCGGCGAGACCACGCCTTTGAGCATGACCATGATGGGCGGGCCGATCGACGCGCGCAAGTCGCCCACGGCGGTCAACAACCTGGCGATGAACCGCAGCTTCAGCTGGTTCGAGAACAACGTGATCTACCGCGTGCCCAACAACTTTGCGGGCGCGGGCCGGCGCGTGTACCCCGGCTTCCTGCAGCACTCCGGCTTCGTGGCCATGAATCCGGATCACCATGCCAAGAGCCACTACGACTACTTCAAGGACCTGATCAAGGGCGACGACGCCAGCACGGAGGCCCACCGCAAGTTCTACGACGAGTACAACGCCGTGCTCGACATGGACGCCAACTACTACCTTGACACCATCAGGGTCGTGTTCCAGGACTTCAGCCTGGTCAACGGCACCTGGGATGTCAGGGGCGTGGACGGCGAGATCGAGCGCGTGCGGCCCCAGGACATCAAGACCACGGCCCTGTTCTCGGTCGAGGGGGAACTCGATGACATCTCCGGCTCGGGCCAGACCCGGGCCGTGCACGACATCTGCAGCGGCGTGGTCGCGACCGAGCAAAGGCATCTCGAAGCCAAGGGCGCGGGCCACTACGGCATTTTCTCGGGCCGCCGCTGGCGCGAAGTGGTGTACCCGGAGGTCAAGGCGTTCATCCTGCAGCACCACCTTGGCAGCCGTCCCACCGCCTCGGGCAAGGCATCAAAACCTGTCGCAGCCCTTGCCAAACGTGCGTCAAAAGCCACAAAAACAATAGCAACCCGGGCTGGTCAAAAGAAGTGAACCCGGTGGCAACACCAGCATCCCGCTCCGCAGAGCCCGGGGCTGGTCCGCAGGAAGCAACACCCCTGGCGCTGACCAAGCTCATCCTCGCGGCCCTGCCCCAGACCCAGTGCACCCGCTGCGGCTACCCCGATTGCGCCGCCTACGCCGCGGCGATTGCCACGGGCGAGGCCGACATCAACCAGTGCCCGCCGGGTGGCGCGCAAGGCGTGCAGCGGCTGGCCGCGCTGACCGGCCGCCCGGTCACCCCGCTCAACCCCACGCATGGCGCGGAAGGACCGCGCACCGTGGCCTTCATTGACGAAGACTGGTGCATCGGCTGCACGCTGTGCATCAAGGCCTGCCCGACCGACGCCATCATGGGCAGCAACAAGCTGATGCACACCGTGATCGAGCCTTACTGCACCGGCTGCGAACTCTGCATCCCGGTCTGCCCGGTGGATTGCATCCTGCTGGAAAACGCGAGCGGCAGCGCCAGCGGCTGGGCTGCGTGGTCCCGGCCCCTGGCCGACCAGGCCCGCAGCCGCTATGAATTTCATAGCTATCGACGCAAGCGGGACGAGACCGAAAACCAGAAAAGGCTTGAAGAAAAAGCCAAGGCCAAGCTCAAGGACCTGGCCAGCCATTCATTGCACACCGATCCCGCCGTGCTGGACCAGAAACGCGCCGTGATCGAAGCCGCGCTGGCGCGTGCCCGTGCCAGGCGCGCCGCCGGCGAAGGCAGCACCTGAACCGCCTTCGCGCTGGACCCAGTTTCTATTTGGCGGCCAGGTTCTTGTAGACGCCGCAGCCGGCAAACATGTCGTCCACCTGCTGGACAAAGGACATCTTGGTCTGCACCACCCCCGTGGCCGGGTTCGTGATGTCGTACTCCACCCAGCCGGGCTCGTGGCTGGCCTGGGTCACGATGGCCTCGAGCAGCTGATCGCCATGGATCCCCGGAATATCCTGCACCCGGGTTCCCACCTTGGCCGGATTGCCGCCAAACGCCAGATAGGCGCCGTTGCGGTCCAGCACGAAAACATACATGTCGCGGTCGTAAAAACCTTGCGCCGGGTCGGTGATGCCGCGCAAGAACGCATCGCGCGAGGTCTGCTTGCGGTAGGCGATGGCCCGCTCCATCAGCCCGACGGCTTCGTCGGCCGTGCCCTGCTGCAACTGGAACGCCTCCACCGCCTGCGCCAGGGTCGAGGCCCGGCCTTCGAGATTGACGGCCTGCGTCACCGCCCGCTCCACCATCTGGGCGTTCTTCTGGGTGATTTCGTCGAGCTGGCGCACCGCGGAGGTGATTTCGCTCAGGGAAGAACTCTGCTCCGCGCTGGACGTCGAGATTTGCGACATGCTGGTGGCCACGCCGCGGATGCCGGAGACGATGCCGGAGATGTTGGCGCCGGCCGCGCGTATCTGCGACACGCTGGCCGTGACCTGCGCCGAAGACGCGCCAATGAGCTGGCGGATTTCCTTGGCCGACTCGGCCGAGCGCTGCGCCAGCGATCGCACCTCGCTGGCCACCACCGCGAAGCCGCGCCCGGCCTCCCCCGCGCGGGCGGCCTCCACCGCGGCGTTGAGGGCCAGGATATTCGTCTGGAAAGCCAGGCCGTCAATCACGCCGATGATTTCGTTCATGCGCTGCGTGCTGCTCTGGATCGCCTCGACCGACTGGATGGCATCGTCCATGGCCTTGGCGCCCACCTCGGCCACGCCACGCACCTTGGCCGCCTGCACATCGGCCTGCTGGGCCGTCTGCGCGTTGTCCTGCACGGTCGATGACAACTCCTCCACGCTGGCCGCGGTCTGCTCCAGGTTGGCGGCCTGCTGCTCGGTGCGGTCCGACAGGTTGCGGTTGCCCGAGGCCAGGCTCTTGCCGGCATGCGCCACCAGGGCCGAGTTGCTGCGAATGCTCGCCACCATGGCCGACAGGCTGTTGACCATGGCCTGCATCAGACCCGACATGGCGCTGAGCTCGTCACGACCCCTCACCTTCACGTGGTCCCGCAAATTTCCCGCGGCTGTGTGCTCCATGAAACGCATGACCTGGCGCAAGTCGGAAACGAAACTGAAGTAGAACGACAGCATCAGATAAAACAAGGCCAGGATGCCAAAAGCACTGCTGCCCGCCGCCACCCAGAGCAAGCGCGCGGAAGACGCCTGTCGCCCGGACAGCAGGCTTTCGATGCGCTGCAGGGTTGCGCCCTGGTAACTGTTGACGGCCTCGATGGCCCGCGTTCCCGCGTCAAGGTACACGGTGGCAGTCACCGCGCCAGCGCCCGCGGCAAAGGCTTCACGGGCCAGCTTCGCGTAGGCCGCGCTGGCCTCCAGCGCTTTTGCCCCCAGCGGATCGGCCAGCCCATAGTCCTGAATCAGATTCATCGAATAGCGCAGATCGCGGCTAAATTGCTCAAGGCCGTCAAGCTGCACACCGATGCTCACGGCCATGCCCTCCTGCGGAGCGGGCTGGCTCAGCTGCCCACCCCCCTGGTCACGCAGGCGCCCCAGGATTTCCGTCCAGGCCAGGGTGCGCGACACCACCATGTCCATCAGCAAATAGGTTCCCGGGTCGGGATCGAACAACAGGCTCGACTGCCTGGCCACACCGTAGACGAAGCGGTTGAGGTCTTCCACCAAGGCGGCATGCAGGGCCAGGCTGGCCGCCGCCGGTTTGCCGTCGACCGCGGCCACGAGGCTGTCCACGCGGGCCTTGAGGGTATCCCACTCCTTGCCTTGCATGAAGCCGGCATGCCCGACCGCGGCATCCACCGCGGCACGCATCTTGGCCAGCTCGGCACGGGTGCGCTCGCGCCCGGCCCCCGCCGCGCTGCTGCCCGACAGCGCCATATGGGTTTGCCCGCGGTGCGTCTGGACCAGGCCGATCAATCCGCCTGCGTCCCGAATCAGCGCGATGCCGAGCGCCTCATCCTTGATCACCCGGATATCCTCGGACTGTTGCCTGACCAGTTGCGTCAGGATCACGATCAGGGGAATCAATAAAACCAGGGCCAGCACGGCCAGCTTGGCGGGCACGCGCAGCGCGCGCATCAAGCCGATACCGGGGTAAAGCAATTTTTGAAATCCCATCGACAGGTCTCGCTCTTTGTTTTATGGGTGCAGCGCGCACGGTAACAGCTCCACCGCTACTTGAACAGTAGCGCGACCCCTTTGCCGGCTCATACTCAGGGAAGTCCCTGACGGGTCGCTGACTCTCCCGCGTCTTCCGAACGATCAATCGTGCTGCACCGCAAAATGCTGGAACAAGGCCACGGCCAGCTCCCGCAGGGAGTCGTCGTTGAGGGTATGGGCATAAGCAAGCTGATCCTGCGCATAGCGCCGGTCGCCCAGCATCATGGCGCTGCTCACGCACAGCCCGTGCGATGCCATGCGCAGCGTGAACGCCTGCATGACGCCGATGGGCCAGTAGGTGGAGGACCCCACCGGAAATTCGGACATGCCCTCACCAAGGGCCGCCTTGAAGCGGCCAGCAGGTTCACAAGAGCGGGTCTGTAGTGAAGCCATCGCAATCTCCTGATGAAGAATGGATGAAGATTAGCTTCGCACTGTCCGGCCACTGCCCGGAATAAAGCCGCAAAAACACCCCAAATCAGGGGATGGCGCCGGGTGCGAAACGCATGCCCTGCGCCGCCGCTGCCGCGGCCTGCCGGCAGCTCAGCCCTGGCTGGCCGCCAGTCTGGAAAAAGCGGCCACCACCTCGGGCGGCGCCTGCACCAGCTCGATCAGCACGCCCTCGCCCGCGATCGGAAACTCGTCGCTGGCCTTGGGATGCAGGAAACAGATGTCAAACCCGGCCGCGCCCTGGCGGATGCCGCCCGGGGCGAAGCGCACGCCTTGTGCCGTGAGCCACGCCACCGCCTGGGGCAGGTCGTCGATCCACAGGCCGATGTGATTGAGCGGCGTGCCGTGCACCGCCGGTTTTTTGTCCGGGTCCAGCGGCTGCATCAGGTCGACCTCGACCCTGAACGGCCCGCTGCCGATGGCGCAAATGTCCTCGTCCACGTTCTCGCGCTCGCTGCGGAAGCTGCCGGTGACCTCCAGGCCCAGCATCTCGACCCAGAGTTTTTGCAGGCGGGCCTTGTCGAGCCCGCCGATGGCGATCTGCTGGACGCCCAGCACCTTGAAGGGACGTGTCATGGTATTTTCCTCAATGAACAATCACCGCCGCCGGGCGACCCGAGGGAACCAGCGCAGGTCTTCTGCAAGCCGGGGCCGCGGAACCGGCTTCGCCGGGCCGCAGGCGCAGCGGCCCCCTCGGGGGGGCAGGAAGCTACGCGAAGCGAGCGACCGTGGGGGCCATATCAAACAAACTCCACGATCGGCTGGTCCACCACCAGGCTTTCACCCTTGTTGGCGAGCACCTTGCCCACCACGCCGTCGGCCGCGGCGAACAGCACGTTTTCCATCTTCATGGCCTCGATCACGGCCACGCGCTCACCCGCCTGCACCTTCTGGCCCGGCTGCACCGCCACGTCCACCAGCAGGCCCGGCATGGGCGAGAGCACGAAGCGGCTCATGTCGGGCGGCGCCTTGTAGGGCATGAGGGCATGCAGCTGCGCGGCGCGCGGCGACAGCACCAGCGCGTCGAGCTGCGTGCCGTTGTGCGCCACCCGGATCGCCAGCGGGTTCTTGCCCGTGCCGCGCTCGACCTGCGCGGTGAACGGCTGCTGGTTGCAGGTGCCGCTGATGCGCACGGCGCCCAAGCGGGAGGCGCTACAGATTTGATAGCTGCTTGCGCCCACGGTGACAAGGCTGGAGCCCGATTTCCCTTCGAAATCCGTGACGCTGACGGCGGTCTGGGCGCTGCGCCCTCCGGCGCCCAGCGCAACCACCACGAACTGCTCGCCGATCGCGATCTCGTGGCCCGCCATCTGGCCGCTGATGCCCGAGGCGCGGCCCCGGTACTTGCGGTGCTGGTAGGCCGCCAGCGCCACCAGGAAGTCGGCATCGTCGTGCGGCACATCGGCGGCGGAAAAACCCTTGCCATAGTTCTCTGCAATGAAGCCGGTGTTGAAGTCGCCCGCCACAAACCTGGGGTGCGCCAGCAAGGCCGCCTGGAACGGGATGTTGGAGCTGATGCCGCGGATCACGAAACCATTGAGCGCCTCGCGCATCTTCACAATGGCGTCGAGGCGGTCCTTGCCATGCACGATGAGCTTGGCGATCATCGAGTCGTAATACATCGGAATCTCGCCGCCGTCCTGCACGCCGGTGTCCACGCGCACGCCGTACAGCTGCGAGGTGTCGGACGCAAACATGGTTTCCCTGGGCGGCGCAAAGCGCACCAGCCGCCCGGTGGAAGGCAGGAAATTGCGGAACGGATCCTCGGCGTTGATGCGGCACTCCATGGCCCAGCCGTTGCGCTGCACATCCTTTTGTGCCAGCGGCAGCTTCTCGCCGGCCGCCACTCGGATCATGAGCTCCACCAGGTCCAGGCCGGTGATGCACTCGGTCACCGGGTGCTCCACCTGCAAACGGGTGTTCATCTCCAGGAAATAAAAGCTCTGGTCCTTGCCAACCACGAACTCGACCGTGCCGGCGCTCTGGTACTTCACGGCCTTGGCCAGTGCCACCGCCTGCTCGCCCATGGCCTGGCGTGTCGCGTCGGAGATGAAGGGCGACGGCGCCTCCTCGATCACCTTCTGATGCCGACGCTGGATCGAGCACTCGCGCTCGTTCAGGTAGATCACATTGCCGTGGCTGTCGCCGATCAGCTGGATTTCGATGTGGCGCGGCTCCTCGACGAACTTCTCAATGAACACGCGGTCGTCGCCAAAGCTGTTGCGCGCCTCGTTGCGGCAGCTGGTGAAACCCTCGAAGGCCTCCTTGTCGTTGAAGGCCACGCGCAGGCCCTTGCCGCCGCCGCCGGCGCTGGCCTTGATCATCACCGGATAGCCGATGCCCTTGGCAATTTCGACCGCCTTCTCAGGCGTTTCAATCGCATCGTTCACGCCCGGGATGCAGTTCACCCCAGCGGCACCCGCGAGCTTCTTCGACTCGATCTTGTCGCCCATGGCGGCAATCGAATAGTGCTTGGGGCCGATGAAGACGATGCCCTCTTCCTCGACGCGTTTGGCGAAGCCGGCGTTCTCGCTCAGGAAGCCGTAGCCGGGATGCACCGCCTGCGCGCCCGTTTGCTTCGCGGCAGCGATGATTTTGTCCGCCAGCAAATAACTCTCACGGCTCGGCGCGGGGCCAATGTTCACGGCCTCGTCGGCCAGCATCACATGGCGCGCGTCGCGGTCGGCATCGGAATACACCGCCACGGTCTGGATGCCCATCTTCTTCGCGGTCGCGATCACTCTGCACGCGATCTCTCCGCGGTTGGCAATAAGGATTTTCTTGAACATATTCTCTCCGTATCGAATTACTGGAGCCCGAGCTGCTTGCGCATCGCCAGGTTACGAGCTTCGGCACGCTGAAAAGCCTCACGCGCATCCAGCCGCTTGATGTAGTGCGAAAACGTGGGCGTCGGCTCGATCTGCTTGAAACTGATCAGATAACGCAGAGTGCCGCCGAAAACGACATCGGCCATTGAAAACTCGTCACCGAGCACATATGACTTGCCGGCGATGGCGCTTTCGGCCGCAGCGATCATGGAGGCATAGTTGCCCCAGCCTGCCGCTATTTCCTTGACCGCCCAACCCGAGCTCTTGGCCATCACGGCAGGCTCGACAACACTGGGGGAGAAAAATGACCAGCGCAGATAGGTTCCGCGTTCCGGAGCATCCAGCGCCGGGGCCAGCCGCCCAGGTGCATAGCGATCGGCCAGATAGAGCGCGATAGCCGCTGATTCGGTGACCACGAGATCGCCGTCCAGCAGCGTGGGCAGCTTGCCCATCGGGTTTTTCGAAACGAGTTCGACGCCCTTTTGCTCACCTTTCATGATGTCGACGATCTTCAGCTCGTAAGGGACGCCTACCTCTTCGAGCGCCCAAATGGTGCCGGCGGCGCGGGAATACGGGTGGTAGTAAAGACTGATGGACACGGTGACGCCTCCTTCCTTTTTCGTAATTCAGAGCGGAATATTCCCGTGCTTGCGCCACGGGTTGTCCAGCTTCTTGTCTTTCAGCATCACCAGCGAGCGGCAAATGCGCTTGCGGGTCTCGGACGGCAGGATCACGTCGTCGATGAAACCGCGCGCGCCGGCCACGAAGGGGTTGGCGAAGCGCGCCTTGTACTCGGCTTCCTTGGCGGCCAGCTTGGCCGGGTCGCCCTTGTCCTCACGGAAGATGATCTCCACCGCGCCCTTGGCCCCCATCACCGCGATCTCGGCATTGGGCCAGGCGAAGTTGACGTCGCCGCGCAGGTGCTTGGAGCTCATCACGTCGTAGGCGCCGCCGTAGGCCTTGCGCGTGATCACGGTGATCTTCGGCACGGTGCACTCGGCATACGCATAAAGCAGCTTGGCGCCGTGCTTGATGATGCCGCCGTATTCTTGAGAAGTGCCGGGCATGAAGCCGGGCACGTCGACGAAGGTCACCACCGGGATGTTGAAGGCGTCGCAAAAACGCACGAAACGCGCCGCCTTGATGGAGCTCTTGATGTCCAGGCAGCCGGCCAGCACCAGCGGCTGGTTGGCAACGATGCCCACGCTCTGGCCCTCCATGCGGGCGAAGCCGATCAGGATGTTCTTGGCGTACTCGGGCTGCAGCTCGAAGAAGTCGCCGTCGTCCACGGTCTTGACGATCAGCTCCTTCATGTCGTAGGGCTTGTTCGGGTTGTCGGGCACCAGCGTGTCCAGCGACAGGTCCATGCGGTCGGCCGGGTCGCCGCTCTTGCGCACCGGGGCCTTCTCACGGTTGTTGAGCGGCAGGTAGTTGTACAGGCGGCGCAGCATCAGCAGCGCCTCGACATCGTTCTCGAAAGCCAGATCGGCCACGCCGCTTTTGGTGGTGTGGGTGATGGCGCCGCCCAGTTCCTCGGCGCTCACCTCCTCGTGCGTCACGGTCTTGACCACTTCGGGGCCGGTGACAAACATGTAGGCGCTGTCTTTGACCATGAAGATGAAATCGGTCATGGCCGGCGAATACACGGCGCCGCCCGCGCTCGGCCCCATGATCATGCTGATCTGCGGCACCACGCCGGAGGCCATCACATTGCGCTGGAACACGTCGGCATAACCGCCCAACGACGCGACGCCTTCCTGGATGCGCGCGCCGCCCGAATCGTTCAGACCGATCACCGGCGCGCCCACCTTCATGGCCTGGTCCATCACCTTGCAGATCTTCTCGGCATGGGCCTCGCTCAGGGCGCCGCCGAACACCGTGAAGTCCTGGCTGAAGACGAACACCAGACGCCCATTGATCATGCCGTAGCCGGTGACCACGCCGTCGCCGGGAATCTTGTTGTCCTGCATGCCGAAGTCCACGCAGCGGTGCTCGACGAACATGTCCCATTCTTCAAAAGTCCCTTCGTCCAGCAGCAATTCGAGGCGCTCGCGCGCCGTGAGCTTGCCTTTTTTGTGCTGCGCGTCAATGCGTTTTTGACCGCCGCCCAGGCGCGCCAGTTCGCGCTTGGCTTCCAATTGTTCCAGGATGTCGTGCATGGTGAAATCTCTCTTTCGCTATTATTTTGATAGCTTGCTACGCTTTGTTTTCAAGGGCCAGAAGCATGTTTCGTGCCGCAGTCGAGGCGGCCAGCCGACCCGCCGCCACCTCGCGCGTCAGCTCGGGCAGCAAGTGCCTGACCTGCGGATGCTGGTCAAACGCCTGTTTCAGCCCCGCGTCGATGCGTTCCCACATCCAGGCCAGCGCCTGTTGCCGGCGCCGCTCGGCCAGCTGGCCATTCGCCGCTCGCAGTGCCTTGAACTGCGTCACGGCGGCCCAGAAGGTGTCCAGCCCGGTGCCCGCCAGGGCGCTCAGTTGCACCACCTGGGGGTGCCAGATTTTCTCGTCATGGTGGGCGTGTTCCGGATTTCCATGCTGCCCCAGCAAACGCAGGCTGGAGGTGATTTGCGCCTGCGCGCGCGTGGCCGCGGCCGCATCGATGTCGGCCTTGTTGATCACCACCAGGTCGGCCAGCTCCATCACGCCTTTCTTGATCGCCTGCAAATCGTCGCCGGCATTGGGCAGCTGCATCAGCACGAACATGTCGGTCATGCTGGCCACGGCGGTCTCGCTCTGGCCCACGCCCACGGTCTCGACGATCACGATGTCGTAGCCCGCGGCCTCGCACACCAAGATGGCCTCACGGGTCTTCTCGGCCACGCCGCCGAGCGTGCCGCTGGACGGACTGGGCCGGATGAATGCCTGCTCATGCACCGAGAGCTTTTCCATGCGCGTCTTGTCGCCCAGGATGGAGCCGCCCGAGATGCTGCTGGACGGGTCGATGGTGAGCACCGCCACGCGGTGGCCCTGGTCGATCAGGTACAGGCCCAGTGCCTCGATGAAAGTAGACTTGCCGACGCCGGGCACACCGCTGATCCCTAAGCGAAAGGAGTTCCCGGTGTGCGGCAGCAAAGCCGTCAGCAACTCGTCGGCCCGCGCGCGGTGGTCGGCGCGGGTGGATTCCAGCAGCGTGATGGCCTTGG
Source organism: Hylemonella sp. (assembly GCA_040377375.1). Taxonomy (GTDB): domain Bacteria; phylum Pseudomonadota; class Gammaproteobacteria; order Burkholderiales; family Burkholderiaceae_C; genus JBEIOV01. The sequence continues at coordinate 142,675 of JBEIOV010000005.1, forward strand.
CAATGGCGCGGCGCTGTTGCGAGCCCACGCTTTGCGTGATCGCCTGCACGAAATTTGGGGTCAGAGCCCAATTTCGATCAGCGTTGTTTGTCTCCGGCAGCATTTTTGTCCTGAATTGGGATCTGACCCCAAATTTCTATTGGGTCAGCGCTACCTTGATCTGCTCCAGCACATCCTTGGCGCTGGCCGGGATCGGCGTCCCCGGGCCATAGATGCCCTTGACGCCGACCTCGTACAGAAAGTCGTAGTCCTGGCGCGGAATCACGCCGCCGACGAAGACGATGATGTCATCCGCGCCCTGCTTCTTCAGCTCGGCAATGATGGCCGGCACCAGGGTCTTGTGGCCGGCGGCCAGGGTGGAGACGCCCACCGCGTGCACATCGTTCTCGATGGCCTGGCGCGCGCACTCCTCGGGTGTCTGGAACAGCGGCCCCATGTCGACGTCAAAACCCAGATCGGCAAAGGCCGTGGCCACCACCTTGGCGCCGCGGTCATGGCCGTCCTGACCCAGTTTTGAAATCATCACGCGCGGACGGCGGCCGTGCTCCTGCGCAAAGTCGGCGATCTCCTTCTTGAGGTTTTCCCAGCCCTCGGCCGAGTCATAGGCTGCTGCATACACGCCGGTCACCTTTTGTGTGTCGGCGCGGTGGCGCCCGTAAACTTTTTCCAGTGCGTCGCTGACCTCGCCTACCGTGGCGCGCAGTCGCATCGCCTTGATGCTCAGGTCCAGCAGGTTGCCATCGCCTTTTTCAGCGGCGGCGCTCAAGGCGTCCAGGGCCTGCCGCACCGCGGCGCCATCGCGTTTGCTCTTGATGGCTTTGAGCCGTGCAATCTGCCCGTCCCGCACCGCCACGTTGTCGATGTCACGCGCCTCGATCGTATCTTCTGTTGCAAGCTTGTACTTGTTGACGCCCACGATCACGTCCTTGCCCGAATCGATGCGCGCCTGCTTCTCGGCGGCGGCCGCCTCGATCTTGAGCTTGGCCCAGCCGCTGTCCACGGCACGGGTCATGCCGCCCATGGCCTCGACCTCCTCGATGATGGCCCAGGCCGCATCCGCCATGTCCTGGGTCAACTTTTCCATCATGTAGCTGCCAGCCCAGGGGTCGATCACGTTGGTGATGTGGGTCTCCTCCTGGATGATGAGCTGGGTGTTGCGCGCGATGCGGGCGCTGAACTCGGTCGGCAGCGCAATCGCCTCGTCGAAGCTGTTGGTGTGCAGGCTCTGCGTGCCGCC
>JBEIOV010000023.1:0-47661 GCA_040377375.1 Hylemonella sp.
CCAAGGCCATCAAATGGAACTTCACCAAGTTCCTGATCGGCAAGGACGGCGCCGTGCTCAAGCGCTATGCGCCCACCGACGCGCCGGCGAGCTTGCACAAGGACATCGAGGCCGCGCTGGCGGCGTGATGCGCAGCCGAAGTGGGAACGAAATAATTCTGAATGGCTATCGGGCTGCTGTGTGCCCTTTGCGGGCATATGCCGTCGAAAGCTAAATGTCTCAGTTGCAGGCGGTTGCGGCCTTTCGTCGGTGACAGCTTTCGGGTTGCCAATTTTCTTTCAGAACTGAAATCGTTCGTGACATTAGGTGCGGCGGCAAAGCGCAGTTCTCCTATCTCAACGAGGTTCTCTATCTACGACACATTGGTTTGCTCAGACACAACGGAGTCGGCAAGACTGCCTTAGCTCACTGGCTAATGGGTGAAGCGGAATCCTCCGGTGGGCGCTAACCGAATTGGCGCATGAAGTTGATCCACTTCGGTGTTGTCGAGCATGACAGGGGGCCTTGGCAGTACCGACGCGCCAGTCACAGAAGCACGATGGCCAATTTTCACCCGGGTATTATTGACACATTAATTTAACCCGGGTATTATTCGTTCATCCAATTCAAGACCGATCTCACTGTGATTGATACCGATACTCCTTCCTATACCAGCTTCAACGGCCACAAGCGCATCGCCTCTGGCAACTTGCCGGTCAATGCATTGGCGGTGAAACATGCTCTGGCGTCCGGCGTACCCAGTCCGCTGCTGACCTTCTGCGACCAGACTGGCCAAGTTGTCGAAATTGACATTCGAGGAAGCGATGCCGAGATGTTGGCACGTCTGCCTCCAGAGGGGTACCAGCTTCAAGGAAACGAATCTGCACCGATCAATTTCGAGGAATCTGGTGAGCCACGTGGCCGTGGCCGGCCAAAGCTTGGGGTTGTCGCGCGAGAAGTCACGCTACTGCCGCGCCACTGGGACTGGTTGGCTGCACAGCCAGGCGGTGCGTCGGTGACCTTGCGGAAACTGGTTGATGAGGCACGCCGGGCCAACGTGGACCGAGACCGGCAACGCCAGGCGAGTGAATGTGCTTACCACTTCATGTCAGCCATGACTGGTGACATGGCTGGCTTTGAAGAGGCCTCACGTGCGCTGTTCGCGAACGACGCGGCAAAGTTCCGTCAACAGACTGAAACTTGGCCGCCCGACGTTCGCGATTACGTCAGGTATCTAGCTTACCCGCTGCCGCTGACAGACGTGTCATCGCTTACGCCGTGACTCATTTGAAATAAAAAGAATTGATCATGACAGACAAAAAAACGCTGAAACGACAGTATTTGGAGACGAAAACTCGAGCCGGTGTCTATGCGATCCGTAACCAGATCACGGGCCGGGCGTTGGTTGCCGGAAGTACGAACGTTCAGGGCACACTCAACCGGCATCGTTTTGAACTGCAGCATGGACTGCATCGCAATGCGAGGCTTGCGCAGGACTGGGTCGAGCACGGCGAGATCAACTTTCTCTTCGACGTACTCGACATAGTCAAACCCAGCGAAGATCCAGCGTTCAATGCCGCACGAGAATTGGAAATGCTGGTTAGCCTGTGGCGCCAGGAAATCCCTTGCCTCGGCGAACTCGGCTACGGCGATCCGAGGAGCCAACCTCGATGAACACGAATCTCGGCTTCTGTTTGGCGCTACACCATGCCCACGCCAGCCTGCAACTCAAGCTTGACGACGAGTTGGGCATACACCATGGCATCAGTTTCAATGACTTTGCGCTACTGAATTTGCTCGCGCAAGCGGACGGTGGTCGAGTAAGCATTCCGGAACTCGTGCGTCCACTTGGTCAGCCTCAATCGTCTGTGCTGCGTCAGTTGATCTTGCTCGAGAAGATAGGCCTCGTGGTGCGCGAGGGTGCGAATGGAGATCGTCAGGCCGTGCTTCGCCCCGCCGGGCATGTGCTGGTGAACGCCGCACGCGAGACCGCCGATAGCATTTGCACCGAAGCCGTCGAATCAATCGACCCCGCAGCGGTTGAGATGGTTTCCGCAGCACTGGTAACACTTGCACGCACGCCAACCTTAGCAATCTCATGAGCAACGCTATCGCGACGATTTGCTGGGTACGCGGCCACTTGCACAGCCTGGCGGTGCATCCGTGGTGCTGTAGTGAAGCCGCCCAAACGAAATATCGGAGCGCTCCCAAAAGACGCGCGACACAAGAACATTTAAGGACCACATGCCATGCCCAAGGCTAAAGCGAACGGAATTGAAATTGAATACGATTGTTTCGGCAATACCGACGCGGAAGCTGTTCTGCTGATTTCCGGTCTGGGTACGCAGATGATTCGTTGGAGCGAAACGTTTTGCCAGATATTGGTAGAACAAGGCTACCGCGTGATTCGCTTTGATAATCGCGACGCTGGCCTTTCAACTCACTTCGATAGCGCGTCGATGCCAGATCTCGCGGCAATTGCCCACGCAGTCTCTCGCGGCGAAACGCCCAATGTGCCTTATACGCTGTTCGATATGGCGAACGACGCTGTAAGACTTCTCGATTCATTGATGATCAAACGAGCGCATGTGGTTGGGAGATCAATGGGCGGCATGATCGCACAACTGGTGGCCAGCGAGCATGCTGACCGCGTTCTATCTCTGGTTTGCATTATGTCGAGCACTGGCAATCGTGATCTGCCGCAGGCCAGCCCTGCAGTGATGGCGGCGATGACATCGCCCGTGCCACATCCTTTGAAAGACGAACAGGGCTATCTCGCACATTGCGTTGCCTTTTCTCAAGTGATTGCCGGGCGAGGCTATCCATTCGACGAATCCGCTCAACGAGATCAAGCCTTAGCCGAAGTCAAACGAGCATACAACCCAAGCGGGTTTTGGCGGCACATCGCCGCCATCGCAGCAACCGGTGACTTAAGATCACGACTAGCCAACATAAGTGCTCCGACGCTCGTGTTGCATGGGTCAGACGACCCACTAGTTCCCCCGGAAGCGGGGAAGGACACGGCGGCCAACATTAAAGGAGCCGAACTACTCATCGTCGAGGGAATGGGCCACGATTTTCCACCCTCGCTGTTTGGGTTTGTGGCCGAAGTCATCGCAGATAACGCACGCCACATGTTCAACCCTGTGAATCGCCCCGACGTTGCTAGACCTTTTATTGCCTAATTTGGTTAAAAGGGCTACTGAATTGGGGACGAATAGCAACTGACTGCCAGTGCCACTTTGGTCGAAAGCAATACATCATTGCAGACTGTCGGTTCGCTGTTGCCAATGTCGGGTATCGGGGAGGCAATTTGAATTTCTGTAGACCCGCTCTCAGTCTGATGCAGACGGTCGGCTTGTACCGCATGAACGGCAGATCCTGGCCGGTTGCGACAATCCATTGTCCCCGCAAACCGTCATCGGCCGGCACTTAAACATACGGAAATGACCGCTGCCAAAGTGCATGGCGGCAAGCCCATGCGGGCAGTCTATGACTTCGCCAGCGCCTCGTCCAGCAGTTCCACCCAGTGCCGCACCGGCGTGCCGGTGCCGCTTTGCAGGTGCGTAATACAACCGATGTTGGCGCTGACGATGACCTCGGGCTGCATCTCGCCCAAGGCCCCCAGCTTGCGGTCGCGCAACTGGTAGGCGATCTTGGGGTTGAGCACCGAGTAGGTGCCGGCCGAGCCGCAGCACAGGTGCGGCTCGCTGCTGGCCAGCCTGATCTGAAAGCCCAGGGCGCCCAGGTGCTGCTCGACACCGCCGCGCAGTTGCTGGCCGTGCTGCAAGGTGCAGGGCGGGTGAAACGCAATTTGCCCGCCCTTGGCTGAGACCTTGCCGCGCAGCGTGCCGGCGATCTCGGGCAGCAGTTCGCTCAGGTCGCGCGTGAGCGCGCTGATGCGCGCGGCCTGGGCCGCATAGGCCGGGTCGTCGCGCAGGATGTGCCCGTATTCCTTGACCGTGACGCCGCAGCCCGAGGCGTTCATGATGATGGCCTCCACCCCCGCCTCCACATGCGGCCACCAGGCGTCGATGTTGGCGCGCATCTCGGCCCGTCCACCGTCCTGGTCGTTCAGGTGAAACTTGACGGCGCCGCAGCAGCCGGCCTGGGCCGCCACCACGGTCTGGATGCCCACGGCGTCGAGCACGCGGGCGGTGGCGCTGTTGATGTTGGGCATCATGGCGGGCTGCACGCAGCCGGCCAGCATGAGCACCTTGCGCGCGTGCCGGCGCGTGGGCCAGGCCCCGGCGTCTTGCCGCGCCGGCACCTTGCTTTTGAGCGAGGCGGGCAGCAGGCCGCGCACCAGCTGGCCCAGCTTCATGGCGGGGCCAAACAGCGGTGAGGTCAGGCCCTTTTTCAGGGCCCAGCGCAAGGCGCGCTCGGGCAGGGGGCGCGGCACCTTGGCGTCGACCAGTTTGCGGCCGATGTCGACCAGATGGCCGTAGTCCACGCCCGAGGGGCAGGTGCTCTCGCAGTTGCGGCAGGTCAGGCAGCGGTCCAGGTGCTGCTGCGTCTTGCGCGTGGGCGCGGCGCCTTCAAGCACCTGCTTCATCAGGTAGATGCGCCCGCGCGGGCCGTCGAGTTCGTCGCCCAACAGCTGGTAGGTGGGGCAGGTGGCGGTGCAAAAGCCGCAGTGCACGCACTTGCGCAAAATGGCTTCGGCCGCCTGGCCGTCGGCGGTGCCTTTGTATTCGGGGGCGAGCTGGGTTTGCATGGGGCTACTTCATCTTGAACAAGTTACGCAAGGCCAGGCCCATCAGGAAGAAGGCCACGAGAGAAAACGCTTTTTGCGCAATCACCACCACAGTGACCAGCACTTGCGCAAGCGGGTGCAGGTGCGCTGGAAACAGCGTGCTTCGAAGACCCTCCGCGTACTTGTCCAGTCCAGGAAGGGGAAAGGCATTAAGCAACCCGAATTCGAACCATTCCCTGCTTGGCGCGCAGCTGCTCCACAGAGGGATGCATGCGGAATAACCGGCCAACCAGCCATAGCCAAGCCATGCCAGCACAAGCGTCCCCAGCAGAAGCCCTGCAGGCCGGCCCACGCTGAAGCCGTAGTCGCTGAGGAATGCATACGCCGAATAGAGCCAGCGCCTGGGCCCCTCCACTGAATGATGCTCCTGCGCCATCTCCAGCCTGAAAAAGCGTTGTTCGTCCCGAGTCGCCTGCTGCTGGGCAAAGGCGAGCTTGAGCGTGCGATAAGCCCTGGCCGCGGCTTCGTTTCCGGTGGCGGCAGGAAACCTTGCGCCGTCAAAACTGGTGTCCTGATGAAGTTTGCAATTGTGGAATTTGGGAACGCGCTGGAAAGTCGTCGGCACGCCCTCCAGCCTCCCCCAGCTTGCCGATTCAAGAAACTCCCGGTTCGAGAAATCAACCTCTCCCTGGAAGGTGCACCCCCGGAAACTGAGCGATCCGAATGCATGCGGGCTCATTTCCTGGCTTTGCGCCCACGCCTGGCGCTGCTGGTACTTCTCCTCATACCGCAATCTCAGCACGGCCCAGTTGCAGCCATCGAACCGTGCGCCATCTCCAAAACTGGCTCCGTCAAAATCCGAATCGTCACCAAACTGCGCCCCAAAGAAACTCGCCTGGCTGCCGAACCGGGCACCTGGAAAGCTGGCGCCGAAGGCGAACTGCGCGCCTTCAAATTGAGCGTCGGCCCCGAATCTGGCTTCGTCGAACTGCACCTGCTCCTGAAATGAAACACCCACAAAGTCCGCCGCGTCTCCAAAAACGGCGTTGCTGAAGTCGGCCTTCTTGGTGAATGTCGCCCCCCGGAAGTTCGCGAGATCGCCAAACTCGAAGCCGCTGAAATCCATGTCTTCGTCAAGGTGGCAATTGCTGAAGTCCACCAGCGGCCACGCTGTCGACTGCCCTTCCGTCGTCGGCCAGCTTCGGCGCCATGCGTTCCACACGGTTTTCCCCGCGCGCGCCAGCGCAAGAAAACCCGACTGGCTGGGCTGATCGGGGGTGCCGTTGTCCGGGTTGGCAAAAACCAGCGCTTCTGATTCGCCCGTTCGGTACCCATTGGCTTCGGTCACGGCTTAAAGCTCCAGGTACATGCGGCCGCGGTTGAAGATGCCGGCCGGGTCGAACTGCTTCTTGAGTTCGCGCTGAATCCGGTCCTGCGGCGCTTTTAATGGATCAAATCGGGCCAGGGCCCTTTCCTGATGGGCGTGAGTCGCTATAAAAAGCGTAGCATGTCCGCCGGCTTGCCGCGCCGCGCCGCGCAGCTGGTCCTGCGCCTGCGGCGGCGCCCACAGCCAGCGCTGGGCGCCATGCCACTCCACGCATTGCGCCCAGGGCAGCGCCAGCACGGGCGCGGTCTGCGCCACGCTCAGGCGCCACAGCCCCATCTCGGGCGAGGGTGGCGCGCTGAAGAAGGGCAGGCGCAAATCACGGCAGGCCTGCCAGTCGGGCCCGGCCACCGTGTTATCCAGGCGCTGGCCGCCGGCTTCCTGGCTCATCTTGCGGCAAGCCGATTCCACCGCCGCCACGGCACCGCGCAGCCGCACGAACAGCAGCTCGCGCCCCTTTGCATCCGTGCTGTCTTGCAGCCAGCGGCTGGCGTTCAGCGGCAGCGGCTGGCCGCCCCAGCGGTGCAGTTGCTCCAGCGCACGGGCCTGGTCGAGCTCAAAGACCAGCGTGGCCTGCGCCGGCGCCACAGGCAGCACCTTGAGCGAAACCTCGGTGATCAGGCCCAGCGTGCCGAGCGCGCCCGCCATCAGGCGCGAGACGTCATAACCCGCCACGTTTTTCATGACCTGGCCGCCGAAGGTCAGCAGCTCGCCGCGGCCGTTGAGCAGGCTCACGCCCAGCACATAGTCGCGCACCGCGCCCACGCTGGCGCGGGCCGGGCCGTTCAGGCCGGCGGCCACCATGCCGCCGACCGTCGCGGCACTCCCCGCGGCAGCGGGAATCTCGAAATGGGGCGGCTCGAACGGCAGGCATTGGCCGCGCTCGGCCAGCACGGCCTCCAGCTCGGCCAGCGGCGTGCCGGCGCGCACGGTCACCACCAGCTCGGTGGGCTCGTAACTCGTGATGCCGTTCAAGGGTGTGGTGTCCAGCAGCTCGCCTTGCAGGGACTGGCCATAAAAATCCTTGCTGCCGCCGCCGCGGATGCGCAAGGGGGTGCCGCTGGCGGCGGCGGCGCGCACACGCTCGACAATATGCTCAAGGGCTGAATCCATGGAGCGCATGTTAACGGCAGATGCCGCCGCGCCACAGGAAAACCGAAGGGCCCGCGAGCCGGCTCAGTCGCGGAAAAAGTTGACGGGCAGGCCCGGCACGTCCACGCGCATCGAGAACACGCAGCCCGACAGCGGGAAATCGGCCAGTTCCTGGGCGCTGCGATTGTGCCGCGCCGTGGTCAGGTACAGCGTTTGCAGGTCATCGCCACCAAAGCAGGGCATGGTGGGGCACTGCGCGGGCGTGGCGATCTCGGCCAGCAGCTCGCCCGCCGGGGAGAGCTTGAGCAGGCGCCGCCCCTCGAACATGGCCACATGGTAGTTGCCCTGCACGTCCACCGCCGCGCCGTCGGGTCGGCCGCCGTAGCCCGGCATGCCGTACTGCCAGCCGGCGGGCTTGGCCGGGAACTGCTGGAACACGCGCGGCCGGCTCATGGCGTTGCTCGCCGCATCCCAGTCCCAGGCGCGGATGATGTGCGCCGTGGTGTCGGCCCAGTACAGGGTGCGGCTGTCGGGCGACCAGGCCAGGCCGTTGGCGATGGTGGCGTCGCCGGCCTTGCGTTCCACAACGGGCGCGCGCCCGTCGCGGCAATCGAGCGAATAAAGCTCGGCCTGGCGGGCATCGCGCGGCTCGTACATCGTGCCGGCCCAGAACCGGCCTTCCCGGTCGCACTTGCCGTCGTTGAAGCGGGTGGTCCGGGTGTCGTGGCTGGACTGCGCCAGCCGCTGCAATGGACCACCCCACTCGCGGGCACGGTAGATGCCGTCGCGCAGCGCGATGACCAGGCCGCCACCCAGGGCCGGCGCGATGCAGCCCGGCTCCAGCGCGTGCGGCGCGGCCATGGTCCAGCTCTGCACCGTGCCCATGAACACATTGCAGCGCAGGATCTTTCTGGCCGTTATATCGACCCAGTACAGCATCTGCTCCAGCGGATGCCAGAACGGCGACTCGCCCAGTTCACTGGGCTCGGCCACGACAGTCTGCCAGCTCATGCGGCACGCTCCACCTGAATGCTCATCTCGGCGGACATCGATTCACCGGGCTGCAGCACGCACAGGCCCAGCTCCTCGGCGCTGGCGCCGGTCAGCGCCATCAGGTTGATGGCATTGTTGACATGGCTCACCGGCTCGATGGCGACGAAGTCGCGCGTGCCGTTGGTGAAGACCACGAGGCGGCGCAGGCTGGAGCTGATCTGCGTGTGCAGCAGCGCATCGCGCAAATGCACCACGCCACGCCAGCCGTCAAAACAATGGTCGATGTCCAGGCCGGCGCAATCCGCGTCCAGGCCGGACGTGGCCACGCGCTGCGTGGGCAGCTTGTCGGCGCTCATCTCCCAGCGTCCGCTGGCCTCGAACGCGATGCGGCTGTGCTCGCGCTTGACGAAATAAGGATGCCAGCCCAGTCCCACGGGCGCCGGCTGGGCCGACTGGTTGGTGATGCTCAGGCTGAGCTCCAGCGCGTTGGCGGTGAGGCGAAAGGCCTGGGAGGTGTCAAAGGCAAAGGGCCAGGCGGCATCGGGCTTGTGCTCATAGGACAGCAGGGCAAAGCGCTCATCGGCTTCGAGCACTTCCCAGGGCCGCTGCCAGCCCACGCCATGAATGGCATGGGGCTCGGCCGCATTGTTCTGCACCAGCGGATGGCTGGTGCCGGCCCACTTCAGGGTGGCCTGGCCCACGCGATTGGAAAACGGCACCAGCGGATAGCTGCCGGCCTGGCGCACCGTCGTCAGCGCGGACGGCGCCGTGGAACGCAGCACCGGCGTGTCCCCCAAGCACAGGCTGGCGATGCAGCCGCCCAGATCGGGCCTGATGCTGCAACGGAAATCTTCACAGGCAAGTTCTACCGGCAATGTCATGGTGGGCACTCCAATGCCGTGCATTGTGCACCGGGGCGCAGGCGGGTCACCCGTCAGGCGCTGCGGCCCGGTTCTTGCGCATCCTCCCACTCCAGGATGTTCCAGTGCGCGGTGCCCAGATCACCCGTCAGCTGCGCCGTGCCGGTTCCGCTGCGTTGCAGCGCGAAGGCCAGGCTTTGCCCTTCCAGCGCGGGCAGGGTGGAGTGCTGCAGCTGCCAGCGCCCTGACGCCAGCGTGCCAAAGGAGATTTCAAAATCCGGCCCGGCCGCACGCTGTGGCCGAACCCGCAACAGGTACTGCCCCGCCATGAACAGCCGGGCGCTGGCCTGGCCGTCCGCGCGCGCGGGTTCGGCCAGGGCGATCAGGCGCCCGGTGGAATGCGGCAGGCGCCGCCAGACTTCGCGATAGACGCCGTGCACCCCGGTTTCGATCACGCAGTCCGGCGTCTCGAACACCATCAGGCCGGCATCGGGATGGGGTCCGGGCGGCTGGTAATCGACCAGGCGATGCCAGGTACAGACCTCGCCCGCTGCCTCCTGGCTGACTTGCGTCACGCCGCAAAATCCCTGCTGCATGGCCAGCAAGGCCCGCTGCTGCGGACTGTCCTTCGCCAACAGCCATGCACTGCGCCCGGCACGGGCCGCGACGGGAATGCGCAGGTCGGCATGCCAGCGCCCCAGCTGCATCCAGCGCACCAGCGTGCTGTCATCACGCGCGCCTGGTGTTTCAAGCAGGGTGCGCATCCAGACGCCGCGATAAGCGGGCGGCACGGGCAGCGTGGCGGGCAAGACCCGACCCGACCAGGCATCAGCCAGGGTGTCAGCCATACGCTTGCGGAAAAGCGTGCAGCGTGCGGTAGAACGCCATGTCGTGGTTGGGCCAGATCCAGGCGCCGGTCTCATGCGCCAGGGCCTTGAGCTTGCGGATGCTGTCCACCGCCTGCGCCTCCCGTCCCTGCCAAAGACCGCCCGGCGCCACTTCGTCATCCAGGTTTTCCTGCAGATCCGCCGCGTCGCCCGCCAGCAAGACGGGTGGGCCCTTGGGCAACTCGATCCACATCGACATGTGGCCCACGGTATGGCCCGGCGTGGCAATGGCCCGCACCCCGGGCAGCAGCGTGTATTCGCCGGTGCGCAACTTGAACTGCAGTGGGGCGCCGACATCGTCGATCAGGTCATCGGCAAACACCACGGGGTCGGCGCCGCCTTGCGCCACCTCCATCTCGTCGCGCTGCACATGGATCTCGGCGCCGCAGCCGCAGCGCCGCAGTTCCTTCAAACCGCCGGCGTGGTCAAAATGCAGATGGCCGATGAAGATCACATCCACATCGGCCGGCGTGAGCCCCAGGCGCGCCAGATGGCGGGGAATGCGCTGCTCCTCGCTCATCTCGGGTGCCCCGAACTCGAACACCTCGGGGTTGTAGTAGCGCGCCCGTTGCAGCGGGTCATTGATCTTGGTGTGGTCACAGCCCACGTCATAAAGAATGCGGCCATGGGCCGTTTCGATCAGGTAGGCCAGGATGGGTGCCTCGATCTGCTGGCCGCGACCGCGCTGGTAGGTCGAGACCGACTTGTCATAGCGGTGGGTTGCCGTGAGCAGCGGCCAGAGTTTGCGCACCTGGGTCATGCCGCACACTCCTGGCCTGGCGGCGGGCGGCGCAGGCGGGCCAGCAGCGTGGCGCTGTCGCTCACCTCGCCGAAGATGCCGCCTTCGACACGCATCATCTCCAGCGCCGGCTGCTGCAGCTGCGGCTCGGACGCCGCGCAGGCGTCACTGACCGTGATGCAGTGGTAGCCAAAATCGGTGGCGGCGCGCACCGTGCCGTGGACACACACCTCGGTGGTGACGCCGCAGACGATCAGGGTCTGGATGGCCTGGGCGCGCAGGACCTGGTCCAGCTCGGTTTGATGAAACGCGCTGTAGCCGGGCTTGTCGATCACGGTGTCAGCCGCGCCCACTTTCATCTCGTCAATCATGTCATGCCCCCATTCACCCCGCACCAGCAGGCGCCCGAGGGGACCGCTGGAGCCAATCTCGGCGCCCGCGGCGCGGCTGCGCGCCAGCTTCATGGGCGGGCAGTCGGCCAGGTCGGGCCGGTGTCCTTCACGGGTGAAGATCACGCGCATGCCGATGCTGCGTGCCATCGCCAGCAGCGCCTGCACCGGTGCCATCGTGGCGCGCAGCCGCGCCACATCGACGCCGGCACGCGCCGCATAACCGCGCGGATCCAGAAAATCGCGCTGCATGTCAATCACCAGCAAGGCGCTGCGCGCTGGATCGACCGCAACGGCGGCGCGGCTCAATTCACTGGAACTCATGGGCTACCGCGGCCGCCATGCGCTCGGCCAGCTCTTTCGCCATGACCGCACCCTTTTGCGCGCTGGAGCCCTTGGCGGACGACAGCACGCCCGACAGGGGCACCCAATTTTTGCGCGTGGGATACACGTCATACGGCGGAAAGTCGGCCGGGCCATCGTCGGGGATCAGGTCGATGCGCACAAGCTGGGGATGGTAGTGCAGCATCATGGAGGTCTCGATGACGGCCGCGTGTTCCAGCGCAAAGCCCGGGAAGCCATCCGGGAACACGCTGGCCAGCGTGGCCTCGGTCAAAAAGTCCCAGTATTCAAGCCGCATCACCTGCAGCCGGGCGCCGGGCCCCAGGTCACGCAAGCCCAGGTCGATGCCCTCGATCAGGAACCACTGGTTCTCGTAGTGGCCGTTCACAATGACAAGCCGCGTGGCCCCATGCCGGGCGAACTCGCGCACGGCATCGCGCACCGAACCGATCAGCGTGGCGGCATCGACGCTGGTGGTGCCGCAGAAATGCTGCCCGCCGCCGCACTTGGGCTGCGACTTGTAGCCGTACGACAGCGTGGGCGCCACCAGGCCGCCGACGCGCGCCGCGGTGTCGGCGGCCACGGCGGCCGACAACAGCGCGTCGGTGCCCAGCGGTAAATGGGGGCCGTGTTGCTCCAGCGCGCCTACGGGCAGAAAAATCGGCGGCTGATCGCGTTTCAAGCGTGCTTCATAGTCGAGCCAGGAAAGCTGATTCATCCAGACGGTGCTCATGGGGATTCCTTCGCGTCATGCGGGTGAGGGGTTTGAAGCGGTGCAGGACCGGCGGCGCCGGGATCGGTCGCCTCCAGCAGCGAGGCGGCGGCGATCAGCAGCCCGCCCAGCCACATGCGCGGCAGCATCTGCTCGCCGCCAAACCATGTGACCGAGACCACCGCGACCACCAGCTCGGTGATCAATATCACGCCGGCGCGCCCGGTCTCCAGGTGCGTCACGCCGTACTGCCAGGTGGCCGTGGCCAGCACCATCCAGCCACAGCCGTAGGCCAGCAAGGCCAGCGCCAAAGACGCCGTCATCACCGGCGGGGGCAGGCCCTGCCAGCCGACGCTCAATGCCGACAGCAGGCCGCAGCCGATGAACACAACCACCGTTTTGGATGTCATCGGCACCGACGGGGTCGCGCGCGAAATCAGGTTGTTGCCGGCAAAGGCCAGGCCGGCGGACAGGGCCAGCAGGTCGGCCGTGCTCAGGGCGGCGTTGAACGCATCTGCCCCGCCGATGACCAGCCACAAGCCCATGAGCGCCAGGCCGACAGCCAGCAGGCGCCGTCGGCTCACCCGCTCGCCCAGGAACAGGCGGCCGCCGAGCACCGACCACACCGGCGACAGGTAAAACAGCAGCATCACGCGCACCACGTCCCCCAGCAGGAGGGCCTGGATGAAAGCGGTGTTGGCCCAGCCCCCCACCAGCGCGAGCAGCAGCAACAGCCGCGTCTGACTGCGCCAGGCGGCACGCTCGCGCAGCACAAAATACAGGCCGAAAAGACCGACCGGCCCATAGCTGAGCAAGGTCAGGTAGGTGCCGGACAGGCCGGCGGCGGCAAACGTCTTGACCGGCCACCAGGTCAAGCCCCACAGCGAAGCTGAAAAAAACAAGAGCAGCACAGCCCGGCGCGACGAGGACGGGGGCGGCAAAAGACGTGTCATTTGAAAATTTGTCCGGCAGGCGCTCAAGGCATGACCGAGCCGCCATTGGGCCCCAGCACCTGACCACAATAAAAGCGCGACAGGTCGCTGGCGAGAAACAGCGCCGTGGCGGCAATCTCGTCCGGCTCGGCGATGCGGCGCTGCGGAATCTCCAGCTCCTTGGCCATGGCCTCGGGGCTCATGGCTTGAAGCGACACCATGGACGTGTTGACCGGACCCGGTGCAATGGCGTTGACACGAATCGCGGGCGCAAACTCGCGCGCCATGGCGCGCGTGAGACCGATCACCCCGGCCTTGGCCGCACAGTAGGCGGCAAAGTTTTCCCGCCCGAGCAAGCCCAGATCGGACGCGATATTGATGATGACACCACGGCCCTGCCTGATCATCGACGGCAGCACGGCGCGCGAGGCCAGAAACACGGATGTCAAGTCAACGGCGAGCATGCGGTCCCACGCTTGCAGCGTGATGTCCAGAAACGGTTTCTCCTGAATGATGCCCGCGTTATTGACCAGCACCTCCACCGGGCCGAAGGCCTGCTCCACCTGCGCCACCATGGCCGCGAGTTGATCCGCCTTCGTCACGTCGGCTTCGACCACACAGGCGCGTCCACCCCGGCTTTCGATCTGCGCGGCCACCGCCGCGGCTTCCTGCGCCCGGTCCAGGTGATTCAGGACCACCAACGCGCCCGCCTGGGAAAACGCCAGCGCGATGGCGCGGCCAATGCCGCTGGCCGCGCCCGTGACGAGCGCGACACGCCCGTGCAGCGTCAAATCAAACTTTGTTGCCTGGCTCATCAACTCATCACCTCGCCGTTGCTGGCGACAATGCTCTGTCCGGTCAGCGCCCGTGCATCGCTGCTGGCGAGAAACAGGTACACGCCGGCGATGTCGGCCGGCGCCAGCATGCCAGGCAGGGCCTGCCGCGACAACAGGTCGCGCTCCACCTCCGCCGGGGAACGGCCTTCGCTCAAGGCCATGCTGTGCAGCGAATCCATGGCAGCGTCGGTGCGGATCCAGCCCGGACACACGGCATTGACGCGAATGCCGCGCGGCGCCAGTTCCCACGCCAGCGAGCGGGTCAGCCCGATCACCGCGTGCTTGCTCGCCACATAGGCCGAAAAATCCGCCACCCCGGTCTTGCCCCAGATGGAGGACTGGTTGATGATGCTGGCACCTGGCTGCATCAGCGCCAGCAGGGCACGGGTCAGGCGCACCATGCTGCTCACGTTGTTGTCCAGGAGATGCGTCCAGCGCGCCATGGCACCGGCCGCGTCATCGGCCAGCGGTGTCGGGTACTCGGTGCCGGCATTGTTGATGAGAACATCCAGCCGGCCATAACGCTCGCGCACCAATCCAGCCAGACCGGCAACGGCGGTGTCATCCCCCAGATCGCAGGTCAAGGCCAGCACGCTGGCCTGGCCGGCCAGTTCAGCGGCGAGGCCTTGCAGCCGGCCGGCGTCACGGTCGACCAGCACCAGCTGCGCGCCCTGGGCCGCAAAGGCCGCCGCCAGCGCCCGGCCTATGCCGCCCGCCGCGCCCGTGAGCAGGACGATGCGGTCCTCCAGCACATAACGCGGCGCCATGTCACACCGCCGTCAGGAAGGAAACACCCACCGCACCCAGAAAATCGTCGGCACGCCCCGGCGTGCCAGGCGCCGCCACCCGTCCGTAGTCGGTCGCCAGCACGCGCTTGACGCGGTTGACATGAAAGCTGCGCAGCAACTCGCGCACCGTGATGACTTGTGCATAGTCGCCGGGAAACAGTTCGCGGTGGTAGCCGGGCAAGCGGTACCAGGGCACCGTGGGCCGCTCATGGTGCGCGTTGTGAAACCCGAAATTGAGCCACAGCAGATTGAGCCACGGATGGTTCATCCCGACAATATCGCTGAAGGTGTTGGCCTGTTCATAGGCGCGGTCGCGCAGCTTGTCGGCCGGAATCGGCGTGTCGTCAAGAATCGGATAGGCGTCGTAGGTGTGCTGGAAGCAATCGGCAAAACGCAGCAAGGTCACGAACACCAGGTAAGCCACGACGTACAGCAGCAGCGCCTTCATCGAGAACCAGCCCAGCGCGGCAAACGCCGCACAGCGCAGCACGCCGATCGCGAGCATGCGAATGCGCCCCGCGCGCGAGCCGCCGGCCCGAAAGGGCAGCAGCATGACAAAACCCCGCATCAGGAATTCGACCGCTGGCACATAGGCCCATTCGAGCGCCAGCACGGTGTTGCGAACCCAACCCGGCGCACGCAGCAAAAAACCCCGGGCATCAAACGTGATGACATCGGCGCGCTCGACGTGATGGCGCATGTGCTTGCGGCGCATGTCTTCAAAGCGTGCGTAGCAGCTGCCGTTGATCCAGCTCATCAGCGTGCCCCAGCGGGTGTTGGCGCCGGCCGTCTTGAAAATCGCATGGTGGGCAAACTCATGGATGAAATAGGCCGACCAGACCAGGGTGAGAACGACCAGGGCAAAGCCCAGCACGTTCCAGCCCCAAAACGGCGCCGTCAACAGGGCCACGCCCAGCGGATAGCCCAGAACCGTCAAGCCCAGCGCCAGCACATTGGGCAGCACGCCATCCGGATCGCGGAAAGTTTGCGAAATCATGTTCACCCCTTGAGAAGACGGTCGCCGCACGGCAGCTGCGCCACCCGCTGCCGCAAAGCGGCGCCGGGTGGCACGGAGCCCAGGGACTTACTTTTTGGTGAGTGCCGTGACGAACTGCGCGTCAATCGTGGCTTCGGTGGCCGGGATGGTCTTGATCTGACCCTTGGCCTTGAGCAGCTGCCCAATCACTTCGCCACTGCCGTAATAGGAAGTGGTTGCGTTTGACTTCACGAAGGCCTTGGGCATTTCGGCCAGCGGAATGTTGTACACACCCGAGAGCTGCTCCTTGACCTCCTTGGCGGAAACGCCCATGAACTTGCCGATGATCTTGGCCGCCTCATCGGGCTTGGCTTTCATGTAGGCCATGCCGTCGAGGTAGGCCTTGATCATGCCGGAGATCTCGGCGGGCTTGGCCTTGATGACCTTGTCGTCGAACACCAGCACGTCGGCGATCAGGCCCGGCGCATCCTTGGACGAAAACACCACCTTGAATTTCTTGCCGCCGCCCTGGCCCAGGATCTGCGACAGGCTGGGCTCGTAGGTCACGCCAATCGGCATCTGGCCGGAGGCCATGGCCGCGGGGACGGCCTCGGGCGTCATGTTCACGGCCGTGATGTCCTTGTCAGACAAGCCGACTGTCTTGAGGGCGTAGGACAAGAGAAAATCCGACGGCGACAAGGGGTTGAAACCGATCTTCTTGCCCTTGAAGTCAGCCACCTTGGCAATGCTCTTGTCGGCCACGATGGCGTCGCCGCCATTGGAGTAGTCAATCGGCATGACCACTTTTTGCGCCTGGCCGGCCGCGACCTGCCCCACCACCTGGTCGTAGGTCAGCATGCCGCCGTCAATCGCACCACTGGCCATGGCCGAGGGAATCAGCGCCGGATCGGAAAACACCTGCAGCGCGACTTTGAGGTTGTACTTCTTGTAGAGATCGAGCGCATCAGCGACGTAGAACGGGCCATACCCGATCCTGACCACGGTGCCGATCTTCATCGGGGTGGGACCCGCGGCAAGAGCCGCACTGGTGGCCAGTGCCAGCGCCATGCCTGCCAGCGGCTTGCGCAAGCGTCCCCACAGTTTGCTTGAACCGGTCGATGCAACTGAAAAACGTGATGAGCCCATGATAAAACTCCAGAAGTAAAAGAAAAAGGCAGGAAGAGACGATGTGTACGTCGCTCTCCCGGGCTTTTATCCCTCCGTGGAACCTCTCACGAGGCCGGTGCACTCTCGGACCAGACACCACGCGGATTTGTCATCCGCTGATCGGAACCCTAGTGCCCCTAAGTCAAAGTATTCACGCCTGTCTTTCGACAAGCCCAAACGCTCAACCTGCTGACAACCCTCAAGCAAAATACATACCACCCCGATGACCCCGCCATGGTGCTGTTGATCGCTCCACATGGCACCCAGCCGCACCAAACCGGGTCACTGCGACGCCTTCAAAAACGCACGCCAGCCACCATGGTGCGTGATATCCAGTGCCTGCGCCGTGGCGTAGGCCTCGCACACAAAACCCTGTACGCGCGATCCGTCCTCCAGCTCGATAGTGCCTATGCCCAGCGGCGCCGGTATCCCGGCCACAAAGGAGCCGAATTCACGCGCCGGCATCTCCCAGACTTCCAGTTCAACGGCCGCGCCACCCTCATCCACCCGCAGCATGCCTGGACGCTGGGGCGGCCCACCCGGCAAGGCAAACAGCTTGTAATGCGGCGCGCTGCGCAGGCAGCGCACCAGGCGCGCACCGCGCTGCGTCAACTGGCCATTCAGCGGCAAACCGCTCAGATGCGCCCCGCACACGGCCAGCTGAACCTGGCCGGAGGGGAACAGCGCGCCATCGGGCACGCCCGCTTGCACGTGCGGCGCATGTGGCGTGGCCCCCACCGTGGGGACCGTGCGGGCATGCAGCCGCGCGGCCAGCGTCAGCAGGGGAAAATCCTGGCCGCAACGCGCCACCAGGGTCACGCCAAACGGCATCCCGCTGCTGGGCATGAAACCCGTGGGGACGGCGACCGCCGACAGATCCAGCAAATTCACGAAGTTGGTGTAATGCCCCAGATTGGAGTTGAGCCGGATCGGATCGGCCTCGACTGCGGCAATGGTGTAGGGCGAACCCGCCGTGGGCGTGACCAGGCAATCGATGCCATCCCACACCGGGCGCGTCTGGCGCTCCAGCGCCTTGAGCCGGTACAGCGCCTCGAAGGTATCTGGCGCAGAGATGTGGATGCCTTTTTCAGTGATCGCGCGCGTGACCGGATGCAGCGCCTGCGGCTTGGCTTCGATAAAGGAACGGATCGCCGCATAACGCTCGGCCACCCAAGGACCTTCATACAGCAAGGTCGCGACCGCCCGAAACGGCGTGAGGTCCACCTCCACCGGCGTGCCTCCGAGCGCACGCAACTGCGCGACCGCCTGCGCGAACTGTTGCGGACCGTCCGGGTTGCCATGGAACTCCAGGTCCTGCGGGCGCGGCACCCCAAACCGGAACGCAGGGGCAGCACCGAAGTTGTAGCCCGCGGCGGGCATGGCGCGTGAATAGGGATCGGTCGGATCTTCACCCTGGGCGGCGGCCAACACCGTCGCCGCGTCCGTTGCGGTGAGCGCGAACACGGAGATCGTGTCGAGCGTGCGGCAAGCCGGCACCATGCCGGTGGCGGACAGGCGTCCGCAGGTAGGCTTCAAGCCGATCAGGTTGTTGAACGCAGCGGGCACCCGGCCGGAGCCCGCCGTGTCCGTGCCGAGGGAAAAACTGGCCAGTCCCAGCGCCACCGCCACCGCCGAGCCGGATGAGGAGCCGCCCGAAACGTAGTCAGGGTTGATCGAGTTGCGGCACGCGCCATAAGGCGAGCGCACCCCCACCAGACCGGTGGCGAACTGGTCCAGATTGGCCTTGCCCACGGGAATGGCGCCGGCATCGATCAGACGCTGCACCACCGTGGCGCTGCGTTCGGGCATGTAGGCAAACTCGGGGCAGGCTGCCGTGGTCGGGATGTTTGCCAGGTCAATGTTGTCCTTGATCGCAAACGGAATGCCGTACAGGGGCAAGGTGCGTGGATCGCGGCCTTCGAGCGCCTTGGCATAGGCACGCAGCTCATCCAGGGACAGCCGGCGTATCCACAGATGGCGGTCAAGCTCGGCATCCTCATTGAGCATGTGCTCATGCAGCAGCTCCACCAGCCGGGTCGGCGTGAGGCTGCCGTCCAGGTACCGGGAACGCAAGGCGGGAATTGAAAGATCAAGACGCATGTAAATCTCCTGAATTTAGCGCACCAGCACCAAGGGCTGGCCCGCACTGACCGATTGACCCTCGGCGCACAGCACCTCATGAATAAGCCCATCGCAAGGGGCATGTACCGTGATTTCCATCTTCATGGATTCGACCACCAGCAAAGCTTGGCCGGCCTTCACGACCGTGCCGGCACTGACCAGGACCGACCAGATGCCACCGGAAACCTGGGAGCTCACCACCTCGCCGTCGAAGGCCTCGGCGGCCGCCGCGCTGGCCGCCGCATCGTGGCTGGACACTTCATCCGTGGTTTCCGACAGGCCGGCCAGGCGCCAGCGCTCGCGCTCGGCCTCGAAAGCGGCCTGCTGGCCGTGCTTGAAGGCGGCGATCGAGCCCGCGTTCTCGCCGAGATAGGACTGGTACTCGGACAGGCGGAACACGCCTTCTTCAATCTTGAGGTTGACGCGGCCCGCCACGAAGTCGCGGCGCCAGGCCAGCAGCTCATCGGCACTCACCGGGAAGAACCGGATCTGGTCGAAGAAGCGCAACAACCATGGCTTGCCCTGCTCGAATTCACGGGTGACGCGCCAGCGGTTCCACATCTGGACCGTGCGGCCCACGAACTGATAGCCGCCCGGCCCTTCCATGCCATAGACACACAGGTAGGCGCCGCCAATGCCCACCGCGTTTTCCGGCGTCCAGGTGCGTGCCGGGTTGTACTTGGTCGTCACCAGGCGGTGCCGCGGGTCAAGCGGCGTGGCCACCGGTGCCCCCAAGTACACATCACCGAGTCCCAGCACCATGTAGCTGGCCTTGAAAACGATGTCATACACCGCCTGCCAGTCATCGAGCCCGTTCATGCGCCGGATGAATTCAATGTTGCTGGGGCACCAGGGTGCGTCGGCGCGCACCGACTGCATGTACTTCTCAATCGCCAGCCGGGTGGCGGCATCGTCCCAGGACAGGGGCAACCACACCGTGCGGCTCGGCACCTCGATATCGCGGATGGATGCCAGACCGGCTTGCGCCTCCAGCAGAACCTCCATCAGGTCTGCCAGCGAGATGCGCTGCGGGTCGTAATGCACCTGCAGCGACCGGATGCCGGGCGTCAGATCGACGATGCCCGGCAGCCGGCCGGCCTGCCGCCAGTCCGCCAGTTGCGTCATCAGGGCATGCACCTGAAAGCGCAGCGCCAGGTCCAGGCTGAGTGCACCGAACTCAATGAGGACGTTGCAGTCGCCGGCGCGCCGGTACACCACCTCGACACGGCCCGCCTCGGCCGGCGCGCGATGCAGCACCGCCGCATCCGGCAAGATACGCGGGCGCGCCGCTGAAGGCCGCACCGAAGCCGGGGAAACCGGTTTATTCAAGGCGGCAAAACCCAGCCCCTCTTCCTGCGCCTCTGCCAGCGCGTTCGCTTGTTCCAGCGAGACCGGGATGAAGCGCACCGTATGGCCCGGCGAGAGCTGGCCGACCTTCCACAGCTCGGCCCGCGCCACCGTGGCCGGACAGACAAAACCGCCCAGACTGGGGCCATCGGGCCCGAGGATCACCGGCATGTCACCCGTGAAGTCAATGGCGCCAATGGCGTAGGCGTTGTCATGAATATTGGAAGGGTGCAGGCCCGCTTCCCCGCCATCGCTGCGCGCCCAGGTGGGCTTGGGGCCGATCAGCCGCACGCCCGTGCGGCTCGAGTTGTAATGCACTTCCCACCGCGTGGAGAAAAACATCGCCATGTCATCGGGCGTGAAGAAGTCAGGGGCGGCGTGCGGGCCGACCAGCACCGCAATGTCCCAATGGCTGCCGTAGTCGGGCTGGAGCCGCGCGATCTGATCGGCCTCCAGACCCGGCGGCCCGGACGCAGCACCCACATGCAGCACGTCGCCCGCACGCAGGACACGCCCGCCGTGGCCACCGAACTGCCCCAGCGTGAAAGTCGCACCACTGCCCAGGTAGTCGGGCACATCGATGCCCCCGCTCACCGCCAGATAGGCGCGGCAGCCAGCGTCCTGGACGCGTCCCAGGCGCAGGGTCTGGCCGGCAGTGACCTGCAGTGCCGTCCACATGGGCACGGGCTGCCCCTCCAGCGTGAGCTCGATCGGGGCGCCCGTGACGGCAATGCGCAAGGGAGCGCGAAAGCTGATGACGGGCCCGGCCGCCGTGATTTCCAGCGCGGCCGCGCCGGTCGGGTTGCCCACGATGCCATTGGCCATGCGCAACGCCAGCGAATCCATCGGCCCCGAGGGGGGCACTCCCACATCCCAATATCCCAGGCGGCCGGGCCAGTCCTGCACCGTGGTGTGCACACCAGCGCTGATCACATCAAACGCCCGGCTGGGTGCCGTGAAGCTGGCCAGGCTGCGCGTCGTGTGGCGACCCGCCACAAAAGGCGCGAAACTCATCAGGGCCCGCAGGTAATCCAGATTCGACTCCAGGCCCGCCACGCGACTGTCGATGAGGGCACGCGAGAGTTTGGCCAGCGCCTGCTCGCGGTCATCGCCCAGAGCGATCAGCTTGGCCAGCATGGGGTCGTAATACGCACCCACCTCGGTGCCACGCTCAACCCAGGTGTCAACCCGCACATCCTCCGGAAACACGACTTCGGTCAGCACGCCGGTGGATGGCTGAAAATTCTTGGCCGGGTCTTCGGCGTACAGGCGGGCCTGCACGGCGTGGCCGCGCTGCTCGACGGTCAGCGTGTCCAGTGGCGGCAGGTCGCCGGCAGCCAGCCGCACCATCCACTCCACGATATCGACGCCGGTCACCGCCTCGGTCACACCATGCTCGACCTGGAGCCGCGCATTCACTTCAAGAAAGTAGAAGTCCTGGGTACGGGCATCCACCACGAATTCCACGGTGCCCGCCGAGCGGTACGCCACGCTCTGGGCCAGCCGGCGTGCCGTGTCGTGCAAGGCCTGGCGCACTTCGGGCCGCAGGTTGGGTGCGGGCGTTTCCTCCACCACCTTCTGGTTGCGCCTTTGCAGCGAACAATCGCGCTCGCCCAGCACCAGCACCCGGCCGGCTCCGTCGCCAAAAATCTGCACTTCGATGTGGCGCGCGTCGGTGATATAGCGCTCCAGGAACACCCCCGCTTCGGAAAAGTTGGCCTGCGCCAGCCGGCTCACTGTCTGGAAAGCCGTCGCCAGTTGCTCGGCGCTGCTGCACATCTGCATGCCAATGCCGCCACCGCCCGCGCTGCTCTTGAGCATCACCGGATAGCCAATCACCTTGGCGCCCTCAAGCGCTGCTTCGACATCAGGCAACAAGCCTGTGCCCGGCAGCAGGGGAACCTGCGCTTCGGTCGCCAGCGCGCGCGCTGAATGCTTGAGGCCGAACACCCGCATTTGATGCGGCGTGGGCCCGAGGAACACCAGGCCGGCCGCTTCGCAAGCCTCGACAAAGGCGGGGTTTTCCGACAGGAAGCCGTAGCCGGGATGGATGGCCTGGGCCCCGGTCTGCAGGGCCGCGTCGATCAGGCGCTGCATCGCCAGATAACTGGCCGCCGGTGCCGCCGGCCCCACGCAGACCGATTCGTGGGCAAGCGCGACATGCATGGATTCGGCATCGGCCTCGGAATAGACAGCCACCGAAGCCACGCCCATTTTTTTCAGCGTGCGGATGATCCGGCAGGCAATCGCTCCACGGTTGGCGATCAATACTTTGGTGAACATAAGCGGTTTGAAATGCTGTGCAGGTCGTCCTGCTGTCAAGAGGCGCCACTGGTCGTCCAGCACGCGCGAATCCGGGTCGCTCAGGCACCATCCCAAATCAGGAAACGCACCGGCGTCGGGTTGTAGGCATTGCAGGGGTTGTTGAGCTGGGGACAGTTGGACACCAGAACGATCAGGTCCATCTCGGCACGCAGCTCGACATACTTGCCGGCGGCGGAAATTCCGTCTTCAAAGGTGAGCTGGCCTTGCGGGGTGACGGGCACGTTCATGAAGAAATTGATGTTGGCCACCACGTCGCGCTTGTCCAGCACATGCGCATCGTGCGCGATGGCCAGCATGTAGTTGTCCCGGCAGCTGTGCATGAAGCGTTTCTCAATCGCATAGCGCACCGTGTTGCTTTCGCTGGCGCAGGCGCCGCCCAAGGTGTCATGCCGACCGCAGGTGTCCGCCACGATGGTCAGCATGGGCCGGCCTTCGCTGGACATCAGCCGGGAGCCCACCCCCAGGTACAAGGCGCCTTGCGCCTGTATCGTGTGCGTCAGGCTGTAGCGTTCCTGCGGATCGGCGGCGCTATAGAAAATCGTGTCAACGGCCTGGTTGCCTTCAAGATCAACGATGCGAAAGATCTGCCCGCGCCGGATCACTTTCATCCACGGCTCGCCGGCCGGCTGAACTTCGTCGATCGCGGCCCGCGCCGGGTCGAGCTGGCTTTCAACAAGGTGTGCTGTCATGGTGTTCTCCGAAGATCAAAGGGGTTTGGGGATGCGGATCGGAACGGTCCCACTCACAGGAAATAGCGCTCGGTGTTGATGAAGCCGCGACCATTTTCAGGACAGGACAGGCGGCACACGTCGTCCGCGCCCGCGGTGCCCGAGCGCCAGGCGGTGAGCTTGAGCGCTTTCGGGTCGTACTTCGGCGCCGGGTCAAATGGGTGCGGTGCGCTTGACAGCACCACCAGCACGTTCATCTCGAAGCGCAAGTCCACATGCTGCCCCGCCCGGCGGTGCGTGGTGTCGAAATGCAGGCTACCCGTGGTGTCGGCCGTGACCTTGCTGAACAGGTTGAGGTTGGCCACGACATCGCGCTTGCCCAAGCCCCATTTTCCCAACTCGACCAGAAAGCCGTCGAGCCCGTTGCGGTACATGGCGTTGCGGTGTTCCTGATAGCGGGCCACGCCGTATTTGGCGCTCAAGCCGGCGGCATCCAGCACACCGCACATGGTGTCATGCCAGCCACAGCTGTCCTCCGGAATGGAACACAACACGCGCCCCATGTCGGAATAGCAGACATGGCCCTGGGTCAGAAAAGCCGTGTGCTGCGCCTTGAGGGTATCGGGCATGTTGTAGCGCTCGGTTTTTTCCTCCTGGTTGAACAGCAGCACCGCCGCATTGGCGCCGCCATGCAGGTCGGTCAGCCGCAAGGTATTGCCGCGGCGCAGCACCCCGGACCAGTGCGCGCCGCCGGGCATGAGTTCCTCCCAGAGCACCAGCTCGGGTGCGAATGGCGTGGAATGATCCGCAACCGCGGCGCGGGCCAGCGGGGTCAATGTGGCAAAACTGGTTTCCATGGCGACGGCTTCTCGGTGAATGGTTTTTGGAAAATCAGAAAAAGGTGTTCGTGTGCGGGTTGGAACGCGTTTGGCCCCTCAGGGCTGCTCGGCGGCCTGATTCAGCTTGTCCAGCAAGTCGTGATCCGTGGCCATGCCTGAGCTTTCGCGGATGCGCGCCAGGATCTCGGCCCTGAGCGCACGGAACTCGGGCGCGTGCTTCATATCCTGATGGCGCTGCGCCGGCAAGGGCACGGGGTAGATGCTGTGAATCCGGCCCGGCCGGGGCTGCATCAGCACGACCCGCTGGCCCAGATAGATCGCCTCCTCCACGTCGTGCGTGACGAATACGATGGTGGTCTTTTCAATGCGGTGAATATGCAGGATCAGGTCATGCATCACTTCCCGGGTCTGGGCGTCCAGGGCGCCAAAAGGCTCATCCATCAACAGCATGGCGGGCCGCCCCATGAGCGCGCGGGCAATCGCCACGCGCTGCTGCATGCCCCCTGAAAGCTGGTTGGGATAGGCCGACGCCACCTTGCTCAGGCCAATCAGGTCCAGCAGGGCATCGGCACGGCCGGAAGCGGCTTCCACGTCGGCGGAGCTGAGGTTCTCCCGATTGGCTTTGAGCTGCCGGCTGAACTTGATGTTGCCCATGACCGTCATCCAGGGGTAAAGGCTGTAGTGCTGGAACACCATGGCGCGGTCGGCACCCGGACCGTTGATCGGACGGCCGTTGCAGCTGGCCGTGCCCGCGCTGTGCGTCTCCAGCCCGGCAAGAATGCGCAGCAAGGTGGACTTGCCGCAGCCCGATGCACCGACCAGGGTCACGAATTCGCCGTCTTCGATGACAAGGTTGACATCCTTGAGTGCCGGCGGCACCGCATGGGGGCCAACCGCGCCGAATACTTTTCCGAGTTGTTGAATGATGACTTTGGACATATCGTTACCTGTGACCGTGCAGCCATGGAAATGAGCGGCGGTGCAGCCAGCGAAACGCCTGGTCCATCAGCAGGCCGATCAGGCCGATCAGGATGATCCCGCCAAAAATGGTGTCGGTTTTCAGAAAACGTTGCGCTTTCAAAATTGCATAACCCAGGCCGGAATTGGCGGCCACGAGTTCAGCCACCACCAGATAGGTCCACGCCCATCCCATGGTGATGCGCAGGGTGTCAAGAATGGCCGGCTTGGCCGATTGCAGGAGCACGAGCCGGATCATTTCGTAGCGGTCGGCGCCCATGGTTTGCGCGGCTTCGATCTGGGCCTTGGGCACCAGGCGCACGTTCTCGGCCACCATCAGCACCATCTGGAAAAAGGTGCCAATGAAGATGATCGAAATCTTGGCACCCTCACCAATGCCAAACCAGAGCATGACCAGGGGAATGAAGGCAACGGCTGGCATGTAGCGGACGAAGTCCGTCAAGGGTTCCAGCAAAGCTTCAACCGGCCGGAATGCACCAATCAGGAGCCCCAGCGGCAAGGCCAGCACCGCCGAGAGGGCAAAGCCGGCGCAAACCCGGTACATGCTGATGGCCGTGTCATTCAAAAGGTCGTCGTCAAGCAGCCAGGAATAAAGCCGCTGGAAGACTTCCAGCGGACCCGGCAGGAAGATGGGGTCCACCCAGCCGGAAGCGGACAGGGCCACCCATCCGATGAACGGACTGAGTAGGCCAAGCCCTGCAAAGAGCCAGTATTGACCTCTTGTGATGTTGGCGGCAATCGCCCAGATGCCCGGGCTCGATCTTGGCGGCTTGGTATCAGACAAATCAGGCTCCCGTAGTGACTTGAAAAACGCAGAGAAGTACCGTCGGCGTTAACCGTGACCTCCCGGGCTTTTGTCCCTCCGTGGAGCCGCACCAAATGCGGCCGACCGCTCTCGGACCAGACGGCCAAATCATCGATTCGGCCCGGAACCCTAGCTGTCTTTAATGATTAGGCAATTGTGTTTGACGTAACGTGCACCTCTCTGGATTGAGTGAGCAAGTTCAGTGCCAGCTCATGCATTCGCCCGTCACCATCGAGCGTACGGCCACCGAATCGGCGCGGACAAAAAAAGGCCCGCCGAGCCGAGGCTCTCGCGGGCCAAATATCCAAAGGAGACTATCGCTTGCACATTAAGGCGATGGCCTGCTGACCAGGCCATCGCCCATCGTTCACTCACCGGTTGTAGGCGGTCTCGCCGTGGGCCGTGATATCGAGGCCTTGGCGCTCGTCTTCCTCGCTCACCCGCAGGCCGATCGTGAGATCAACCACCTTGTAGGCGATGAAGGACACCACGCCCGACCAGACGATGGTGATCAGGACGGCCTTGGCCTGAATCCAGACTTGCGAGGCAATGGAGTAGTCGGCCGCGCCCACCATGCTGGCAGTCACCCAGTCACCCACCAGGCTCGGGCCACCCAGGGCCGGCGAGTTGAACACGCCGGTCAGCAGGGCGCCCACAATGCCGCCCACGCCGTGCACACCAAACACGTCCAGCGAGTCGTCGGCGCCCAGCATCTTCTTGAGGCCGTTGACACCCCACAGGCAGGCGAAGCCAGCCACCAGGCCGATGATCAGCGCGCCACCGATGCCCACGTTGCCGGCTGCCGGCGTGATCGCCACCAGGCCTGCCACGGCACCGGATGCAGCACCCAGCATGGAAGCCTTGCCGCGCATCAGCGCCTCACCGACGCACCAGGCCAGCACCGCGGCGGCGGTGGCACCAAAGGTGTTGATGAAGGCCAGCGCCGCAAAACCGTTGGCTTCGAGCGCCGAGCCGGCATTGAAGCCGAACCAGCCCACCCACAGCAGGGCAGCACCCACCATGGTCAGCGTCAGGCTGTGCGGCGCCATGGACTCCTTGCCGTAGCCGATGCGCTTGCCCACCATGTAGGCGCCCACGAGACCCGCAACGGCTGCGTTGATGTGCACCACGGTGCCGCCCGCGAAGTCGAGCGCGCCCATTTGCCAGATGTAGCCGGCCTTGCCGTTCATCGAATCCACCACATCCTTGGCGGTGTAGGCGTCGGGGCCCATCCAGAACCACACCATATGGGCAATCGGCGCGTAACTGAAGGTGAACCACAGCGCCATGAACATCAGCACGGCGGAGAACTTCATGCGCTCGGCAAAAGCACCCACGATCAGCGTGCAGGTGATGGCGGCGAAGGTGGCCTGGAAGGCCGCGAACACGATTTCGGGAATCACCACGCCCTTGCTGAAGGTCGCTGCGTTGGCAAAGGTGCCGGCGGCGTTGTCCCAGATGCCTTTCATGAACAGCCGGTCAAATCCGCCAACGAAGGCATTGCCCTCCGTGAAGGCGAGGCTATAGCCGTAAAGGAACCACAGCACCACGATCAGCGAGAAGGTCACCATGACCTGCATCAGGACCGACAGCATGTTCTTGCTGCGCACCAGACCACCGTAGAACAGGGCCAGGCCCGGTATGGTCATCAGGATCACCAGCAAAGTGGAGACCATCATCCAGGCGGTGTCGCCCTTGTTCGGCACCGGTGCAGGCGCTGCTGCGGCAGGAGCCGCGGGCGCGGCCGCCGCTGTTGCGGCCGCAGGTGCAGCGGCCGGAGCCGCCGCTTCCGCGGGTTTGGCTTCAGCCGGAGCAGAGGCCGCAGGCGCGGCGGGGGCTTGCGCCCATGCGACCGCGCCACCGGCCAGCAGACTCAAACCCAGCGCGAGGGAAACAAGTAATTTTTTCATGTCAGTGTTCTCTTGGTTGTGCTTGAGCCTTACAGCGCTTCCTTGCCGGTTTCACCGGTACGGATGCGCACGACCTGCTCCAGGTTGTACACAAAGATCTTGCCGTCGCCGATCTTGCCGGTGCGGGCCGAGCTCTCGATCGCGTCGATCACGCGGTCCACCAGCTCGTCGGCCACTGCCGCTTCGATCTTGACCTTGGGCAAGAAGTCCACAACGTACTCTGCCCCGCGGTACAGCTCGGTGTGACCTTTCTGACGACCGAAGCCCTTGACTTCGGTCACGGTGATGCCCTGCACACCGATTGCCGAGAGGGCTTCGCGCACCTCATCGAGCTTGAACGGTTTGATGATGGCCGTTACGAGTTTCATGTGTTCTCCTCAGATGTGGAACGGTGCTCAGAAGCTGTATTTCAAGCCGACAACCACGGCATCATTGGCCAGGAACTTGCCCTTGGTGTCGGTGTAGAAGGTCGTCTTGGCCGTGCCCCCGGTGCCCACAGCTGCGATCGTGCCGACCAGGCCGTTGCCAAAATCCTTGGCCAGCGTCAGCGCATAGTCGGTGTAGTCGCCCGCGCTATTGGTCTGGTTCGGAATGGTCTGGCGACCGATGTGCGGCGTGAGCGTGAAACCGCTGCCCAGATCAAAGTTGGCGCTCAGGTCGAAGTACTGGCTACCCGAGCTGTTGACGTTGCCCAGGAAGTTGCCGGTGCTGCGGTAGTATTTCAGCGTCGCCACGCTGTAGGTCAGGGCGCCATAGATCTCGGTCGTGCTGGCATTTGCATATCCGGCAACATTGCCCAGCGTATTGCCCGGGTACTGGTAGGTGATGACGCCGACGTCATAGCCCAGGTCCTTGCTGATGGACCCCTTGTAGCCGCCATACAGGTCGATCTCATAGGTGCCGTCGGTTGCGCCGCCGTATTCCTTGATCCAGCTGACGTTGGAAGCCCATGCACCCAGATAAAAACCGCTCTTGTGCGCAAAATCGACGCCGCCCTGAAGCGCGGGGTTGTACGAGGTTTGCGCAATGCCGCGCACGCGGTAGTCGCTGACGACACCGATGTTGTACGACAGCGTGTAGTCGGGCTCGGGCGCCTTGCTTTGGGCCATGGCAGCCGTACCGGCAAGCAGTGCGGTCAGGACGAGGGCAGATTTTGATTTCAGGTTCATGGAGCTCTCCTAGTAGGTAGTTGACGGACGCAGCGTATATGCACAGACCATGCCAATTGAATTTTGCGCTGGAGCCCTTTCGCTGTCCACAAATCCGCGCCACCTGCGTTAATATATCTGTATAAATAAACAGTAAGCACCATTTAGGTGCGAACCATGCCTTGCGCTTCTTCGGTTGCGCACTCTTTTGGAGAGGAATTCTCATGAGCCTGTCTTTGGTGCAAAGTCGTGCATTGCTCGGACTGGAAGCCGCTGCCGTTACCGTGGAGGTGCATCTGGCCAATGGCCTGCCCAGTTTCACGCTGGTCGGCCTGGCCGATGTCGAGGTCAAGGAGGCCCGGGAACGGGTACGTTCGGCCATCCAGAATTCGGGGCTGGAGTTTCCGCACAACAAGCGCATCACCGTCAACCTGGCCCCGGCCGACCTGCCCAAGGACTCCGGTCGTTTTGACCTGCCGATTGCCTTGGGCATTCTGGCGGCCAGCGGGCAGATCGATGCAGCCCAACTCGCAGGGCACGAGTTCGCGGGTGAGTTGTCGCTCTCCGGCGAGTTGCGCCCGGTGCGCGGCGCGCTGGCCATGGCGCTGGCCCTGCATGAGGGCCAGGTGCACCCCCGGCTGGTGCTGCCCGGCGGCAGCGCCGACGAAGCCGCGCTGGTCCCCGACGCCCAGGTTTACCGGGCGCGCCATCTGCTCGATGTGGTGCGGCAGTTTCTGCCCGCCAGTGCCGCCGGGGCGCAGGCCGTCGAACCGGCGCAGGCCAACGACGGCTGGTCACGCGTCGCGCCGGCCGTGCAAACCGCCCCAGCTCATGACACGCACCATGCCGATCTGGCCGACGTCAAAGGCCAGGCCGGACCGAAACGCGCGCTGGAAATCGCCGCCGCGGGCGGCCACAGCCTGCTGCTGACGGGCCCGCCGGGCTCCGGCAAGTCGATGCTGGCGCAGCGCTTTGCCGGACTGCTGCCCCCCATGTCCACCAGTGAAGCCCTGCAAAGTGCCGCGATTGCCAGCTTGGGCGGACGCTTCTGCCTGGCGCACTGGGCCTTGCGCCCCACCTGCAGTCCGCACCATTCGGCCAGTGCCGTGGCGCTGGTGGGCGGCGGCTCGCCGCCGCGGCCTGGTGAGGTGTCCCTGGCGCACCACGGTGTCCTGTTCCTCGACGAGCTGCCCGAATTCCCCCGCGCCGCGCTCGAAGCCCTGCGCGAGCCGCTGGAGACAGGACACATCACCATCTCGCGCGCCGCCCGCCGCGCAGAGTTTCCGGCGCGTTTCCAGTTGATCGGCGCCATGAACCCCTGCCCTTGCGGCTATCTGGGCTCCACTCTCAAGGCCTGCCGCTGCACCCCTGACCAGGTGGCGCGTTATCAGGGCAAGCTCAGCGGTCCGCTGCTGGACCGCATCGACCTGCATGTGGAAGTGCCTGCGCTATCGCCCGACACCTTGCTGCAGGCCGCGCCGGGCGAATCGACGGCCAGCATGCGCGCACGCTGCAGCGCCGCCCGCCAGCGGGCCGAACAGCGCCAGGGCAAGCCCAACCAGGCCCTGGCCGGGCAGGAGATTGACACCCATGCCATGCTGGATGACGCCGCGCTCAAGTTCCTCAATGCCGCCGCCATGCGGCTGGGCTGGTCGGCGCGCGGTACCCACCGGGCGCTGAAGGTGGCGCGCACCATTGCCGATCTCGCGGGCATGCGCCGCGTGCAGGTCGCGCATGTGGCCGAGGCGGTGCAATACCGGCGCACTGCGCATGCGAGTCTTTGAATTGCCATCAAGTCAATGGCGCATCGCCATGATTTGACAAGGCCAAGGCCTCATCCAGCTGTTCATTTTCAGCCCATCCCCGTCACCCGCTCACGGCACGGCGCCCTGCTACCCGGTTCCGGGCTGCTGGGGATCCGTCGGCGGTGAATCCTGCAGATCCAGCACAAAAAAGCGCAGGGCGTTGCGTCCCGCGGCCTTAGCCTGGTACATGGCCAAGTCGGCCTGCCGCATCAGCTCGTCGATCGATTTCTGGTGCCCCTTGAACAGGGTGGCGCCAATGCTCGGCGTGCTGCGGTAATCCTGGCCGCCGAGCCAATAAACCTGATGGAACGAGGTCAGGATCTTTGCGCCCACGATGTGGGTCTGGGCAATGGCATCCTCGGCATGTTCGTCCAGATTTTCGAGCATGACGACGAATTCGTCGCCCCCCAGCCGGGCCACGGTGTCGCCTTCGCGCACGCTGTCCACCAGGCGTTCGCCCACCTGCCGCAGCAGCAGATCCCCCTGTTCATGTCCCCGGGTGTCATTGAGGATTTTGAAATTGTCGAGGTCAATGAACAGCAGCGCTCCGCGGCGCCCGCTGCGCGCACTGGACGCCAGCGCCTGCTTGAGCCGGTCCAGCAGCAGCCGGCGGTTGGGCAGGCCGGTGAGGGGGTCATAAAAGGCCAGGCGCCTGATTTCCTCCTCGGCCGTCTTGCGCTCGGTAATGTCGGTGATGGTGCCCACGTAGCCGAGCACCTCCTTGTGCGTGCCCTCTTCCGCCCGGGCCCGGCCCACGACCCAGACCACCTGGCCAGCGGGATGCTGGAAACGGAATTCCGACTTGAACGGCTGCTGCATGTTCGCCGCCTGCGTCCATTCCTCCAGAATCCGCGGCCGGTCATCGGGGTGAATGGCCTGCGACCAGCCCTGGCCCAGCGCCGCCTCCCGGCTCACTCCGGCAATCTCGCACCACTGTTCGTTCACGTAGGTAAACCACCCCGATGGGTCTGTATGGAATATGCCCACGGGCGCCACTTGTGCCAGCGTGCGAAACAGCGATTCGCTCTGCGCCAGCGCCTGCGCCACGCGCTTGCGCTCGGTGACATCCTGGCCGATGGCGAGCACCGCCACGATGCGCCCGTCCGGGCCGCGCATGGCCTGGTCATTCCATTCGATCTCGCATTCTTGTCCGCTGCGGGTCAGAATGGGATTGACGTTGCCGCTCACCTGCACACCACGTTTGGCAGCGTCGAACAGCACACGGATCCGATCCTGGTCGCGCCCGGGCAGAAAGGCACTGAACCACTCCTTGCCCCGAATCTCCTCAAGCCGGTAGCCGGTCAAGCGCTCGAAATAGGGATTGACGTACTCGATGATGCCCCGGGTGTCGAGCAGCAAAATGATCACCGGCGCGGTGTCCACCAGGCTCGCGGCAAAATCGCGCTCCTGCTGCAGCGCCTGCTCCATCTGCTTGTGCGCCGTGATGTCCAGAAACGACATCATCATGCCCACGGGCTGGCCCTGCGGATCACGGGCCAGGTGTGCCGACAGCTGCAATTCGGCGAGCGCCCCATCCGCCAGGCGGACATGCAGCTCGCCCTGCCAGCATCCCTGGCTGTGCAAGGTACTCATCGCTGCCTGTGCTTCTTCGGGCCTGTCCCAGAATCCGGCTGCCGCGCACCCCACAACATCCCGCGGGCTCTTGATTCGCCACAGGTCGACAAAGGCCTGGTTCACGTAAGAGAGCCGGCCGCCAAGGCCGGCAATGGCGGTCGCCTGGGGAGAGGTGTCAATCAGGCGCTCAAAGAGGGCCGGATCAAGCGCAGGCGGGCCGGGGCCGGTGTCATTCACCTCAGGCAAGTGGGCGGAAGAAGGGTTTCCCGCCATGCTGTGTCCCGGCATCATTGTTTGATCTATGTCTGCATTCGATCCAAATCCGCTATTTGCATCACCCCGGCCCGAGCAGTCTCTTTTGCATCCGCTGCCCTGCTGCTTTGCATCGACTTTACCGGAAATGCCGCTTTCTGCAAGCATGACCGGGCGGCCCGCGTGAAAGCCCAAAACATCCTGGCGCACGGTACCTGCGCCGCTTCCATTTTGCTATTGGATTCATAGCTGTCCACGGCCACGTGACAATGGGCCATGCCCGGTTTGACACATGGTTTTGCCATAATCCGCCCATGACACATCCTGCCCGACACGACCATCGCCTGGTTGGCTGGCTGTCGCTGGCGCAGCTCATCACCTGGGGCAGCGTGTTCTACACCTTCGCCCTGCTGCTGGAACCGGTGGAACGCGAACTCGGCCTGAGCCG
Source organism: Hylemonella sp. (assembly GCA_040377375.1). Lineage (GTDB taxonomy): Bacteria > Pseudomonadota > Gammaproteobacteria > Burkholderiales > Burkholderiaceae_C > JBEIOV01. The sequence goes on from JBEIOV010000023.1 coordinate 32,994, forward strand.
CGCACAGTCGTCGCTCGCCTTCAGTCTGGCGCTGCTGACCGAAGGACTGCTGGCCTACCCGGTGGGACGCTGGATCGACCGCGGCCATGAACGCGCCGTCATGACCGGCGGCTCGGTACTGGTGGGTGGGTGCCTGCTGCTGCACGGCAGCATCGACAGCGTGGCCGGGTTTTACGTCGTGTGGATCGCGCTGGGCGCCGGCCTGTCGGCCACCCTGTACCCGCCAGCGTTTGCGGTGGTGACCCGGCGTTTTCCCAACGACTTCCGGCGCGCCATCATCACCATGACGTTTCTGGGCGGACTCGCCAGCACCGTGTTCATCCCGCTGTCGGCCTGGCTGATCCAGGCGCTGGGCTGGCGCCACGCGCTATGGTGCCTGGCCGCCCTGCATCTGGGCGTGTGCGCGCCGCTGCATGCGATCACCCTGCGCAATGCGCCCAAGGGCCATCACGGCGCCGCGCCAGCGCGCAGCGCCGTGCCCCGGGCACCCATGTCGCACCATCTGCTGAGCGCGCCTTTCCTGCTGATCGGCGTCTTCATCGTGCTGATGATGGCCATCACGGCCGCCCTGCCCGCCCACATGGTGAGTCTGCTGCGCGAAAACCATCTGGATGAGGCCTGGGTCATTGCCATCCCCGCCAGCATCGGCATCATCCAGGTGCTGGGGCGTGCCCTGCTGTACTTCTTTGAGCACCATTTCGACCTGCACCTGGCCAATCGGCTGATCCCCTGCCTGATTCCGCTGGGCCTGGCCGCGCTGCTGGCCGCGCCGGAGTTCGGCGCCGGCCAGGTCGGGGTGGTCCTGCTGTTCGTGCTGCTCTACGGCATGGGCAACGGCATGCTGACCATCGTCAAGGGCACGGCCGTTGCCGAGTATGTGAACCGCGACCACGTCGCCGCGCTCAACGGCGCACTGGGCGTGCCCATGGCGCTGGCCCGCGCCGCTGCCCCGCTGTCGCTGGGCCTGCTGTGGAGCCAGCAGGCGGGCTACACCCTCGGCCTGTGGCTGCTGCTGGCCCTCAGCCTGGTGGCCGTCATCGCCTTGATGCTGGCACAGCGGCTGTCTGCAGCGCAGGGCGCCACGCCCAGGTCCTCGACAGTCTGAAGGCGGTGCCCGAAAAAACCCAGTGCGTGACCTGCATCACGCACTGGGGTCGGGTCGGTTCTCGGTTTGCCGCACTTCAATTCGTGGCCGCGGCGGGCGCTGCCGCCGGTCGCGCCGGCGTCGACAGGCTGCCATCGGCCGAACGCAAGGCCCCGCCCTCCACCGTGACCTTGGCACCCACCGTGGCAAGGGTGGTCTGCTCGAACATGCGCGTGCTGCCGTCATCCATGCGAACACGCACCTGGTAGACGATTTCCTTTTTCATTTTCTTCTCAATGGTGTTGCCCGCCCAGCCGCCGCCAATGGCGCCGAGAATGGTGGCCGCCGTGCGGCCGCTTCCGTCCCCGACCTGATTGCCTGCCAGGGCCCCCAGCACACCACCAGCCACCACACCGGCACCACTGGCCGCGCCCTCGCGTTCAACCGGCGTGACAGCCGTCACCGTGCCGCAATTGAGACACACGGGCCGGGCCACGGGCGGGCTGTCCGCGGCAGTGCCGCCAGCGGCGGCGGCGGGATAACCCGAATGCACCACCGGACCCGCGGGAGCGGCAGCCACCGGCTCGGGAGCGCGCGCCGGCTTGGCCGGTTTTGCCGCCGGCTTGGCCGTGGCCGTGGCCGGGGCTGGCTTGGCCGCGGCGGCCGGCGGTTTTTCCGCCGCAGCCGGGGTCTTGTCAACAGCCGCCGAGGCAGCGGCCGCCGGCTCGGCAGGCGTATCCATGGCGGCGGGCAACACCGCAGGAATGGCGCGCGGCTCCGTCGGCGGCATCTTCACGTAGACCAGGGTGGCCGCCAGGGCAATCACGACCACACTGAGCGCGCCAATGGCTGCCCACAAGGGCTTGCTGCGATAGGAAGAGGGCTGGATGGGGTCAGGCGTGGCATTCATTTTCTCGTCCTTTGCGGGTCATGGGGGTCTCGACATGAGACATCAATCAGCCTTTAACGGCTGACCGCCGTAAAGGTAAACAAAATATGATGCCGCTGCATGTCCCGTTTGTAAGCTTGCGTAAACCTGCCCAGCCGGCGGCCCGTGGCGCCATCGGGCCGCCGGTCGAATTACAGATTGGGCGCCAGCAGGCGCTGCAAGGCCTGCTCGCTCACGCCGCGGCGCCGTGCCAGGTCCTTGAGCTGGTCTTCGCCGATCTTGCCGACATTGAAGTAGGTACTTTGCGGATGTGCCAGGTAAAAACCGCTCACGCTGGCCGCCGGCGTCATGGCCATGCTTTCCGTCAGGCCCATGCCGATGTCACCGCACTGCAGCAGCTCGAACATCGCGCTCTTGACGCTGTGGTCCGGGCAGGCCGGGTAACCCGGCGCCGGGCGGATGCCCTGGTACTTCTCGGCAATCAGCGCCTCGGCCTGCAGCGCCTCCTGCGGCGCATAACCCCACAGGTCGGTGCGCACGCGCTGGTGCAGGCATTCGGCCAAGGCCTCGGCCAGCCGGTCGGCCAGGGCCTTGAGCATGATGGCGGAGTAGTCGTCATGGTCGTCCATGAAGTACTTCTCCTTCTTCTCCACGCCGATGCCCGCCGTGACGGCAAACAGGCCCACGTAATCGGCCGCGACGCCCTTGGGCGCCACGAAGTCGGCCAGGCAGCGGCTCGGACGCATCACGCCGTCGATGACCTGTTTCTCGGCCTGCTGGCGCAGGCCGAACCAGGTCAACGCCACCTGGCTGCGGCTCTCGTCGGCATAGAGCTCGATGTCGTCGTCGTTCACGCTGTTGGCCGGGTACAGGCCGAGCACGGCGCTGGCGGTGAGCCAACGGCCCTCGATCAATCTTTTCAGCATGCGCTGGCCGTCGGCATAAACGCGCACCGCCTCGGTGCCGACCACCTCGTCCTTGAGGATGGCGGGATAAGGCCCCGCCAGATCCCAGGTCTGGAAGAACGGGCCCCAGTCGATGAATTTGGCGAGTTCCGCCAAGTCGAAGTTCTTGAACACGCGCCGGCCCAGAAACTTCGGCTGGGACGGCGTGTAGTGCGTCCAGTCGATCGGGGTCTTGTTGGCGCGCGCCTTTTTCAGCGGCCACAGCGGCGTCTGCTTCTTGTTGGCGTGCTGCTGGCGCACCTTGTCGTAATCGGCGTTGAGCTCGGCGATGTATTTCGCCGCGTGCTCGCTGAGCAGTCCCTGCGCCACGCTCACGCTGCGCGAGGCGTCGGGCACATAGACCACCGGCCCTTCGTAATGCGGCGCGATCTTGACCGCCGTGTGCACGCGACTGGTGGTGGCGCCGCCGATGAGCAGCGGGATTTTCCGGATGCGAAAGTGGTCGTCCTTTTGCATCTCGCCGGCCACGTACTGCATTTCTTCCAGGCTGGGCGTGATCAGGCCGGAGAGGCCCACGATGTCCGCGCCTTCCACCTTGGCCCGGGCCAAAATCTCATGGCATGGCACCATGACACCCATGTTGATGACTTCGAAGTTGTTGCACTGCAGGACCACGGTGACGATGTTCTTGCCGATGTCGTGCACGTCGCCCTTGACGGTGGCGATCACGATCTTGCCCTTGGCGCGCACATCCTCGCCGGCGGCTTCCTGCTGGCGTTTTTCCTCCTCGATGTAGGGAATCAGGTGCGCCACGGCCTGCTTCATCACGCGCGCGCTCTTGACCACCTGCGGCAAAAACATCTTGCCCTGGCCGAACAGGTCACCCACGATGTTCATGCCGTCCATCAGCGGGCCTTCGATCACATGTAGCGGACGCCCGCCCCTGGCCAGAATCTCCTGGTAAGCCTCCTCGGTATCGGACACGATGAAATCCGTGATGCCGTGCACCAGCGCATGCGACAGGCGCGCGCCCACCGATGCCGGCGCTTGCGCGCTGCCGCGCCACTCGAGCTTCTTGCTGTCGTCCTTGGCCGCGCCCTTGGCGCCTTCGGCAATCTCGACCAAGCGCTCGCCCGCATCGGGCCGCCGGTTGAGCACCACGTCTTCCACCCGCTCGCGCAACGTGGGCTCCAGATCGTCGTACACGCCGACCATGCCGGCGTTGACAATGCCCATGTCCATGCCGGCCTGGATCGCGTGGTACAAAAACACGGTGTGGATGGCTTCGCGCACCGGGTCGTTGCCGCGAAAGCTGAAAGACACATTGGACACGCCGCCCGAGACCTTGGCGCCCGGCAGATTGGCCTTGATCCAGCGCGTGGCGTTGATGAAGTCGACCGCGTAGTTGTTGTGCTCCTCGATGCCCGTGGCAATGGCAAAGATGTTGGGGTCGAAGATGATGTCTTCCGGCGGAAAGTCGATCTCGTCCACCAGGATGCGGTAGGCGCGCTCGCAGATCTCGATCTTGCGCTGGTAGGTGTCGGCCTGGCCCTTTTCGTCAAAGGCCATCACCACGGCGGCGGCGCCATAGCGGCGCAGCAGCCTGGCTTGGCGCTTGAAGATGTCAACGCCCTCTTTCATACTGATCGAGTTGACGATGCCCTTGCCCTGCACGCAGCGCAGCCCGGCCTCGATCACCTCCCACTTGGAGGAGTCGATCATGATGGGCACGCGCGCGATGTCGGGTTCGCTGGCGATCAGGTTGAGGAAACGCACCATGGCGGCCTTGCTGTCGAGCATGGCCTCGTCCATGTTGATGTCGATGATCTGCGCGCCGTTTTCCACCTGCTGGCGCGCCACGGCCAGCGCCTGCTCGAACTCGCCGTTGAGAATCATGCGGGCAAAGGCCTTGGAGCCGGTGACGTTGGTACGCTCGCCGATGTTGACGAACAAGCTGCCCGCACCAATGAGCACCGGCTCCAGGCCGGACAACTTCATGGGGGGAATGGAAATTTCGGACATGCGTCTCACCTGAGGGATTCAAAACAGGTGAGCGTCGTTGGGACATCCAAGCCTGACGACATTGAATGCCGCTGCAACGCTCCTTGGATCAGCCGTGATTTTAAAGGCTTTACGGTAGGCCTGTTGGGTACGTGTACTGAATGCGCTGGCGCGAGCCTGTCATGTCGACGGCACGGGCTGCAGCGGGATCACGCGTTGCGGTTGCACGGCCTTTTCTTGCACGGCGCGTGCGCGCAGTTGGCCGCAACCGCCGTCAACGTCCTGCCCGGCCGACTGGCGCAACTTGGTCAGGATGCCGCGCTGGTGCAGGCGGCGCGCCATGTCGGCAGCATGCTCCCAACTGGGTCGCCGGTAGGGCATGCCCTCACCCTCGTTGTAGGGAATCAGGTTGAGGATGGCGTACTTGCCGTGTAGCAGGCGCACCAGGCCCTCGACTTCCTCGTCGGTGTCGTTGATGCCTTCGAGCAGCGTCCACTGGTAATGGATCGGATAGCCGCTGGCACGGGCATAACGTTCACCCGCCTCCACCAACTCCTGCGGTGTCAGGCGCAGCGCACGCGGCAACAGTTGCTCGCGCAAGTCGGCGCGCGTGGTGTGCAGTGACAGGGCCAGCGCCGGCCGCACTTGGCCTTCGTCACGCGCCATCAAGGCCTCGAAAACACGCGGGTCACCGACGGTGGAAAAGACCAGGTTCTTGTGGCCAATGTTGCCAGCCGTGCCCAGCAGGTCGATCGCCTCCAGCACGTTATCCAGGTTGTGCGCCGGCTCGCCCATGCCCATGAAGACGACGCGCTTCACCGGCCGGCGCTGTCGCGCCAGTGCCACCTGGGCCACGATCTCGGCGCTGCCGAGCTGGCGAATCAGGCCGATGGTGCCGGTCATGCAGAACACGCAGCCCACGGCGCAACCGACCTGGGTCGACACGCACAGGGCCGGGATGCGGTTGGGTGGCAGCAGCACGCTTTCCACCAACTGTGGCCATCATGCAACGCCGCCACCAGGCGCTGCGAGCCAGCCTCACCCGGATGCTCGGAGTGCAGCGTGGTCAGACCGGCAAGCTCACGCTCGATGGCCGGCAAAGCGACACGCAGCGTGGCGGGCAAAAAGGCCTCGATCGGCCGCTTGCCATGCGTCTGCGGCAGCGCCTGCGACCACAGGCGCAGCACACGGTGTTCATGACGGGGGTTGGCGCCGAGCGCCCGCAGGCGCTGGCGCAGGTCTTCAATCTGCATGGGGTCCGGCCTATGGCCCCGACAGGGACCAGGGCCGTTAGCTTACCCGCTTGCCCGAACGGCTGGGCGACGAGGTGCGCGCGCTCCAGATCATGGTGACAATCAGGATGCCCAGCACCACGGCGAGCGAGACCGCCACCGGGATCTTGTAGAGGTCAATCAGCATCATCTTGGTGCCGATGAAGACCAAGATCACTGCCAGACCATAGTTGAGCAGGTGAAAGCGGCTGGCCGCGGCCTGCAGCAGGAAGAACATAGCGCGCAGGCCCAGGATGGCAAACACATTGCTGGTGAGCACGATGAAGGGGTCTTGCGTGATGGCAAAGATGGCCGGGATCGAGTCGACCGCAAAGATCACGTCGGTCAGGCCGACCAGGGCCACCACCATCAGCAGCGGCGTGGCGATGCGCCGGCCGTTCTCGACGGTCCAGAACTTCTCGCCGTCGAAGTCGCGGCTCACCGGCAAAAGCCGGCGCAGCAGCATGAGGGCCGGGTTGTCGTCCAGGCTGCTTTCCTTACCGGCCGCCCACCACATCTTGATGCCGGTGAGGATGAGAAAGGCGCCGAACAGGTACAGGATCCAGTGGAACTGGGCCAGCAGCCAGCCGCCGACCAGGATCATGACCGTGCGCAGCACGATGGCGCCGATGATGCCGATCATCAGCACGCGCTTCTGGTAGGCCGCCGGCACGGCGAAGTAGGTGAAGATGAGCAGGAAGACGAAGATGTTGTCCACCGCCAGGCTCTTCTCGATCAGGTAGCCGGTGAGGAACTCCAGCGATTTCTCGTTGGCCAGCGCCGTGGAGCCGGTCTCGCGCTGCACCGCCCACCAGAACAGGCCGTTGAAGACGAAACTCAGGACGATCCAGATCAGCGACCAGTTCAGCGCCTCCTTGACACCCACTTCATGGGAGCCCTGCTTCTTGAGGACGACGAAATCGACGAACAGTGCCGCCAGGACGAAGGCGACGAAAACCAGCCACAGCCACAGTGGCGCAATGCTTTGCATAGAAAACCTCGCTTGCAGTGTTGATGAAACACCCGCAAGGTCTTGCCAGGTCCGCACATGGATGCGGGCGCCGGCGCCGGCTGTTTTGACACAGCGTATTGACGGCGCGGGCCCCAGCGCCGGGAGCGTGGGCTCCGCTGGCTGGTCGACTACTCCCCTTGATGGGAAACCGTATTGTGCCGCCGGCGGCAAATCCCCAGGACCGCTGAGGACAAGCCGCCGGGCGTCAGGCCGCTTCGCAGTAGAACGGCCCGCTGTTCACGGCCCGCGTGGCCAGCGGTGCCACCGCGGCGTGGATGGCACCGATGTGATCCGGCGTGGTGCCGCAGCAACCGCCCACGATATTGACCAGCCCTTCGGCGGCGAACTCGCGCAGGAGGCGCGAGGTCACCTCCGGCGTCTCGTCAAAACCGGTGTCGCTCATCGGGTTGGGCAGGCCCGCGTTGGGGTAGCAGCTGATGAACGTGTCCGGCGCCACCTTGCTGAGCTCCTGGATATAGGGGCGCATGAGCGCCGCGCCCAGCGCGCAGTTCAGGCCGATGGCCAGCGGCTGGGCATGGCGCACGCTGTACCAGAAGGCGGTGACGGTCTGGCCGCTCAGGATGCGGCCCGAGGCATCGGTCACGGTGCCGCTGATGATGAGGGGCAGGCGCTGGCCCGAGGCCTCGAAATACTCGTCGATCGCAAACAGCGCCGCCTTGGCGTTGAGCGTGTCGAAAATGGTTTCCACCATCAGCACGTCGGCGCCGCCCTCGACCAGGGCCTGCACCTGCTCGAAGTAGGCGGCGCGCAGTTCCTCGAACGAGGTGTTGCGCGCGCCCGGGTCGTTCACATCGGGGCTGATGCTGGCGGTCTTGGGCGTGGGGCCCAGGGCGCCGACCACGAAGCGGGGTTTGTCGGGTGTGGAGAACTTGTCGCAGGCCGCGCGCGCCAGTTGCGCCGAGGCCAGATTCATCTCGCGCGCCAGATGCGCCATGTCGTAGTCGGCCTGGGCCACGCGCGTGGCGCCGAAGGTGTTGGTCTCGATCAGATCGGCGCCAGCGGCCAGATAAGCCTCATGAATGTCGCGGATCACATCGGGGCGGGTGAGCGACAACAGCTCGTTGTTGCCCTTGACGTCCTTGTGAAAATCCTTGAAGCGCCCGCCGGCGCCGCCAGGACCGGCATACCCTTCGCCGCGGTACTGGGCCTCGTTGAGCTTGAAGCGCTGGATCATGGTGCCCATGGCACCGTCCAGAATGACAATGCGGTGGGCCAGAATATCCGGCAGGGCCTGGGCACGGGTGTAGTGGATGGGCTTCATGACGGCAGCATTGTAGAAAGCATCGGGCAGGGAGGCTAGTGTATGTGCTTCATCTCCAACCCGGTTATCGGCGGGTTATTGAAAGACCCCGAGGATGACGGGCCCGAAGCCTGCCTGCGCGTGGCTGGCCGCGCTGCCGCAGCCGCGCATCCAAAAGCCGGGACAATAGCGGATATGAAGAACCTTTCCCCCAAAGAAACTTGGGCCCTGCTCCAGCAAGAACCCGACGCCCTGTTCGTCGACGTGCGCATGGAGATCGAGTCGCTCTACGTGGGCCGCCCGCCCGGCGTGCACACCATCGCCTGGTACGAATACCCGGACCTGACGCCGGACCCGGCGCGCTTTGTCGCGGCCGTCGAGCGCGAAGCGGGCGCCGACAAGAACCGCCCTGTGATCCTGATCTGCCGCAGCGGCAAGCGCACGCTGGATGCCGGGCGGGCCCTGGAAGCGGCCGGCTTCAGCCATGTCGTCAACGTGCTGCACGGATTCGAAGGCGATCTGGACGACGCGTTCCACCGCTCCACCCTCAACGGCTGGCGTTTTGACGGCCTGCCCTGGGAACAGATGTAAGACAAATCTGCCCGCAGCCCTTGATTGGACTGCGTGAGCAGCTATTTATTTCATAGCAAATCGTTTTGTCCACCCACCCCATCCTGCGCGAGGTGTTCGGCTACGAACAGTTTCGCGGCCCGCAGCAGGCCATCGTCGACCACGTCGTGGCCGGCGGCGACGCGCTGGTGCTCATGCCCACCGGCGGCGGCAAGTCGCTGTGCTACCAGATCCCGGCCATCGCCCGGCAGCGCGCCGGCCACGGCACGGCGGTGGTGATCTCGCCGCTGATCGCGCTCATGCACGACCAGGTGGGCGCCCTGCATGAAGCCGGGGTGAGCGCCGCCTTCCTCAACTCCAGCCTGTCCCAGGCGGACGCCGCGCAGGTGGAGCGGCAGCTGCTGCGCGACGAGTACACGCTGCTTTATGCCGCGCCCGAGCGCGTCACCACGCCGCGCTTCCTGGCCCAGCTCGACGCCCTGCACGAGCGCGGCCACCTGAGCCTGTTTGCCATCGACGAGGCGCACTGCGTGAGCCAGTGGGGCCACGACTTCCGCCCCGAATACCGGGCGCTCACGGTGCTGCACGAGCGCTACCCCGATGTGCCGCGCATTGCCCTCACCGCCACGGCCGATGCCCTCACGCGCGCGGACATCCTGGAGCGGCTGCAGCTGGAAAACGCGCAGCAGTTCGTCAGCAGCTTTGACCGGCCCAACATCCGCTACACGATTGTCGAGAAGAAGGACGCCACCACGCAGCTGCTGCGCTTCATCGAGCGCGAGCATGCGGGCGACGCCGGCATCGTGTACTGCCAGTCGCGCAAAAAAGTGGAGGACATCGCGCAGACGCTGTGCGATGCCGGCGTCAACGCCCTGCCCTACCACGCCGGGCTGGACCCGGCGCTGCGCCAGAAGAACCAGGACCGCTTCCTGCGCGAGGACGGCCTGGTGATGGTGGCGACCATCGCCTTCGGCATGGGCATCGACAAGCCCGACGTGCGCTTCGTCGCGCACCTGGACATGCCCAAGAACATCGAGGGCTACTACCAGGAGACCGGCCGCGCCGGGCGCGACGGCGCGGCGGCCGACGCCTGGATGGCCTACGGCCTGCAGGACGTGGTGAACCAGCGCCGCATGATCGACGAGAGCCCGGCCGGCGAGGACTTCAAGCAGGTCATGCGCGGCAAGCTCGACGCCCTGCTGTCGCTGGCCGAGGGCACCGACTGCCGGCGCGTGCGCCTGCTGGCTTACTTTGACGAAGCCAGTCAGCCCTGCGGCAATTGCGACAACTGTCTCAACCCGCCCGCGGTGTGGGACGGCACCGACGCCGCGCGCAAGCTGCTCTCCTGCATCTACCGCGTGCAGCAGGCCAGCGGCATCAGCTTTGGCACCGGCCACATCATGGACATCCTGCGCGGCAAGAAGACCGAGAAGATGGCGCAGTTTGGGCACGACGGCTTGAGCACCTTCGGCATCGGCGCCGAGTTCAGCGAGACGCAGCTGCGCGGCGTGCTGCGCCAGCTCATTGCCATCGGCGCCGTCGCGGTGGATGCGCAGGCCTTCAACACCCTGCGGCTCACCGACGCCTCGCGCGCCGTGCTCAAGGGCGAGGTGCGCATCCAGCTGCGCGAGTCGGTCTCGTCCCCCGCCGAGCGCAAGGCCCGGCGCGGCGCGGCCCCCGGTGCCAAGGCGCCCGCCGCGCTGGACGCCGCCGCGCAGACGCGTTTTGCCGCCCTCAAGGCTTGGCGCGCCGACGTGGCGCGCGAGCACAACCTGCCGGCCTATGTGATCTTTCACGACGCCACGCTGGCGGCCATTGCCGAGCGCGCGCCGCAGACGCTGGATGATTTGCAGGGCATCAGCGGAATTGGGGCGAAGAAGCTGGAAGCTTACGGCGAAGCGGTGTTGAGCGTGGTTTCGCTATAGTTTTTATAGCTGCCTGCGCTTGTTGTTCAAGGGCTCGGGCTGGTTTTGATTCGTGAGTTTAAAAAACGGACCAGAAGCGCTATAAACAAGCCCTCATGCCCCAAGAAGCCCCAGCACCCGAGTTCTGCCTGGTGATGACCACCACCTCATCCGAGGAAGAGGCCGCAACCCTGGCCCGCCAGATCGTGCAGGCCCGCCTGGGCGCCTGCGTGCAGCTGCAGGCCATCCGGAGCTTTTACGAATGGAAGAACGCGCCCTGCGAGAGCCGGGAATACCTGCTGCTCATCAAGACCCGCGCGGCGCAGTACCCGCCGCTGGAAGATTTCATCCGCGCGCACCACAGTTACGAAACGCCCGAGGTCGTGCGGCTACCGATCACCGCGGGATCGATGGATTACCTGCGCTGGGTCGCCGCGCAAACCGGCGCCTGAGGAACGGCCAGGGGGCAGCCCGAGGCCGGCGCAGCCCCTACTGCAGGAAGCCCATGCCACGCGCATCCCGCACCTCGGGCTTGATGCGGTGCTCGGCCTCGAGCTGTTCCAGGAACTCCACGGCGTCGAGCTCGGTGTCCAGGATGACCGCCTGGCGCCGCACGGCCGCGAAATCGCCCAGGCACAGCTGATCGAGCGCGGCCAGGCGGGAACGCAGGTCGGGGCCCAGACGGGCCGTGTCGCCCGCCAGCGCCTCCACCGCGAACATGGTCTCGCGCTGCTCGCGCGTGAGCGGCTTGAACCTGATCTTGAAGGTAAAGCGCCGCAGCGCCGCCTGGTCGATGCGCTCGAACAGGTTGGTGGTGCAGATGAAGATGCCGTTGAAGCGCTCCATGCCCTGCAGCATTTCATTGACCTCGGTCACCTCGTAGGTGCGCTGCGCGCCGCGCCGGTCCTGCAAGAAGCTGTCGGCCTCGTCCAGCAGCAGCACCGCGTTTTCGTTTTCGGCTTCCTCGAACATGGCCGCCATGTTTTGCTCGGTCTCGCCGATGAACTTGCTCATCAGGTCGCTGGCCTGCTTGATGATGATCGACCTGCCCAGCGTGTTGGCAATGTGCTCGGCCAGCGCGGTCTTGCCGGTGCCGGGCGCGCCGTAAAAGCACAGCGTGCCATGGCCGCGCGCCTGCAGCGCCTGCAGCATGCGCGGCACCGCATAACGGCTTTCCACGTTGAGCATGTCCAGGTCGTAGCGCGTGACCATGCGGCGCTCGCGCATGTCGCTGGCGCGATTGCCCAGCGCGAGGTCGGCGTTCCTGAGCTGACGCTCGATCAGGCTCTCCATGGCGGGCACCGGGGCGGCGCCGGCCGGCTCACTGGCCGGCCCCGGATCTGGAACGGCCAGACCGACCGGCCCCGCGTTGGGAGACGCCGGGCTGGGGGATGCCGGGCTGACCGGCCCCGAATGGGGAGGCACCGGGCTGACCAGCCCCGGGTTGGGAGGCGCCGGGCTGACCAGCCCGGCGAAGCGCACTGCCGTGCGGATTTGCGCCGGCGTGAGTCCCTTGCGCGCGGTCAGGCGGGCCACGAAGGCCTCGGACACGTCCACGCCCTCCAGCGTCTTGCGCACCAGGCCTTCGCGCGCGCCGGGCGGCGGGGATTTGAGCTGCAGGTGATAGGCAAAACGGCGGCGAAAGGCCTGGTCGATCTGCTCGATGCGATTGGTCACCCAGATGGTGGGCACGGCGTTCGATTCCAGGATCTGGTTGACCCAGGCCTTGCCGCTGACGCTGCCGCTGGGGGGCGCCACCACCTGCTCGGCCCGCGCCAGCAGCTGGGCCGCCTCGCTGGAGATCGGCGGGAACACATCCTCGACCTCGTCAAACAGCAGCGCGGCCTGCGCGCTGCCCTTGAGAAACACCTGGGCAATCTGCAGCGAACGGTAGCGGTCGCGCCCGCTCAGGGAATTGCCGTCACGGTCGGCGTATTCGACCTCGAACAGCTCCAGCCCGGCTGCCTGCGCCACCACCTTGGCCAGCTCGGTCTTGCCGGTGCCCGGCGGGCCGTAGAGCAGCACGTTGACACCGGCTTCCTTGCGCGCCACGGCATGGCGCAGCAGGGCGCACAGCACCTGCGCGTCCTCCTCCACAAAGGAAAAATCAGCAACCGTCAGGTGGCTCTTGGCCGAGGGCCGGGTGAACACGGCCATGAGCTCGGCCTGATCCCGGTACTGCCGCATCAGCACCGGCGGCAGTTTCTCGCTGACCTTCATGAGGTCGGCCAGATCGGTGATGTTGTGTTCGGAGATCAGGTTCTCGACCAGGCCGATGCGCTCCAGGCGCGAGCCGGCGCGCAGGGCCTCGCCCACCTCGGCGGCGTTCACGCCCGCCACATCGGCCAGGGCCGCATAGGCCTCCGGCGCGTTGTTGACCTTGAATTCCACCAGGATGCTGCGCAGCTCGCGCTGGTAGCGCGCCAGCGTGCCATACAGCAGCAAGGCCCGTTCGGCCTTGTTGAGCTGCAGCAGGCCGCCGAGCGCATTGATGTTTTTCTCCACCAGGGTGGACTGCTTTTTCAGGACCTGCGCCAGCCAGTCGCAGGTGGCCGACAAGACGGCGATCAGGTCCTTGAGCTGGTCCTTGGTGTACTCATCGAGATAGAAGAACAGCGTTCCTTCCTCGTACAGGCCGCGCCAGACGCCAAAGCGCGCCATGAATTCCTGCGGGCCCAGCGCCTCGTGGCCGCGCCACAACTCGTTGCCGGCGCAGCGATGCGCCAAAAACGCGCGCACGCGGGCCAGCACCGGCGCCGGCCACACGAGATGGCGCCCGGCCAGCGCCACCACGCCGTTGAGGTCGCGCCGCGCATTAAAGCCCGAGCCCTGCCTGACGGCCAGCGTGAGCACAAAATGCGAGCACATCAAATCCAGCACCGGCGCCTCTTTGAGGCCCGGCGTGACAAGCATGCGCCCGTCTGTCAAATCGGGAATCAAACGCTTGGCCATCAAACGCCTCCAGAGCTGACCTGTACCGGATTCACGATAACGCAGACCAGCGCAAGATGGAAGCCTTTGTGCTGAAAAACCCTTTGCGCCTGAAAAAATTGCGGATTTGCGCCGGCCACCCGCCGTGGCACGCCGGCAACGGACAATACGCCATCATCTGCCGTGCCTGCGCGGCGGCCAGCCACGAACCGTGAGACCGGAGGAGCACCCATGAGCATGAACGCCACCACCCTGCAGTCGGCCCTGGCCGCGTATTTCGCCCCCTGGGTGCAGGCGCTGGACCTGCGGGTGGAATCGCTGGATGCGGCAGGGGTGACGCTGCGCCTGCCGCACAGCGGGCAGTTGACCCGCACCGGCGGCATCCTGTGCGGGCAGGCCATGATGGCCGCGGCCGACACGGCCGTGGCGCTGGCCCTGTTCCATCATTTCGGCGAGTTCAGGCCCTGCACCACGGTGCAGATGAACAGCAGCTTTCTCAAGCCCCTGTCCAATCAGGACGCCCTGGTCGAAGCGCGCCTGGTGCGCGTCGGCAAGTCACTCGCGTTTGGCGAAATCGACATCCGCGGCGGCGCCGACGGCAACAGCGTGTGCCGCGCCACGGCCACCTACGCGCTGCTGTAATGCCGGCGCCAGCGATTCAGTTCCAGCCGATGACCTCGAAGCCTTTGTCACTCAGGCAGCGTTGCACGAAGTGGCGGTAGGTGCTGCTGGCTTTCTCCTGCAGCGCGCCGGACACGGCGCCGGCCGAGCCCCCCACCGCGGCACCGGCCGCGCCCGCCCGCACCGCGCTGTCGCCCCCCCGGCCGGTGACCAGGGCGC